>NZ_JBXWNV010000005.1:0-345191 GCF_059610545.1 Ruegeria sp. CDSC068
TCTCCACCGCCGCTGCCGCCGCCGTCTCCACCGCCGCTGCCGCCGCCGTCTCCACCGCCGCTGCCGCCGCCGTCTCCACCGCCGCTGCCGCCGCCGTCTCCGCCGCCATTGCCGCCGCCATTTCCACCACCTGGGCCACCTGGTGCTCCGCCGGGACCGCCTGGCGCTCCGCCACCAGACCCGCCGCCAGAGGAGCTACCTCCTCCAGAAGATTCGCCGCCCGAACCATTCTCACCGCTGGAATTGGAACCGCTCCCAGATGACTGGCTGGAATCACGATCTTCGCCATTCGAGGTCACCGCCGCGATCGTTCCAGTTGAAAAATCCGTCAACAATGCGGCCAAACCGGGGCACTGTTGACCAGTTGCAGCCAGTATCGAATCGAAATCGGAGTGCTTCTGCAGCCGGTTCAGGAAACTCGGGGTCACCTGAGTGCAATCACACAGTGTTTGGTAGTCTCCTGCATTTGCTGCGATCCGTGCTGTGCGTGCGTCGCAAACCCCAGATGCAGCTTGCGCTGTGGTCACCAAAAGCGCCCCAACAAACGGAGAGGCCACCAAAGCCGAAACGCTAGATTTCAGTTTAATTCGCATCATTTAGCTCCTTGCGCCTTAACACCCAAGTGCGTCAGGGTCTTCGATTACCAAGTGGGAGCCGCAAATGAAGTGCGGATAAATATCCGCTGAAGATGCGTTAACTTTGGCTCACCACCACTCATTAAACTCGGGCACAACACCAGTTGTGACGGTCCGATAGGCCAAATATACAACATCTATTAGGACCGCCACATCAAAAGTGGCAGAAAAGTGTCAAAATTTTGGAGAGGTATCCGTGATGCAACTATCGACATCCGCGGCAATCATAACTGGCGGCGCGTCAGGTCTGGGCGAGGCAACCGCCCGCTATTTCGCAGAACAGGGCGCGCAGGTGACGCTTCTGGACCGCGACGCTGAGCGCGGCCCAAAAGTGGCCGCAGAGATCGGTGGGCATTTTACAGAAACGGATGTGACAGACGAAACCTCAGTCGCGTCGGCAATTGAGCAAGCAAAGGACAAGATGGGCCGCATCACGGTCGCGGTGAACTGCGCCGGGATCGCCTATGGGAT
Source organism: Ruegeria sp. CDSC068 (assembly GCF_059610545.1). Classification (NCBI taxonomy): domain Bacteria; kingdom Pseudomonadati; phylum Pseudomonadota; class Alphaproteobacteria; order Rhodobacterales; family Roseobacteraceae; genus Ruegeria; species Ruegeria sp. CDSC068. The sequence continues at coordinate 1,107 of NZ_JBXWNV010000005.1, forward strand.
CAAGACAGTCGGCAAGGATGGTCCCCACCCCCTGGACGCGTTTCAGCGCACAATCGACATCAATCTTGTGGGAACGTTCAATGTCTCGCGCCTGGCCGCAGCTGAAATGGCTAAGAACGAACCCGAACCGGACGGCGCGCGTGGAGTAATCATCAACACGGCCTCAATCGCAGCCTTCGACGGACAAAAAGGACAGGCGGCCTATGCAGCCTCGAAAGGCGGTGTCGTGGGAATGACGCTGCCAATGGCGCGCGATCTGGCCTCAACCGGCGTTCGCGTTATGACCATCGCTCCGGGGATTTTCATGACACCGATGCTGGCCGGTCTGCCCGAAGAGGTTCAACAACAACTGGCGGCAGATGTCCCAAACCCTGCACGTCTGGGTGATCCGAAAGAATACGGGCGGTTGGCCGGTTTCATTGTCGAGATGGGTTACTTGAACGGGGAAGTCATCCGCATCGACGGCGCCCTTCGTATGCGTTAAGCCTGTCCCATGACAGAGCGGGAAAAGATGCAGTCCGGGCAGTGGTATAACTGCCTGGACCCGGAACTTGAGGCACTGCGTACCCGTGCCCGGCACGCAGTCCACGCACATAACACCTGCCTGCCTGATGCCCGTGGTGCCATAGCACCCGAGTTGCTGGCGTTGTTCGCTCGCGTCGGGCCGGATTGCTTACTTGAGGCTCCGTTTCATTGCGCCTACGGGCTTAACATCCACCTCGGCGCGCGGGTCTATTTCAACACGGGTTGTGTCATTCTGGATACCGCACAGGTTCAGATCGGTGATGACTCGATGTTCGGCCCGCATGCCCAGATCTACTGTGCTCAGCACGCCAAAGACCCGGCAGAACGCGCACAAGGTTTGGAAATCGGGATACCGGTGACCATTGGCCGAAACGTCTGGGTTGGCGGAGGTGCCATCGTGATGCCCGGCGTCACCATCGGCGACAACGCCATTATTGGCGCAGGCAGCGTTGTGACCAAAGACGTCGCGGCCGGGGAAACGGTTGTCGGCAACCCTGCCCGACCATTGACGCGCCGCTAGGCGCCTTCGGCCTTTTCCTCAAGCACCAACCACTCTTCTTCGGCGGCGGCCAGTTTCTCTTGCCGTTCGACCAGCGCCTCAGTCGCCTTCTGGAACTTGACTGGTTCACGGGTGAACAGCTGGGGATCGGACATAAGCTCTTCCAGCTTGCCGATTTCGGCCTCTAGGCGGGCAATCTCGGCAGGCAACTTCTCAAGCCGATGCTTATCCGAGAAAGATAGCCCGGATTTCGGCTGCGCTTCATGCTTTTGCTTTGACTTCGAAGTCTTTGCTTTTTCAGCTTTCTTTTCTGCAACGTCACCCCGTTGCGCGATGTAGTCCGACCATCCGCCCGCATAGACGGTCGCGCGGCCATTGCCCTCCATCGCAATCGTTGTGGTGGCAACTCGGTCCAGAAAATCCCGATCGTGGCTGACCAGCAGGACGGTGCCGTCATAGTCGTCCAGCAGTTCCTGCAACAGGTCCAGCGTTTCAACGTCCAGATCGTTGGTCGGTTCGTCCAGCACTAAAAGGTTCGAGGACTTGGCCATCAGTTTCGCCAACAGCAAACGCGCTTTTTCGCCACCTGACAATGACTTAACGGCCGCTCTTGCCTGCGCATCATCGAACAGGAATTCCTTGAGATATCCGACCACGTGTTTGGGTTGACCCCCAACCATCACCTGATCCGCCTTGCCCGAGACCCGCATCTCGGGATCGCCGGTCAGGCTGTCCCACAGGGTCATTTCGGGATCCAGCTGCGCGCGAGCCTGGTCGAAAACCGCGATCTCAAGATTGGTGCCCAGCGTCACTGTTCCTTCGTCGGGCTGTTCCTTACCCAGCAACATCTTGAGCAGGGTTGTCTTGCCCACACCATTCGGTCCGACAAAGGCAACCCGATCCCCACGTTGTGCCAACAGATCAAAGTTCCGAACGATCTGCTGCGCGCCAAAAGACTTGGATAACCCCTTGGCTTCAATCACTTTTCGCCCAGACTTTGGCCCGCCTTCCAGCGACATTGCCGCTGATCCCTGACGTTTGATCTGCGCGGCCTTTTCAGCGCGTAAGGCCTGCAAAGCCCGCACCCGGCCTTGATTTCGCTTGCGCCGTGCACTGATACCTTCGACCGCCCATTTGGCTTCAGACTTGATCAGACGATTCAGCTTGTGACGCTGTTGATCCTCTTCTTCCCAAATCTTGTCGCGCCAGGTTTCAAAAGCCTCAAACCCTTGTTCCTGCCGCCGTACCATGCCGCGGTCGATCCACAACGTCGCGCGGGTCAAAGCGCGCAAAAACGCACGGTCATGTGAAATCAGAACGAAGGCTGCGCGGGTCGATCCCAGTTCGCGTTCCAGCCAGGCAATCGCTTCGATATCCAGATGGTTCGTCGGCTCGTCCAGCAGCATCAGGTCCGGCGCTTCGGCCATCAGCTTGGCCAATGCGGCCCTGCGACGCTCGCCACCCGAAGCGGTTTCAATCGGGCGGGAGGGATCGAACTTCAACCCCTCGCCCGCGCGTTCGACCTTGTACAGCTCACCCGGCTCCAACTCGCTGGACGCATAATCGCCCAAGGTCGCAAACCCTTCCATGCCGGGGTCCTGCTCCATGTAGCCAACAGATTTTCCGGGCGGCACCACGATATCACCCTGATCAGGCTCGACTAGACCGGCCATGACTTTCATCAGGGTCGACTTTCCCGACCCGTTTCGCCCAACCAACGCAACTCGGTCGCCCGGCTGAACCACTAGGTCCAGCCCCGAAAACACCGGATCGCCCCCGAAAGTCAGGGAAATGCCGGACATCTGCAACAAAGGAATTCTCGCCATGCCGCCAGCTAAACCGGTGGACACAAAGCGTCAACGCCCCTGTTTCACCTTTTCGAAAATACTCAAACTACCGGACCACTGCGCGCAGCAACCGTTTTCGGGCCGGGGGGATCGCCCCGATCTCAAGCCCGGTGAATACATGCAGCGTATTCATATGCCGATCCACAACCGCATGATCACTGACCCAGCCGCCCATCATCAGATAGGTGCGCAACAATGGAGGCATCCGCAACATAGCCTTTTTCACATCGGGCCTACGCCGCAGGCGAGAGGCAAACTTGAATACATCAGGGGCCTTGACCCGCGGCAACCAACGCTTTGGCGCCAGATGCCGTTGCTTCAACATGGCAAAGGCGTCCAGATACTCGACAGTTTCGGTTCCTGCAAAGGATGAACAGCCGAACAACATCTTGACGTTGTTCTGGTCCACGTAATTGGTCATCGCACCCCAGGCGACCCGCAGGATATCCGGGTCTGTCCATTCCGGGTGAATGCAGAAACGGCCCATTTCGACCATGCGGCCGTCGAACCCTTTGAGGGCAGACAGATCATAGAACTGGGCAGAATAACTGCGGTCAACCTCGGCCCCGTGCTCCATTGTCAGCATTCTGAAACAACACACCAGCCGTCCATCGGAGCGCGAATCTTCAACAAGGATATGCGCGCAGACCGTATCAAATTCATCCCGGTCAATCTGATCCGTCCCAAATGCCAGAGTTCGCAGTTTCTGCGCCGCCTCCACATCCTGTGGTGACTGCGCCAAACGAGCCCGGTATCTGCCCTTGCCCAGCAATAATGCCATGGTCGCATCCTCCGCGGTTGCTGACCTGCTTCATGTTGCAGCGGTTCTACCACAGAACATGTGACTGTCCTGTGACCGTAGCAAGAGGCGGCGCAGACTTAATTCGCGCCCGGAATGTTCGCAGGGTTGAAGTTGCCGATATTGCCCAACAGCTGGCGCAGGAAGCCACGGTTCTGAACGCTGGATTCGGTCACGCGGCGGTCCAGTACCACCACATATCCATCCTCAAGACCAAAACGTTCGATATTCCGCACAACGCCACGCTGGTCAAAGCTGATCGCAACCAGTTCGCGCGACACCACTTCGGGGCGCTTAGGGCCGTAATGGCGCACGCGAGAGCGGACATAGTAAAAACCCGAATCCTTCACCAGCCCGGCAGAGCTGGGCGCTCCGATAGTTTCAACAACGCTGTCGCGGGTATCGACGCCCACTTTGATCTCAGCCAGTTGGTCAGCCGGCGGGACGTATCCGTGATTCTTGAAGATTGGCGTGCAAGCGCCAGCCGCAACCAAACAGGCCGCAAAGACAAGCCTTTTGGACGCCGGTTTCAACCTGTTCACAACCTTCAACATTTACATCCTCTTGCCTTGGGACCTTGCGGACCCTATCCGATTACATAAACCGCAGCCCCGGTTCAACACACGAAAGGGTCACGAATGACGACTAATACATCTCTGCGGGTGGCCGACCTGCCCCAAAACGCGCCCACGCCGTTTGATCTGCGCCCCGATAGCAAGGGCCTGGACGCGATCAAAACCGAACTGGGATTGTTGGGCCTGCGCAAGCTCAGCTTTGTGGGTGACGTAAGGGCACAAGGCAAACGCGATTGGATTCTTGCCGGAAAACTGGGGGCGACGGTGATTCAACCCTGTGTCGTGACGCTTGAACCCGTAACCACGCGCATCGATATCCCTGTGTCACGGGTCTATCTGAAAGACTGGCAAAACCCCGACGAGCCTGAATTCGAAATCCCCGAAGGCGATGAGACCGAAGCACTGGGCGCGGAAATTGACCCCGCATCGGTGATGATTGAGGCGCTGTCGCTTGCCCTGCCCCAATACCCACGGAAGGACGGCGCAGAATTGGAACAGGCCGGCTATACTGAGCCGGGCAAACAGGCGATGACGGACGAAGACGCAAAGCCGTTCGCCGGACTGGCGAATTTGCGCGATGCTTTGAAAAAAGACGAGTGACATAGGTCTGTTTTCCTGTCATAGCAGGCCTCCAGAAAAATCGCTTGAACATGCCGAGAATCGCAGTATTTTCGCGCGCTCAACGGAATTTGGGTTGGACATTGCGGGGCCCGTCCCCTAAACGCGCGTCAAACCACTAGAAAAACGAAGAATGAAACCCCGGCCAGCAGCGAATCTGCTGACCCTTAATAGACAAAGGTTGAGACCATGGCTGTCCAACAGAACAAAGTTTCCAAGTCGCGCCGCAACAATCGCCGCGCACATGACGCTCTGGTTGCTGCAAACCCGAACGAATGCGCAAACTGTGGCGAACTGAAGCGCCCGCACCACGTCTGCGCGTCCTGCGGCCATTATGATGACCGTGAAGTCGTCGCTCAGGCCGACGAAATCGACCTGGACGAAGACGCGGCCTAAGCCTCATAACTCGTAGGCCAAGGCATGACGGAACAGCCCACGCAAGCCGGACGGATTACCATCTCGGTTGACGCTATGGGCGGAGATTCGGGGCCCGCGACTGTTGTTGCGGGCATTGCCAAATCGGCAAACAAGAACCCCGATATCGCCTTCGTTCTGCACGGGCCCGAGCAAAAGTTGCGCAAACTTGTCGCCAAACGGCGTGTCCTGCAGGGACGCGTCGTTTTTCGTGATTGCCCCGACGTGGTCACGATGGAGGACAAACCTAGCCAGGTCGTCCGCAGCGGCAAGCAGACATCGATGTGGTCGACGCTGGAAACAGTGCGCAAAGGCGAAGCCCACGGGGCTGTTTCCTGTGGCAATACCGGCGCACTGATGGCGCTGTCGATGATGCGTTTGCGCAAATTGCCGGGTGTAAACCGCCCGGCAATTGCGATTCTGTGGCCCTCGCGCAACCCTCAGGGCTTTAACGTGATGCTGGATGTCGGCGCCGATGTGCGGGCCGACGCCAAGGATCTGCTGCAATATGCATTGATGGGGGCGTCTTATGCCCGCAACGGCATGGCACTGGATCGGCCCCGGATCGGTTTGCTGAATGTTGGCACCGAAGAACACAAAGGCCGGGCCGAACTGAAAGAAGCCCACGCGATGATCTCGGAATTCGCAGAGCAGGCGAATTTTGACTTCGCAGGCTTCGTGGAGGGCAGCGACATTCCCGGTGACAAGGCGGATGTCATTGTTACCGATGGCTTTACCGGAAACGTCGCAATCAAAACCGGCGAAGGCACGGCCAGCCTGATCGGTGACCTGCTGCGCGAGGCCTTCAAATATTCCCCCCTGTCCCGGCTCGCATCGGTTCTGGCCATCACCTCGCTGCAACGGTTGAAGAAACGCATCGACCCACGCCAAGTGAATGGCGGTGTCTTTCTTGGCCTCAACGGAACCGTGGTCAAATCACATGGTGGCGCAGATGCCACCGGAGTTTCGGCAGCGATCAAACTGGCCTTTACCCTGGCCGAGTCCGGTTTCGCCGAAAAATTGGCGGCACGGGTTGCATCGACAGCCCAGCTTGCACAAGATGCCGCGCACGTACCGCCAAAGGCGGGCGAATAACAATAAAGGCAGTACCCCCAAATGGCAGGCCGTTCAGTTGTTGTAGGTGTCGGACACTATTTGCCAGAGCGCATCGTTCCGAATTCCGAATTTGAAAAGACGCTAGATACGTCGGACGAGTGGATCAAAGCTCGCTCGGGAATCGAACGCCGCCACTTTGCCGCTGATGGTGAAACCACGTCCGATCTGGCGACCAACGCTGCCTTGGCCGCCCTGGCCGATGCTGGCCTGAAGGCCGAGGATATCGACGCCATCATCCTGGCGACATCTACAGCTGACCTGACTTTCCCCTCTGCCGCGACAATGGTTCAAGCGCGCCTGGGCATGACCCACGGATTTGCGTTTGACGTGCAAGCCGTCTGTGCGGGCTTTGTCTTTGCCCTCAGCAACGCCAACGCTTTGATCGTGTCCGGTCAGGCCAAACGTGTGCTGGTCATCGGCGCCGAGACGTTTTCGCGCATCATGGATTGGACTGATCGGTCCACTTGCGTGCTGTTTGGCGACGGTGCCGGCGCGTTGATTCTTGAACTGCAGGACAGCGAAGGAACCGCGCAGGATCGCGGCATTCTGTCGACCGACCTGAATTCTGACGGGCGCTACAAGGATTTGCTCTATGTCGACGGCGGCGTGTCGACTCAATCGACCGGGCATCTAAGAATGCAGGGCAATCAGGTGTTCCGCCACGCGGTCGAAAAGCTGGCGAAGACCGCTGAAACCGCCTTGGGGCGTGCCGGTCTGACCAACGCGGACGTCGATTGGATCGTGCCGCACCAAGCCAACATCCGCATCATTCAGGGCACTGCCAAGAAAATGGGCCTGCCGATGGAAAACGTTGTCGTGACAGTTCAGGATCACGGCAACACGTCCGCCGCATCGATTCCCCTGGCCCTGTCAGTGGGCAAACAACGGGGCCAGATCAAGACCGGGGATCTGATCGTGACCGAGGCTATCGGCGGCGGCCTGGCATGGGGCGCAGTGGTTCTGCGCTGGTAACCGGCGCAAAACGGCTTACACAGCCTCGTGCAATTCATTGATATTGACAGCGAATTTGCCATCACCATATTCTCTGATATCAACAGGGGAAATGGTATGGGCGAAAAAACACTGACGCGAATGGATCTGAGCGAGGCTGTTTTCCGCGAGGTTGGCCTTTCACGTAATGAAAGTGCGCAGCTTGTCGAAAGCGTCTTGAACCACATGTCGGACGCACTGGTCCAAGGTGAACAGGTCAAGATTTCATCGTTTGGTACGTTCAGTGTTCGGGACAAAACCGCGCGCATCGGCCGTAATCCCAAAACCGGCGAAGAGGTGCCAATTCAGCCTCGACGTGTCCTGACATTCCGCCCGTCGCACCTGATGAAGGATCGCGTCGCCGCAGGGAATCGCAAGTAAATTCGGGACGGAACGGTCATGAGCAAGTCCCCCGACGCCTTTCGCACAATAAGTGAAGTTGCGGACTGGTTAGGCGTTCAGGCTCATGTCCTGCGCTTCTGGGAAAGCCGTTTTAACCAAGTCAAACCCGTCAAACGCGCGGGTGGCCGCAGGTATTACCGGCCAAATGATATGCGCCTTTTGGGTGGTATCAAAAAGCTGCTGCACGAGGACGGGATCACCATAAAAGGCGTCCAACGCATCCTGCGTGAACAAGGCGTGGCCTATGTTTCCTCGCTGTCGCCCAGCCTGGATGAGCCCGCCGCGCCTGAAAGCGCCCCGGCAGATGATACCGTTGTCGTGCCCTTTTCCGCCAAGCCTGCCACGCCCAGCGATCAGATTGATCTGGATCTGGGCGAACCGGCCCCGGTAGCCGAGGCAACCGCTCCGGCTGAACAAGCCCCTCAGGCCGAAACGCCCCCGCCTGCCCCGCAGCAACCACAAGCAGAGCCATCACAGCCTGCGCCCGAGTATCTGGATGAAGCCCCCCTGATGGGCGGCATCGCCACACAAGCGTGGGAACGGACCGAGTTTGACGACGATCTTTTGCGTCGGATTGCACCAATCGCCAAGGACTTGCGCGCTGTCATCAACCGAATTGAGAACCGGTCGGCAGGATAAGAAAAAAGGCGATGATTTCCTCTTGCCCCCGCCGGGAAAGTCTTTATGAACACCTCAACGTCGGGCTATGGCGCAGCCTGGTAGCGCGTCCGTCTGGGGGACGGAAGGTCGCAGGTTCGAGTCCTGCTAGCCCGACCAAATCACACCGACGTTTATGGCAGACAGGCCAGATCCCGCTCTGGCAACAGAGGGGATCGAAATGATAGGTGTATGCCCAAACCAACAGATCGAGGCGATGATCGGTCGCGGTGAGATCACCGCCAGCCCCGAGGTTATCCCGGCACAAATCCAACCCGCTAGCCTTGATTTACGTTTAGGTACAGTTGCTTACCGGGTTCGCGCCTCATTTCTATCCGGCGAAGGACGCACGGTCGCGGATCGTCTGGCCGAGTTTGAGATGCACCGCATCGACATCACCGACGGAGCCGTTCTGGAAAAAGGCTGCGTCTATCTGGTGCCGCTGATGGAATCGCTGGCCCTGCCCGCCGATACCAGCGCGGTGGCAAATGCCAAAAGCTCGACAGGGCGGCTGGATCTTCTGACCCGCACAATCACCGATGGTGGCACCGAGTTTGACCGGGTACCGGCAGGCTATAACGGGCCGCTTTTTGCCGAGATCTGTCCACGCTCATTCTCGGTTCTGGTGAGACCAGGCATGCGGCTGAACCAGATTCGCTTTCGTCAGGGTCAGGCAATGCTCAGCGACGCGGAACTGACCGCATTGCACAACGACTCGCCACTGGTCGACGGACCGGCGGTCATTCAGGATGGGCTGGGATTCTCGGTCGACCTGCAATTGCCCGACACTGATCTGGTTGGCTATCGGGCCAAACCGCATACCGGTGTGATCGATCTGGACCGGATTGGGGAATATGACCCGCAAGAATACTGGGAAGAGGTGCGCACCACCGATGGCCGTATAATCCTGGACCCCGGCGCATTCTATATCCTGGTCAGCCGCGAGGCGGTCCATATTCCCCCCATGTATGCGGCTGAAATGGCCCCCTACCTTGCAATGGTAGGCGAATTCCGGGTGCACTATGCCGGATTTTTTGACCCTGGCTTCGGTCACGCCGCGGCGGGCGGAGCGGGATCACGCGGCGTGCTGGAAGTACGCTGCCACGAAGCCCCATTTGTTCTGGAACATGGGCAGGTCGTCGGGAGGCTGGTCTATGAGAAGATGGCCGAAATGCCTACACAGCTTTATGGAGCAAGTATCGCTTCAAACTATCAGGGACAGGGGCTGAAATTGTCCAAACACTTCAAGGCTGTTGGTTAACATTACATGAACCGGCGCACGTTCGGACTACGTGCTGCGCCGGGCTTACCTGCTAGGCTTGACGATTGCTGTCGTCATTTGTACCCGAGTCATGAGGCACAGCCGATCTTTGTTTCGGCTTTCCCATCCGGCCCGCCACATCAAAACCCTTGTCGATTCCTTTGTTGACGACCCGCCGCATGATCTGGCGGATGATCATGTCGATGATGCGATTCATATTCATTGCTCAACTCCTCAGATTGGCCACAACATAGGTGATTCCAACGGCAACAAAAGGGCCAAGTTATCACTCTTCCTCGAACAGCTCGGTCTGGTCCTCATCTTCGCTGTCATCACGCCCTTCGCCCAACGGCATCGTGCCCGGGGGCGGCCGGTTTTCCAGCAACCCAGCAGCCCGCAATTCCTTGAGCCCCGGAAGATCGCGGGCGTTTTCCAACCCGAAATGATCCAGAAACTGTGGCGTCACAACAAAGGTGACCGGACGGCCGGGTGTCATCCGGCGACGGCCCAGACGGATCCACTCCATTTCCAACAGTTGGTCGATTGTACCGCGCGAGACCGAGACGCCCCGGATCTCCTCGATCTCGGCCCGCGTGCAGGGCTGATGATAGGCGACAATGGCCAGCGTTTCGATCGCTGCGCGGCTCAACTTGCGGGTTTCAACCGTTTCCTTTTGCATCAGAAAACCCAGATCGGGGGCGGTGCGAATAGCCCAAGCCTCACCCACGCGGACAACGCGGACACCCCGGCCTTCATACCGTTTCTGCAAAATTTCAACCGCTTGCGCCGCGTCGCTGCCATGGGGCATCCGCGCCTCAAGGTCGGCGATCGTCACTGGCTCGGAACTGGCGAACAGCACAGCCTCGACCATGCGCTCCTGTTCCGCCAAGGGTGGCGCTTCGAACAGAGTGCCGGTGCCTTCGTCTTGCGGTTCGTCAGTCACGTGTGTCAGTCCTTTTGCGCAAATGGATCGGTGCAAACGTCTCGGTTTGCTTCATCTCCATATGTCCTTCTTTCACCAGCTCAAGCGAGGCAGCAAAGGTCGCTGCAGTGGCCGAGCGGCGACGCACCGGGTCAGCGTCCCAGCCCTCGGGCAGATAGGATTCCATATCCGTCCAAGCCCCGGCAAACCCGATCAGCGGGCGCATCCGCTCTAGCGCTTGTTCCATTGTGAACACTGAATCGCGGTCCATAACAAAGGGGCGGAACTCGTCACGAGTTCGGATACGGGCGTATCCCTGCATCAGATCCAACAGCGTGGCAGAGTAAGTCACGGTGCGGATACGGGTGATATCCTCACCCTGCCCGCGTTTGAAGAAATCGCGCCCCAGTTGATCACGGGCCATGAGACGCGCGGCAGAGTCGCGCATGGCCTGCAGGCGTTCCAACTGGAACGCCAGGTGAGCGGCCAGTTCCTCGCCCGAGGGGCCTTCGTCATCCGGATCCGGTGGCAACAAAAGCCGGGATTTAAGGAAGGCCAGCCAGGCGGCCATTACCAGATAGTCCGCCGCCAGTTCAATCCGCAGCGCGCGCGCCTTTTCCACAAAGGACAGATACTGCTGCGCAAGCGCGAGAACCGAGATTTTCCGCAGGTCGACCTTTTGGGTTCGCGACAGGGTCAACAATACATCCAACGGACCTTCGAACCCGTCGACATCAACAATCAACGCCTCTGCCGCAAGACGATCCGCGACCGAGGCCGGGTCTTCGCTAAAGAGATTATCGTTCATATACCTGCCCGCCCATTAGGGCAGATAGTTCCGCTTCGGCCGCTTGGATGTCAAGTTCCACAGGCTTCTGTCGCATCGACAACGCCCTTTCCGCGCGCTTTTGCGCTTGCGCGGTCATTTCTCCGGCTGTTTCCAGCACCTTGGCACGCGCGTCAAACGTTCCGTTACAGTGTAGAACCACGTCGCACCCTGCGGCCAGTGACTGACGCGCAATGTCTTCGGGCGCGCCACTCAGCGCTTTCATCGAGATATCGTCGGTCATGATTAGACCGTCAAAACCGATTTTATCGCGGATCAGCCCGATCATCGCAGATGAAATCGTAGCTGGTTGCGGATCAATCCGGTCATAGACCAGATGCGCCGTCATCCCCATCGGCAGATCGTTCAGCGCCCGAAACGGTTCGAAATCCGCTTGCTCAAGCTGGTCCTGTGTCAGGTCCACATGCGGCAGGTCATGGTGGCTGTCCAGCGTTGCCAATCCATGCCCCGGCATGTGCTTAAGCACCGGCAAAACACCCCCATCCAGATGGCCTTTGGCAACAGCGCGCCCAAGAGTTGAAACCCGATTGGGATCAGAGCCATAACAGCGGTTCTTCAAAAACGCATGGGTATCGTCGCGCGCCAAATCGACCATCGGGGCGCAGTTGCTGTCAATGCCAAGCTCGAACAGCTCTTTTGCGATCAATCGATACCGCAGATACATGGCGCGTTCCGCCTGATCCCCGGCGCGGCCCGCATGATCCAGGGGCGGCATCCATTCGCGTGCCAATGGCGCGCGCAGACGCTGCACACGGCCACCTTCCTGGTCGATGGTGATAGGGCAATTGCGCCCTACGGCATCGCGAAAGTCATCGCATAGGGCACGAACTTGTTCAGCTGTATCTATGTTGCGCGCAAACAAAATGAACCCGAATGGGTTCATCTGCTGGAATAGTCTCTTTTCCTCTGACGTCAGGCGCAGCCCTTCGGCATCGGTGATCGCAGCTCCGAATGTCACCGAACGGCAACCGGGATACAGTCTGCACCTTGTGCGACCAGAGCGGCACAGAACTGACGCGAGTCGCTCAGGTCATCAAACCCAAGAACACGCAGACGATAGAATGTCCGCCCGCCGCTTGAGGTTTTCTGGATAACACGTTGTTTTCCAGCCATATACTCACCAAAACGGCCATTCATGCGATCCCATTCCGCACGGGCCACATCCGAGCTTTCATACGCACCCAGCTGGGCCATGCGCGTGCCTTTGGACAGGGTATTCGGATCCACGTCAACGCCAACGGCGGCTTTGACAGCGGCGTTGATCGCAGCTTCGGTACTGCTGTTGGATGAAATCCCGCTTGGCGTCGCTCGGGCTGGCCGCGTGGACGGACGCAGGGACCGGCGAACACCGGGCAGTGCCGCCAGTTCCGGGTCCGGTAATTGTGCGGCCAGATCAGCAGGATCAATGGCGGGCTCTTCCTCGGGCAGTGCCAACGAGGCGAGTTGTACGCCCTGCTCTGCCGGGTCATCCGTTTTCGCCGCCCCACCGGCCAATTCTGCAACCAGGGCATCGACTGTATTCTGGCGCAGCTGCGCGGCCTCTTGATCCGAGATCTCTTCTTCGACGACATGCACGGCCTGCGTCGGCTTCAGCGGTTCAACAGGCGTATCTTCGTCTGTCAGCGAAACCGGGCGCGGCGCGAGGATCAAGCGATCTGCTGGTGGCGCTGCCGTTCCAACGGCTGCCACGGCATTGACGGCCAGACCCTGGTGATCGGCCGGGGTGCCGCCGGGGTTTTCCGGCTGAATGCGCATTGGCCCCTCGATGGCGCGAACAACAGGCACGCCACTAACGTCGCGCATCACCAGTTTGAAGCCCCAGACGCCGATCCCGGCGACCAATGCCAGCGACGCTACTGCGCCCATGACGTTGACGATACGGCCCAGCCCTGCCCCTCGCGGAGCCTGTTCATAACCATAGGAGTCGTCGGGATACTCATACCCATCCTCAGGATGAGGCTGATTCGTGTAATGCATCTCCTCAGGGCGCATCTGCCCCGAGTAATCGTAACTTGCCATGTCCGCCTCACCGCCCGATTGCGCCTTAAAAAGTGGCGCGCGGGTCATTTCTTGCCTACCTCGTACCGGCGCGTCGGGCGGTGTTAGTTACCGCATCTCCTGCGCCGGAGTGACGCCAAGAATACCCAAGCCCGCTGAAATCACAACAGAAACGGCCCGGGCCAATGCGATTTTTGATTGGCTTGTGGCAACATCGCCATCCTGAATGAATCGCAGTTGCGTTTCATCGTTGCCCTTGTTCCAGAGCGCGTGGAAGTCACCCGCCAGCTCATACAGGTAAAAGGCAACCCGATGCGGTTCATTGGTGCGCGCGGCGATTTCGACCAGACGCGGCCATTCTGCCAGCTTTTTAGCGACCGTCAGTTCCGAGGCATGATCGATCTTACCCAGGTCAGCACCCTTGAGGGTCGCATCATCCGTAGCGATATCCGCCTCGGCGGCACGGCGCAGCACGCTCATGACACGGGCGTGGGCGTATTGCACGTAGAACACAGGGTTCTCGCGGCTTTGTTCCAGCACCTTGTCGAAATCGAAGTCCAGCGGCGCGTCGTTCTTGCGGGTCAGCATCACGAACCGGGTCACGTCCGGGCCAACCTGATCTACCACATCGCGCAGAGTGACAAAGTTCCCTGCCCGCTTGGACATCTTGAACGGCTCGCCATTCTTCCACAGCTTTACCAGCTGCGTCAGCTTGATATCCAACGGCACCTTGCCATCGGACAGGGCCGAAACAGCTGCCTTCATCCGTTTGACATAGCCGCCATGGTCCGCACCAAACACGTCGATCAGCGCATCAAAACCACGGGTCACCTTGTCATAGTGATAGGCGATATCCGGGGCGAAATAGGTCCAGCTGCCGTCTGACTTCTTAACTGGGCGGTCGACGTCATCACCATGCTCGGTCGATTTGAACAGGGTTTGCTCGCGCGGCTCCCAATCCTCGGGCTTTTTACCTTTGGGTGGTTCCAGCACGCCTTCGTAGATCAAGCCCTTATCGGTCAGGGACTTAAGCGCAGCCTCGATCTTTCCGGTGCCATAAAGCGATTTTTCGGAAAAGAACACATCCATCTCAACACCCAACGCCTTCAGGTCGGCGCGGATTAGATCCATCATTGCGTCCGTCGAAAACTCGCGCAGCTCTTCCAGCCAGTCGCCTTCCGGTTTGTCGATCAGGCTGTCCCCGTATTTCTCTTTCAGCGCCTCACCGATCGGGATCAGATAGTCACCGGGGTACAGCCCCTCGGCAATCTCGGGGCTCAGCCCGTTGGCCTCGCGATAGCGCTCATACGCGGACCGCGCCAGTACATCCACCTGCGCGCCCCCGTCGTTGATGTAGTATTCACGGGTCACGTCATGGCCCGAATACGCCAGCAAGCTTGCCAGGGCGTCACCGAACACGGCACCACGTGTATGGCCCACATGAAGTGGCCCAGTGGGGTTGGCCGAGACATACTCGACGTTCACTTTCTGGCCATGCCCCATGGACGAGCGGCCATAGTCAGTGCCCTGTTCCAACACCGCTGCCAACACACCCTGCCACACCGATGCCGCAAGCCGCAGGTTCAAAAAGCCCGGTCCGGCCACTTCGGCACTGGTGATCCGGTCATCCGCCGCCAGCTTCCCAGCCAACAAATCGGCAATGTCGCGCGGCTTCATCTTGGCCGGTTTCGCCAGCACCATCGCGGCGTTGGTTGCCATGTCGCCATGCGCCGCATCGCGCGGCGGTTCGACCGCCACGTTGTCAAAACTCAGCCCCTCGGGCAATGCGCCTTCGGACTGCATCTGTGCCAGCGCGTCCAACACGAGGCCGCGGATCTCGGAAAACAGGTTCATTTCGGATGTCCTTTTGCTTGCCCGGCGGTTTACCACGCAAAGCGGCAAGGTCAATGGAAGCGATCAGTTTGGGCTTGGATTAGCGGTAGACTCAGCTAACGTCGGTGGAAATTCAAGCCGGAGACACCCCTATGCGCTTTGCCCTGCCCATCGCCTTCGTTCTGACCTCTGCCCTGCCGCTTTGGGCCGACATGCCTGAACCGCAAGGCCATGTACTTTTGACCCTTGGCGGAGCGGTCACGGAAACCAACCTGCCAGCCCGCGGTGAAAACGATGGCGGTCTGCTGGGATATTTGGAGGTTCAGCACGACGGAGCCGCGGGCTTTGATGCGGCCATGTTGGACGGACTGGAGCAGGTTGAAATCACTATTCCTTACGGCCCGGAAGACAATAAGAGCGACATCGCCTTTTCCGGGCCACGCCTGTCGGACCTGTTGATCATGGCCGGGGCCGAAGGGAAAACCGCCAAGCCAATGGCCATGGACGGCTATCAGTCTGAAATTCCTTGGGACAGCATCACCGCCAATCAACCCATCGTCGCGACCCATGCCGACGGCTCACCGATGGGTGTTGGCGGCTATGGCCCCACTATGATCGTCTTCCCCCCGACCGATGACCCCGACCTGGCCGCCGAACAGTCGGGCCAGCAGGTCTGGGCGCTGGCCTATATCGGGATAGAGTGATCAGGTACCAGCCAGCCTTGCGTGATCCTGCAGGGCAAATCGGTCGGTCATTCCTGCAATGTAGTCAGAGACAATCCGCGCCAGCGCTGTTTCATCGCTGGCCGCCTCAATATCCTCATGCCAGCGCGCGGGCATCTGTTTCGGATCGCTCATGTAGATTGGGAACAGATCTTCCACGACTTTGCTAACCTCGGCGCGCACGTCCATGACGCTGGGCGCGCGGTACATCTGCTTGAACAAAAAGGCGCGGATTTCCCTGAGTTGCGCCCACAAGCCACCCGAGAACTGGATCACCGGATAACCAAGATTGCGAATTTCCTCGACGGTCTCCGCGCCCGAACTCGTGATCAGCCCACGCGACGTGACAATCACATCGGAAACCATGACGCCGAAAACACGGCGCAGCGCCTCATGCCGGCGACGATAAGAATCCAAACCCGGATATCTCCGATCCACCTCGGCATAGCAGTCACCGACGATAGGCAATTGCCCGATTTCATCATCCCTGAACAGACCCGCCCTCAACCCGTCCAACAGGTCATGGTTGTTATAGGCTATGTCATCCGAAAGGGCGGCAACTTGTGCTTCGGCACTGGCATGAGTGTAAAGCTCAAGATCGAAACCCGCGTTACACTCGGCCAGCGCCCACGGCAAATCACCGGTGACCGGCCCGTTATGCTTGGCGATCCCCTCTAGGCACTCCCATGTCAGGTTGCATCCGTCAAATTCGGCATAGTGGCGTTCCAGCTTCGTGACGATGCGAATGGCCTGTGCGTTGTGGTCAAATCCGCCGTAAGGCTCCATGAGCGCATGTAGGGCATCTTCGCCCGTATGTCCGAACGGTGTGTGTCCCAGATCATGCGCCAACGCCACGGCCTCGGTCAGTTCGCCGTTCAAGCCCAAAGCTCCGGCGATTGTTCGCGCGACCTGTGCAACTTCGATAGAATGGGTCAGGCGCGTGCGATAGCTGTCGCCCTCGTGCTCTACAAACACTTGTGTCTTGTGCTTAAGCCGCCGAAACGCGCTGGCGTGAATGATCCGGTCCCTGTCGCGTTGAAAGCATGACCGGAAACTGCTTTCCTCCTCTGGCACAAGCCGCCCCCTGGCGCGGCCTGGGTTCGAGGCAAAACCCGCTATGTTCAAAGGCCTTGTCCTTGTCGCCTGTCCTTGCACTTTCTATATTGTAAGGCGTAAAGGAAATAAACCTTTGGAGTTTGGCATGAATCTGCCCCCCACAGTTACAGAACGCGCCTTTGAACGTCTCGCCGAGATCGGTGCATCCGATCAGGGACAAGCCCTGCGCGTCGCAGTGGAAGGCGGCGGATGTTCCGGATTTCAATACGAAATCGCGTTGGACGAACCGAAAGAAGACGACCTTGTGCTGGAAGGCAAAGGCCAGAAAGTGATCGTCGACGCGATTTCGTTGCCGTTTCTGGAAAACGCGGTGATCGATTTTACGCAGGAACTGATCGGCGCGCGGTTTGTGATCGAGAACCCCAACGCAACCTCTTCCTGCGGCTGCGGCACTTCATTTTCAATGTGACCTTGCCCTGCCCGCGCGGTTGAGGGATAGATCAACCGGCAGCCAGCCGGAGGATCGCGCATGAAAATCGCCACGTTCAACATCAACGGCATCAAAGCGCGAGCCGAAGCCCTGCCCCGTTGGCTGGATGACGCGCAGCCGGACGTCGTTTTGCTGCAAGAGATCAAGTCGATCGACGAGAATTTTCCCCGCGAGCTGTTTGAAGAGCGCGGTTACAACGTCGAAACCCACGGGCAAAAGAGCTTCAACGGCGTGGCGATCCTGTCCAAGCTGCCACTCGAAGATGTGTCTCGGGGCCTTCCTGGTGACGACGAGGACGAACAGGCCCGTTGGATTGAGGCGACCGTCATTGGCGAAAAAGCCCTTCGGATCTGCGGTCTGTACCTGCCGAACGGTAACCCGGTGCCGGGTCCGAAATACGAATACAAGATGTCCTGGATGGAGCGGCTATATGACCGCGCGCGCGATTTGCTGACGAGCGAAGAGCCCGCGCTGATGGCTGGCGATTACAACATCATCCCGCAGGCCGAAGACGCCAAACGTCCAGATGCGTGGCGCGAGGATGCTCTGTTCCGGCCGGAAAGCCGCGCCGCGTTTCGCAAGATCCTG
Source organism: Ruegeria sp. CDSC068 (assembly GCF_059610545.1). Taxonomy (NCBI): domain Bacteria; kingdom Pseudomonadati; phylum Pseudomonadota; class Alphaproteobacteria; order Rhodobacterales; family Roseobacteraceae; genus Ruegeria; species Ruegeria sp. CDSC068. The sequence goes on from NZ_JBXWNV010000005.1 coordinate 19,266, forward strand.
AATCTGGGGTTCACGGAAGCGTTCCGCGCCGTCACCCAAGGTCCTGAGCATTATTCGTTCTGGGACTACCAGGCCGGTGCGTGGAACCGGAATGACGGGATCCGTATCGACCATTTCCTTCTTACGCCGCAGGCCGCCGATCTGTTGCGCGATTGCAGGATTGATGCCGAGATACGCGGGCATGAAAAGCCCTCGGACCATGTCCCCGTCTGGGTCGACTTGGACCTGTGAAACCTCAGGCCGTCGCGTCGTAGCTGTAAATCCAGTCGTATTTCCGGGACAATCGTGGCCCGACCGCCATCAGAGCCACCTGTGCGGCCAGCCGCATCGGGCCGCGCAGGTGGAAGTTTCGAGCATTGGCACCGGCCGCAGAAACCACACGCTGCGCCCTTCGGTGACGGCGGGTTTCATAGGTGGACAGCGCCTGCTCTATCCCGGATTGGTCTTCAAAAGATCGGTCCAGGACCCACGCATCTTCAAGCGCAAGACAGGCACCCTGCGCCATAAATGGGAGTGTCGGGTGAGCCGCATCCCCTAACAATGCAATGCGCCCGTTCTGCCAGCGTTCGGCGACGGGCCGCAGAAACAACGCCCAGATGTGGGGTTTCTGCACCTGCCCCAGAATTTCCCCGACCACGCCGCCAAAGTCGGAAAACCGAGCGCGCAGTTCTTCGGGGTCGCCGCGTCGGCGCCAGCCTTCTTCCTGCCAATCGGATCGTTCCTCGATCGCGACAACGTTCATCAGTGTGTGGTCGCGCAGAGGATACGTTACAACATGTCGGCCCGGTCCCATCGTCAGAACGGCGCAGGGTTTGTGATCGCGACGCGCCCAAGGAATCGTCGCCCGCCAGGCCACCTGATGGGTGAATTTCGGTGCTTCGGGCCCGTTCAGGTCTGCGCGGATCGTGCTTCGCCCACCGTCGGCGGCAATCGCACAATCAACGCGCCGGTCTGTACCATCTTCCAGAATAATCTCGGCTTCGGAGGGATGTTTGCGCACCTGCGCAACGCGTGCGCCCAGTCGAAACTCGACACCGTCCCGAAGCGCTGCTTTGTGCAGCAATCCCAGTAGGTCAGCACGATGGTAGTAGTAGGTGGGTCCAGCGGCCGGTGCCGGAATCTCACTGACGGATCGCCCTGCCCGATAGTCGCGCAGCACCGTTCCGTGGGACCGCTGGCCCCCCTCGGGTGTTTCACCCACAACGTTCAGGGCACGCAGTACGACCATTCCGTTGGCGCTGATCTGCAAGCCAGCGCCGACCTCGGTCAATTCAGCTGCCTGCTCAAAAACCACGACCTGAGCTCCGCGTTGCCGCAACGCCAGAGCGGCGGCGATCCCACCGATACCACCACCGATGATGCCAAATTTCAGACCGTTGATATTCATATCACTGGCTTAAAGCAAAAACGCCGGAGCAAAAGACCCCGGCGTTTGAGAATTCTGATTTTTCCAGCGATCAATCGTCGCGGTGGACCTTTTCGCGGCGCTCGTGGCGTTCCTGCGCCTCAAGCGTCATGGTCGCAATTGGGCGTGCATCCAGACGCTTCAGCGAGATCGGGTCGCCCGTCTTCTCGCAAAATCCGTATTCGCCTTCGTCGATCCGGCGCAGGGCCGAGTCAATCTTGGCCACCAGCTTGCGCTGGCGATCACGTGTCCGCAGTTCCAGCGCACGATCAGTTTCCTCGCTTGCGCGGTCTGCGACGTCCGGAATGTTGCGAGTGTTGTCCTGCAGCCCTTCGATCGTATCGCGGCTGCCTGCCAAAAGTTCAGTTTTCCAATCCAGCAGCTTACGACGAAAATACTCTAACTGCTTGTCGTTCATGAATGGTTCGTCTTCGGCTGGACGATAATCCTCTGGCAGAAATACTTCCTGCTTCATTTTTGCTCCCTCGGTGTGGCCTGCAACGCCGGTCACCTTTGCTTCACCTGACATGCGGCAATCCCCTTCTGCGGAGCGTTTATCCGACAGCGGGGGGAATGTCACTATGGAAACTTAGCCCGGCTGCGTGCTGTTTCAGGTCATCTAAATATGAGACTTAAAACAACAAATCCTTGTTTTTCTGTGAAAATTGACAGGCATTTTTTGGGCGTTCCCAAAATTGTCGTGCCCGATGCTAGCACCCGAATCAACCAAAGGCATTGGAGTCGCACGTCAATTTCGCGCTGCGCGACGTTGCGACCTGTCTTGTCAAATTTTTCACCCCGCTATAACCCCAAAGACACATGCCGCGCGATATTGAATGAGGGGCCCATGACCGCACGTTTCCAAGGTACAGCCGAATATGTTGCCACCGATGACCTGACAATTGCAGTGAATGCCGCCGTTACGCTGGAACGTCCACTGCTGGTCAAGGGTGAACCCGGAACCGGCAAGACCGAACTAGCCAGACAGGTAGCAGGCGCGCTGGGGCTGAAGATGATTGAGTGGAACGTGAAATCCACCACGCGCGCGCAGCAAGGCCTGTACGAATATGACGCGGTCAGCCGCCTGCGCGACAGCCAATTGGGTGACGAGCGTGTACATGACGTGTCGAACTATATTCGCAAGGGCAAACTGTGGCAGGCCTTTGAGACCGATGAAAAGGTCGTGCTGCTGATCGATGAGATCGACAAGGCCGATATCGAATTTCCCAATGATCTGTTGCAAGAGCTCGATAAGATGGAGTTCCATGTCTACGAAACCGGGGACACCATCAAAGCCAAAAACCGCCCCATCGTGATCATCACCTCGAACAACGAAAAGGAACTGCCCGACGCGTTCCTGCGGCGCTGTTTCTTCCACTACATTCGCTTCCCGGATGAGGCGACCATGCGCCGTATCGTCGACGTGCACCACCCGGGCATCAAAGATGCATTGCTGACAACAGCGCTGACCCAGTTTTACGAAATCCGTGAAACGCAGGGGCTGAAAAAGAAACCATCGACCTCGGAAGTGTTGGACTGGCTCAAGCTGTTGCTGGCCGAAGACCTGACGGCCGAAGACCTCAAACGCGACGGGGCCAATGCGTTGCCCAAGTTGCACGGCGCGCTGCTGAAAAACGAACAGGACGTTCACTTGTTTGAACGTCTCGCCTTCATGGCACGCAGCAAACGCTGAGAAATTTGAACACTTGGTGATCCCCGCTTGCCTTGCGGGGGGCCCGGTGTCAGCATTGGCCAAAAGGCCGTCCGACGTCGTCGGGCAGTTCGGCCTGACGACATAGGAGCCATTGCTTGTCTGACACCCTCAATATCCGGGCGCTGCTGCCCGAGGACCGCGCCGAATGGGCCGAGATGTGGCGCGACTATCTGGCGTTTTATGAAACGACCGTGCCGGATCAAACATATGACAGAACCTTCGCACGGTTGCTGGGCAATGATCCCAACGATTTTTCCTGCTTCGTGGCCGAAGCGGATGGTCATCTTGTTGGCCTGACCCATTACCTGTTTCACCGCCATGCGTGGAAAGAAGAAAGCGTTTGCTACCTGCAGGACCTGTTCGCCCGGCCCGAGGCGCGCGGAACCGGCGTTGGCCGCGCCTTGATACAGGCCGTTTATGACGAGGCCGACCGGAAAGGCGCGCCTTCTGTATATTGGCTGACGCAAGAGTTCAATCACACGGCGCGCAAGCTCTATGATCGGATTGGCAAGCAAACGCCCTTTATCCGGTATCAACGCCCATGATCAGGGTCGCTGCGGTCCTAATTGGCTTTGCCGTCGCCGGATGCACCGCGGTTACCCCCCCTGAACCGCCAACACGCGTTAAGGCGATCGAGGCAAACCTGCCGCCCGCCAAAGCGTTCACGTCGACCCGACCCAGGCCACCCGCCCGGTCGAACGCTAATATTGCAGCCGATTTCCTTTCTTTACACTTCGCGCTCGAAGGCGGCGCCACCCTGCCCGTCTTCACCCGGTTCGAGGGCCCTGTCACCGTTCGGCTTACGGGATCACCCACACCGTCAATGCAGCGCGATCTGACCCGGTTGTTGACGCGTCTGCAACGCGAGGCCGGGATCGACATTCGCCAGATACCGGATCGCCAGGCCAACATAACAATCGAAGCCGTCAGCCAGGAGCAGATCCAGCGCATCCTGCCGCAAGCCGCCTGTTTCGTGGTTCCCAACGCCTCAAGCTTTGAGGAATATCGACAAGATCGGCGCAAACGGAAAAGCAGCTGGACCGCGCTGCGTAGCCGCGAACGGCTGGGCATTTTCATTCCCTATGACGTGAGCCCGCAGGAAAAACGCGACTGCCTGCACGAGGAACTGGCACAGGCACTGGGGCCGCTGAATGACCTGTATCACCTGCCGGATTCGGTGTTCAACGACGACAACATCCACACCATTCTGACCGGTTTTGACATGCTGATCCTGCGCACGGCTTATTCGCCCCAATTGCGCAGCGGCATGACACGCGAACAAGTCCAGGCCGTCCTGCCCGGCATTCTCAGCCGACTGAACCCGCGCGGCGATACTTTGCCGACGCAACCTGTTTCAGACACACCGCGCGAGTGGATCAACGCCGTCCAAAAGTCGCTTGGATCAAGGCCAAGCACACGCAACCGGGTGAAAGCCGCGGAAAGAGCGGTTCAGATCGGGCAGGAACAGGGCTGGACCGACCATCGGCGGGCATATCCGCATTATATTCTTGGCCGCATGGCGCAATTCGACAATCCGCAAGAAGCGATCCGACACTACGAAACTGCCATGCAATTTCTGCGCTCTGCTCCGGGAACTGAAATCCATCAGGCTTATGTGACCACGCAAACCGCGGCCTTCGCGCTTTCACAGGGAAAAGGACCAGAGATTCTGCCCGAACTGGACAAGGCAATTGCTGTCATGTCGCGGGCTGAAAACGCCTCTCAATTGGCCACTCTGTTACTGTTGAAATCCGAAGCGCTCAATCAGGCCGGACGCTCGAAACAGGCACGTACCGTCAGGCTGGACAGTCTGGCATGGGCGCGATACGGCTTTGGCTCGGAAGTCGTGGTCCGGTCGCTGATGCAGGAAGTTGCCGAAGGTCCGTCCACCAACAACAGAGGCGGGTAACGCATGGTCGTAGTTTTGGGAATGGCGTTATTGGGGGCGATCCTTGGCGCGATGAAGGCTCGCAAACGCAATGGCAGCGGCGCGGATATTGCCCAATATGCGGCCGGTTACGGCATCGCATTTGCCATTGTAGGTCTGGTGCTTTCCCTGATCCTGGTTCGTTTGGTGGGTTAACGCATGTTTCTGCCCTTTTTCGAAAACCTCCGCAAAGCTGGCATTCCCGTATCACTGCGCGAGTATCTGACTTTTCTGGAAGGCATGAAAAAGGGTCTGGCGACCTATGATGTCGAGGCGTTCTATTACCTCGCCCGCGTGTCGATGGTGAAGGACGAGCGCAATATCGACAAGTTCGATCAAGCTTTTGCCGCCAGCTTCAAAGGTCTGGAAGAGATCAGCTTTGATCAGGTGCTCGAAGCTGTCGATATCCCTGCCGAATGGCTGGCCAAGATGGCCGAGAAACACCTTTCAGACGAAGAAAAAGCCGAGATCGAGGCCATGGGCGGCTTTGAAAAACTGATGGAGACGTTGCGCGAGCGTCTCAAGGATCAGGAAGGCCGCCACCAGGGTGGCAACAAGTGGATCGGCACCGCCGGGACGTCGCCGTTCGGGGCTTATGGCTATAATCCCGAAGGTGTGCGGATCGGCCAGAAGGAAAGCCGTCATCAGCGCGCCGTAAAAGTGTGGGACAAGCGCGAATTCAAGAACCTGGACGACACGGTTGAACTGGGTACGCGCAATATTAAGGTCGCGCTGAAGCGCCTGCGTCGCTGGGCCCGCGAAGGTGCGGCCGAGGAACTGGATCTGGACGGCACCATCCGCGCCACCGCCGAACATGGCTATCTCGACGTCAAAACCCGCCCCGAGCGTCACAACGCAGTCAAAGTGCTGTTGTTTCTGGATGTGGGCGGCTCGATGGATCCACATATCAAAGTTGTCGAAGAGCTGTTTTCCGCTGCAAGAACCGAGTTCAAGCATCTGGAATATTACTACTTTCACAACTGCCTGTATGAAGGCGTCTGGCGTGACAATCACCGCCGATGGGACCAGCAGACTCCGACCCACGAAGTACTGCGCACCTATGGTTCAGACTACAAGTGCATCTTCGTCGGCGACGCCTCGATGAGCCCTTATGAGATTGCCTATCCCGGTGGCGCGAACGAGCACTGGAACAAAGAAGCCGGTCAAGTCTGGCTGCAACGTGCGCGCGAGCAGTGGACATCAAACCTGTGGATCAATCCGGTTCCGGAAAAGTACTGGGAATACACCCATTCCATCGGCATGATCCGCGAGGTTTTCGAGGACCGCATGGTGCCTATGACGCTGGCCGGTTTGGAACAGGGCATGCGGGAACTGACCCGCTGACAATCAGATCTGCAGGACCGGCGCCCAGGCAATACGGAACGAAACCGCAAGGAAAAACAACACGCTGCCTGTCAGAACGAAGACATGCCAGATTGTGTTGTGGAACGGCAACCAATCCAGAAGATAAAAGGCGATGCCCGCGGTATAGACGATGCCTCCGGTGATCATCAGCGCCACAACAAGCTGCGACAAGTCGGCCAGCAGCGATTGACCCGCCCAAACGGACGCCCATCCCATCAACACATACAGCGCCAAACCAAACCAACGGAACCGGTGCGGGTCGATCATTTTCAGGATTGATCCAAGGGTCGCAGATGACCAAAGACCGATCATGAGTCCGGTCATTGGGGCACCGGAAAGTAAGATGAATGGCGTGTAAGTACCTGCAATTTTGACGTAAATCCCCGAGTGATCGAGGCGGCGCAGCAGCTCACTCCATCGATCAGATTGCACCATATTGTACAAAGCCGAAAACGACAGCATCAGTATGAGCGTGAAGCCGTAGACCGAGACCCCAAGAACAGCAGCAGGCTCGGTCCGGTATAAGGCGGTCAACGCGATCAGCGCCGGAACGGCAACAATAGCCGCTGCAACGCCAAGGACATGAACAACGCCATCACTGAAACGCTCAGCCCTGCTATAGGCCGGGCGGATATCGGCAAATGACCACATAATTTCAAAGTTATGGCGCAACCTGCCCTGCGACAAGTCAGGCAGCCGCGGTATTTCACCTGTTCACCTCAGTTTGATTGCCCTCAAGCGGGTTACCGGCGGCGATTTTCTTTTGCGCAGTGGGCCGTTGGAAGCAATGGACAACAATCTTGTTGTTAACGCGGAGTTTATGACACTGGGCCAGTTGCCTAATCCCCTGCCCGAAACCATATTTGTACCATGCTACGTCTTACCCCGATCCTGCTGGCGATCGCCTATGCCATTGTGATGTACCGGATTTCCGTCTGGCGCACCCATAAGGATTTGGATGCAAAGTCGACTGAGCTGGCCGACCCGGCCTTAAAGCGCATGACCGACCGGCTGGCTGCAGCGTTAGAGATCGACCGGGTGCCGGTCTACATCTACGAGATTGACCCAGTGAACGGTCTGGCGGCACCTGACGGTCGGATTTTCATCACGCGGGGATTCTACCGCAAATTTCGCAGTGGCGAGGTATCCGCCGAGGAAATGGCAAGCGTCATCGCGCATGAATTGGGTCACGTGGCACTGGGGCATGCCCGCCGTCGGATGATCGACTTTTCCGGGCAGAATGCGCTGCGGGCCGCTTTGATGATGCTACTTAACCGCTTTATCCCCTTCATCGGCGCGTGGATTGCAAATATGCTAACACACCTGTTGGCGTCGCGCCTGTCGCGCAGTGATGAGTATGAAGCTGATGAGTATGCCGCCGCTTTGCTAACCAAAGCCGGGATCGGAATCGGGCCGCAGAAGTCGCTGTTTCACAAACTGGAAGACCTGACGCAGCAGCGTGCTGGCGTTGTGCCCGCCTGGTTGATGAGCCATCCAAAAACAGACGAACGGATCGCTGCCCTGGAGGCATTACAGCAGCGTTGGAACCGTGGCTGATCTAACGGCGGCGAGAGGCCAGCTGATCGCGCTCTCCGGGAAAATTCTAGCCAGATGAAGCTGGATCCCGATTACGTAGAGAGCGCTTTGCCCAGGCGCGGGAGACGGGCTTTTTTCATCAGCGGGCGCAAGGTCCATTGGTCGCCCGACAGGCGGTTGGCCTCGGCCAGGACACGGTTGGCTGTGGCGCTTATGCCGTCGGGATCGGATTGCCAGAAGCCGTGCAGCAGATTGTCCGGATCACGGCGGTCCAGCCCTTCCTCGGACAGGATGTTTCGGGGAAAGTCCTTGGCGTTGACAGTGACGATCACGTCCGCCGAGGATGCAACGGCCGTTGCCAGAACGTGGATATCCGCGCTGTCCGGCAGCCAGAGCCGCTGTTCGACATTGGTTGCCGCAGGAAACTCGGTTTTGGGCCAATTGGCTTGCGCCAGTGCGATTTCGGCGCGTGCCTGAGCCTCGCCTGTTGGGCCCAGCTTACGGGCCGCACGCGCCCATTCCTCGAGGATGCGCGCCGACCACACGGGGGTAAAATGGCCTAGTTTGGCAGCGCCCAGCAGCATCTCTCGCATCACCGTGGGGTAGATGACGCAGGTATCCAGAACCGCCTTCAAAGTCGGTAGAACACGGCTTTGAGATAGCCGCTTTCCGCCAGTTGCGGCAGTTGCGGATGGTCGGGTCCGGCAAAGCCCGTATAGATCAGTTGCGCCTGTCGCCCTGCCCGACCGATCCCGCGAGACGACGAGTCGCGGAACCGCCCCAGATCAGCCGCGTGCGAGCACGAGCACAGGCCCAGATAGCCGCCGGGTTTGACCAGAGCTGCCGCCAAGCGGGCCACTCGTTCATAGGCACGCAGGCCCGCGTCCAGCGCTTGTCTGGAAGGTGCAAAGGCTGGCGGATCACAGATGACGACGTCGAACTGCGCGCCCTCTTCACCCAATTGGGTCAGGACCTCGAAGGCGTCGCCTTGGCGGGTTTGGAACGTGTCAGCAAAACCAGAGGCCTCGGCCCCTTTGGTCGCGAGATCCAGCGCGGCTGCAGATCCATCTACGGACAGCGCCTGCCCCGCGCCACCGGCCAGCATGGCCAGTCCGAAGCCACCCACGTGGCTGAAGACGTCCAATACCCGCGCGCCGGACTGCACCAGTCGCTTGGCGAAGGCATGGTTGGGCCGTTGGTCGTAGAACAGCCCGGTTTTTTGGCCGCCGGTCAGGTCGGCCATATACGTGGCGCCGTTCATCGGCACCGGCAGCGGTGCTTCGGGCGCAGTGCCACGCAGGGTGAGGTTCACATCATCCAGGCCTTCCAGCCCTCGGGTCCGGCCCGAGGCGTTTTTGAGCACGGTTGTCATGCCGGTGACAGTGACCAGAGCCTCGGTCAGAGTTTCCAGATGCGCCTCGGCCCACGCGGCATTGGGTTGGATCACACAGGCATCGCCAAACCGGTCGATGATGACACCGGGAAAACCGTCCGCTTCGGCGTGGATCAGACGATAATAGGGTGCGTCGAACAGGCGTTCGCGCATCTCAAGCGCGCTTCGCAGGCGGGTTTCGAACCACGCGGCGTCCAGTTGCACGTCCAGATCTCGGTCCAGAACGCGGCACATGATTTTGGAGTCAGGATTTACCGCAACCAGTGCGATGGGCGCGCGTTTATCATCCTCAAGCACTGCCAGTGCCCCTGCCGGGATTTTACGCGTCCGGCGATCCGTCACGATGTCATTGGCATACACCCACGGAAAACCGTGGCGCAGGCCACGTGCGTTGGCTTTGGGTTTCAGGCGGATACGGGGGTGATCGGCAGTTTGGGTCATGACGCCCTCATAGTCGCGAATACCCCGAGGGAAAAGCCCTAGCGGTCGCGCGATCGCCAACCGCCCCGCCGCTTGGGGGTTTTGGCAGATTGCAACCCCTCGGCCAACACCTGTGTCATCGGGTGATCGGCGTCCTGTTGGGAATAGGCGGCATGCAGATCGATCAGCGCCTGAGATTGGTCCCGTTCAGCGGGCAGGCTCAGCGCCCAGTCCAGAAAAATGCTGCGGCATTCAGGCAATGTGATGCCTTCGATCCGATACGCCTCGCGGATCAACCCCTTGTGATCATTTGGATCTTTACTCTGCGCCATCATCTTCGTCCCTGATCACGCCGCCAATAATCTCAGCGGCCGTGCTGTAGTTGTCTTGCAGCGCGCTTTGCAGCTGTTCAACCTGTTCAAATCCAGTCGCGCGGCACAGGAAGGCAGAACCGCCCTCGCCGACCTTGTCAGCTTCGATGACCTTGCCGGACAACAAGCGCGCCGCGCATTGTACGGACCAGCATAGGTCGTAGCAGTCCTTCAGCGTTTGCGCCTGAGCGACGTCCAACAAACCAACAGCGACGGCGCCGTCCAAACCGGAATGCACATCGCGCTGTACGACGCCCGACAACAATGTTCCGGTTTCGGCCATCAGCTCGATATCCATCATCCGGCCGGGACCGTTTTTGGCGTCCCAGATCCCTGCTGGTGATTTGGCAGCGGCCAAGCGGGCGCGCATCTCGGCCACTTCGCGCAGGGCCTTCTGCTGGTCACGCGGTTGCGACAGCAAGCCTGTGCGGAACGCCTCGATGTCTTCAGCCAGACCTTCGTCTCCGGCGATCACGCGGGCCCGCGTCAGGGCGAGATGCTCCCAGACCCAGGCCTCGTTCTGCTGATAGTTGGTAAAGCTGGCCCAACTTGTCGCCACCGGCCCCTGATTGCCTGACGGACGCAGGCGCATATCGACCTCATACAGCCGCCCTTGCGACATCGGCGCTGATAGGGCCGTGATCAGCGCTTGCGTAAACCGTGCGTAATAAGTGCGAGTGGCCAATGGGCGTGGCCCCTCGGACATATCCTGATCCAGCGGGTCATAGATCACGATCATATCCAGATCGGATTGCGAGTTGATCCGCCCAGCCCCAAGGGACCCCATGCCCAGCACGGTTGCACCGCGCCCCGGGGCCGGACCGTGTTTACGGGCAAACTGTTCCGACACACGCGGTAGGATCGCAGCGATCACAGCGCTGGCAAGCTGAGCGTATTGCTGCCCCGCCTGTTCACCATCGATCAGCCCGCGCAGGTGATGAACACCAACGCGGAAGTGCCATTCTTTGCACCAGCGGCGGGCCAGATCGAGCTGGCTTTCGTAATCCGCTTCCTCCGAGAGGGCCTGATCCAGATCCGCCTGCAGCGTGGCCTGCCCCGGCCAGTCGCTAAAGAAACTCCCGCCGATCACCGCATCAAACACCGATGCATTGCGCGACAGATGCGCCGCAAGCGCGTAGGATGTCCCGACAATATCAATCAGCAGGTCGATCAGGTGGGGGTTGGCCTCAAACAGTGAAAACAGCTGAACGCCGGCGGGCAAGCCTGACAGAAAACCATCCAGCGCCCGCAGCGCCTCGTCCGGTTGCGCCGTTTTTGCCAAACGCGATAGCAGCTCGGGCTTGAGACGTTCGAAAATCCGCGCGCCGCGTTGCGATCGCAGTGCGGGATATGTCGTCCAGCGGGCCAGAACGTTCTGGTCAAAATCCACCTCGCCAACTGGCGCGCGCGTCGAGGAACCGGGCGCAAAAAAGCCTTCAGTCAGGTCGTGCACTTCGGTCAGCCTGTGGGTCAGGTCACGGGTCAGTTCGTCGACGTCTACTCCCATCATGCAAGCGACGCGTTCTATCCCGTCCGGCGATTGCGGCACCTTGTGGGTCTGAGCGTCATGGATCATCTGGATACGGTGTTCGACCTCACGATGGGCGCGATAATGATCAGTCAGCTTATCTGCCACATCCTGCGGGACCCAGCCTTTTTCGGCAAGCGCCGCCAATCCGGGCACCGTGCCGCGCACGCGCAAGTCAGGGTCTCGACCCCCAGCGATCAACTGGCGGGTCTGGGTAAAGAACTCGATTTCGCGAATGCCGCCCTGCCCCAGTTTCATGTCATGACCCGGAATGGTCAGAGCACCGCCAGTTCCCTTATTTTCACGTATGCGCAGCCGCATGTCATGGGCGTCCTGAATGGCAGCAAAATCCAGGTGACGCCGCCAGACAAAGGGGCGCAGCGTATCCAGAAACCGTTGTCCTGCCACAATATCGCCAGCGCATGGGCGTGCTTTTATATAGGCCGCGCGCTCCCACGTGCGGCCCAGGCTTTCATAGTACCGCTCGGCTGCCTCAGCCGCCATACAGACCGGCGTCACAGCCGGATCCGGGCGCAGGCGCAGATCAGTGCGGAATACATACCCATCCGCCGTCTTATCGCTGAGCGTGGCGCAGAAATTGCGTGTCGCCCGCACCATGCCTTGCCGCGCTTCGTAGAAGTCATCGGGATCAAACCGCGTCTCATCGAACAGGACGATCAGGTCAATGTCCGAGCTGTAATTCAACTCGTACGCGCCCATCTTGCCCATCGCCAGGATAATCATCCCGGCGGCGGTTTCGACATCGTCCGGCCCCATGCCCGGAAGTTTGCCGCGCCGGATCAGGTTGGCGATCTCGGCCTTGGCCGCCACATCCGCCGCCAACGCGCCAAAATCGGTTAGCGCCGCGGTCACCTTTTCCAACGGCCACGCGCCCGCCAGATCAGCCAGAGCGGTCAGCAACGCCATCCGTCGCTTGGCCGGCCGCAGCCCCGGTTTCAACTGATCCGGCGGTAGCATTCGCGCAGCCTGCAAAACGTCGGCCAGCGCGTCATCGGGGTGTTGCAGCGCTGAGGCCAACCAATCGTTTTCGTGATCGATCAAGTTTTTCAGATAGGGGCTGGACCCTGCTGCCCCAGCGATCAACTCGCCCTGTTCGGATGTAATGCCGCTGACCGCCGCGCGCGCATCATCGCCAAGCGACTGGTCGAATGCACGTGGCAGGCGCTGAATGGAAAGAGGCCCGGTCATTTCCCCTCCAGGGGCGTATCCTGACTGAAACTGTTGACCCAGACGTCATGCCGCCGCTCCCAAAGCGACGAGATTAGCATCGCCCTCCAACCCTCGGCCTTGGGTCGCTGATAGTCGGCCCGGTACGACAGCAGAACGATATCCGAGGTCAAAACCCGCAACCGGGTGTCGCTTAGCTCATAGCGCGCCATCGTCGGAGCGTCGGCAAACTGTCCCACGTGATCATCCCGGTTCGCAAACCCCGTCGGATAAACCCCAAGAAAATCTGGGCTCAGCAAGGCCCGGTCTGCAGCCGCATTGCCTTCCATCAGGGCGGTCCAAACCTGCTTTTCCAGGTTTAGAATTTCATCCAGCGTCGGAGGTGTCGTATTTTCAACATGTTGCATAGGCGGAAAGTGCGCCCGTTCCGCAGCAAGGTCAACCGTCGCAAAATCCAAAATGTAAATCATTTTTACATCGACCCCTTGCAACCCCCGCTTCAGTCCCCATCTAGACAATGTGAACGCAATTTACATCAAACCCGGAGAACCCAAATGACCGCATTGTCCGACCACGCCGTCCCACAAAATCCGGGGTGGCTCTCTCGTGCCGAAGCCTGGATGGATGACAAGGGCAAAGGGGCCTGGATCGCCGCCATGGTCCTTGGTTTCATCTTTTTCTGGCCCGTTGGCCTGGCGCTTCTTGCCTATATGATCTGGAGCAAACGCATGTTTAGCAAATCCTGCAGCAGTCGCAAATCCTGGCACAGCCACATGAGTGCGATGAAGCCATCCGGCAATAGCGCGTTTGACGCCTACAAGTCCGACACCCTGGCCCGGCTCGAGCGCGAACAACAGGAATTCGAATCCTTCCTGCGCCGCCTGCGCGACGCCAAAGACAAGGCCGAGTTTGACCAGTTCATGGACGAACGCGCCCGTGAAAACAACGATGAGGCTGAAAACGGCGAACGCGCCTAAGCCGACCTTGCCCTGTCCCGCCATTCGGGACAGGGTGTCCTAAATTCTCAGCCGGAAATCAAAATATGACCCACCTGCCCGACCCAGACCGACAGCCGGAGTTTTACCAGTCTGTCGCGACCAAGCGTTTTATCGCCTGGCTTTTCGACATCGCCTTTATCTCGCTGTTGTGTACGGTGGCCATCCTGCTGACCTTTGGTCTGGGCTTTTTCGTCCTGGCCTTGATCTACGCCGTCGTCAGTTTCGTCTACCGAGTGATTACCATCGCCAATGGCTCGGCCACACTGGGCATGCGCTTTATGGGGATCGAACTGCGCGATTCATTCGGGTCCCGGATGGATTTGGGCAAAGCGGTGGCCCACACAGCCGGTTATTTTGTCAGTATGGCGTTTCCGGTCATTCAGATCATCTCGGTCATCATGATGCTGACCAGCGCACGCGGCCAGGGACTTACCGATGCGTTCCTTGGAACTGTCATGATCAACCAGCGCGCGTAAAAAATTCAACGACGTGAATCACTTGGCGGTTTTAGGATCGGTTGTTATCATCCGGTCCAAGGAAACACGGAACGTTCATGCGACACACGCTGCCAATCGCGCCACAATTCTATGTGACGGCCCCACAGCCTTGCCCTTACCTTGAGGGCAGGATGGAGCGTAAATTGTTCACTGCCCTTCAGGGGGAAGGTGCGGATCAGCTGAATAACTCATTGTCCCAACAAGGGTTTCGCCGATCGCAAAATGTGTTGTACCGCCCGTCCTGCTCCGATTGTGCAGCCTGTTTGTCGGCCCGGATCGACGTGACGGCCTTCCGCCCAAGCAAAAGTCAGAAACGCGCGGCCAAACGCAACGCGTACCTGCAACGCAGGGCAAATTCTCCCTGGGCCACGGATGAGCAATACGAACTCTTCCGCCGCTACCTGGATACCCGCCACGCGGATGGTGGAATGGCCGATATGGACGTTTTCGAGTTCGCCGCGATGATCGAAGAAACCCCGATCCGCAGCCGGGTCGTGGAATATGCCGACCCAAGTACCGGAGATCTGATCGGCGTTAGCCTGACGGATGTCCTGGATGACGGCCTCAGCATGGTCTACTCGTTCTACACCCCCCAGCAACCGCAAAACTCGCTGGGCACGTATATGATCCTCGATCACATCGACATCGCGCGCGAAGCCGGGTTGCCATATGTCTACCTCGGATACTGGGTGCCGGGCAGCCCCAAGATGGGTTACAAAGCGCGCTTCTCAGGGCTTGAGGCCTATTACCAGGGCGAATGGATCAGCGTAAACAACCCATCTGAACTGACGGATTCCAGCCGCCACCCTTTGTCCACCGCGCCAATCGCGGAACAGGTTGCCAGCATCCAACTGCCCGACCGCCACCCTACCAAAGGCTGATATCCCATGCCCCAAAGTCTTTTCGCCGTCACCCTCGTGGTGCCGGACTACGATGACGCGATCGCCTTCTATACCCAAACACTCAGTTTCACCCTGCAGCAGGATATTGATCTCGGCGGTGGCAAACGCTGGGTCCGGGTTGCCCCGCCGGGTTCGGGCGACGCATCCCTGCTGCTGGCCAAGGCAGATAGCCCAAGCCAGACCGCTGCCGTTGGAAACCAAACCGGCGGGCGCGTCGGCTTTTTCCTTCAAACCGATGATTTCCAACGTGACCACAACGCAATGATCACTGCAGGCGTCCATTTCGAGGAAGACCCACGCAATGAGCCCTATGGCATCGTCGCCGTCTGGCGCGACCCGTTCGGCAATCGCTGGGATCTGATCCAGTTCACCTGATCTGCACTTCATCTGGCAAAAAATATCCCGGGGTTGAATTGGTCGCATACCAAGAAGGGGCAGCGCCCCTTCCCCCAAACACCAAAGCAAAGGGGGCCCAAAGGCCCCCTTTTCAATTTGGTTATGAACGTCGCATCAATTCGGGATCAGATCCGGAACAATGGTCACGATCGACGGGAAGAACCACAGGATCGCAATCCCGACCACCTGAATGATCACGAACGGAATGATCCCACGATAGATGTGGCCTGTCGTGACTTCTTTGGGCGCGACCCCTCGTAAGTAGAATAGCGCAAACCCAAACGGCGGCGTCAGGAACGACGTCTGAAGGTTCACCGCCACCATGATCGTCACCCATTTCGGATCGAACGAGCCACCATAAATCACCGGTCCCACGATGGGGATCACGATGTAGATGATCTCAAGGAAATCCAGCACGAAGCCCAGAATGAACAGCACCAGCATCACGATCAGGAAGACCGTGAACTCGTTGTCAAAGCTGCGCAGGAACTGCTGAATATAGTGCTCACCCCCGAACGAGATCACCACCAGGTTCAGCAGTTGCGATCCGATCAGGATGGTGAACACCATCGAGGTCACCTTGGCCGTTTCGCGCACCACCGGCGTCAGAACCCCACTGGTGAACAGAACCCAGCACCCAAACAGCAGACCGAAAAGGGCATACAGATAGGCACCGTAAGCAATTATGAAGGCGACCCAGGTCTCAAAGTTCACATTGCTCTGATTGATGCGCAGATCAAAGTTCACGCCCATCAGCAGCGCAATGATCACGGCAAAAGTGGCCCAGATGATCACCTTGCCGGAACGCTCCTGATCCTGCAGCTTTCGATAGGCTGCCAGCATGATCGCTCCGCCCGCCCCAAGTGCTGCCGCTGGTGTTGGGTTGGTCACACCGCCCAGAATTGATCCTAGCACCGCGATAATCAGAACCAATGGCGGGAAGACCACCCGGATCAAATCATTCGTGGCACACCGGGCTGCCGCCTCCTTGCAGCCGTACATTGCCAAGGCAAAGGGCAAAGCCAGAAGGACGAAGGTCAATCCCGAAGACGTTGTTGGTGCAATCAACAGAACATCAACCAGTAACATCAACAGCAGACCGATAGCGCCCAAAATCAACGGCTGCGTCGGTTTGGACGGCGCAATGCCGCGGCCCATGACCAGTGTCAGACCCAGCAGAACCACAATCACCGCAACACCAGTACCAATCGGCGCCGCAGCGGCGATCTTGGCCTCGCGCGCCTCGACCAGGGCCTCTTCGCTCAGTCGTTCGGCGTTGGCGACACCACCTGCGGCGTCAATCGTTTCCTGCTCGGATACGGCCTGATCCCAGGCGGATTGTCCGTGCAGCTCGATCATCGACACCTTGCACTGCTCGGAAACATTGGTGCGCAGCGACGCGCCCGCACCGATGTCTGAAAACGCCGAGACGTTGATGTTCTGGCTGCCAATGACCCCCGAGCTGCCCAGCAGGACTGCGCCAACAATCAGGGCGACAGGTGCTCCAAGCAACCAAGTCAGGCCTTCACTGCGCGTGATCGGCTCACCACTTCCGCCGGACATTGGAACTGCCGGTGCTTTCTCAGGGTTCAACAGTGCATAGCCAAAGGCATATAGCGCATAGAGCAACGCTAACATGATCCCCGGCAACAAGGCGGCCTGGAACAGCGTTCCGACCGAAACCACAGCCGGTTCCCCCAGATAGGTCAGCGCATCGGTACAGCCTGCGTCCTGAGCGCGCGTTTCCTGCGCGGTTGAATAGAGATCACCCGCCAAGGTGCCCAACAGAACGATCACGATGGACGGCGGAATGATCTGCCCCAACGTGCCCGATGCCGCAATCACACCCGTCGCCAGTTCAGGCGAGTAGTTGTTGCGCAACATGGTCGGCAGCGCCAGCAGGCCCATGGTTACCACGGTCGCACCAACAATACCGGTCGAGGCCGCCAGGAATGCACCCACGACCACGATCGACACGGCCAGACCACCCGGCAGCGGTCCGAAGACGCGCGCCATTGTTGTCAGCAGATCGTTCGCGATCTTTGAGCGTTCCAGCGTGATGCCCATCAGAACGAACATCAGAACGGCCAGCAGGGTCTCAATAGACTGCCCCGCCAGAACGCGTTCGTTCATGCGGTTCACGATGAACGAGACATTGCGGTCCAGCGCGGTTTCCCAGCCTTGCACAAAGACCGGCTCGGCGATCCTTGGTAAATCCGGGAAGCGGAACACCGACACCGTGTCCGGTTTGACGCCCGAATTCACAAGGTCTCGGTATGCTTGGGAACTGGTATCAATTGCCTGGTGTATTAACAGACCGGCACTGTCCAGCGCGGCGATGATCCCGAATGAGATGATACCGGCCCCACCGATGGCAAAAGCCACCGGGAACCCGGAAAGGATGCCCCCGAAGAGGCAGAAGAATACGATAATGAGGCCTATCTCGACGCCATCAAGTCCGAATAACATAGTCTGGGTCTCCGTCCCTAATGTGCGCCTTCGTAGGCTTCTTCACCCTCGCCAAGGCTGTCCTTGTCGAGATATTTTCCAACGCTGTCCGGCCCTTCCACGTATTCCAGATACGAGCGGTACAGGAATGCGATCGCGTGCAAGAACACCATGGCCGCAAAAGCCACCAGCAGTATCTTGAACAAGAAGTATCCGTTGAACCCATTTGGGCTGAAACCGATGGTTTCAATGTTCCAGCGCAGCGCGCGGGATTTCATCACCAAACGATCCAGCGTGTCACTGGCCGACGGTTTCGGCACGATCAGGTGCCGCCACATGAAGTACCAGCCATACATCCAGGTCAGCACCGCCATTGGCATCATGAAGAAAACCGCACCCAACATGTCGACCACGCGTTTGGCGCGGTGACTGATACCTGCATAGATAAGGTCAACACGTACGTGACCGCCTTGCACGAATGTATATGTGCAGCACAGGCAGACGACCATCGCGTTATAGAGTTTCAGCTCTTCTGCGAACCAGCTGATATCCATCTGAAACGGAATACCCAGTCCAAACGACATATCCGGGCGGGTAAACACGCGTTGCATGAACACGATGACGATCTGCTGAATGACCATCAACAGACCGGCCCAGGCAAAGAAACGCCCGGTGGTGTTGGCGAACCCTTCCAGGCCTCGCACCATGCCCCACATGAAATTCCGGTAGTACAGCCCGATGACCGTCAGAACCAGAAAGAGTGTGAAAACCACAAAGAAGAACTCGACTGATCCACCGTAGTAGACAAAGCGCATGATCGCTTCTTTGTCCGACCAGTTCAGCCAGAGTTGCGGATGCGTGATGGCGTATCCGAAATTATAGAAGGCTTCGGCAATGTTTTGAACGAACCACACAAGTCCGTTCCACAGGGCGCCGAAGAACGAGATACCGTTTTCGTCCTGCATGTTGTCCCCAGGTCGTATCAGTTGCACTGCTGATTATAGCGGTTTGATGGGTCCGCGCATACGCAACAGAGAAAGGTTTCCCCGCGAAGGCGGGAAAACCAATTGATCGTTTGGAAAACGTTTAGCCGCGGACGCGGTTACGCTGTGTTGTGTAAACACCCGACGACAGGTCCTGCCAGCCGGCCGACGATGCCGACGACGCCATGTGGCTGTCGTGGATTTTCTTGAACAGCTCGTCGCCCATGTTTTCGTCCAGCACTTCTTGGCTGGCTTGACCGAACGCATCCCAAACGCTGTCGGGGAATTCCATGACCTTGACGCCACCTGATTGCAGACGCTGCAAGGCCGCACCGTTATTGGCCAGGAATTGTGCCAGGTTCCACTGGTGGCATTCAGCCGCCGCGATCTCAATGATCTTCTGCTGCGCAGGTGTCAGGCTTTCGAAGACGTCGCGGTTGGTTGCCAGCGACAGGCCTGCATTGGGCTCGTGGAAACCGGCGGTGTAGTAAACTTTGGTGATTTCCTGGAAACCGGCTTTTTCGTCAGCCCACGGACCAATCCACTCGGTTCCATCGATCGCGCCGGACGACAGCGCCTGATACACTTCCGAGCCCGGAATGTTCTGCACGGACGCGCCCAGTTTACCCAGAGCTTGGCCACCCAGACCGGGCATACGGAATTTCAGACCTTGGAAGTCTTCTGGACCGTTGATCTCTTTCGAGTACCAGCCACCCGCCTGCGCGCCGGTGTTACCTGCCAGGAACGACTTCAGACCAAAGATCTGGCCCAGCTCGTCATGCAGCTCCATGCCGCCATCCTGGTAATACCAGTTTACCATTTCCTGAGCGGTCATGCCGAACGGAACAGCGGTAAAGAAGGCATAGCCCGGGTGCTGACCAACAAAGTAATAGTCCGCTGCGTGATACATGTCGGCCTGCCCCGACGATACCGCGTCAAAGACTTCGAATGCGCCAACCAGTTCACCGGCAGCTTTGATGTCAACGGTCAGGTTACCGTCCGACATTGCGGTGATGCTGTCGGCGCAGCGCTGTGCGCTGTCGAAAACACCCGCCAGGCCGCGACCCCACGAGGTTACCATGGTCAGCGTGCGCTTGCCCTGCGCATATGCCGGTGCCGCCAGCGTGGTGGCTGCAGCTGCCGAGCCGCCCAGAGCAGATGTTTTTAGAAATGAACGACGATCCATATGAGTGTTCCTCCCCTACATATTCAAAACCCGGGCAATTGCCGGGCGTAGTCGTTTTCAGTGCGCGTCAGCCTAATGACCAAGATGTGAATGTGAATACCTAGTACTACGTAGGGGATCGCGTTTTTGGTGTTTTCCCGGGTGCAAACCGTGACAAATGCAAAATAATTCTTCGCGCCGGCCCTCTCATATGCGCCAATTCACCAAAAATTTTGCAATTTGCCGCCTGCTTGCGTATCGATTCGCCTATGAGGGGATTCCGTAATCTGATTTCACTGACCTACGGCCAGAAATTGTCGCTTGTGGCGGCGATCCCTCTGGTCGTCGCAGTGGCCGCGATTGCGTTCTTCGTGGTTCATGAATCCCGGGCAACCGCCGAACGTGAAATTGAAGCGCTTGAGCGGCGACTGATTGAAGCCAAGAAAGAAGAACTTAAGAACTATGTCACGCAGGCTCGAAACGGGTTTGCCTATATCTACGGACGGGCATCCACAGAGGATAAGGTTGCGCAGAACCTTGTGACGCAAATCCTGTCAGCGATGATCTACGGCAAGGACGGGTTCTTTTTTGTCTATGACTATGACGGCAACAATCTCGTCAGCCCGCGCCAGACCGAATTCATCAACCGGAACTGGGAGGGGCTGACCGATAGCGACGGCACTCCTGTTGTGGACGAATTCATCAGCCTAGCCCGTCAAGGTGCGGGCTGGCACAGTTTCATGTGGCAAAAACCTTCGACAGGCGAAGAGGCGCAAATGATCGCCTATGTGGTCGGCCTGCAGGACTGGCGGTGGGCTGTCGGCACAGGAGTTTTCATCGACGACATCGTCGCGACAGTCGCCAACGCGCGGGCCGAGGTCGAGGCCCGAGTGCAACGGACTTTCTCGTATATCGGCGCAATTGTTCTTGCCGCGGTGTTGGTTGTCTTCACCTCGGGCATGTTGCTGAACGTCCGCGAGCGCCGCCTGGCAGATGCCAAACTTAAAGAACTGACGCAGCGGGTTTTTGATGCGCAAGAGGAAGAGCGTGGGCGCGTGGCGCGCGAATTGCATGACGGTATCAGCCAGATCCTCGTCGGTGTCCGCTATGCGCTGGACAATGCCCGCCGTCGCCTGTCTCGCGGTGACGATGCCGGGGCACAGGCACCTCTGGAAAAGGGCATCGACACACTGGGCGCAGCTATTACAGAAGTCCGCCGCATCAGCCGCGACCTGCGGCCCGGCGTGCTGGACGATCTGGGCCTTGGCCCTGCCCTCAAGGCGCTGACCGACGATTTCTGCGAACGCACCGGGATCGAAACCGAATTCTCGACCGTGGTGTTCCGCAACCGGCTAGACCAGGACAGCAAGATCGCTCTGTATCGCATCGCCCAAGAAGCGCTGACCAATATCGAGCGTCATTCCGGGGCGACACGTGTTACAATCGACCTGCGCGGCCACAAGAAAGGCGCGACAATGCGGATCACCGACAATGGCCGTGGGTTACGCACCACACCTGATCCCGCCAACCCCGGTATCGGCCTGCGCAACATGCAGGAACGCATCGAACAGCTTGACGGATCGCTGCGCATTCTGTCATCACGCGCCCCACGCAGCGGCACAGTGATCGAGGTCAGCCTGCCTCTGAGCCACATGCTGCCGCCGCAAGAGGACGCAACGCCTAACCGAAAGGCTGGTACATGAGCGATCAGAAAATCCGGGTTCTTATCGTTGACGACCACCCCATGGTCGCCGAAGGGATTCAGTCGATCCTTGAAAGCTATGATGAGATCGAGGTGGTCGGGACCTTGGGCAGCGGACAAGAGGCTGTGGATCAAGCGACCGATCTTGCGCCCGACGTGATCCTGATGGACCTGAACATGCCCGGTTTAGGCGGCCTTAGCGCGACCGAGATCATTCTGGAACGCCTGCCCCGAACACGCATCCTGATCCTGTCCATGCATGACAGCCCCGAATACATCTCGACCGCGCTGAGCCACGGCGCCAGCGGATACGTGCTCAAGGACGTGCCGACGGACGAGATCAAACAGGCTATCGACGCAGTGATGCGTGGTGAGCAGTACTTGTGCACCGGAGCCAGTGGATCGCTTCAGCCCAAAGGCGATGGCGCCCGCGAGGCATTGACCGGGCGCGAACAGACAATTCTGCTGGAATTGGCGCAGGGCAAATCCAACAAGGAAGTCGCGGCAACATTGGATATCTCGGTTCGAACCGTTGAAACGCACCGCAAGAACATCCGGCGCAAACTTGGGATTTCATCCACCGCTGGCCTGACCCGCTATGCGCTTGAACATGGCGTACTACAAGGCACAAGCCCTGGCTTCTGACCCTGCAGCGCGGAATGCGCTGCCTGGCCCAACCGGAGGACGTGCGCCGAAGGCGCATCGACGACGGGCGGGAGCTTTTTAACTCAAGACTTTGCTCGCAAACCTTCGCCAAAAAACACCAGTGTTCCGTCCTCATCCAGGACGTGAAACTCGCGTTGTTGATACGGCTGATCAAACGGCGGACGCACGCGCCCCTCTGGTAAATCAGCCAACCCTGCCTTGAGGGTTTCATACAGATCATCAATCCCGGCCACATCGATGTAAAAGGACTGATCATCCCCCAAGGCACGCCCATCATCGCGCGGCGGGCATTCAAGCAAGCGAATGGCGACCTTGCCACGCGACAGGAAGGCATAATTGTCCTGCCTGAAACCGCAAGTAAATCCCAATCGATCGCAATAAAAATCAATCTGCTTTTGCAGTGACGAACACAGAACAAATGGCGTGAGCTGTAGCAATTCCGGCATGTGCCCCTCCGACAGTAGCCCCTGCTCTCGATTGTAACCCGCGACCGGTCAATCCAACAACTGATCCTTGCGCAATCCAGCACGCTGGTGATGATGCGGCAGAACCCGCCCATACAGCTGTTGGGTACGCTCAACCCCGCCACACATGCCTTCGGCTTCGACAAAGGAAAAGATGCCGACATATCGGCTGCGCGTTCCTTGTACCGGGGCGACCCGGTGCAATGCGTATCTGCCCTTGAATATCTGCAGATCCCCGGGCTGCAGCTCCAACGTCCTGACCAGTGCCCGGTTTCCATCCAGCACCGAAGCCACGGACGAGAAATTCTCGTATTCGGTGCTGCGCAAGTTCGGCACGTATTCAAAGGCCCCACCCACCTCGCCATTCTGGATGGCCAGTGTCACGGTGTAGTTGTTGGTATCAAAATGCCAGGGAAAGCCCTGCCCTTCTTCGACTACGTTGACGATTACATCCGCCAGAGGGTCGTCATAGCGAAAGAACCGATCCTCCGGCTCATCCAGCCCATCGCGTATGAACGGCAAAAAGCCCTCGAACTCATAGATTCGGCGCAGAGGACCCGATTTGGGAAAGTTGTCTGCCGGAACGAAGGCGTTCGACCGGTCATAGAATCTGCGTATTGGGTGATTCAGGTCCAACCGGGGATCGTCCTTTGAGAAATAAGCGTTGGTGCGGTTGAAAGAGCGGTGCGCCCGGTCGGCCACGGCATCCGCCTCTGTCAATAGCTGCGCCAAACCTTCGGGGTGGATAAAACCGGGTAAAACGGCGCAGCCGTCCTGATCCAACTCGCGGCGCAGATCACCGATCAGTCGTTCATATGCGCGCGAGTCCGGGCAATCGATCGGATACCGCCCCAGATCAACGAGATCATGGATCATCCTCCGCCTCCCTTCCTTGTTCGGTCACTCTCAGCGTGCCGCAGTCAAAACTACTCATCATGCT
The DNA here is from genome assembly GCF_059610545.1 of Ruegeria sp. CDSC068. Taxonomy (NCBI): domain Bacteria; kingdom Pseudomonadati; phylum Pseudomonadota; class Alphaproteobacteria; order Rhodobacterales; family Roseobacteraceae; genus Ruegeria; species Ruegeria sp. CDSC068. The sequence continues at coordinate 43,274 of NZ_JBXWNV010000005.1, forward strand.
TGTTTCGGACATAGCGATGCCGCTTTTTGACTACCCTCAAGGCAGAAATTTGGAGGTGAAAGGGGGTATTTTTCCTGAATATTCCCTGCATGCGTCAATCTGCGCAATAAAATGTCGCAAAATTCACCCTCAGAGTTAGAAAATTGGTGCAAAAGCCTGTTGACGCCCCTTGCCCCGGCTCATAATGTCCCTGCACGCAAAGAAGGAGCCTCTGGCGATGAGAACGCTAGTCGTAATCGTAGGAACCACGCGCATGGGCCGGTAACGGTAAACCATAATCGAACCCATGCGCCTCCGAAAATCTCGGGGGCTTTTTTTTGTCAAACGCAAGACACATGTCGCGAACGGAGCAAAGCAGATGACACGTGAGATGACCGGCGCAAAGATGGTAGTTCAGGCCCTTAAGGATCAGGGCGTGGACACGGTATTCGGATACCCCGGCGGTGCTGTGCTACCGATCTATGATGAGATTTTTCTGCAAAACGATATTCGTCACATTCTGGTGCGGCATGAACAAGGCGCGGTTCACGCAGCCGAAGGCTATGCCCGTTCGACCGGCAAGCCCGGCGTTGCCCTTGTGACCTCTGGCCCCGGCGCGACAAATGCCGTGACCGGCCTGACGGATGCGCTGCTGGATTCGATCCCGATTGTGGTTCTGACCGGACAGGTTCCGACGTTTATGATTGGCTCGGACGCGTTCCAAGAGGCCGATACCGTTGGCATCACCCGCCCCTGCACCAAGCATAACTGGCTGGTCAAGGATACGGACTCGCTGTCCGACACGATGCACGAGGCATTCCATGTCGCCACCTCGGGTCGCCCCGGCCCGGTGCTTGTCGACATTCCCAAGGACGTTCAGTTCGCCTCGGGCGAGTATAGCGCGCCGAAGCCTTCGACCTCGCATTATCAGCCGGTTCTGAAAGGCGATCTGGAAGAGATCACCGAACTGGTGGCCGCAATTGAGACCGCCAAGAAACCCGTCTTTTACACCGGCGGCGGCGTTATTAATTCCGGCACGGCGGCCAGCCAGTTGCTGCGCGAACTGGTCGATGCGACCGGCTTCCCGATCACCTCGACCCTGATGGGTCTGGGCGCCTACCCGGCTTCGGGCAAAAATTGGTTGGGCATGCTGGGCATGCACGGACTCTATGAGGCCAATCTGGCAATGCATGACTGCGACCTGATGATCAACATCGGTGCGCGGTTCGACGACCGGATCACCGGGCGGATCGACGCGTTCTCGCCCAACTCGAAAAAGGCGCATATCGACATCGACCCGTCCTCGATCAACAAGGTGATCCGCGTGGACATCCCGATTGTTGGCGATGTTGCACATGTGCTGGAGGATATCCTGAAGGTTTGGAAAGCGCGTGGCCGCAAGACAGATGAGGCGTCGGTTGCCAAGTGGCAGGATCAGATCACCGAATGGCGCAAAGTGAACTGTCTGGCCTACACCAACAGCGAAAAGACGATCAAACCGCAATACGCGCTTGAACGGCTGGAAGAGCTGACCAAAAAGCACGACCGTTACATCACCACCGAGGTCGGTCAGCACCAGATGTGGGCCGCGCAGTATCTGGGCTTCGAAGATCCGAACCGCTGGATGACGTCAGGCGGATTGGGCACGATGGGCTATGGCTTCCCGGCCTCCATCGGTGTGCAGATGGCGCACCCTGACGCGCTGGTCATCAACGTCGCGGGCGAAGCCTCTTGGCTGATGAACATGCAGGAAATGGGCACCGCCGCACAGTATCGCCTGCCGGTGAAACAATTCATTCTGAACAACGAACGCCTTGGCATGGTTCGTCAGTGGCAGGAACTGCTGCATGGCGAGCGGTACTCGCATTCCTGGTCCGAGGCCCTGCCCGATTTCGTCAAACTCGCCGAGGCCTTCGGGGCCAAGGGCATCCTGTGTTCCGATCCGGCCGATCTGGATGACGCCATCATGGAGATGATCAACTATGACGGTCCGGTGATCTTTGACTGTCTGGTCGAAAAGCACGAGAACTGCTTCCCCATGATCCCGTCGGGCAAGGCGCACAACGAAATGCTGTTGGGCGAGGCCGAGACACAGGGCGTGATCGACTCCAAAGGCTCGGTTCTGGTCTGACACAATTTGACAGATTTTGTCGGGTGCACCGCACCCGACCATCACAGGATTATGAAAGGGACATAAATGTCTGCCCTACATATCAAAAAAGGTGCAACGCGCCATTCCGCCTATAACCTACGCCCCACGTTTTCGGACGTGCAGGAACGCCATACGATTGCTGTCTTGGTCGAAAACGAACCGGGTGTTCTGGCCCGGGTGATCGGGTTGTTCTCGGGCCGGGGTTACAACATCGAAAGCCTGACCGTCGCCGAGGTGGATCACACTGGCCACCTGAGCCGGATTACCATCGTCACCACCGGCACCCCTCAGGTGATCGAACAGATCAAAGCCCAATTGGGCCGTATCGTTCCGGTACACGAGGTTCACGACCTGACTGTCGAAGGCCCCTCGGTCGAGCGGGAACTGGCGATCATCAAGGTTGTCGGCGCGGGCGACAAGCGGGTCGAGGCGCTGCGTCTGGCCGATATCTTTCGCGCCAGCGTCGTCGACAGCACGTTGAATTCGTTCATTTTCGAAATCACCGGTGCCCCTGACAAAATCGACGCCTTTGCCGATCTGATGCGCCCGCTGGGCCTTGTCGAGATTGCGCGCACCGGCGTGGCCGCCCTGTTGCGCGGCGACTGACTTTTTCGCCTCGCCCCCCCTTTTGACACCGGGGCGAGGCGCAGTCTCAGGACATATTCAATCAATGCAACGGTATGTTGCCTATGAACATGGCCACCCAAAAAGATCATACAAATTGATGTAAAGCCTATTGCGTTTGCCTGCCCCGACGTTAACTTTGGAGGTGTAGCGTGGTGTTGGGATGCGCCAGCTAGGGTCACCAGTACGATTGAGAATGCACGAACGGCCAAAAGGTCGGGTGCGTCGCACTTTTTGGAATGACACTCTGGAACCTGGGACAGAAATGACCATGAGTATCCGCAGTCCTGATGAATTGCGCCGGATGTTCGGTGCCAATCTGCGACAATTGTCGCGGCAATATTCGTCCGTGTCCGAACTGTGCCGCCAACTGGGCATCAACAGGACCCAATTTAACAGGTATCTGGCGGGTGAAAGCTTTCCCCGCCCCGATGTTCTGGATCGCATGTGCCGGTTTTTTGAGGTCGACGCCCGTATCCTGTTGCGGCCTTTGGAGGAAATTGAAACGCCTCCGGAACATCCAGCTGCTTCGGCCCTGACTGAATTCCTGGGGTCCGGCCCTTCTACGCTAACCGAAAACCTGCTGCCGGCCGGCTTTTATTACGCGACAGAAACAGGACTGGACGGATCTCCTGCGACCAGGCACCGGCTGATCCACACGCGCCGTTTGCCGCAATGCACGCTGGTGCGCAGCTATGAGCCCGAAAATGACGGGATACCGGCCGACACCACCAGACGTGAGGTGCAGGGTATTGCAGCTTGCGCCGGGCGCCAGATTTTTATCCTTATGTCCAGCCGTGCGGCCCAAAACAGTCGCATCTACCTTGTGACCCGCGGTGCTGAAGAAAATTCCGAGCGGTGGCGCGGCATTGCAATTTGCCTGTCCAAAACCAACGCTCAGGCGACCACAATGCGCCGGATCTCGCTGAATTACCTTGGCACTCAGGCCAAGGCTGCCCTGCCTGCGGCGCGCGCTGCCAAACGGTTCAAACAAAGCGCCGCATAGGGCTTTCAAGCGCCTTTTTCGCCCCCCGCCAAAGTTATCAGGCGGTACAGGTGCCAACTGGCATGCCCCAGCAAAGGCAAGACGATCAACAGCCCCAAAAACCACGGGATCATGGCCACAAACGTCACGACGGCCACGAACACACCCCACCCCAGCATGATCTTCGGGTTCGACCGGACATAGCTGAAACTGGCGATCATCGCAGTCACGAAGTCCAGTTCCCGGTCCAGCAACATCGGGATCGAAAGGACGGTGATCATGTATAGAATAAGCGCGAAAATGGCCCCCACGATGCTGCCGACGGCCAGCATAGTCAGGCCATTGGGCGTCATAAAGACCTCTAGCGAACTGGAGACGTTGGTCATGGTCGACAGCCCCATGAACAACGCAAAGATCATATGACCCAAGAAAAACCAGAACAGGAAAATCACCACGATAATCGCGCAGATGGATGGCAATTGACGACGGCTCTGCTGCAGGACAACGCCGAAAACCTCGTTGAAATCCAAAGGCTCACCCTGTTCCAACCGGTGTGACACCTCATACAACCCTACTGCCGCAAAAGGGCCGAGCAATGGGAACCCTATGGTGGCCAGCACCAGCCAGAATGACGTCTGCGTCTGCACCGTGACCCACGCCATGGCCAAGCCAGCCAACACATAGAACCCACCGAACAACAGGCCAAAAACAGGTGCCCGACGAAAATCAGCCCAGGCACGGCGCAACGCCTCGCGCAGCATTCCGGTATCCACAGGTCCCATATCCGGAACCCCAAAGGGTTTTTCCATGCTCTGTCTCTCCTCCTGTTTCCGGCGCTCTCCTCAAGCCGGTCGGTTTTGTGGCCACCCGGTCGCGTCGTGATACGCGGCCCCGATTGACAATACACTCGCATCCGCGCCGCGTGGGCCAAAGACCTGCATGCCCATCGGCAACCCACCTGCCCCAAACCCTACCGGCACCGACAGACACGGCAAGCCAATCAAGCTGACTGGAATCATGACCTGCATCCAGCGGTGATAGGTATCCATGCTATTACCGGCAATCTCAGTGGGATACGGAAGCTCAAGTTCAAACGGCCAGACCTGAGTAGACGGCAGGATCAACGCATCAAATCCTTCGAACAGTTCAGCCGCGCGCCGGAACCAATCCGATCGTACAACACTCGCCTTATGCACCTGCATCGCCGTCAGGGCTTGCCCCTGGTCAAGTTCCCATTGCGCTGTGTCCTTCAACTGCGCCCGTTGTTCAGACTGAGGGGCCAGACTTGCCGCCACGCTCCAGGATCGTAAGGTCGACCAGCTTTCGAATATGCGTTCCGCGTCAAAGGGCGGCGCAACAGCTTCAACCTGCGCCCCCTGCTGTACAAAAACGGACAGCGCATCCTGGCACAGATCCAAAATACCATCCTCAAACGGGAACGCCCCGCCCCAGTCGCCCAGCCAGCCAATCCGCATACCGGCCAGATCGGCCGCCTGAACTGGGGACACCGCAGCATTGTGCGGGGTTGCAGGATGCCGTGGGTCCGGCCCTGAAATCACGTCCAACAACACACCCAGATCTTCCGGGGCTCGTGCCATTGGGCCAAGCGTGGACAGTTGGTGAAGGAATACGTCGCCCACAGGTTCCGGCGGCACACGTCCCCAACTTGGGCGAAACCCATAGACATTGTTCCAGGCCGCCGGATTACGCAGACTGCCCATCATGTCAGAGCCATCCGCCAGCGCCACCATCCCGGTGGCTAGCGCAACGGCTGCCCCACCCGATGATCCACCACATGTCTTAGAGCGATCATATGGGTTACGCGTGGCGCCATAAACGGGATTGAACGTGTGCGAGCCCAAGCCAAACTCTGGCGTATTTGTTTTACCGATCAGGATTGCGCCGGCCGCCCGCATCCGTGCGGCTATCAGATCGTCATGTTCGGGTACATGATCGCGATACAGCGGTGATCCTTGCGACGACACCACTCCGGCGACATTCACCAGATCTTTGACCGCGATCGGCAGCCCATGCAACGGGCCCGTCACTGACCCCGCATCCAGCGCACGCGCCTCGGCCATCAGCGCCTCTTCATCGCGCAGCGCAACAATCGCATTCAGAGGCGGGTTGACCGCCGCAATGCGATCCAAGGTTTCACGCATCAGATCAGCGGCTAAGAGACGCCGGGCCGAAAGCGCCGCCAACAAGGCAGTTGCGGTTGTCTGACTTAAATCCATCCGGGACCCATCGCATTCAGTGTTACCAAGTCGCGATCAGCCTAGCGAGGCCGCAACCCCATTTAAACCCGTGTTTTACATATACCTTTTACCACGCACACCGCAGTGCACGGATCAGCTACATCTGGCCAAAAACATCCCGGGGGAGTCTCCGCCTGCGGAGACGGGGGCAGCGCCCCCTTGCGGCGTCTCAGCCGTCGCCTTGTGCCTCGGAGCGGCTCTTGCCCGCCACATCCATCGCAAGGGTGGCAGCCATGAACCCATCCAGGTCGCCATCCAGTACACCTTTGGTGTCGGATGTCTCATGGTTGGTGCGCAGATCCTTGACCATCTGATAGGGCTGCAAAACATAAGACCGGATCTGGTTGCCCCAGCCCGCATCACCTTTGGCCTCATGTGCCGCGTTGATGTCCGCGTTGCGACGGTCCAATTCCTGCTGATACAGGCGCGATTTCAGGGCCTTCATGGCAATATCGCGGTTCTGGTGTTGCGACTTCTCAGAACTGGTCACGACGATCCCTGTCGGAATGTGCGTAATTCGAACCGCCGAGTCCGTGGTGTTCACGTGCTGACCACCCGCGCCCGAAGACCGATATGTGTCGATGCGAATTTCGGACGGGTTCACCTCAATCTCGATATTGTCGTCGACCACCGGATAGACCCAGACCGAGCTGAACGAAGTGTGCCGCTTGGCTGCCGAGTCAAATGGCGAAATGCGCACCAGACGATGCACGCCGCTTTCGGATTTCAGCCATCCATAGGCGTTGTGACCCGAAATCTTGTAGGCGGCGGATTTGATGCCAGCCTCTTCGCCCGCAGTCTCGGACTGCAGCTCGACAGTGTACCCCTTCTTCTCAGCCCAGCGGACATACATCCGCGCCAGCATCGAGGCCCAGTCACAGCTTTCGGTGCCACCGGCACCCGAGTTGATTTCAAGGAACGTGTCATTGCCGTCGGCCTCGCCATCCAGCAGCGCCTCAAGCTCTTTCTTGGCGGCCTTCGCCCCCAATTTCTGAATGGCGTCTTCGGCGTCGGTGACGACCTCTTCGTCCTCTTCCATCTCACCAAGTTCGATCAGCTCGATATTGTCGCTCAGATCGGTCTTGATCGACTCATAAGTTTCAATGGCGTCCACCAACATCTGACGTTCGCGCATCAGTTTTTGCGCGTTCTCGGGGTTGTCCCACAGGTTGGGATCTTCGACCCGCGCGTTGAATTCCTCAAGACGATGAGGGGCGGTCTCATAGTCCATGCGCTGCGCCAGCAGCTCCAGCGACTTTTCGATTTCCGCCACGGTGTTCTGGGTTTCGGCGCGCATGGTCTTGTCCCAACTTGCTCAATCAGGCCTGCGTGATAGCAAGAGGCGCGGGCCACCACAAGACGGGCGAGACGGAATGCAAAACGCACTGAACGAGTTTCTGACCAGATGGGATTTGGAAGACCCTCAGCTCGTTGCGGATACCGGGCATGCACATGTGTGGAAGGTCCGAACTTTGGACAACACGCTCGCCGCCCTCAAGATCTATCGCCGCCCAAACCGTGGCAATGAAACAGCTGGTCCGCACCTGATGCATCTGTGGCGTGACCGGGGTGCTGTGCACATACTGGCCGAGGCGCCCAACGCCGTCTTGACGGAATGGCTTGAAGGCCCATCGCTTGGGGACATCGCGCGGTCAAGCTGCCCGGATAAGGCGATAAGTGGTCTGGCGACGGCAGCGGATCGACTGCACCAAAGCCCGACCATCGACGCGCCCGGGCTGAAACCGCTTCAGGAAGTCTTCGCACCAGTTTTTGACTGTCAATTCTCGGACGATTGCCCGACCCGGCTACGGCAAAACATGATGCAAGCGATCAGCATTGGCCGTCACCTTCTGGACACGCAGGATACGGTTGTTCCGCTGCACGGGGATCTGCATCATGACAACGTGATCGCAACACCCGCCGGGCCTCGGGTATTTGACGCCAAGGGGTACATCGGCGATCCGGCTTTTGAGCTGGCCAACGCCCTGCGCCACCCCAAAGGCATGCCAGAGTGGGTTCGCCGACCTGAACAGATTAAATTCGGCCTGGCGCTATACGCGACCGCCATGCAGGTTGACGAAAGACGACTTGCCAAATGGGCTGCCGCGAAATGTGCTCTGTCGATCTTCTGGCGCGCAGATGGCACCGTCACAAATGACCCGGAAGAAGACCTGTTGAACCTACTCCTGCAGGTAGCGGATCAGTAAAGACCGCCGCCCTGCAGATCACCCTGGCTGGCGTTGGGGCCAACAGTGATTGTGTTGCCAGTCGACGTGGTGACCTGACGGCCAGAGTTGGCCTCTTCGAACAGAGGCAGGTCGGAGCCCATCGCAAAGCCACCGTCATAGACACGGTCGATAAAGCCGTCGACGCCATCGCGGAAATATTCAGCCACAACATAGTCACCGGAAGCATCGGCAGGCAGGCGCGCGCCACTGAAGCGGTCGATCTTGATGAAGTGGCCACCTTCGGGCACATCAAACGGACCGCCCCCGTATTTTTCGACCGCTTTCTCCATGAAGCTTTGGAACACTGGTCCGCACAACGTGCCCCCATAGGCCCCCCGCCCCATCGGACGCGGGCGGTCATAACCGATATAGCAACCAGCAACGATGTTCGAGGTGAAGCCGATGAACCACGCATCCTTGGATTCGTTCGTCGTACCCGTTTTACCCGCAGTCGGCACCGGCAGATTGACAACACTGGACGCGGTCCCACGATCCACCACACCTTTCATCATCGACGTCAGCTGATACGCGGTGATCGCATCCATGACCTGAGAGCGATTGGTCTCGATGGTGGGCGACTCGTCCGGCTCAAGCCAGGCCGAGTTACAATCCAGACATTGCCGGTCATCATGGCGGTAGATCGTCTTACCGAACCGATCCTGAATACGGTCAACCAGAGTGGGTTCCACCCGCTCCCCGCCATTTGCGAACATCGCGTACGCGGCGACCATCTTGTACAGCGTGGTTTCTTCCGACCCCAGCGAGTTCGCCAGGAACGCGCCCATACGGTCATAGACACCAAACCGTTCCGCGTAGCCAGCGACAACAGGCATGGTCACCTCTTGCGCCAGACGAATGGTCATCAGGTTCCGTGACTGTTCGATCCCCGTGCGCAGCGGCGTTGGGCCGTAGAATTTGTTCGACGAGTTCTTGGGCCGCCACAGACCTTGGGGGGTGTTCACCTCAATCGGGGCATCCACAACGATAGTTGCGGGGCTATAACCACTGTCCAGCGCAGCCGCGTAGACGAAAGGTTTGAAGCTGGAACCGGGTTGGCGCTGCGCCTGCGTGGCGCGGTTGAACACCGAATCCTGATACGAGAACCCACCCTGCATCGCCAGAACACGGCCCGAGTTCACGTCCATCGCAACAAAGCCACCCTGCACTTCAGGCACCTGACGTGCAGACCACTGGCCTTCTTCCCCGGCCATAACCAGAATGACGTCGCCACGTTTGAAGTTCGCTGCGAAATCACCTTGCATCCATTTGATATCGGAACGTGGGATGATGCCGTCGGCCGGCCCGTCCTCTATCCCCACGGTCAATTGCTGTTCACCGACGTTCATCACAACAGCCGGATACCACTGCGTCGGAAGCACAACGTCACGGGGGATTTCTATGATGGCCAACACTTCGCGCCACTGAGTTTCGTCGGTCAGTTTTTCTTCCGCAATAACCTCACCCGTCCCGCGCCATTTCCCGCGCGAGCGGTCGTATTTTTGCAATGCGGTACGCAGGGCTTTGGCGGCCTCAAGCTGCATTTCCTCGTCAACCGACGCACGGACAGCAAAGCCGCCGGTAAAGAACTCACCCTCGCCGAAATCGTCGCTCAGCTGGCGGCGAATTTCGTCGGTGAAATAGTCGCGCGGCGGCAGCGCGGTGCGGAAACTCTCGAAATCGCCATTCTGGACCGAGCGGAGGGGCATTTCGACTTCGGCCTCATAAGTCGCCTGATCGATATACCCATTCTGGTTCATCTCGCGCAAAACATAGTCCCGACGTGCAAGCAGACGCTCTTTTTGCCGAACCGGATGATAATCCGACGGTGCCTTGGGCATCGCGGCCAATGTCGCGGCCTCGTGCGGCTCCAACTCTTGCAGGGTCTTGTTGAAATAGGTCTGTGCGGCGGCGGTCACACCATAAGAGTTCTGACCCAGAAAGATCTCGTTCATGTAAAGTTCGAGGATCTGTTCCTTGTCCAGCGTATCCTCAAGCCGAGTGGCGAGGATGATTTCCTTGATTTTCCGCTCGGCGCGGCGGTCGCCGGACAGCAGGAAATTCTTCATCACCTGCTGTGTAATGGTCGATGCACCGCGAACGGTTTCACCCTTGGACTTCACCGCCTCAACACCAGCAGCAATGATACCGCGCGGATCGTAACCCTGGTGGGTGTAGAAATTCTTGTCCTCAGCCGAGATAAACGCCTGCTTCACCAGATCGGGAATCTCTTCGGACGGTGTGAACAGGCGACGTTCCTGCGCGAACTCGTCGATCAACTGGCCTTCGCCTGAATAGATTCGGCTGATCGTGGGCGGTTTGTACTGCGCCAACGATTCATGGCTGGGCAGGTCGCGCCCATACATCCAGAAGATCGCGCCTACGACCAGCGCGGCCATGAAGATACCCAATGTCACGAGGCTGAAGATCGCCCCGAAAATCGAAAGAATGAAACGGATCACGTTACTGCCTTTTACTCGCGGTGACGCCTATATAGTGATGGCCCGGCGCAGGGTCAAAACACGATGGCCAATAATAGCCGGTTTACGCCGCAGGGTCACTGACCAATCAGGGATCTTTTGATCAGGTCGTCCTGCCGCCATTTCTTCAGACCATCGACAATGCCCTGCGCCATTCCAACGCGCCATTCCGGGTTCCTGATATTCTGCAGGTCCCGGGGGCTGGACAGAAACCCAAGCTCGACCAAAACCGAAGGAATATCCGCTGCCTTGAGAACCGAGAAGGACGCCGTGCGGATCGGCCTGCTGTTCATCGGGCCGCCCTGTTGTGTCATGCCATCTGCCAACGCACGGGCCAGCGCATCAGTTCGGGGCTTGGTTTCCTGCCGCGCGATATCCAGCAGAATATCGGCCACCTGGTCATCCGCACCGCTCAGATCGATCCCCGAGATCAGGTCACCGCGGTCATGACGTTCCGCCAGCTTGTCACTGGCCACATCAGATGCTTCGTCCGACAAAGTATATACTGCGGCACCATGCGCGCGCCCTTCAGACAGGATATCTGCATGCAATGAGATAAACACATCCGCACCGGCCCTATGCGCCAGCGCGATGCGCCGTTCGAGCGAGACGAATTGGTCATCAACCCGCGTCATCACCACTTCGAACCCTCCGGTCCGCAATAAATGCTCGCGAAGCTCGCGCGCGAAAGTCAGCATCAGAGTCTTTTCGTCCAATCCGTCGGCCTCGGCCCCCGGGTCAATACCGCCATGGCCGGGGTCAAGCATGACCCGCAACGCGCCTGCCCCGCCCTGGCGCGGCTGGGTCGCTGTCACTGCGGGTTCGGGCAAATCCCAACCTTGTTGACGGGGTGCGCCTGCGCCAGCGGCGAATGAATCGAAATCGGTTCCTTGCAGAAGCAGCGACAGTTGCGCGCCTCCAGCCGTTTGATCAATTTTCATTTCGGCGCGGTCGACGGCCAAGGGCGCGCCAAGTTCCAGAACCATCCGAGACCAACCGGGAACGTATGCTCCGAATTGAACACCGCTGATACGATCGGTTTGCAGAAGCGCTTCGCGGTCAAGCCCGGTCCAGTCAACCTCTTGAAAATCAAGTACCATGCGGTAGGGATCTTGCAATGTGAACACGCGGTAAGGGACACCCTGGCTGAGGCCCAGATCGACCCTCACCCCTGCGCGACCTTCGTCCACAATGCGACTGTCATCCGGCAACACGCGCGCAAGCGCGCTGAAGTCATGCGCGACGGCGGCAGTCGACAGCACCCAAAACAGCGCAATGGCGTAAATGATCCTGCTCATGGCCTCAAGTTTTCCCGAGATCGTTTGTCTGGCACTCTATCGCATCCGGGGCCCGTTGTGAACGGCTCAGGCCTGTTCCGTGATCGCACCGCGATCCGCCATAAAGCGGTGCAGGCGCTGCAGACCCTCTTCGATGTCCGCCGTCGATCGCGCGTATGAAAACCGCAGCGTTGTATGACCGCGCAGCGGGTCGAAATCCAGCCCCGGCGTGACGGCTACCCCCGCCTTTTCTAACACCTCGGCCGCAAAGGCCCGGCTGTCGTCGGTCAGGTCCGAGACGTCGGCGTAGACATAAAACGCCCCATCTGGCGGCGCGATATTGGTGAAACCGGCCTTGGGCAGCCCGTCCAGCATCAATTGGCGGTTGCGGCGATAAACATCCAGATTGGCCTGCAATTCATCGTTGCAGTCCATTGCCGCCAGCGCAGCCACTTGGCTGGCGTGCGGCGCACAGATGAACATGTTCTGAGCGATCCGCTCAACCACCCTCACCTGATCTTCGGGAACCACCATCCAGCCAACGCGCCAGCCGGTCATCGAGAAATACTTGGAAAACGAGTTGATCACATAGCAGTCATCCGTCAGCTCCAGCGCGGTGACGGCTTTGGCCTCATATTCCAGCCCATGGTAAATCTCATCACTGATGAACGAAGCGCCCTGCCCTTGTGCGGCGTCAATAAGCGCGCCCATGGCTCTGTGATCCAGCATCGTGCCCGTGGGGTTCGCAGGCGACGCAACCATCAGGCCCTGCAGGTCGAGCCCTGCGAAATCGGATGGCACGGGTTGCAGCCGGTTTTCGGGTGCGGTGGGCAGATCGACAGGGACCAGACCTAACGCTTTCAGAATTTGCCGGTAAGAGGGATAGCCCGGCGCGCCGATACCTACGCGGTCGCCGCTATCAAACAAGGCAGTGAAAGCCAGCAGAAACCCGCCGGACGACCCTGGTGTAATCACGACGCGGTCGGGGTTGAGATCGACGTTATACCACTCACCGTACAGGCTTGCGATCCGTTGCCGCAGCGCGGGCAGACCCAAAGCCACGGTATAGCCCAGCGGGCCTTGATCCATTTCTCTGGCCAAGGCCTGAACGGCCCCTTTGGGCGCGCCCGTTCCCGGCTGGCCGACCTCCATATGAATGATGTGCCGCCCGGCCTCTTCAGCGCGGCGCGCGGCCTCCATCACATCCATCACGATGAAGGGATCGACCCCGGATCGGGTTGAGTTTCTCATGCCCATCTCCCATGTTGCAGCCATGGCTTTTGAACGCTTATCCAAGCTGGCGTCAATCCCGGCCCTGTTGCTGATTGCAGTGACATGGTTGAGCAGTGCGTTTCAGTCCAGCGCTCAAAGCCTGATCCGCGACCCCGATATCGAGCACGGGTTGCGCGAATTGGCCTTTCCCATTCTGCGGGCCGCCGGGCTAAACACCAATCGGGTGAAAATTCTGGTCGTCAATGACAGCACGTTCAACGCATTTGTCATTGATTACAACGCAATATACGTAAATTACGGGCTAATCCTGACCGTCGAAAGCCCCGAGATGCTGCAAGCCGTGATCGCGCATGAGGCGGCTCATATCGCCAACGGCCATCTGGCCAGACGGGTTGAAAACATGCGCGCCGCACAGCGCAAAGCCCAGCTGGGCACTGCGCTGGCCCTAATCGCCGCAGCCGCAGGTGGTGGCGAGGCCGCAGCGGGAATCGCCGCTGGCACATCCGCGTCTGCCCTGCGCAGTTTTCTTGGGCACACACGGGCAGAAGAGGCATCGGCCGACCGCAGTTCGGCCAGCTACCTGCGCGCGGCGGGGATCTCACCCAACGGGATGGTTGCCCTTCACCAAAAGTTTGCAGGTCAGGAGTTGCTGAACACCGCCAACCAAGACCCCTATATGCGATCCCATCCCACCAGCCGCGAACGGCTGCGCGCCGCTGAGGCGTTTGTGGGCGAGTTCAGCGATCATGCGTCACCAAACCCCAACGCCGACTACTGGTTCGCGCGGGTCAAGGGCAAGCTATCGGCCTTCCTGCGTTCGCCGGGCTGGACCTTGCGCCGGTTGAAAGAGGAAAGCGCGCAGGACATCCGCCTGATGCGCGAAGCCGCCGCACATCATCAAAACCGCGATCTGGCCCGCGCAAGGGCAGCGATCGACGGCGCGCTGGAAATCCGGCCCGATGATCCGTTCTTTTATGAGCTAAAAGGGCAAATTCTGCTGGAAAACAGAAAGTTGCCAGACGCAATTAAAGCTTATGGACAGGCAGTTGAGATGTCGCCAAATGATCCATTGCTTCTGGCGGGGTACGGGCGCGCCTTGCTGGCAGATGGGCAGACGACCGACGCCCTGAAGGTGCTTGAAAAGGCACGCGCGCGGGACTATCGCAATGCACGACTGATGCAGGACCTTGGAATGGCTTACGCCAAGGTCGGAAATAACGGCATGGCCTCGGCCGTGACCGCAGAACGCTATGCCCTGCAAGGCCGCCTGGTCGATGCAGGCATTCACGCAAAACGCGCCGTCGGGCAATTGCCCGAAGGTTCACCTGGTTGGCAACGGGCACAGGATGTGTTGATTGCCTCGGAACGAGCGAAGAAAAAGAAAAGGAACCGGAAATGATCCTCAGACATGCTGCACCCGCCCTTCTGGGGCTTTCCCTGATCACCAGCCCCGCGCAGGCCCTGGACCTGAGCACCATGAGCGATGCCGAACGCGAGCAGTTCGGTGTGCAGGTGCGCGAGTACCTTCTGGAAAACCCCGAAGTGATCATCGAAGCAATCAACATTCTTGAACAGCGTAACGCTGTGGCCGAAGCTTCCGCTGACAAGGAACTGGTCGCCGCCAATGCGGACGAGCTGTTCAACGACGGCTATAGCTGGGTTGGCGGCAACCCGGATGGCGACATCACTCTGGTCGAATTCATGGATTACCGCTGCGGCTACTGTCGCCGCGCCGTGCCCGAAGTCGCGAGCCTGTTGGCCGAAGATGGCAACATCCGCCTTGTGATCAAGGAATTTCCGATCTTGGGCGACGCCTCGGTCCTGTCTTCGCGCTTTGCGGTCGCAACCAAACATGTGGCTGGCGCTGACGCCTACAAACAGGTCCATGACGCGCTGATGGAATTCGGTGGAGAGCCTTCCGAAGTCTCCCTGCGCCGGATCTCGGATGGCCTTGGCCTGGACAGCGATGCGATCATTGCGGCCATGGACAGCGAGCAGGTTACGGATGAAATCGGTCAGACCCGTGCGCTGGCGCAGCGTATGCAGATTTCGGGAACACCTTCATTTGTTCTGGGCACAGAGATGCTGCGTGGGTTCCTGCCAGCGGATCAGATGAAGCAGATTGCGGACGGTGTGCGCGCAGAACAGGGTTGAATTGGCGGGGCGGCTCTGCCCGCCCCAAACTTTCATGTACACAGCAGAGACCCCTTAGTATCTAGCGGACATCCTTCGGCCAAGGATTTGTAAGGGCCGCGTCCCTGCCACCACTTGCACTATGAAACACAAAGTAGCTGCGCAGCATGTAATCCATTGCAAAAGCGCTGTAGCGTTCGGCCTGTTTCGGCTCAATTCCAAAACGGTCCGTTAAAAAATTTGCCAACTGCGGTTCTGCCCTTTTGTATTCGCGCTTCAGATTGCGATAGAAAACCGCCCTGGCCGGAATCTGGTCTGCCCAAACTGCCAAACCGCCATCGACCTCATCGCGAGTGTTGTATAGGGGCCGGGTCAACGCCCAAGGTCGTTCACTGATCAGAGCCCATTTCTGTTCGACCCGGCTGCGAATACGCGCAGTAGGTTGCAACGTCCCTTCATTGGTGCCCGGCCCCAATGCTTCGTCCGCCAAGAGTGCAAAACGCCTGACCGCCACGGGCATCGCTTCAAGCCCAGTGGGGCGATCCGGTACAAAATCGATCCAGCACGGTAGAATCATCTCATCAATGGTCGGCACCATGATGTCCCATATACCCCACTTTGCATGCTGATGCCTCTGGTTGATCACCCAGAACGCGCCGCCCTTTTCGTCGGAATTTTTCAGAATCGTCGGAGCCTGCCATTGGTCGTCTTGCAGCAAAGAGGGCATGTCGACCTGGCCTCGCGGCAAGGACCACAAGGCCTCGAAAAATTCTTCAAATCTCTGGTTCTGATCCAAGTAAAAAAGGAAAAACCAATTTCCTCTCCAACTATGAGTGGAGGACCAAACTACCAGCCGCTTACCGTTTTGTGGCACACGTTGCCAATAGTACTCATCATAATTTCTCGGGTTGCCCTTCGGTTCTTTTCCCTCGAAGGACTCAGCGTCATACAAGGTGTATCCACCACTGATCAGCGAGCCAGACCTGTCAACAAAATCGTTCAGCCGAGACAGAACAATCTGCGCATTTGTATCCGCCGGATCAATATCGGGCCACTTAATATCAGGAAGGGTCGATTCAAACGCCCAATCTGCCATCCCTTTGGCAATCTGGCATTCTTGATATTCTGTATCACCGATAAGAGCAGGAAAGTCTCGCGCTGAGCCTACATTGGGTAGTGTCAATAGCATCAAAGCTACTAGGACGCAGGATTTTTTAACCAAGATGAAGAACCTATCAGTGCAGCAAAACTCACACTTACAAAGGTATCTGAAACCCCAGAATGCTACCATTTATTTCGTTGGGGCTATTCCGCAGCCTCAGCCGCAGAATCAAGTTCCGCGGCTTTCTTCTCGACCTCACCGACGATGTGGTCGATCATCTGCTCGTTGGACATCTTGTGGCTGGCCTTACCTGCCAGATAAACCATGCCCGATCCGGCCCCGCCGCCGGTGAAACCGACATCGGTCATCAACGCCTCACCCGGCCCGTTCACCACGCAGCCGATGATCGAAAGGCTCATCGGTGTTTTGATATGTTCCAGACGCTGCTCCAATGCCTCGACCGTTTTGATCACGTCGAACCCCTGCCGCGCGCAGGAGGGGCACGAGATGATGTTCACGCCGCGATGGCGCAGGCCCAGAGATTTCAGGATCTCAAAGCCCACTTTTACTTCTTCGACCGGGTCAGCGGACAAGCTGACACGGATCGTGTCGCCAATACCCATCCACAGCAGATTACCCAGCCCGATGGCCGATTTGATGGTGCCTGACACCAGTCCGCCAGCCTCGGTGATGCCTAAGTGGATCGGCGCGTCCGTGGCCTCGGCAATGCCCTGATAGGCCGCGGCCGACAGGAAGACGTCGCTGGCCTTCACACTGATCTTGAACTCGTGAAAGTTGTTGTCCTGCAGGATGCGAATATGCTCCAACCCGCTTTCGACCATCGCCTCGGGACATGGTTCGCCATATTTTTCAAGCAGGTGCTTTTCCAGACTACCGGCGTTCACACCGATGCGGATCGAGCAATTATGGTCCTGCGCGGCCTTGATAACCTCTTTCACACGCTTTTCATCGCCGATATTGCCCGGGTTGATGCGCAGGCATGCGGCACCCGCCTCGGCAGCTTCGATACCGCGGCGATAGTGAAAGTGGATGTCGGCCACGATGGGAACCGGGCTTTCGCGCACGATCTCTTTCAATGCTTTCGATGACGCCTCATCAGGGACGGAAATGCGCACGATATCGGCACCTGCCTCTGCCGCGGCCTGAACCTGCGCAACGGTCCCTGCAACATCCGTTGTCAGGGTGTTCGTCATCGTCTGGACAGCAATGGGTGCATCGCCCCCGACCGGAACATTTCCAACCATGATCTGGCGGGATTTGCGGCGGTAGATATTGCGCCACGGGCGGACGTGATTAAGGGACATGAGGACGGGTCCAAAGCTGCCTGAGTTGCGTCTTTAAATAGTCCGCCTACCCGGCCACCGCAATGGCCAGATCACTCAGCCGGCGTTTCAGGTACTTCCGACTGAAGTTCGGCCACCAATTGTTTGAGGGCGCTGTTCTGTTCGGATTCCAGATCGGCGATCTCATAGCGTTCGGCAACCGCGTCCTTAGACAGCAGAACCCCTTTGGTCACTGTGCCCGGCGCGCCGACGGGCCCAAAATGTTCACCATTCATCGAGAAATAAACGGAACCCGAAGCCCCTGCGCGCAGTTGCGGTGGTTCTTCGGTCAGCGGAATTTCGAATGTATTGCCCTGCTCGACCGTACCCAATGTGCCTTCAAACAGAACGCTTCCATCGGCGGCGCGAATACGCATCCACGATGGCGCAACGGCCACGATCTTCAGTGCGGTATCAACCTGTTCAACAACCTGCGGCAATGCGAGACGTTCAACAGTGTGCACCTCGGCCACTTCGATCCGGGGCGCCTCTGGCGGGCGGAACGTTCCGACAGTGCGAGGGTCCAATGTGGCAATCGGCGCGTCACGTGCCACAAGAACCGGAACATCCAGCGCCTGTGGGCGATAAAGACGATCCAGCGCCTCGGGGGTCGGTGCTGTGGATTCTGCTGCTTCGGCAAGTTCTACCGGAGCGCGGGCTGCATCCAACGGGTCGAGATCGGACAGAACCACCGGGGCCTGTTCGACCGGGCTCACCTGAACCTGTTGGATTTTGTTCAATACAGCCCAACCGCCATAGCCAATGCCACCAATCACAGCCAGCAAGACCAGAGACGACCCAATGGCGCGGGGCTCAATCTGGCTGACCAGAGATTCCCTGCCTGGGATGTAAGGTGTATTCGGCGAGATGAACGGATCGCGCCCCATCGGACCCCGCGCGGGCAACCCGCCGGATGGTTTACGAACAACCGAAGCCTCGGCTGACATACCATGGGCCACTTCGAAACCGCTTTCGGCGCAGAACGTGGCAAAGGTATCATCCGGGTTCATACCCAGATAACGCGCATAAGAACGCACATACCCGGCGATGAAGCCGGGTGTGTCAAACGCATCGGGATCAGCGTCTTCGATTGCAGCTATGTAGTTGGCTTTGATCCGCAGTTCGCGCTGAACATCCAGAAGAGACTTACCCATGGTCGCGCGTTCGCCGCGCATCCTGTCGCCAAGCCGTACCTCATAGTCGTCAAAGCCCTTCGGCCTGACGTCCGTGTTTTCTTCGGAATCGCGCTGTGATCTGCGCCCAATCATCCCTGCTGCCCCATTCTGCCTTGCGCGTGTTACACGCCAACGGCGAATCGCCTACGTAACGATTCGTGCGTCTCTTTTGTTAGCGTAAGCTTAACACGCGACAAACGCATTGCACACTTTGGCGTGAGGTTAACCTGCAAGTTCGGCGCGATTTAGCGCACAATGTGACCAAAGTTCGTCCATCGCATGGATCAATCGGTTCATTTCACCCGGTCCGTGGATCGGTGACGGGGTAAAACGCAGGCGTTCCGTGCCGCGCGGCACGGTCGGGAAGTTGATCGGCTGGACGTAAATTCCATGGTCATCCAGCAGCCGGTCACTCAGGATTTTGGTGTGTACCGGGTTGCCGACGATCACAGGTACGATGTGGCTGCCGTGATCGATCAACGGTAGGCCCATCCCTTTCAGACGCAGCTTAAGCACCTTGGCCTGTGTCTGATGCTGCTCACGCAACTCTGACGCACCTTTCAGATAGGCCACCGAAGCGGCAGCACCGGCGGCAACGGCCGGAGGCAGCGACGTCGTGAAGATGAAGCCTGGCGCGTAAGAGCGCACAGCGTCACACATTTTTTCACTGGCGGCGATATAGCCCCCCATCACGCCATAGGCCTTGGCAAGTGTTCCGTTGATGATGTCGATGCGATGCGCCAAACGATCGCGTTCGGTCACGCCACCACCGCGCGGGCCGTACATGCCAACAGCGTGCACCTCGTCGATGTAGGTCAGCGCGCCAAATTCATCTGCCAGGTCGCAAATCTCTTCGATCGGGCCGAAATCACCGTCCATCGAATAGACAGATTCGAACGCGATCAGTTTGGGTGTCGCAGGATCGTCGGCCTCAAGCAGTTCGCGCAGATGCGCGACATCGTTGTGGCGGAAGATACGCTTGTCGCCGCCATTGCGGCGCACGCCTTCGATCATTGAAGCATGGTTCAGTGCATCGGAATAAATGATCAGACCGGGGAATAGTTTCGGCAAAGTGCTGAGCGTCGCGTCATTCGCGATATAGGCGCTGGTGAACAGCAACGCTGCCTCTTTGCCGTGCAGATCGGCCAGCTCAGCCTCAAGCTGCTTGTGATAGACCGTGGTACCCGAGATGTTACGCGTTCCGCCCGAACCCGCACCAGCAGCATCAACCGCATCATGCATAGCATTCAGAACAACCGGATTCTGACCCATACCCAAATAGTCGTTTCCACACCACACCGTGATATTCTGCTGCGAGCCATCCGGACGCGTCCGTACAGCGTGCGGGAAATGACCCTTCTGGCGTTCGATATCAATAAAGGTCCGATAACGGCCTTCGTCATGCAGCCTGGCAATCGCTGAATCGAGCTGAGCAGTATAGTCCACCAGTTTCTCCTTCTGTGCCCGACATAGACGTGCTGTTTGTCGAACCCGTTATTTCCCCGAATGACGGATCAAGCCGTCCCCGCGGTTTGCTTCCCCTTGAGTACCTTGCCTAGTGGCATTGCAGGAGTCGCAGCATTGATCTGTATCAATTATCCCTGTTCACGCCCCCCGACAAGTAAAGTTACGGCCATAAGACGCGAGGAAACGACGCAGGCGATAACCCTGCCACACATTCTGTTTCCGACAGTATACTGCAAATCCTGCCGATACGCACTGGACGGCGCCGCCGGTGCTGATAGGTTCCGCAGCAGTTCACGCCATTCAGGAGAAGCTCATGTCGCTAGACGCTGTTCTGAGCAAGATCGATTCCGATCTGACCACTTCCATCGACCGTTTGATGGAGTTTCTGCGCATCCCGTCGATCTCGACCGACCCCGCATACAAAGAGCAGGTCGACCAGGCCGCTGACTGGCTGGTCGCCGACCTGCAAAGTATTGGCATTGCAGCCGAAAAGCGCGAAACGCCGGGCCACCCTATGGTTGTAGGTCATGTAGGCGAGGACAGCGACGGACCGCATGTTCTGTTCTACGGTCACTACGACGTCCAACCCGTTGATCCATTAGAGCTTTGGAACCGCCCCCCGTTTGATCCAGCGTTGGAAGAGACTGAAAACGGTCAAGTTATCCGCGGCCGAGGCTCGTCGGATGACAAAGGCCAGTTGATGACCTTTGTTGAGGCCTGCCGCGCATGGAAGGCGATCCACGGCACTCTGCCCTGCCGCATCACGTTTTTCTTCGAAGGCGAAGAAGAATCCGGCTCGCCCTCGCTGGTTCCGTTCCTGGAAGCCAACAAGGAAGAGTTGAAAGCCGATCTAGCACTGGTCTGCGACACCTCGATGGTCTCGCGTGGCGTGCCCTCCATCGCCTCGCAATTGCGCGGTATGCTCAAGGATGAATTCACCATCATTGGTCCCCGCATCGATCTGCATTCCGGTCACTACGGCGGCCCGGGCCTGAACCCGCTGCGTGAGTTGTCGAAGATCGTCGCCTCGTTCTACGACGACGAAACCGGTCGCGTGGCCGTTGACGGGTTTTACGAAGGTGTACACGAAGTGCCCGTAGAGCAGCTCCGCCAATGGGAAAATTGCGGTTTTGATGAGGCGGAATACCTGAGTTCTGTCGGTTATTCGCAACCGCATGGAGAAAAGGGCTATTCCACACTGGAACAGCAATGGGCACGCCCAACGCTGGAAGTGAACGGCTTGTGGGGCGGCTATAACGGTGCAGGATCGAAAACCGTGATCCCGTCCGAAGCGCACTGCAAGATCACCTGCCGGCTGGTCGGCGACATGGACCCCGATGCCCTGCGCGACAAAGTCCGCAAACATGTCGAAGATCGCCTGTCGCCCGACGCGAAAGTTGTCTGGGACAACGATCTCGAAGGGGCTCCGGCATCGGTGATGAACCTAGATCGCCCCGAATTCGAGGCCGCGCGCGGCGCGTTATCAGATGAGTGGAACCGCGAAGCTGTCTTTACCGGCATGGGCGGTTCGATCCCGGTGGTTGGCTATTTTGATTCGGTTCTCGGACTGGACTCGATGCTCGTCGGCTACGCCAATGACGACGACGCCATCCACTCACCGAACGAAAAGTATGACGTGAAAAGTTTCCACAAGGGCATTCGTTCGTGGGCGCGCATACTGGACGCATTGAATAAATAAGATATTTGCGTGACTCTGCCTCGTGCTCCGTGATGTTTTTAGCCAGATGAAGGAAGGATCCTTCATTCATCTGACCTTTAAATATCCCGGGGGAGACGCCCGGCACGGGCGGCGAGGGCAGAGCCCCCATCCTTACATGTGGATCACGCGCCCGTAGGCGTCCAACACGCTTTCGTGCATCATTTCCGACAGAGTCGGGTGTGGGAAGACAGTGTTCATCAGGTCTTCCTCAGTGGTCTCCAATTGCCGTCCCACTACGTAGCCTTGAATCAACTCAGTAACTTCCGCGCCGATCATATGTGCCCCTAGCAATTCACCTGTCTTGGCGTCGAAAATCGTTTTGATCAGGCCCTCGGATTCACCCAACGCTATGGCTTTGCCGTTGCCGATAAACGGGAACTTTCCAACCTTGATGTCATAGCCAAGCTCTTTCGCCTTGGCTTCGGTGTACCCCACCGATGCGACCTGAGGCTGACAGTAGGTGCAGCCGGCGATGCTTTCGGGTTTCACTGGATGAGCGTGTTTACCGGCAATTAGTTCCGCGACCATGACACCTTCATGGCTGGCTTTGTGCGCCAGCCAGGGCGCGCCTGCGATATCACCAATTGCGTAAAGTCCGTCGACACCTGTGCGGCAGAATTCATCCGTGACGACATGGGTACGGTCAATCTTAACGCCCAAGGCCTCTAGCCCAAGGTTTTCGACATTGCCGACAATCCCTACTGCAGAGATCACGGTGTCAAAATCGTGCTTTTCGACCTTGCCCTTAACCTCAATATGCGCCGTGACCTTACCCTTGGCGCGGTCCAGTTGCTTGACCATCGCCTTTTCCATGATGGTCATGCCTTGTTTGGTAAAGGCCTTCTTGGCCAGCGCGCTGATTTCTGCGTCCTCGACCGGCAGGACCCGGTCCATAACCTCGACCACGGTCGTGTCTGCGCCCAACGTATTATAGAAGCTGGCGAATTCGATTCCGATTGCGCCAGACCCGATCACCAACAGCTTTTTTGGCATCCGCGGCGGCTGGAGTGCGTGCTTGTAGGTCCATACCAGATCGCCATCCGCTTCCAATCCGGGCAGTTCCCGCGCCCGTGCACCGGTGGCCAGAACGATGTTCTTGGCGGTCAGTTCCTCGGTACCTTTGTCCGTTTTGACGGTGACCTTGCCTTTTGCAGGGATCGTTGCCGCGCCCATGACCACGGTAACTTTGTTCTTTTTCAACAAATGACCGATGCCGCCCGACAACTGCGCCGCAACGCCGCGAGAACGCTTGACGACCGCATCCAGATCAAAGCCAATCTTGTCAGCGCTCAGGCCAAAATCCTTCGCGCGCTCCATCAGATGGAACACTTCGGACGTTCGCAGCAGCGCCTTGGTCGGGATACAGCCCCAGTTCAGACAGATACCGCCCAAATGCTCGCGTTCGACCACGGCGGTCTTCAGGCCCAGCTGAGCCGCACGGATAGCGGCCACGTAGCCACCGGGACCGGCGCCAATTACGATCAGATCAAAAGATTGTGCTGCCATGTTTCCCTCTCGGCGCAGGTCGATTCAGAAATTAGTTTACCATTAAACTAATCTCCTGAATGCATCAACATATTGCTCCCGCGACAAAACAGACGCAGGGTAAACTGGCGCGGTATGCGCTGTTTTCAGCCTATACCGCGCGTGATCCTATGGCTAGAAGATACGCACCGGGCCTGTCCGGACTTTGTGAAACCCAAGTCATTCGAAAGGCTTACCATGGCCAAAACGCTTAAAGATCTGTTGCTTGCCGTGCTGAATGCAACGCTTATCCTGATTGCACTATGCCTGTTTCTGGGGTGGAAGCTGGCTTCTACAGTCGACGACATTACCGTCAAGTTTGCCGAGAAGGTCCAGATCGTAGCGCCCCTGAAGGAAGACGTTCAAGGGATACGCGGTGAACTGACGGCATTGCGCAGCGACCTGTCATCCCTTCAGCTTAGCGGAACAGCAGCCGATAGTGCCACCGCCCAAAAACTGTCTGAAGCTTTGGAAAAGCTGAATGATTTAGAGAATAACCTGCAAGCTGCGCAGGCGAGAATAGCCGAGTTGACCGAAGCCCCGGACCAGTTAATCAACACTGCAATTGAAAATTCGGCCGACATTTTTGCCGACCGGATCATTGCAATCCGAGGCTGCGAGCCGGCGTCCTAGCCGGCTGTCTGCAGCTCGCGCACGGTCGCGCCGTATCCGCCCATGTCGACATAGGCGGCCTCGTGCTCGGTCATTGGGCGCGAGAGAGCGTCGTTGCGATAAGGGAACCGACCGAACTTGCGGATCACTTCGCGATGCGCCCTTGCGTGCAACAGGTTGCCGTCGTCGCCATCGGTCATGTTTTGACACATCAGGCGCACACAGCGTTCCTGGTCACACAGGTTTTCCGAATGCATCAATGGAAGATAAAAGAACTGGCGGGCCGGTTCGTCGATCTTCATATCCCACCCTTTGTCCACCGCACATTTCGCTGCTGACAACGCCGCGCGGTCTGAGGCGAAGGCCTCAGCGCTTCCTCGGAACATGTTGCGTGGAAACTGATCCATCAGGATGATGTACGCCAATGCACCGCTGGGATAGGTCAGCCAGAGAGAGAACTTGCCTTCACTCGCAGCCTCCCATGTGGTCAGGAACCTTTCGCGGATTTCTGCATCCAATGCGTCATCCTGCAGATACCAACCCTTGGGACCAACCTCATCTAACCAAAAACTCAATACATCTTCAGGACTTGCCATGCCCTTAACTCCGTCGTGTTTCCCCCCCAAGGGACTTAAATTCATTTAAGTGTGTTTTACAGAATTGTAACAGTAAATTATTGCAACACTTGCGACATAAATTCGTGTTCTAGGCAACATCTTGCGTTTCCTGCTCGGCTTCTGCGGCCTCAATGGCCACCTCCTGCGCCAATTCCATCACAACCGGAGACGCCGTTGGATAGAGCGGCGACATGGTGCCTGTTTCGTCGACCGGGATCGCCGCGCGCTGGGTCATACGGTAAAGCGCATAGCCAGCCATAACGACCAGCAGTATTGCGATGAAAAGGAAAAAGCCCGGAGGTCCAAAGACCGCATCCCCCATGAGCCAACCGGTGATCAACGGGCCCGCAATGGCCCCCATGCCGTTGATGAACAAAAGACCCCCTGACGCTGCGGCCATGTCTTCGTGTTCCAGAAAGTCATTCGCGTGCGCAATCAGCAGTGAATACAGAGGGTTCGACATACCGCCGATCACAAAGGCCGCGCCCAGCAGGATTGGAAATGTCACACCGAACACCAAGCCCACAACTGCCGCGCAGCTGCCGACCCCTGCAACAAGCATAATCAGGAAACGGCGATCCATGCGGTCGGACATCCATCCCAATGGATACTGCAAGACCAGAGCACCGATATAGAATGCGGCAATAAAAGTCGAAATCTCGACCAGCGTCAGACCCGCGCGGGCACCGTATACCGACGCCATCCCGAACTGTGCAGAGAAAACGCCACCCAAAAGAAACATGCCAACACAGCCCAATGGCGAATATCCGAACAATTCGCGCAGAGTCATCGGTTTGGTTGTGTCAAACGCAGGTGTCGGTGAGATCGACAAGAGAATTGGCGCAAAAGAGACCGAAACCAGAATGGAAGCGATTACAAAGGTGTCGAACCCGGCCGGGTCGCCCAAAAGAACCAAACCTTGTGCGCTGATGATGCCTGTCATCTGGAAGATCATGTAAAGAGACAGCGCCTGCCCACGGTTCTCGTTGCTGGCTGCATTGTTGAGCCAGCTTTCCGCAGTGACGTACACTCCGGAAAAACAGAACCCGATCACGACACGGCCCAGAATCCAGATAACCGGGTCGGTCATCAACGGATACATGATCATCACGGCAGAAATGAACGATGCCAGTGCCGCGAAGACCCGCACATGTCCGACACGTCGGATCATTTCGGGTGCAAGGCGTGATCCACCCAGGAAACCAACGAAATAGGCCGACATGACGAATGACATCTGAAGGGTCGAAAACCCCTCGATCTCGCCCCGGACACCCAGGATCGTACCCTGTAGGCCGTTTCCGACCATCAACAGGCCCATACCAAGCAATAGCGCCCATGCGCTGGAAAGGACCTGAATCATTGGGGCCTCCGAAAAATTCCGACCAAGACTGTGACACCGTTTTGCAATCAAAAACGGCTTTGGTCATGCTTGTCTACGACATTGAAAAGATTCGATCCCGACAACACGTCCCTTACGGGATCAAAAGCGACGCATCCCCGTAAGAGAAGAACCGGTATTTCTGTTCAATCGCATGCGCGTACACCTTCCGCATTCGCTCCTGCCCCATCAGGGCCGACACCAGCATCAACAAGGTGGATTTCGGCAGGTGGAAATTGGTCATCAAGGCGTCGGTCACATGAAATTCGAAACCGGGATATATGAAGATATCGGTCTCACCTTCCCATGGTTCGATCTGGCCCGGCCGGCTGGCACTTTCGATCAGACGCAGCGCGGTAGTGCCCACCGGGATGACCCTGCCCCCTGCGGCTTTGGTCTCTCGGATCTCTTGCGCGGCGGCGGCGCTGACACTGCCCCATTCGGCGTGCATTTTGTGGGTCGTCACGTCCTCGACCTTGACCGGCAGAAAGGTGCCCGCGCCCACATGCAGCGTGACATGAGTGACTGCGACGCCGCGCGCGCCCAGCGCCTGCATCAACGCCTCATCAAAGTGCAGCGACGCCGTCGGGGCGGCAACTGCACCGGAATTGCGGGCCCAGATTGTCTGATAGTCCGTCTTGTCCTGCTCATCCGCAGGCCGCTTGGCGGCGATGTAGGGCGGCAGAGGCATTGCACCGGCCTGTTCCAACGCAGCATCAAAATCGTCGCCCGACAGATTGAACCGCAGATAGCCTTGCCCGTCCTCAACCCGCTCCAGCGTGGCGCTCAGATGATCCGAGAACTGAATGTCTTCGCCCAGCTTCACTTTCTTCAGCGGTTTGATCAGGGCCGCCCATGTGCCATCAGCCTGCGGGTCCAGCAAAGTCGCCTCGATTGCAGCAGACACCGGTCCTTGCGCACTGTCGCGATGGCGCCGTCCGTTCAGACGTGCGGGGATGACGCGCGTGTCGTTTAGCACCAATCTGTCACCCGGCTGCAACCAGTCGGGTAGATCAAAAACATGCGCATCCGAGATCGCGTCACCTTCGGCCACCAGCAGGCGCGCGGATGAGCGCGGGCTGGCGGGACGTGTGGCAATCCGGTCTTCGGGCAGATGGAAGTCAAAATCGCTGAGTTTCATAGCCGCGCCATACAATTCCGCATCGGAATCAGCAACAGCCCATCCGGGTCAATTGTCCCGTGGTGGAGAGCCAAAGGTCTTTTTGGGCTCATCCGGCTTTCTCGGCAGCGCGTTGGGGCCATCTGATACAGTCGGGGCCGGTGCGCGCAGCAAATTGCGTAGGAACAGTGGCGCAAGGCCAGACAGCGGATTTACGGAAACCTTTGGCTTCGTAAGCGGCCCGGTCAGGCTGTAGTTGAACCCGATGACCCCCTCGCCTTTTTTTGTGAAAACACTTCCGATCGCGTTCACCAGATAGATCGGAGAGATCGCGCCACGCAGGTTTAGCATGCCCGCAACCGTGTCAATCGTGCCGTCAAAGGACAAGCCGATGGACGGGCCAACGGCGCTTCCACTGAGGACTTTGATTTCGGTCGGGGTGATCCGCATGCGGCTATCGATAGTCGAGAAAAAGATCCCCTGCCCGGTCATCTCGTCCAAAAGTCCAACAAGACTGATCGCGTCTAACAGCGCGGCCATTGCGGGTGCGTCGGTAATGCGTGTGTTTAATATCTTGAGGATCACATCATAATTCCCCGGCGCGCTGACCGGTTCCAATTGCAAGTCCAAACTGCCGCCACGCGCCTGGGTGATAACACCAGCTGACCGCAGGACGGCCCCTGCGTCCTTCGACTTTATGTTCACGGCGCTACCGCTGTCGCGCGGGCTCATCTGACCGCTGACCGCCGTGCCGCCGTTAACATTGGCCGTAAAGGTGCCGTTCACCCCGCCTGTGGTTTGAAACGCGCCCCGGAACCCGGTCAGTGCAATGTCTTCGGTCACCTGCAGGCGGTCCAACAGAACATCGATCCTTGGACCGGGGCCTGACCCTCCTCCGCCACCGCCCTCGCCGAAGGTTGCGCGACCCAGATTCATGACACCGCCCTGAACGACGATATTGGGAACCGGACCGCCGGTGTTGATCAGTTCGGCCGGCACCGCCAGCCAGTTGCCCAGATCAAACGAACTGAACCGTATCCGGTCAAAGGCACCCCCGTCCCGGAAGAAGATCGAGGCTTTAGTGCGCAGCCCCGCGACATCAAGCGTCAGATCATCCACTTTGGGCTTTTCACCCAGCGTGGCGTCCAGTGTCATCTTTCCGGTCGCCCCCGTCCCTTTGCGCCAGCCAAGTTCAGGAATTGCCATTCCGACCCCGGCGAGGTCCGAGGTCGCAGAGAGTGTGACGGGTTCATCCGCGCCGATTCCAACGGTGATATCCGCTGTGCCTTTTCCAGTCAGCATGCCCGGCGGCAGCGGCACCTTCAGCTCGTTCATCAGCAACGGCGACAGTTCGATCTGGCCCGTCAGTTCGCTGCGTTGAGGCCCGTCTCCGCCAATGGGCTGGCGCCAGGCGACCTGCATCGGCACTTGGCCGAATAAGCCGTAGCCGTCGATCTTCACCTCCGTCTGATTGCCGGACAGGTTCAAAAGATCAGCGCTGACGGAATAGTCAGGCACAAGTTTGTCGCTTTGCACATTGTCGATTTCACCGGTGTAGTGGAATTCGGTGTCGTGAAACTTCAGCCCCTTTTTCAGCGGCAATGACAATGTGCCTGACAAGCTTACGTCACCAGCCGCCAGATCGACCGGCAAGTTGGCTTTGGACATCAGGCTTAGTGGTGGTCGGTCCAGCAGCGATAAGGCGGCCTCGACGCTGCCGCTCGCCTCGATCCGAGCAATCGCCGGTGTTCCGCCCTTGGCAGTTGTATCCGGGATGATGAACGAGGTTCCCGAGGCATCCACCGCGCCACCCTGATCGGCGATGACAACCCCTTTTTCAGCCGTGACGGTAAAGCGATCTTTCAGCAGGCTAAGCCGGCCCCGCCCGTCCTGGATCAGCGGCAAGGTCTTGGCAAACCTGATCTTGGCCTCATCGAACCCAAGGCCCAGATAGAGGTCCGGCTTACTGCCCGGATGCAAGCGTAGTGAAAACTCCACATCCGAAAACTGACCTTCGAACAGGTTTTCCGACACCCATTTCCGCGGGTTCGGCGCCAATCTTTCGGGCCAGTATCGCAACAGGTTCTCGGACCCCATCTTGTCCAGTTGCGCATCAAACGCGGCATCCCAGCCGTCGGGCTGACCGATCAACCTGCCCGTTGCGTGCAATTCGTGCAGGGCATCCGTGATCGTTAACTGCCCCAGCTGCAGCTCGAACGGAGCCAGTTTGAGTTGAAAATCCACGTCCGCCCGCGCCGTTTCCAGCGATTCCGGGAACAGACCACCGGGGTAGATATCGATACTGTTCAGGGTCAGCTGTGACGTCAAGCTTTCAAGAACACCGTTTTCGACCCCGTTCAAATAGGCTTTGCCTTCGGCCTGCACGGCCCCCACATCGGACACGACCGAGGCCTCGTTGAATTCCAGAACATGACGCGCAGGGTCATAGGTGAAATAAGCGCGCGCGGATTCGAACCCGATCGGGCGCGTCTCGGGTCTGGGCTGCAGGACACCCTCGCCCAGGTTCAACGTCGCAAAAAGCGGACCCAGCGCGGCCTGCCCATCTACACTGCCCCGTAACGCGCCGGAAATCGGAGCATTGAGCACCTGCAACCACGCCAGTGCAACGCTTTGGGTGGCGATGTCTTCCGAGGGAAGATCGGTGATCGAAACCCCAAAACTCGCCTGAGGTGTACCAAGAACACTGGTATAGTTTGCCTCGATCGTGCTGGCATAGTCGCGCCCGGTCAGCACCGAAAACCCGGTCGCCAGCCGCATTTCATCACCGTCCCGGATAATCGAGATATGCCCGCCGTCAAACACCCAGGCCCGCCCCAGCCGCAGATCCTGATAATCCAGCGTCAGCGATTCCAGATCGACCGCCCGCAATCCTGACAGAAACGGGGACAGGAACACATCATCCGATTCCTCGATAAGCTGTGCCAGCGTCGGGGCCTTTTGCACCGGGGCACTGCCCGACCCCACTGTCAGCGACAGCGCACCGTCCTCACCACGGGTCAAAGCAATCTGCGCGCCCAGCATAGTGATCCGCCGCGGTCTGATCTTACCGCGCAGCAATTCGCGCATCGACAGGCGTGTCCGCAAATCCGATATCTGAGCGATCTGATGACCCGCTGCATCGCTGATGGTCACATCCGTCAATCGGATTCGCGGGCGCCACTTATCGTTGACGATAAAGCTGGCGTCCCCAAAGGTGAATTTCAAACCGCCAAGGCTGCGTTCAAGACGCGCTTCTACTTTCTGCGTGACCCATTCCGGCGCGTGCAGCTGTTTTCCGATCAGAAAGAACCAGCCCGCTCCGACCAGCAGGCACATTAAAAACAGGGTTCCAATGCTCCAGCGCGCGGCGATACGACGGCGTGACCGGCGGCGGACAGGCGTCTCGGGCCGGTCGCCACTTGCGTCTTCGTGCTGAGCCAATTTTTTATCCAAGTCTTTCAACCCGCTCGCGTCGCCCTATTATGCCGGGCAGCACTTAAAATCCTTTAGCGGAGTTTCCAATGCCCGACGTGACAGACATCGCCCCTGATTTCACATTACCCCGCGACGGCGGCGGCGAAGTGACCCTTTCGGACCTGCGCGGCGGTACCGTCGTTCTGTTTTTCTATCCCCGCGATGATACGCCGGGCTGCACCAAGGAATCCATCGGTTTCTCGGAACAACTTCAGGCCTTTGCAGATGCGGGGGCTCAAGTTTTCGGCATCTCGCGGGACAGCGTCGCCAAGCACGACAAATTTGTCGCCAAGCACAGCCTGACGACCCCGCTGTTGTCGGACGAAGGGTCTTCGGTCTGCGAGGAATATGGCGTCTGGGTTGAAAAGAACATGTACGGCAAGAAATCCATGGGAATTCAGCGCGCGACCTTCCTGATCGACGGCGAAGGCAAGATCGCCAGGGTCTGGCGCAAGGTCAAAGTCCCCGGCCATGTGGACGAAGTGCTTGCGGCGGTGCGCAGCCTGTAATCCTCTCGACCATGGCTGCCATCCGGTTTAAGAGCCGTCCACCTCAATTAGCGGAGACAACGCGGTGTCCAAAACACTGACTCAGATGGCGACCGAAGTCCTGACAACAGCGGATGGTCGTGAAAAGACCACCCTGTCCAAGCGCCATGCCGCAGCCTGGTTCGCTTCGCGCAAGGGCGACGCGCCTGAGATTGAGGTGGGAACCGCAACTCCGCCGCTGAGCCCTGCCCGCCCGGAAAAGCCCGAGCTGCTGTCGCCGCGTGAGGTTCCAAAGCGCAAGCCCGGGACCGAGGCTGGGCGTATTGCCCTGCTTCACGCAGTTGCGCATATCGAGCTGAACGCCGTTGACCTGCATTGGGATATCATCGCGCGATTTGGCCACGTGCCGATGCCGATCGGGTTTTATGACGACTGGGTCAAATGTGCCGAAGAAGAATCGCGGCATTTTGAGATGGTCTGTGACTGCCTGGAAAGCATGAGCAGCTACTATGGCGCCCTACCCGCGCATGCTGGAATGTGGCGCGCGGCCGAAGACACTGTCGAAGACCTGATGGGACGGCTGGCGGTTGTCCCCATGGTGCTTGAGGCGCGTGGGCTGGACGTGACACCCGGCATGATCGACATATTCCGCAAGGCCAAGGCCGAGCAAGCAATTGCTGCGCTCGAGGTCATCTATGCCGAAGAAGTGGGGCACGTGGCTTATGGATCAAAATGGTTTCATTTCCTGTGTGGGCGTGAAAACACGGATCCCAAGGATGTGTTTCACCAATTGGTGCGCCAGTATTTCCATGGCGTCCTGAAGCCCCCGTTTAACGAAGAAAAACGGGCCGAGGCCGGGCTGCCACCGGATTTCTACTGGCCTCTGACGGAAGACTTGCCATTGCCGGGACCGACGCAATAACGGGCTTAAGTTGAAGGTATCGGCAATTTTTCGCCTAGAATCGGCGGCAAAAACCAGTAACGCAGGGTCGGTAAGTTAACAAACTTGCCCAAAACAAATTGCCGCTTTATGCACTTCGCCCAAGGGACGGCTATCACTCACGACCGATCCCGATCTTGGGGATGGAGAGGTGAGACGCGTGAGAACACGTCTGGCAATTAAATTACATTCATTGTTTGAGCGGCATTTTCCCGAACGCCGTGTCTTTCTGAAATCAGACAATGATACGCGATTCATTCGGCTAAGCTCGGAAACGCAAGTTGTCGCCGTCGCTGGCGTTGCACTGTTCGTGGGTTGGACAGCCGTTGCGACCGCGATCCTTCTGATGGACAGCATCGGGTCGGGCAACTTCCGGGAACAGGCAAAACGCGATCAGGCGACCTATCAGGAACGTCTGAATATCATGTCCGCAGAACGGGACGTGCGCGCGCAAGAGGCTCTGGCAGCTCAGGACCGGTTCAACGCAGCGCTTGAGCAGATTTCGGCCATGCAGTCGGAACTGCTGGCGTCGGAAAACCGCCGCCGCGAGCTTGAGACCGGGATTGAGGTTATCCAGACCACGCTGCGCGCCACCATGAAACAGCGCGAAGAAGCTCGGACAGAGCTGGTCAAGCTTGAGCAGGAAGCGGGCGAAGGCGACATGTACATGGCCGCCGTTGCCAACCCCGAGCAGATGAACTTTATGACCGAGGCGCTGTCCCGCACCGCCGAGGAACGCGACCAGATTGCCGCCAATGCGAAGGACGCGCTGGAACAGCGTGACGATCTTGAGTTGGAAATCCGGCTGATGCAGGAACGCAGCGACGAGATCTTCCGCCAGTTGGAAGAGGCGATGGTGATCTCGGTCGAACCACTGGACAAGATGTTCCGTCAGGCCGGCATGCCCACCGACCGCATCATCGAAGAAGTTCGCCGCGGCTACAGCGGCATGGGCGGCCCCCTAACCCCTATTTCTTTTAGCACGCGCGGTGAGGAACTGACCCCCGACGAGATCCGCGCAAATACTCTGTTGCAACAGATGGATCAGTTGAACCTGTATCGAATTGCAGCAGAGAAAGCGCCGTTTGCAAGCCCCGTCAATTCCGTCGTGCGATTCACGAGCGGTTACGGGACGCGCCGCGACCCCAAGACAGGTGGTCGCCGCATGCATAACGGCGCTGATTTCGCAGGTGCTCATGGCACCGACATTTTTGCCACCGCAGACGGTGTGGTCACCCATGCCGGTTGGCAGTCCGGGTTTGGACGGCTGGTAAAAATCAAGCACGCGTTCGGAATTGAGACACTTTATGCCCATAACACGAAGATACGCGTGAAGGTTGGTCAAAGGGTCTCGCGCGGGGATCATATTGCTGATATGGGTAGCACCGGACGGTCGACCGGCACGCACCTGCACTATGAAGTTCGCGTGAACGGAAAACCTGTTAACCCAATGACTTACATCAAGGCTGCGAGAAATGTTTTCTAAGAGCAAAATCAACGAGCCCTCGTCCACTGCACCCGAGGCGGCAAAACCCGCTGCACCGGCGACACCGGCGGCCCCTGCACCGGCAGAAAACAAGGCCAGCACCGCGCCCAAGCCCAAGCCACCGGCATCGGTTCTGTCTTCGGACCTGCACATCACGGGCAACCTGAAGACCTCGGGCGATATCCAGGTCGAAGGCACTGTCGAAGGCGACATCCGTGCGCATCTGCTGACAATCGGTGAGACCGCCACCATCAAAGGCGAAGTCACTGCCGATGACGTCGTGATAAACGGCCGCATCGTGGGCCGTGTCCGTGGCTTGAAAGTTCGCCTGACCTCGTCCGCACGTGTCGAAGGCGACATCATCCACAAGACCATCGCGATCGAAAGCGGTGCGCATTTCGAAGGATCGGTTCAGCGTCAGGACGACCCCCTGAACCCGGGCCGCAGCGGCAAGGCGGGTGCCAACCCGGCAGCCGAGGTCAAGCAGTAACGCGGACCACTGTCCAAAGTTTCGAACGCCGCGGGGAAACCTGCGGCGTTTTTCATTTGACGGGGACGATCGAGTTTTCCGGTTCCAACCGCCCGGCGCGTCCTTATAGTGACCTTTATGTTGTTCTTTTTCACCGCCTTGGCGCTTATCGCCGGTTTCGTACTGTATCGCTACTGGTCCAAGTCCCGAGCGCGCCAACAGCTTTTGTCCACGCCCCTGACAGACCACCAACGCATCCTTATCGAACAGCAAGTGCCTCTGATCCGCCGCCTGCCCCTTGACCTGCGTGTCAAACTGGACGGCAAGGTGAATCTATTTCTGGATCAGGTTCGTTTCTTTGGTTGCGACGGGCAGGACGTAACCGAGGAGATGGAACTGGCCATCGCCGCGCAGGCCTGCTTGCTCATTGTGAACAGCGATCTTTGGTATCAAAACCTGACAACAATCCTGATCTACCCGAACGCTTTTAAGTCTCGGCAGCGCCGACAGGAAGGATACGTCGTCAGCGAGAAAGAGATCGTGCGCACCGGTGAAAGCTGGGACCGGGGACCGGTTATTCTCTCCTGGACCCACAGCAAACTTGGCGCGCTGAATGATCATGACGGGCAGAACGTCGTACTTCATGAGTTCGCCCACCAAATCGACGACCTGTCTGGGGGAACCAACGGTGTTCCGATCCTAAGCGACGGACAAAGCTTTGCCGAATGGGAACGCGTGTTCCTGACCGCATATGACTCCCATGTACGCGCTGTCGAAAGTGGACGGCACACGGTCATAGATCCCTATGGCGCGACCGGGCACGAGGAGTTTTTTGCCGTCTCTGTCGAGGTCTTTTTCGAACAGCCCCGCGCGTTGAAGGCGGCTGTACCCGAGGTATATGACCAGCTTTCCAAACTGTTCCGACTGGACCCGGTAAGCTGGGCTTAACTCGTGGAAGTTGGAACAAGCATTGATCTATTGATCCTGTGTGAGGCGCACTGCGACCGTTCTTAGGGATCAGCGCGTGTCTTTAACGCTCCGCCCAGCTTGACACTGAACGGAACCCATTTCCTTCCAACGCCTCGTTAGCAAGAATAAAGCGTTCCCGAACCCGGTTGATTTCATCATCTGAAAAAAGACCGTCCGCGTCCAGGTCCGACGCCGCGACTGCTGCCCAAAGCGGTTCAGTAAACTCTTCAAACGTAACGGCTGCGTCACCGTCAATGTCAAAGTCATCGAAGTAAGGGACGGGCTTCGGCCTGGCCGTTTCTTCAGCCCCCGTCCAGCCGCCTTTCGGATCGACGACGGGAATATTACCGTTTTCAGCCGCTCCCATCACACCCCGGATACGGGCCGTTTGCTCACCAAGTTTTTGCCAAAACCGCACGGTGGCCTCTTCAAAAGTCGCCCCTTGACCATACAGATGATAGGCCGGTCCCCAGGCATCTTTTGAGAAGAAAACTTCAAGTTCTGCCTGCGTGACCACACCGTCCCGGTCCAGATCGTATCGCGCTGGCTCTTTGGTAATGGAAAACGAATACTTGTTCGAAACGACCCGCAAATAGTCCACTGCGTCCGCCTGAGACAGCACGCCATCCGCGTTCGACATCAGAGCGAAATAATTCCCAGCAACCTGCTGCCGAACGTCGTCGGTTGTGATCTCGGCAGGAGAAAAGGTCATAATGCTGCGAAACGCTGCACCGAGATAGAAATCAGCGCCATTTGGAAGTTCCACTTGTTCGGCGCCTGCCGAATTGATGAAACCAAGATACAGAAATGCGGAGCGCAGAGCGCAATTTCTCAGACGCAATCGATTGGGCATCTTTATAAACCTACACATGCTAATATTGTGAGTGAGTATTTGTCCTTTCCCTTCCCAATACAACCCAAACAGGAATCCAGGTACAGGCTGCTTTCTTACAATTTCACAAAATGAACTTTTTGAATTAACCTTAAACCCATTGTTTTCTGGAGGACTTTTAATGTCATCAAAACTTATGGCTGAATTCTTTGGTACCTTCTGGCTCGTGCTTGGCGGCTGTGGTAGCGCCGTTCTGGCCGCTGGGGTCGCCGATGTAGGTATCGGGTGGCTTGGCGTTGCCTTTGCCTTTGGCCTCACCGTTCTGACGATGGCCTATGCCGTTGGGCATATCTCGGGCGGTCATTTCAACCCCGCAGTCAGTCTTGGGCTGATGATCGGGGGGCGGTTTCCGGCGAAGGACCTTATCCCCTATTGGATCGCTCAGGTTATCGGCGCGATTGCTGCAGCCGCGGTCTTGTATCTGATCGTCAGCGGCGCGCCCGGCTTTGAAGGCGTGGGTGGGTTTGCCTCGAACGGATATGGTGAGGCATCACCCGAGGGCTATTCACTGATGTCCGCTCTGGTGATCGAGATCGTCATGACCGCGTTCTTCATCATCATCATCCTGGGGGCCACTTCCAGCGGCGCTCCTGCCGGGTTCGGCCCCATCGCCATCGGACTTGGATTGACATTGATCCACCTGATCTCGATCCCGGTGACCAACACATCCGTCAACCCGGCCCGGTCCACAGGGGTTGCTTTGTTCGCGGACGCGCCTGCCCTTGGGCAGCTCTGGCTATTCTGGGTCGCACCCCTGATCGGTGGCGCAATCGGCGCATTGATCTGGAAGGCGATGACAACAGACGACTAATGGCCAAGCGGGGGATTATTTCCCCCGCTTTCCTGTTCCTAAGCTATCATCCCTGACGAGACGACGCGAAACCAGGGAGGTAGACATGCTTCGAACACTGATGGTCACTGCGATAACGTTGACCGCGACAGCGGGACTGGCACAGGATGCCTGGCTGACAATCCCCGAAACGCCCGATATGTCCGAGGCCGCGTCCAGTGGTACCGCCAGCGTGAATGGCATCGACATGTATTACGCCACCTATGGATCGGCAGAGGGCACACCCGTCCTGTTGATCCATGGCGGTCTTGCGCATGGCGATATCTGGGCAGCACAAGTGGCTGATCTGTCCAGCGACCACAGCGTGATTGTGGCAGATACCCGAGGGCATGGCCGGTCAACCAATGATGGCAGCACCTACAGCTATGAATTGCTGGCGCAGGACTATCTGGCGCTGCTGGATCATCTGAATGTCGGACAGGTGCATCTGGTTGGATGGTCGGATGGTGCCAACATTGGCTACACGATTTCGACCACTGCGCCTGACCGTCTTGCCAGCCATTTCGCCCATGCGGGCAATGTCACGCTGGATGGGATCGATCCTTCAGTAGAAACCAACGAAGTCTTCGGTTCTTACGTCGGAATGATGGCCGGGGACTATGCCGCCATGTCCCCCACCCCGGACGGGTTCGAAGCGTTCCTGGGCGGTGTCGCGGCCATGTGGGCCACAGAAAAGCCCGGCGGGCTTGAGGGGCTGCAATCGGTGACCGTGCCCACTCTGGTCGTGCAGAGCGAACATGACGAGGCCATCCTTACCGAACACTCGCAAGCGATTGCCGAGGCGATCCCTGATGCTGATCTTCTGATTTTGAAAGACGTTAGTCACTTTGCGTCGTTTCAAGACCCGGATGCATATACGCAAGCGATCAGAGGCTTCATCGACCAATGACAAAAAACCCGGCGCTGGTGCCAGCGCCGGGTTCAAGGATTATTCGGTGACGGTGACTTTTTTCATCACGTCCGGCTGGCCGATAATGGCACCGTTCTGACCCTCACCGCGTTTGATCGCGTCAACCACGTCCATGCCGTCAGTCACCTGACCAACAACCGTGTACTGGCCGTTCAGGAACGGGCCCGGTTCGAACATGATAAAGAACTGCGAGTTTGCGCTGTTGGGGTCTTGCGCCCGCGCCATGCCAACCACGCCACGGTCGAATTCGAAATCAGAAAACTCGGCCGGAAGGTCTGCACGGTCGGAACCGCCTGTGCCGGCGCGGCGCATGTCGCCACCCAAACGGCCATGTTCCACGTCGCCGGTCTGCGCCATGAAGCCGTCAATCACGCGGTGAAACACCACGCCATCGTACTTGCCTTCATTGGCCAGAGCAGCGATCTGCTCAACATGTTTCGGAGCAATATCATCGAACAGGTCGATGGTGACAGTGCCATTGGCCCCCTCACCTTCGATCTCGACCTCAAGACCCGTGGCCAGCGCAGGGCTGGCCAACAAGGCAAAAGCAGCAGCCAGCTTATACATCAGCCGCCACCTTGACACTGATCATGCGGTCAGGGCTCGCTGGTGGCTCGCCTCGTACGATAGCGTCCACATGCTCCATTCCGTCGATGACACGGCCATAAACAGTGTACTGGCCGTTCAGGAAATGATTGTCGCCGAAGTTGATGAAGAACTGCGAGTTCGCCGAATCCGGGTTCTGCGACCGGGCCGCGCCCAAAGTGCCACGATCATGGGGCAGTTTCGAGAACTCGGCCGGAACGTTCGGCAGAGACGATCCGCCGGTGCCCGCCATGCGCAGGTTGAACCCGTCTTCCATGTCGCCATGCTGCACGTCGCCGGTCTGCGCCATGAAACCGTCGATCACACGGTGAAAGGCCACGTTGTCATATTCGCCATTGCGCGCCAGTTCTTTCATGCGGGCGCTGTGCTGCGGTGCCACGTCAGGCAGCAGCTCAATGACGACATTGCCGCCTTTGAGTTCGACGATGATTGTGTTTTCGGGATCCTTGATCTCGGCCATGAGGCCCTCCTGTCGTTTTATCTTGCGCAAATACCTATGCGCCGGGCGCGCGAATGCCAAGTGACGCATTGACCTGAGGGCAAAATGCAGGAAAAGAACCGCCTAAGTTACTTTCACATTTGTCGAGGATTGCGCGATGGGCTGGAAAACACTGGACGACATGGACCTGAACGGCAAACGCGTGCTGGTGCGCGTGGATATCAACGTGCCGGTGGTCGACGGGGTCGTGACCGACGCCACCCGTATTGAGCGCATCGTGCCGACCGTTAAGGACATCTTGGCCGCTGGCGGCAAGCCCATCCTGCTGGCGCATTTCGGACGCCCGGGCGGAGAGCGCCGGCAGAACCTGTCGCTGAAGCAGCTTGTTCCGACGCTGGAGACGGCCTTTGGCACCAAGGTTCGGTTTGGCGATGACTGCGTCGGGATCGAGGCGGAAACCGCAGCGGCCAACCTGGGTGCTGGCGAGGTGCTTTTACTGGAAAACACGCGCTTTCACGCTGCGGAAACAAAGAACAGTCCGGAACTGGCTGCCGGCATGGCAAAAATGGGCGACGTGTACTGCAACGATGCTTTTTCGGCGGCTCACCGCGCGCATAGCTCGACCGAGGCGCTTGCCCGTCTTCTGCCCGCCTGCGCGGGCCGCCTGATGCAGCAAGAGCTTAGCGCGTTGGAAGCCGCGTTAGGCGCGCCTAAACGCCCGGTCACTGCGGTGGTCGGCGGCGCCAAGGTTTCAACCAAGCTGGACCTGTTGGGCAACCTGATCGAAAAGGTGGATTACCTGATTATTGGCGGTGGCATGGCGAACACGTTCCTCGTCGCGCAAGGCGTAAACGTCGGCAAGTCACTGGCAGAAACCGCGATGAAGGACACTGCCGCCGAGATCCTGACCAAGGCCGAGACAACCGGCTGTCAGATTGTCCTGCCCCGCGATGTCGTGGTCGCTGAAAAGTTCGAAGCCCACGCCCCCAATCAGGTTCTACCAGCGGATCAATGCCCCGAAGACAGCATGATCCTTGACGCTGGTCCGGAAACCGTTGCGGAAATCAC
This sequence comes from Ruegeria sp. CDSC068, assembly GCF_059610545.1. Taxonomy (NCBI): domain Bacteria; kingdom Pseudomonadati; phylum Pseudomonadota; class Alphaproteobacteria; order Rhodobacterales; family Roseobacteraceae; genus Ruegeria; species Ruegeria sp. CDSC068. The sequence continues at coordinate 83,269 of NZ_JBXWNV010000005.1, forward strand.
TGCGATTTTCGACAAGAGCCAAACGCTTATCTGGAACGGCCCGCTGGGTGCATTCGAGATTGAACCATTCGATGCCGCCACCAACGCAGCGGCCCTGAAAGCGGCTGAGCTGACACGGTCCGGACAGCTTGTGTCGGTCGCAGGCGGTGGTGACACGGTCGCTGCGCTGAATGCGTCCGGTGCTGCCAAGGACTTTTCATACATCTCGACTGCAGGGGGTGCCTTCCTGGAATGGATGGAAGGCAAAACGCTGCCCGGTGTTGCGGCACTGGATCAGTAACCCCTATCTGTCTGGCAATCGGCATTCATGGTACTCTCTTCGTCAAACCGTGAGATGCACCATGAAAGCTGTTGCCGTCCTTGCCACCACCCTGCTGCCCGTCACGACATATGCGCAATCCCACTGCAACGGGCACACACAGCTCGATCTCAATTTTTGCGCCAAAGAGAAATGGGAAGTGGCAGATCAGGATCTGAACAGCCTTTGGTCAGAGATCAAACCCTTATCGGACACGCGTGGTGATGGCCAAGCCCTGTTGACCGAGCAACGCGCCTGGCTGAAACGTCGTGACGCGACCTGTGACCCCGAGCTGGAAAGCGACGGTAGCGCGGCCCCCATGTTCTATTGGGCCTGCATGGAAGAACAAACCCTGCAGCGCAATCAAGCGCTTGAAGCCTGGCGATAACCACTTTTCAACCCAGCCAAATTTATGGGGCGAACATGTTTTTTCTGCTGATCATGAAAAATTGCGAATCGAGGGATTCACAAGCCGAATCACCTGTGACATAGTGCAGACAGATGTCCGAAAAGGGCACGTTTAGAGGCAGACTTCATACGGCGGTAAACAGAGTGTCCCGTTCCCATCGGCCCGGTTTGGGCGCAGTTGCATTTTTCATGGTGGCTTTCACGTTAGGTGTTTATTTCACCTTTGCCGCCGTGCAAGGCGACTATGGCCTGTTCCGACGGGTCGAGATTGCAGCGGAACGGGACGCCCTGTCGCGTGACTTGGCCAAACTTGATGCCGAGATCACGGAAATGGAAAACCTGACGCGCCGCCTGTCGGACAATTACCTGGATCTGGATCTTTTGGATCAGCAGGCGCGGTCCGTGCTAGGCATGATCCGCTCAGATGAGATCGTCATCCGCTGAACCGATTGAGCGATGGTTCTTTGACCAAAGCACCTGACGGCCCGGAATGAAATGGCTCACGCGGAACTTGGCCTGACGCTTTCTTTAGTCGGAAATTCATAACCGAATTCGGATATCTCGGCGGCAAAGACATTCGCCACGATATCGACGTTCGCATTATCGAAATTCTCGCCGTAGAAAACACCGATATCATATTCTTTTCGGATACCAGAGTTCCAACGCCGATCACCCAACGAGACATCTGTGATCCCCCTCTCAGCCATCAGGGTGTTGAAATCTGATTGCAAACTCTCGTAGCGCAGAACGCGGTCGACCGCCAATTGCCCATTCTCAGAATACAGATGAAAGTCTGAAAAGAATCGCAGCTGCAAATTGCAGAACCGATGAAACGATTCCCCAACATCAACAATCTTGTACCCGCGCTGGTGCATCCAGAAATAAAAAGCAGAAACCGCCTTATCCCACGGGTTGCGTTCGACGCAGAAGCTGAAACATCCGTCGCAAAGGTCCCCGAGATAAGTTCGCGCCACTGCGATTCCGTTGTGGGGATTGCGCGCCCGTACGTGGCCTTCCGACCTTTCCCTTAGCAAACGCAACGAGCCGCGTACAATGAACTGCTTGCCCGCGCGCTGTTCTTCCTCCTCCTTGGTGAAGGGCGTCGCAAAATCGCCCTTTGCAAGGTGCTTACTAAGTGCAATTTCAATAGAAGTCCCAGCAGTCTTTTTTGTTTTTATAAACATAAGCTTATCTTGTCGCAGGATCATCATTCGGAAAGAACTCCACAGTTCGGGCGCGAGCATCTATAGCCCAACGTAACTTGTCAAAAAAGCGTAGCGCCAGTCAATCGGAGATAACATCCGGGAAATGGAACTGACGCAAAAATGGCCTGAGTTTTGAAGCCGGACGGCTCGCCCTACGCTGCGTCACATTTCTGCTCGCCAGAAAGCAGGAAATGCTTTATGAAATAGTTTAACGCTAAACTATCTTGCCGAGAGGGGGAGATCGCCAACATGGCTGCGCGAAAAACCACAAAGAAACCAAACGTTTCTGCGGAAGAACTTACCGAATATTACCGTGAAATGCTGCTGATCCGCCGATTCGAAGAAAAGGCCGGTCAGCTCTATGGCATGGGTCTGATTGGCGGGTTCTGCCACCTCTATATTGGCCAAGAGGCCGTTGTCGTCGGCCTTGAGGCTGCGACTGAAGAAGGTGACAAGCGGATTACCTCTTACCGCGACCACGGTCACATGCTGGCTTGCGGCATGGATCCGGGTGGCGTGATGGCCGAGCTGACCGGTCGCATTGGCGGTCTGTCCAAAGGCAAGGGCGGCTCGATGCACATGTTCTCGAAAGAGAAGCACTTCTATGGCGGCCACGGCATTGTTGGCGCGCAGGTTCCGCTGGGTGCGGGTCTGGCATTTGCCGACAAATACAAAGGCAACGGTCGCGTGACCTTTACCTATTTCGGTGACGGTGCAGCGAACCAGGGCCAGGTTTATGAGACATTCAACATGGCCGCCCTTTGGGACCTGCCGGTAGTGTTCGTGATCGAGAACAACCAATACGCCATGGGTACGGCGCAGGCGCGCTCGACCTCGACCAAGGATATCTACCACCGCGGCGAAGCGTTCGGCATCCCCGGTGAGATCGTCAACGGCATGGATGTACTTGCGGTTAAAGCCGCAGGGGAAAAGGCTGTCGCGCACTGCCGTGCGGGTAAAGGCCCCTATATCCTCGAGATCAAGACCTACCGCTACCGCGGCCACTCGATGTCCGACCCGGCCAAGTACCGCACCCGCGAAGAGGTTCAGAAGGTTCGTGAGCAAAGCGACCCGATCGAACATGTGCGCGAGCTGCTGCTGACCGGTAAACACGCGACCGAGGATGATTTGAAGGCGATCGACAAAGAGATCAAAGAGATCGTCAATCAAGCCGCCGAATTCTCGAAAGAAAGCCCCGAGCCTTCCGTCGAAGAGCTCTGGACCGACATTTACGCCTGAGAGGACGACTAAGACATGGCAACCGAAATTCTCATGCCCGCCCTTTCGCCCACAATGGAAGAGGGCACATTGGCCAAGTGGCTGATCAAGGAAGGCGACACCGTATCCAGCGGCGACATCATGGCCGAGATCGAAACCGACAAGGCGACAATGGAGTTCGAAGCCGTCGATGAAGGCATCGTCGGCAAGATCCTGATCGCCGAAGGCACCGAAGGGGTAAAAGTGAACACTCCTATCGCGGTGCTGGTTGAAGAAGGCGAAGACGCCTCCGCCATTCCCGCAGCTGCACCTGCGGCGGTGGCCGAGGCGGCCCCTGCGGCAGCAGAGACCGCTGCCCCTGCTGCAACTGCACCTGCCGCGCCTAAGGTGGATCTTTCCCCGGACTGGCCAGCAGATGCGCCGATGAAACAGCAGACCGTGCGTGAAGCTTTGCGCGATGCGATGGCCGAAGAAATGCGTGGTGACGAGGACGTCTACCTGATGGGCGAAGAAGTCGCCGAGTATCAGGGCGCCTACAAAATCAGCCAGGGCATGCTGGACGAGTTCGGCAGCAAGCGCGTGATCGACACCCCGATTACCGAACACGGGTTTGCCGGCATCGCCGTCGGATCCGCCATGGCCGGACTGAAACCGATTGTCGAGTTCATGACCTTCAACTTCGCCATGCAGGCGATTGACCAGATCATCAACTCGGCGGCCAAGACGCTCTACATGTCCGGTGGTCAGATGGGTTGTCCTATCGTGTTCCGTGGCCCCAACGGTGCCGCTGCTCGCGTCGGTGCGCAGCACAGCCAGGATTACGCAGCGTGGTATATGCAAATACCGGGCCTGAAAGTGGTGATGCCCTATTCCGCAGCCGATGCAAAAGGTCTGTTGAAGTCGGCGATCCGCGATCCGAACCCGGTTGTGTTCTTAGAAAACGAAATCCTTTACGGTCGTTCTTTCGACATGCCGCAGGTGGACGATCTGACCGTCCCGCTGGGCAAGGCGCGTATCTGGCGCGAAGGCACGGATGTAACCATCGTCAGCTTTGGCATCGGCATGCAATATGCGCTTGAGGCCGCCGACAAGCTGGCCGAGGACGGTATCAGTGCCGAGGTGATCGACCTGCGCACTATCCGGCCAATGGACACAGGCGCGATTATCAACTCTGTGATGAAGACCAACCGTCTGGTGACCGTCGAAGAAGGCTGGCCGCAAGGCTCGGTCGGCGGCTACATCTCATCCGTGGTGATGCAGGAAGCGTTCGATTACCTCGACGCGCCGGTCATCAACTGCACCGGCAAGGATGTTCCGATGCCTTATGCCGCAAATCTGGAAAAGCTGGCCCTGATCACAACCGAAGAAGTGATCGCCGCCGTCAAACAAGTGACCTACCGGTAAGGAGCGACAGACAGATGCCTACAGAAATTCTGATGCCCGCCCTGTCGCCGACCATGGAGGAAGGCACCCTTGCCAAATGGCTGGTCAAGGAAGGCGACACCGTCTCGTCCGGCGACCTGCTGGCGGAGATTGAAACTGACAAAGCCACGATGGAATTCGAGGCCGTCGACGAAGGCACAATCGGCAAGATCCTGATCCCCGAAGGTACCGAAGGGGTCAAAGTAAACACCGCGATCGCGGTGCTGCTGGAAGACGGCGAAAGCGCGGATGACATTGCCGCAGCCCCTGCCGCTGCGCCGGCGGCTGCTCCTGCTGCTGCCGCGAGCAACGAGGCTGCCGCGCCAGCGGCACCCGAGGCGCCCGCCCCTGCTCCGGCTGCTCCGGCCAAGGCGGATGGCGGTCGGATCTTCGCATCTCCGCTGGCCCGCCGTATCGCGGCCCAGAAAGGTCTTGATCTGGCGCAGATCGCTGGTTCTGGCCCACATGGGCGGATCGTGAAAGCAGATGTCGAAGGCGCAACTGCAACTGCCCCGGCTCCGGCTGCCGCATCCGCACCCGCCGCTGCTGCACCGGCAGCCGCCGCAGCTCCGGCCGGTCCGTCCGCGGATGCTGTTGCCCGGATGTACGAAGGTCGCGACTACGAAGAGATCAAGCTGGATGGGATGCGCAAGACCATTGCTGCCCGCCTGTCCGAAGCCAAGCAGACGATCCCGCATTTCTACCTGCGCCGCGATATCAAGCTGGACGCGTTGCTCAAGTTCCGCAGCCAGCTGAACAAGCAGCTGGAAGGCCGTGGCGTAAAGTTGAGCGTCAACGACTTCATCATTAAGGCCGTCGCCAACGCGCTGCAACAGGTTCCCGCCTGCAACGCTGTCTGGGCCGGTGACCGGGTTCTGCAATTGAAACCCTCGGACGTAGCGGTCGCGGTTGCGATCGAAGGCGGTCTGTTCACACCGGTCCTGCAGGACGCCGACACTAAGTCGCTGTCCGCGCTCTCGGCTGAGATGAAGGACCTTGCCGGTCGCGCGCGTGAGCGCAAGCTGGCCCCGCATGAATATCAGGGGGGCACCTTCGCGGTCTCGAACCTCGGCATGTTCGGCATCGACAATTTCGATGCCATCGTGAACCCGCCGCATGCGGGCATCTTGGCAGTGGGAACAGGGCTGAAAAAACCGGTTGTCGGCGATGACGGTGAACTGACAGTAGCTACTGTTATGTCGGTGACAATGTCTGTCGATCACCGGGTCATTGACGGTGCGCTTGGCGCCCAGTTGCTGCAGGCCATTGTGGACAACCTGGAAAACCCGATGGTCATGCTGGCCTAAGGAAAATCAGGGTCGCGCCGATACCAGACCGGCGCGACCCAACCAGATCACAACCGTCATGTGAGCGCTTGTGATCACCGCGCGTGTTGCGCCGGTACCTACCCTCAACCACCTTGTCTGAATGAAAATCACGGACACAGGTGCCCTATGACTTCTACCTTTTCTGTAAACTGTTTGCTGGTTGCAGCCCTTGTGTTTGGTATGCCGACGGTTGCGGCGGCTAAGCCCAATACCTATCCGGGCGAACATTCCGCCTTCAGTTCTGATCCAGCCGAAACGGCTAAACGTGAAGCTGAACGCGCGAAAAGGAAAGAAGAACGAAAAAAGCGGCGTGAAGAACAGCGGCGCAAACGGTCGATCAAAAAGAACGACCGCTTGAACTGACTTGAGTTACTGGTCTTTGCCCAGCATGTGATCCATCGAGATCGAGGGTTGATCGCACCCGGCCTCTCCGACGATCTTCGCCGGTATTCCGGCCACGGTTTTGCACGCAGGCACTTCCTGCAGCACCACCGAGCCTGCAGCAATACGGCTGCAATGCCCAACTACGATATTGCCCAGAACCTTGGCACCTGCCCCGATCAGCACGCCATCGCCAATCGTGGGGTGGCGCTGTTCTTCTTCCTTGCCGGTCCCGCCAAGGGTCACCGAATGCAACATCGAGACGTTGTCGCCAACGATCGCCGTTTCACCAATCACGATCGAATGCGCGTGGTCGATCATGATACCTTTCCCGATCTTTGCCGCGGGGTGGATATCAATCCCGAAAATCTCGGACGAGCGCATCTGAAAGAAGTACGCCAGATCATAACGCCCCTTGCGCCACAACCAGTGCCCCACGCGATAGGCTTGCATCGCCTGATACCCTTTGAAGTAAAGGATTGGTTGCAACAGGCGGTGGCAGGCCGGGTCGCGTTCGTAGACGGCCATCAAATCCGCGCGCGCAGCTTCGAGCAGTGCGGGGTCGTCGGCGTAGGCTTCGTCCACGATCTCGCGCAGCACCATCATCGACATTTCGTTCGAGCACAGCTTGGCCGCAATCCGGTAGGACAGCGCCCGTTCCAGGCTACGGTGGTGCAAGATACAGGCGTGAACCAGCCCACCCATCAAAGGCTCAATCTCAACTGCCGACTGAGCTTCGGCGGTGATGCGATCCCAAACAGGGTCGACAGGGGTCACGTGGCTGCGCGTTTCGAACATGGCTTTTCATCCTTTGCTGCGCCTAGAATGCCATTTAGTTGTAAAATCACCAAACGCAAACCCGTGATCTGCAGGGCAACGAAAATGAATGAAACCCAGTTGGAGGATTTCGAAGCCCGTATCCGCGCGCGATTGGACGAATTGGCCGCGCATTCTGCGCTTGGAACCGAGGCACAGGCAGTTGTTGAACTGGACCAACAGGCAGTCGGGCGGCTCAGCCGGATGGACGCCCTGCAAAATCAGGCCATGGCCAAGGCTCAGCAAGCGAATCGTGATATCGAAACACGCCGGTTGTCAGTGGCCCTGACCCGGATCAAAGATGGAGAATTCGGGTATTGCGAGGATTGCGGCGAAGAGATTCCGGTTGGTCGTCTGAACCTTGATCCAGCGGCCAGCAAGTGCGTCAGCTGCGCATCCGGGTAACGCGAAATTGAACCAGGCATCGCAGAACCATCTCAAAACACTGGCAATATTGCAAATCGTCAAAGCTTGGCTCGTTGGCCAATGGCCGGGTTCGGGCCACTGTCATCAATGAGCCATTACCAAACAGCGGGTGTAGCCGGCCTGTATGGCCGACATAGATGTCGGCCAGTTCAGCTTCGTTGATCATTCTAGTGCACAGGCGTTCCCGGTCGGAAGGCGGCGCGTTTAGCAACACCCGCGCCGCGGCACTTACATCGCCGTGCAAAACAGGACGCATAACTGCCTTACCCAACCAGAAGACGTGCGGCGGGACCCGGCCCGTAGCTGGCTGAGATCTGTGCCACATCAACCTCGTAAGTGCCGGTTACGCCATCGGCGGCTTTCATCGTTGATGGGTATGTCCAGCGCGGCTCTGACGTAACCTGTTCGCGTATTACTGACCCGTTGATCCTGATTTTCACCAGATAGGATTCAGTCTCTTCCCCTAGCGGCACGTCAAATCCATCCCAGCCATCGCCGTCCAGCCGGGTTCGACGGATCCACGAAATTTCATCACCCGCTCCGATTTTTGCCAATTTGACATGCACCGGAGCATATGGCCGAAGTCCGTTGCCGTTGAAGGCGTGAACCTGGTGGAGGAAAGAAGTATCGTCATAGGCACGCGTTCCCGGCCCAATGCGATAATGTTTCGCCACCCGCCTTTCAGACCGCAACAGCCCGGTTTGGAAAACTCTTTCATCCAGCAAGACAAAAGTTGAACCTTCAGGCCAGGTGTCAGGCATGACACTGTCCGTCCCCAATTGCCCGCGCAGGCGCCCTGAAAGGGCGTAGGTCCCCTGACCCACAAGTTCGGCGCTGGCGAACTGGAACAGTTCCCAGTTGCCGGGCGTCCCGTCCCCTATTGCGGCCAGATTGGCACCATTCAACAAAGCGTCGCGCGGGCGCGATTCCAGCAAGCCATCGACCAGCCTGACGCGCAGCGGCGCACCGTCGTCCCAAACCCCTACGCCGGCGCGCCGCAAAGGCGATTGAGTAAACCCGATGACGGCCTGTGCCGAGATAACCTCTTGCAAGGTATAATCCTCATCATTCACAGCCGAATACATTGCAGCGCCGCCGGGCCAGGGGTCGGCAGACACAGCCAGGTAAGGCGCATGCGGCACCTCTGAGCCGGTAATCAGCGGCAGATCCATGAACACTGGCAGAACCGGAACCGGGGCGACAAAGGGCTTGGTCGAGACTAGGTCATCAGGCAGATCAGACGGCGCGTATATTCCCGGTTCGATCCGAACGGCATCCGCCAATTGCATCTCAGCTTGTTCCAGTCGATCGATCCTGAAACGCGCACCCTGTCCGCCTTCATCCAGGCTGACGACATCCCCCGCGCCGATGTGCCCCAACGAAGGCGGCAGCGCAAAGCGCACGGTTTCGCGGGACACCCGCGCCTCGCTTAGCCACCGTTCCGCCGTCTGGCGACCTTCGGCACGGGTCATGGACAGGGGCATCTCGTTGACAGACACCGAATGCGTCCGCGTGTCGGGCAGAACGGCCTCTTCCGCGACGATGTCATGATCCCCATCCGATTGAACAAAGCGCAAGCGCACCCGGCCAGTCATTTCAGCCTCGGCTTCGCGGCGATGTTCGATACCGGCCTCAATATCAGAGCTGAGCGCCAGATGTTCCTGTTCCAGCGCGATGGCGCGTTGCCCATTGCGCATCTGAAACCGCAATACGCCATCCCTCTCGATTGCATCGAAACCATAGCGCAGCATCAGCGGCTGCAACGCTGATCGCGCGTCTGAGACCTGTTCAATAGCATAGCCACGCACCACAGCATAAAGGCGCGACGTGTCGATGTCGGTCACTCCAGCCCCATGACAAATCTCGGTCACTACCGATGCCAGCGTGCGCGACCCCGACCGCCCGTTCAACCAATGCCCTCGCGCGTAATTCTCGCCATCACTCCACTGGCTTTGCAGGTTCGGGAAGGTTGGATATGGCCGCGCATCCCAGGCCCAGACATAAGCGTTGGACAGATCAATCATGCGGCCGCCGTAAGTATTGGAAACCGGGTTGTTTTTTGCCTCGGACCAATAGCCCAAAATCGCCTTGAGATATTGCACCTGAATGAAATCATCCCGCAGACCGTTGGAATAGCGCGGCAGCTTGGATTCCGAGGATTTCGGGTCCAGAAACTTGTTCGGCTGATTGGTACCTTTGTCGATGGCCGCACAACCCAGTTCCGTGAACCAGATCGGCTTGGACCGAGGCACCCATGCGGTCCGATTGGCTTGACGCACGCCTCCGATCCGTTCGTGATGCGGTTGCGACCACCAGTTGCGTATATCCTTATATCGCCAGATCCAGGCCTCATCATGCGCCTGATCTTCGATCGCAGACCGGATCTGCGCTTTGGATTCCTCGGTCGAGGCGTAGTACCAGTCGTACCCTTCCCCACCTTCAACATTGCCGCGCAGGTAGTCCAGATCATAGATCGCATCTACGCCCGCTTTGGCGTCGGCGTGATCTTCTCCGTCCCGCCAATCGGACAGGGGCATGTAGTTGTCGATACCAACGAAGTCGATATTGTCATCGGCCCAAAGCGGATCCAGATGAAAGTACCGGTCGCTGCCAGCATCGACGGGTTTGTAACCGAAATACTCGCTCCAGTCGGCCGCGTAGCCGATTTTGGTGTTCGGCCCGAGGATTTTGCGCACTTCCGCCGCGAGGATTTGCATCTGCGCCACCGCAGGAAACCCGGTCGCGCCCCTGATTTGCGTCAGGCCGCGCATCTCGGATGCGATGCAGAACGACGCCACTCCACCAGCTGCCTTGCAGAGCGCCGCATAGTGCAAAATAAACCGAAACAAACCCCATTCCTGCGGGCCGGTATAGGTGACGGTGCCATCGCCGACGACAAAGTCACCAGCGCGGGCCTGGCCAAAGAACTGCGCAACCTGCGCGTCAGCCCCGGCTGTCTTGTCCGGGGATCCGTTGCGGCCTGGTGCCTCGCTCAGCGTGATCCGCCCTCGCCAAGGCAGGTGCGGTTGATCGGTGGCATCAGACCACGGATCCGGCAGGCCATTGCCGCGCAATTGGTCCATCAAGATGAAGGGATAGAACATCACCCGCTTGCCGGATGTGTTCAGATGCCGGATCGCCTCGACCACCGACGCATCCGCAGGTGTCGCCCCATAAACTGGTCGATCATTTTCGATCTGAACAACCTGTGCAGCAGCTCGGGATACGCCTGATACGCTCCACGGCATGTTCTCGCCATCAAACTCTTTGTGCAGGACCTTTGGCTGCACCTTGCACTGACCGCACCGCAGATCGTCGCCAAACCACGACACGACAAGCGATACCGCTTCGCAGGCGGGTAATTCAGCATTCAGCGCGTGAGTTGAGGTGATCAGATCGGAAACGCCCGAAGCCGAATGCACGTTCGCAGCCCAGCTTTGCCCCTGCCCTTTGGAATAATTCACCTGCCTGCTGGCCAAAGAATACTCGCCCGTACCCGGGATCATCGCCACGCCGCGCACGATCTGGGATACAGCACCGGGTGTGTCGGGCAGCCCCGGCTGTTCCTGTCGGACAACCTCAAAGGAAAACTGCGGGACCCGGTTGCCGAATGCAGCAAGCTGTAGGTCCTCGATCACCACATATGCGGTGCCCCGGTACGCAGGGACCTGTCCGGTGCCCTCGACCGCCTCGATTAACGGGTCAGGCAATTGATTGTCGGTGCCCTTGTACAGGCGCACATTCAGCCCGGCGCGCTCAAGCTCTTCACCATCGGCCCAGATACGCGAGATGTCAGAGATCTGCCCAGCGCCCACGGCAATCGCCAGCGAGATCGAATAGCTGTAGGTATGCGTGGTCGTGGTTGTTGTGGCCGAACTTGGCCGCCGCGACCCTTTTCCGCCCCGCGTGGATTGCGTTGTCGTGCTGGTGCTGCGGGTTTCCAGAAAGTCCGACGCCCAGATGATCTGCCCACCGACACGCATACGTCCGAACACGGTAGTGACCGAAGCCCCCTCTCCGGTTTCGGTCAGGCGGAAACGATCCAGACGCCCGGTTTCGACAACCTCGCTGCCGCCACCCATCACAGATTGGCTCATCAGCCGCTGGTCGATGACCCGCCCCAACGTTGCGCCGACAGCCCGGCCAATAATTGCCGTGGAAAGACCCGCGACAGTGCCACCGATCGAGCCGCCAAGAGCAGCACCTGCTGCGGAAAGTACAATCGTAGCCATTTACTTGACCTCCAGCGGGAATGCGAAACAGGCGACAACCCGGCGACGCCAAGGGTCGCTCAGGGCGTTTTCCACAACGCCTTGCCCGGAATATGCGTGAATGAACCGCGGGACCGCGCCGGTTTCGCTGACAACACCCACATGTTTGGCGACGCCGCCATCGCGCATGCGGAACAGCAATACGTCGCCTGCTGCCAGTTCCGAGGGTCGCTTTGATGTCAAATTCCGGCGGGCCGCATCCCACATGCGTTCATCCCCCTGCGGCTCTGACCAGTCCATGCTGTAGCTCGGCACGGACTCCGGCTCAGCTCCGTACAGCGCGCGCCAGATTCCGCGTAGCAATCCCAAACAATCCGCCCCCGCGCCCCTGACGGACGCCTGATGCACATACGGCGTGCCTAGCCATCGGCGCGCTTCTGCAACTATATCCTGCCGGTCTATTGTCATCGTCTGCTGCCCCCTTTATTCGGTTTGTCTTTCTTAGGAACAGCCATCACCCAATCCTCGCCCGGCAAGTCCGGAAAACCTTGAAAATTTATGAGGTTGTTGAATTTTCTTCGACAGGTTTCCATGCGTTTGTCGCACCCGGCGGTTAGCCGGACTCGATCACCGACTGTCAGTCCGCCACTGATCCCCGCCCATAAGGTGACATTGCGCCCGCCCGTGATACGCTCATCCTGTTTCACCGACGCCCAAAGACCCGAGGCCGTGCCGGAAATTACATCCAGACGGCCACGTTCGAACCATCCCATATCCGGCGCGTCCGCCCCTTTCAGTTGAAGCACACTGCCCGCCGACAGGTTGAAGATCTCAGCCTCTGCCTGAAAACCGGCCGCTGCCACGTTGAATCGGCACGCATCGTCGCCTAGCACTGCGGTGCAAGGTTTTTGGTAAATCCGCCCCAAGGGCCGGTTCAGCAGATCCGTCAGCCCACGCAGCTCAGCATGAAAGGCCCCGCCACCGCGACGCATTTCCCCGATTGAACCACGAAACTGTAGAGTTCGTTGTTCGGGGTCTGCCCAGTTCACGTGCCAAGCCTGAACCTGAGCACCGTCAAACCGTCCGGCCTCAATATCCTCTTCCCTAATCGCGGCATCAGACAGCGCACCCATCGCTTCAGAGTTATCGATCGAAAGCCCGGTTGCCTGTTCGATCGCTGCCGCGGTTAGGCCAGAGCTTGCTTTGAATGTCAGCCCGTCAAAGCGCAACTCCATATCATGATCGGTAAACCCATAGACCTGCCCATCCGTGCGCGTGATGGCCCAGCATCGACAGGTGGTGGTCATCCCGCTTTGCAGATGCTCCTGCAACCCCTGTGCATTACCGCCCATCAGACCCGCACCTCGACCACCGGAACGTTGGGCACGTCGCCTGCCTGAAAGCTGGCCACGCTGGTCTGAATCTTGTCGGTGTCAAAACGAACGGGCACGTCAAACTCGAACCCTGCCGTAATCTCGACGTCTTGCGGTGGCGCGTTCGTAAACGTGACCCGGCCCCGCGCCAGATCCACCTCGAAATCCACGCCTTCGCGCATTTCGTCCTGCTCAAGGCCAAGTTTGACGGTCCCTAGAACTGGTTTGAGGATCGGACGGACGTATTTGAACCCGCCAGAGCTGTAGGTTTTCACCAACTGGAACTCGGTTGTCTTGCCGTCGCCGCGTGCAATAACCTGATCGGCATTGTCTACCTCAGCCGTTGCTGCGCCCGACTTGAAGTCAGACCAATCCTTCCACCGAAATCCGAACATCTGCCCCTGCCGCGCCTCGAAGAACGAAATCAGCGCTTCGATATCATCCAACGAGCGCATCCCCAGCCCGGCATCATAGCGTCGCCTTGAATGGGCCCAGGGCGTGTTGCGTTCTTCAAACCCGTTGGCCAGCGTCACGATATCTGTGCGCCGCTCGGGGCCGCCCACCGAACCAAAGCTCAGGCTGGCGGGAAATCTAACCTCATGGAAATTCATGGCCTGCTCCCTCAAGTTACCTGTTGCGATTGCCGCGCCCAAGTGCGCGGCTCATCTGCGCCGCAATCTGGCCTTGACTGCGACGGAACCCCTGCACGTCCGGGGTGGTGATGTTCATCACGACATTGACGGCACGCCCACCGCTCGAAGTGCGCACCCCAAGCTTACCGTCCGACCCGCGCGCCAAAGGCATGATAGCTTCGGGTCCGGCTTCCCCCATCAACCCGGTTCCGCCGCGCATGGGAAATGTGGTTGGGCCGCTGACAACGCCGCCATTGGCGAAGGGCATCACCCGCCCTTGCGAAAAACTGCCGCCGTCGGCAAATGGCAAAAGCCCCTGCACCAGACCGCCAACGGTTCCGGCCAGCATCCCACCAAAATGATCCGTCACGGGCTTGATCGCTGCCGAATACGCGGTGCGGATCATTGAATTCTTCAAAACGTCCAGCGCATCGGACAGGTTCATCCCATCCAGCACCACGCCATCGAAGGCTTTGCGCAACCCGCTGGACATGCCGCGCTCCAGCGTCGCGACATCCTTGCCGGTTTCCTCAAACGCCGCGCTGATCCGTTTCATCTGGCCGTCAAAAGCAGCCGCCATAGATGCCGCGTCGCCCAGCGAGTCACCCAGCGCATCGCCGCGTTCCTGCAAGTCGTCAAACCCGTCACGATCCGTCATCACGCTCTCCTTGTAATTTATCCGGATAGGCCTTCAGCATCGCATCCAGGCCAGCCCGGTTCATCGCCGGAAGCCCTACGCCATGCCCCAACATCAGTTGCAATTCGGCTGGCGTCAGTCGCCAGAACTGATCTGGCGTCAGACGCAGACCGACAAGCGCAACCCGCATCAGGGCGGGCCAGTTGAACCCGCTCATGCCTGATCCGGCACCATGAAGGCCCGGGCCAACAACTCGGCTGCCGCACGCGCAGCTGCCATCGGGCCACCCTCAATTTCGGCGCTCAGCAGATCGGTGCGGTTGACGTCGCCGCCACCGCCGCGCAACCCGGCCACGATCAGTGCCAATACGTCACCACTGGAATAAGCTCCGCTTTCGAACCGTTGCACGAGTTCCACCAGCGAGCCGGCACCCAGCTCTTGTTCCAATTCCGCTAAAGCACCCAGCGTCAGCTTGAGCACCCGCCATTCTCCATCGATGGTCAATGCCACCTCGCCCGTCCACGGATTGGCCATCGGCTTACAGCGCCGTAAAGCTCAGCGCGCCCGCGCTGGCTAAACTCATCTCATAGGTCGCCTCGCCGTTGTGCGAGCCCGCATATTCGACACTTGTGACCTGAAACGGCCCGGCGACAATACCGAAATCCGGGATGATGACCTGAAAATCCGGTGTTTCGCCGTCAAAGAACAATTGCCGCGCTCGTTCATCGGTCCCGGCATCCTTGAACACCCCCGAGCCGGATATCGACGCTGATTTGACCCCGGCGCCCGACAGAAGTTCGCGCCAGCCACCTTGACTTTCCAGGCTGGTGACATCCACACTTTCCGCGTTGAAGCTGACGCGCGTGGCGCGCAACCCCGCGATCGTTTCGAACAGACCGCTACCGTTCATATCCACTTTGACCAACAGGTCCTTGCCGTTCTGGGCACCCATATGCTCTCTCCGTTGATTGGTTAGTTGTCTTCCACGCGGGCGCGGAATTTCAGGTCGATCTGGCGGATCGCCCCACCGGTGCCGGTACGCCGGGCTGATGCGCGCTCGAACCACAGGCCCACCAGACGCCCGCGATCAAGGCTGGGCATGGCACCCTCCAGCGCGTCACACACAGCTCCTGCCAGGGTCTTGGCGGCCCCGAACCCTGCGGCTTCGGACACGACCGAAATCGTGAACCGATGCACCGAACCCCCACCCGATCGGTCAGAAGCATCCCGAACTTCTTCCGGTCCCAGCGTCACATAAGTCTGTGGTACTGCTCCGGCTGGCACCGCGTCATATATTGCGCCACCGGACAAATCGTTAACCTGCGCGTCCTCTGAAATCTGCTTGAACACCGCCGCCTGGAGGGCGGCTGAAACGCCATAGCTCATGCTGCCACCTCCTCATCCGCGAAACAGATCAGGTACTGGCCGCGCGGATCACGCTCAGCGACAGCGCGGATGACAAAGCGACGTGCGCCCTCAGCAAAGCGCTGATCCGGCGATGGCCGCGTGGTCGAACCGGTGGGCGCGCCCCGGATCACGATGCGATAGCCGACTCGCGAAATAGGGACACCAGCCACCTGCCGCTCGGACCCGCTGCGCGCGGTCACCTCGGCCCATACCGTGCCCTGCGGCACCCAGGTTTCGGCGTATCCGCCTGACCCATCGGCCACGCGCACCGGCGCCTCCAGCACCAGCTTTCTGTTCAACCGCGGCGCTTTCATTGCACGACCCCTGCACCAAAACGAACTGTGCGATAGCGCTGGATCAGGCTGGTGACACCAAACGGCATGCACCCGGCACCCAGCGCTGTCTCATCGCGGTATTCGTAGTAATGCGCGGCCAGCAACAGCACCGCCTGCCCCAGATCGGCGGGCAATCCGCCCCAATCCATTGCCATCCCAGCGCCAAAGACGATCCTGACAGAACCACCCTTTGGCATCTTCGGCATCAATGACCCCATTGGCCTAAGCCGGGGGCGCTGAGCATCTTTTTCCAACCGGTATCTATCCGGGGTGACGACAGCCTCTGCGCCTTCTGCATCTGCCAGCGTCACGCTCTGGACCTCGGTGACCGGTGCCACTGGCAGCACCTCTCCCGACTGGTCTCGCCAAACGGTAAGGCTCCAGGAAAAATCGCGCTCGATCAGAACCTTGCCAGTGCGCGCTTCGATTGCCGCAACGGCTGCGCGCAAAAAGCCTTTCAGCACATCATCCTGTACGCTGTCTTCGGCAAAGCCCGTGCCCAGCCGCAGATGCGCCTTAAACTGATCCACCGGCAGCGCCGCATCCGCGATGGCGGTTTCTTCGATCAACATCATCCATTCACTCCGCAATCTCGGACCCCTCCGGGGCCTCACTCAAGAAAATGACGGGCACGCGCCGCCCCACGTTGCTCGGACGGAGGGGAGCAGCTAGACAACGCAGGGGATCTCACCCCGGCCCGCGCCCGCACCCGAGGGGCCAATGACCCCCCGGATCCGTCACCGCTTAGGCGGTGCCGAATTTCACCAGCTTGATCGCGGCAAAGTCGCTCACGTCGCCGCCGACGCGTTTGGTCGCATAGAACAGAACGTGCGGCTTGGCGCTGAACGGATCGCGCAAGACGCGCAGATCAGGGCGCTCCGCAATAGTGTACCCGGCTTGGAAATCACCAAAGGCAATCGAGAAACTGTCGGTGCCCGCATCCGGCATGTCCTCGGCAATCAGCACCGGGTAACCCATCAAGCGCGCGGGCTCGCCCGCGGCCAGCCCGTCCGACCAGAGGAAGCGCCCATCGCTGTCTTTCAGCTTGCGGATCACACCGGCGGTTTTTGAATTCATCACGAAGGTGCCATTGACGCGGTACTGCGCGCCCAGCGCATAGACCACATCGACAATCGCATCTGCATCGACACCACCGTTGATGCCGGTCGGGACATAGCCCAGATTGCCCCAGGTCCAGACATCATTGTCGACCTTGGCATGGTTCAGAATGCCGTTTGGTTTGTCCGCGCCATCGCCCGAGATGAACGCCGCCGCTTCGGCACGGGCAAACTTGTCGGCAATACGACCGGCCAGCCAGCCCTCGACATCAAACGCGCTGTCATCCAGCAAACGTTGCGACGCCTTGGGCAGCGCGCTCAACTCGTGCAAGGAAATCGAAATGCGATCAATCGACGGGGTCGCTGTCTCGGTGGCTGCTGAACTTTCATCCGCCCAGCCAGCGCCCACGTCGGTGTGGTCGATCAACACGTCGAACGAGTTAGCCTCGACATTCACCACCGAAGCGATCGAACGGATCGAGGCCGTGGATTTCAGCACCGACTTGATCATCTCGGCAGTCTGCGGGTCGACCAGATAACCGCCATCGCTGTTGACCGCACTGGACAGCGATTTGGCTTCCATATCAAGACCACGCAGGCCGTCATCGTCACCGCATCTTACATAGGCGTCGAAAGCCTTCTGATGCGGCGCACCGTCCTCGATTGATGCCGCAAGATGCGGGCGCGCCGCGATGATTGATTTACGATCCAGCATGGTAAGCCGCTCTTCTGTCTGTTGCAGTTTGGTTTTAACTTCAGCCTTCAGGCCCCTGAATTCGTTCACGAATCCAGTCATCGCCTGCTTCACCTCTTGAACCAGGGGCACACCCTCTCCGGTCAAGGCCGGGGTCTCGGTCTTGCTCATCAGAACTTCCTTATTTGGGTGGGATTGAGGCGCGCTAGGTTCGCGCCAGCTCCTGCCGGGCATGATCAAACACCTCGGCAATACTGCGCAGGGTTTCCTCAGCGTCCGGGGTCGTCCCCTTTGCCGCCACCCGCGCACTGGGCAGCATCGGAAAAGTCACAAGCGACACCTCCCACAGCTCCAGTTCGGTCAGGACCCGATGGCCCTTTTCATTTTTTATGGCTCGTTTGGTGCGATAGCCGATCGACAGCCCGTCAATGGCCCCGGCCCGGATCAATTCCGCGGCTTCACGACCTTTCTGTGTGCTTTCCAACATACGTCCCTTGACCCAAAGCCCGCGCTCATCCTCGCGCACGTCGTCCCAGACACCGATGGGCTGCGCCGGGTCGTGCTGCCACAGCATCTTGACCCGCTGACCTGCCGTCTTCAGCCCGGCCAACGACCTGCGATATGCGCCTTTCTGCACTACATCGCTCCCTTGATCGACCTGCCCAAACAGGCTGGCATAGCCCTCGATCACCGCGTCCTCGGTCACCGACAATCCATCGCTAAACCGCGCAAACTTGTGTTCTAAATCCATGAACACCTCCTCATAAGCCTCTGAATTCATGGCGACACCACCAGAATTGACTGAAACGCTTGCGCCAGGATCGCCGCAACGACTCCATAGACCGTCAGCCACAGCCGTTTCTCCAGCCGCTCCATCATCTCTTCGATCTGATCCAGCCGCCTGCATAGATGCGCGTGCTGAATCTCGGCCACCCGTTCATGCGCAGCCAGACGCAGGCCCGGCGCACAGTCAAACGGCGGATACCCCTCAGCCATCTGCACGCTCCGGCAGCCCCAGCATCACGCGCTTCTCAGCGTCTGTCAGGAACTCGGCACCGTTGACACGCGCCCATTGCGCATCCCGCTCCGCCGACAGCGCCGGCACCTGATCCAGGTCGGGTTTCAACACCAGCTCTTCGCCAGTAAAGCCCGCCAGCCAATCCGAAACCGCCGCCGCCACCCGCGTCACCAGGGGCAGAACGGTCAGGCGGTAAAACGCCCGGTTGGCCTCCTGATAGTTCGAATAGGTCGCGTCGCCTTGGATCCCCAGCAGCATCGGCGGGACCCCAAAGGCTAGCGCGATCTCGCGGGCGGCGGCTTCCTTGGTCTTTTGAAACTCCATGTCAGAGGGTGAGAAACCCATCGGCTTCCAATCGAGCCCCCCTTCCAGAACCATCGGACGACCCGCATTGCGCGCCCCGCGATAGTTCTGCTCAATCTCATCGGACAAGCGGCGGAATTGATCCTCGGCCATCACTCCATGGCCATCGCCGCCTTTCCACACCAGCGCCCCCGAAGGCCGCGCGGCATTGTCCAGCAGAGATTTCGACCACCGCGACGCACTGTTATGCACGTCAATCGCCATTGCCGCAGCTTGCATCGGCGAGAACCCATAGTGATCATCCTGCGGGTGGAACGACTTGATATGACAGATTGCATCAGCCGGGAAACGATGCGTCTTGCCGCCCGCTGTATAGTCATATGCTTTGGGCCACCCATCCGCCCCCGGCACCACACTCATCCTGTCCGAGCGCAAGACGTGCAGTTCAACCGGCAATCCATCCTCGGCCTGTGCCGCCTCGACGTAGGCGTTCCCCGACAGCAACAACTGCCCAAACAAAGCCTCCATCAATTCCGCCCGCCCCTGCGCCGCATTCGGACGGCGCATCAGGGATATGATCGGATGCATATCATAGCGCTGCGCCTGATCCTGCAGCACCAGAGGCAGAGCCGCCGCCGCCTCGGCAATCAACTTGACCGAGCGAAACCCCACCGGGTTCCCCGAAAACCCCGTCCGCGTCAGCGACACTGCATCCCGAGGGCTCCACGCCACACGTCCGCCCGTTTGCCACGCCACCACGGGCCCCGCCGCGCTCGCCTTCGCCTCAGGCGCTGCCTCAGCCGATCCACGACGCAAGAAATCGAATACCATCTGTGCTCCTTTCCGCCGCCGCTCTGCCCGGCTTGTTGAAAGGAGTTATGACGGAAAGAAGTTTAGGGCATGGGAATGGGGCGTACGGGGGATGGGCAACGGATAGTTAAGAAACGATCTCATCGGACAATTCCGCAATCAATGAATTACGACATTGAGTTTTTCTTTCGTAACCAGCACAAAGACTAAGGAAGTTGAAACATTACGCTTAATGAAACATCACTTTTTCAAAGCGGCGTTGCCCGCGATAAACTTAGCCTCCACATTTTTTTGGAGCAGCATCGCGGCTGCCGATAGCTTGGCGTTTTACGTGCCGAACGAATTCCGCGATTGCGCTGAAACACCATACAATACCGGAGAAGAGGTGTTCCGCGAAGATGGAAAAATGGTCGCGTTTCCATATTGGGCTGGGCTGGAAGAAGCCCCCGAAGTAATCTTGGTTCCTTCCGAAAATACCAATGACATTCAACGAGACCTAATTGAAACTAGCTGTTCTGGCTTCAAGGTACTCAGCGGTAATCTCGACCTTATCTTCGACTACGATGAAACGTACCCACTTCGCGTTGGATATTATGCTTGGGTAGAGCTCTTACTAAAATACAGTGAAGCCGAGGCTTCCTCGCGGCGATTTGGGCGTAGCTTCTACTACGTCGCAGCAGCATCAGAAGCGCTTCGCGACGCAGCCTCCGTTTGCCTTAACTTCCCATCCTCTGAACTATCATGGGATCGGTTTTGCAATAAGCGAGACTTGGTTCAGCGGGCGCAACTGATACAGCAGTTTCAAAACCGACTAGTCTCCGCAAACTATACGGAAGAAGAGGTTAACCCGGATGCGGTGCTCGAATTCGACCAGATAGTTTCATCCTCACTCGCACAAGTTGATGACATCTCAGCGAAATTGCCGGACTAACGCCTAGTTTCCTCACAAACTCCGCACCCTCGGCCGTCGATACGCCCCCGCAGGCCCCACAACCAACTCATGCAAGGCCCAGACCAGCGCGTCGACCCGGTCGGGCGAGCCCTGCCCCTCGAACCCGCGCGCGGTCATCTGGCACATCTGCTCCTCCAGCGCGTCCAGCCCGGCCACATGCGCCACCCGCCCCTGTTCGTACAGGGCCGCAACGGGCTCTGCCCGCGCCACCTTGCCGCGTGACGCCCGCACCGCCCGATAAGGGACCAGAGGGTCCACCTGCCGCACGACCTCTTCCACCAACTGCCCGCCCTGATTGACCTCGGCCACCAGCCGTTCGGCCCCGAACTCATCCATCGCGTCAATCGCCGCCTGCGCCCAGCCCGCCGGGCCGACACCCTGCACTGTTCGGTCAGCCAGCACATAGGCGCGCCACTCCTCGGGCGGCCCCTGCACTTGCGCGCCGACAACCACAATCCCGCAGGCATCCGCATCCGCCCCCGCCGTCACCGCCGGGTCCAGCGCGACCACTATACGGTCCAACTCTGGAACATTCTCAACTCGCGCCGCCTCCAGCATTGATCCGGTCCACAGCGCCCCCTCGGCATCCGACAGCAGCACGCCGTCCAACTCCTGCCGCCCCAGCCGCGTGCCCGCATAGCGCGCGCGTATCTCTTCCAGAAACGAATCCGCCAGATTGGCCCTGTTCGCCTCGGTCGGCGCATGGGTCTGCACGGTGGACGGAGATGCCAGCAATTCCTTCAAAACCTTCACATTTCGCGGCGTGGTCGTCACACAGACCCGAGGCCGCTCACCCAAGCGCAGCGCAAATTGCAGCATATCCCAGGTCTCGCCCGCCTTCTTCCACTTAGCCAACTCATCCACCCAGGCTGCATCGAACTGAGGCCCGCGCAACCCTTCGGGATCATGCGCTGAAAACGCTTGCGCCTCTGCTCCGTTTGGCCAGATCAGTTTCCGTTCGGACGCCTTCCAGACGGGTCGCCGATCCGGCGGCGAGCATTGCAATATCCCGCTATCGCCAAAGATCATCACATCGCGTACCTGATCGAATGTCTCACCCACCAATGCCACACGACGCGCCCCGCCGCGATCCAGCGGCAAAGACCCCTCGACCACCTGTCGCACCCATTCGGCTCCGGCTCGCGTCTTACCAGCCCCACGCCCGCCCATGATCACCCAGGACCGCCAGTCGCCTTCGGGCGGCAACTGATGCGGCAGCGCCCAGAACTCAAACAGGAAAGGGAGGGCGCACAGCCCCCCCTCCCCGATCTCACTCAGAAATCTGTCCCGAACCGCAGCAGGCGCGGAGGCGAGCCAGCCTGCACCCAACCTCAAATCGAGCGCGCTCAAGGTCGAGCGCATACCCCCCCTGGGCAATTCCGGCTTGTCTATGATGTTGTTCGACAAAGCTTGTCTCCACTTTCTGACAACTTCGGATCAGCCCCTCTAACTGCCCGAGTTGCTTGGCTGAACCAGCAAGATCTGCATCCTCCCCGGCACCGATCTGTTTGCGCAGTTCTTCCGCTGCTTGGCGCAGATCGCGAATGGATCTCTCAAGCGACTGCAACAAATCAGCCGTCTGGGACATCCGCTCTTCCGGGGTAATCAAAGTCATGTGTGCCTGTGACCTCATGCGTGAGTGATCTCCGCACGAGAGAAACGAAAAACGGCCACCGGGTCGCCCCGGGGCCGTCGCCCACCTCTTCTAGCATGACACAACTTATACGCGAGAAAGCCCGCAAAGTCAATGCTTTGCGCAACAACGGCGCAACGGGTAACGTGCGCTGATAGTTAAGAGACCTTTACTGATAGGGCCATGTGGCAGACGGGCGTCAGTGGTTCAGCCCCGTGATTACAACGTTACGTATCGCCGAGAAAAAGAAATGGCTCGGAAGGTTCAAAGCTGGCCGAAACCTCGCCCGCAAGGATGGGCTTTTCGCCAAGTTCCAGTTTCAGGGTAGAAGCCCCATCGGAGAGATCAAGGTTTTCGATGTCCACCCAAAACAATGTAGGGCTGAACACGCTCTCATAATAGTACCGACCCAGCTCATGATCAGCGACCGTACGCCAGGTTGTCGATGCGATGTTTGGGCGCTCCGGGTCCGTCACACCAAATGGTACGGAAATTGATCGCACGAGAGAGAACACCGCTGCCGTCGCATCGTTTTTGTCTTCGAACGAGGGAACGGCATTCAGATTCCAGCTCAACCGCGCAAACCGGTCGGAGGACCGATGGGTGCCGGGCAAAAATGAAAGACCATTAACTTCACCCCAATAGGTGGTGATAGCGAGTTGTTCATCAAAAGTAGGAGAGTTTGTCATGACAGTAAATTCGCGGCCATGGTGGATAACCAACTCGCCATCGAGATACTCGAATATTGCACTGTCACCAGACGCATCAGATAGCGCAATATGCCCCCCTGCCTCATGCCCGCTTGGCAACATCGGTGCTACAATCACAAATGGCTCTTGCTCCATTGCTGCAACGGCTTCTTCAACTGTTGCAAAGTTATCCAGAAAATACTGCAACCACCCTCCGACAGAAATGAGAGGTTTGTCTCCGGCATTTTCCGTCCCGTAATCCGCTTCGGCAAGATAGAGAGCATTGCCGACCAGCCCGCCATCATTCATGCCGTCAACAGTTGCTCCGTCATAGATCGTTGCCACGACAGAGCCGTATTTGGACGTCCATTCGACCGAATTCTCTCCGGCACCACCGTCTCGGTCCATGCCCCGCGGGAAGGCCCAAATATCTGTTGAAGTATCTTCGAACCAGTCAAGCGTCCTCCCCGTGAGGAAGGATCCGTCTGCCGTTTCATAGACGATCCGAGAGCATGCGATTGCTGAAGAAGCGGCTAGAACCACGGCCAGAGTGGTAGCTACAAGTATTTTAACGCACATTTCTGGAATCCTTTTTTGGTCATATACAAAAAGTCATCTCCCCTAAGGATCGGATATTTACCGATGTTAGGAAACCCAAGAAGCACCTCGGGAATTTCAAAGCCCAGCCGGACAAGGTTTTTCTATTTGAACAATCCATTCCCTGACGGCCGCGGCCGGTACATGTTCCCACTTCGCAGTTCATGCCTTGACAATTGTTAGCAAAACTAGCATGTGCCACCTTAAGACAGCGCTGACGCGTGAGCATTGACGGTCGTAGCAGACCCCACAGCGCATCACTACTTCTCCTAGTTCCCATTCACGCAGGGTTCTTGACGCGACGCCAGATGGCGCAGGGTTCGCCTGCACGTCCCGAGGTTTAGCGGAAACCCTGCCGGTCACGCGCTGCGTGGCCAGACACGTCTTGTCCGTACGGCTATCGCCTTGCGGATTACAAAGGATAGTTATTTGTTCGACTTCGACATGCTGGGCCTTGCACCAGCCCTCAACGATGCACTGAAACGTGCCAATTTCTCACAACCGACCCCTATTCAGAACCAGGCCATCCCGCTGGCGCTGAACGGTCACGACATCCTGGGCCTGGCGCAGACCGGCACCGGTAAGACGCTGGCCTTCGGTCTGCCGCTGATCGACCACTTGTTGGCGCAGTCCGGCAAACCCGCGCCCAAAACCGCCAAGGCGCTGATCCTTGCCCCCACCCGCGAGCTGGTCAACCAGATCGCGGATAGCCTGCGCAACCTGACCGACAAGACCAAGCTGCGCGTGGCCACCGTGGTCGGTGGCCAGTCGATCGGCAGACAGATCTCGTTCCTGTCGCGCGGCACCGACATTCTGGTCGCCACGCCCGGGCGTTTGATCGACCTGATGGAACGCGGTGCCGTTGACCTCGGCTCGGTGCGACATCTTGTACTGGACGAGGCCGACCAGATGTTGGACATGGGCTTTATCCACGCCCTGCGCAAAATCGCACCCAAGCTGGGCACGCCGCGTCAAACCATGCTGTTTTCGGCCACTATGCCGAAGCAGATGGAGGAACTCAGCCAATCCTATCTGACCAACCCGCAGCGGGTGCAGGTCTCGCCTCCAGGTAAAGCGGCTGACAAGATCACGCAGTCTGTGCATTTCGTCGACAGGGCCGGCAAACCGCGGAAACTGCGCGAAATTCTGTCCGCTGACATGGAAGCTCTGACCTTGGTATTTTCCCGTACCAAACACGGAGCCGAGAAACTGATGAAAGGCCTTGTGGCCGATGGTTTCAACGCGGCCTCGATCCACGGCAACAAAAGCCAGGGACAACGCGACCGCGCGATCAAGGCGTTCCGGGCCGGAGAGATCAACGTATTGGTCGCGACCGACGTGGCCGCGCGTGGCATCGACATTCCCGGTGTTGCCTATGTGATCAACTATGACCTGCCCGAGGTGCCCGACAACTATGTCCACCGCATCGGGCGCACAGCCCGTGCTGGTCGCGAAGGTGAAGCTATCGCCTTCTGCTCACCGGACGAAGTGGATCAGCTGCGCCAGATTCAGAAGCTGATGAAGATCGAAATTCCGGTCGCCAGCGGCACCATGCCAGAATTTTCTGAGCCCAAGAAAACCCGTAATCGCGGAGGGTTCCGGGGACGTAAACCGCAGGGGGCAAATTCGACATCGAAGCCCGCGTCCTCGAAACGTCGTCGTCCACGCGGACGTCCCGCCGCATAACAAAAAGAAAAAGGCCGCGTTTTTCGACGCGGCCTTTTTCTTAGTTGCTTGAGCTGTTTCTCTCAGCCTCAATCTCACGCCACTTGGCGACGTTCCGATTGTGTTCCTGCAAGGTTTCCGCGAATGCGTGCCCCCCGGTGCCATCCGCTACAAAGAAGACAAAGTTGGTCTGTTCCGGGGCAACGGCAGCCTCAAGGCTGGCCAGACCTGGATTGGCAATGGGTGTCGGCGGCAAACCGTCTATCACATAAGTATTCCAAGGTGTTGCACGGCGCAGCTCACTGCGACGCAGCCCGCGCCCCAGCGTGCCTTGACCCTTGGTGACGCCATAGATGACCGTCGGGTCTGTCTGCAGCTTCATGCCCTGCTCAAGCCGGTTCACAAAGACGCTTGCAACTTGCCCGCGTTCATTGGGAACACCGGTTTCCTTTTCAATAATCGACGCAAGGATCAGCATTTCCTCTGGGCTGCTGATGGGAAGGTCGCCTTGGCGGTTCTCCCACACTGCGTTGATGCGCAATTGTTGCTTGTCTTGCATCGCCTGCAGAACAGTCGTCCGGTCATCGCCCGGTGCCAAGTCATAGCTGTCAGGCGCCAACATCCCTTCGGCCGGGATCTCGGCAATCTCACCTGTCAGCGGTTCAATCGCCTGCAAGCCTTGCGCCACCTGCCAAGAGGTCACGCCTTCGGCAACAGACACACGGTACCGGGTGTCGGCTTCTTCACGCTTTTGACCATATTCGGCAGGGATTTCTTCGTCGGTCACATCAAACGAAGCGATTTCGACAAACTCCAGCGTTGCCGGGTCCAACTCGCGAACCCGGGTCTGGATGCGCGTGACACCGATACGGTATTCAATCTCAGACCCGCAGGTGCTGGCACCACTGCTGGTGATCTCATCGATGATCTGCTCCATCGACGCACCTTCGCGCACCAGAAAGCTACCGGCTTTCAGCTGCTGCGATTTATCTGTGTAGTCCGCAGCCATGCGAAAGATCATGGCGCTGCTGATGGCTCCGTCATCTTCAAGCTCTTGGCTGACACGGGTCATATTCGACCCGCTTCTGACTTGCAGGCACATGGCGGATTCCAGCGGACCCTCGGCCTTGTATTGCGACTGCCCCCACACAACCAGCCCGCCCATCAGGAACAAGCCTACAATCAGCAGAGTCAGCGCGTTCGAAGCAAGAGCCCGCAACATTTAGCTGACCTTTCCGAAGATCACGCTGGCATTGGTGCCGCCAAAGCCGAACGAATTCGACAGCGCCACATTGATCTCACGCTCACGCTTGGCGTTGGGTGCCAGATCAATCGGAGTTTCAACGGCAGGGTTGTCCAGATTGATCGTCGGTGGGGCCACCTGATCCCGGATCGCAAGAATCGAAAAAATTGCCTCAATCGCGCCTGCCGCACCCAGCAGGTGCCCGGTGGCCGATTTGGTCGATGTCATTGTTGCCTTGCTGGCATGATCGCCCAGCAGTCGTTCAACTGCGCCCAGTTCAATCGTATCCGCCATGGTCGAAGTGCCATGTGCGTTGATGTAGTCGAGATCCGAAGGCTCCAACCCAGCGCTGCGCAAGGCGGCTTTCATTGAACGCTCAGCACCATCGCCATCCTCTGACGGCGCGGTGATGTGATAAGCGTCGCCAGACATGCCATAGCCCAAAACTTCGGCATAGATCTTCGCACCGCGCGCCTTGGCGTGCTCGTATTCTTCCAGAACCACGATGCCTGCGCCCTCGCCCATGACAAAGCCGTCACGGTCCACGTCATACGGGCGGCTGGCTTTCTTCGGATCATCGGCATATTTGGTCGACAGCGCCTTGCAAGCGTTAAAACCAGCGATACCGATCTCGCAGATGCAGCCTTCGCCGCCACCAGCAATCATAACTTCCGCGTCGCCTGCGCGAATGATGCGGCTGGCATCACCGATTGCATGCGCACCTGTCGAGCAAGCCGTCACGACCGAGTGGTTGGGCCCCTTGAACCCGTGGCGGATAGATACCTGGCCGGATGCCAGGTTGATCAGCGCACCGGGAATAAAGAAGGGCGATACACGGCGCGGGCCTTTATCTCGGATCAGGTTCGCTGTTTCAGCAATAGAGCCCAGTCCGCCGATACCCGACCCGATCAGGACACCCGTACGCAGGCGGTCCTCTTCGTCCTCGGGCAGCCAGTTTGCATCCTGACAAGCCATGTCAGCGGCAGCGATCGAATAAAGGATAAAGTCTTCGATCTTGCGTTGCTCTTTTGGCGGCAACCAATCGTTGGGATTGAATGTCCCGTCAGTTCCATCGCCGCGCGGAACTTCGCAGGCATAGGTCGTGGTGACACCGCTTGCTTCGGCATCAAATTTCGTGATCGGGCCCGCGCCGGATTCCCCATCCAGCAGCCGTGACCAAGATTTCTCGACCCCGCTGGCCAAAGGAGTGACCAATCCCAGACCGGTTACAACGACTCTGCGCATGAAATGCCTCTTGCCTGCTTCCTATTTGAGAAACGCTCATACCCCGGCCCGGGGTCCGGGGGCAAGAGCAACGGCACATTCCCACCCGGCACCATTTCGCCGGACGGTCCGTCTGTGCGGCTTGTACCAAAACAAATTGCCCCGGCCCTTTCACGGAATTGAAAGGCCGGGGCAATGACGTGCAAGACAGGATTATTGGAATTCAGCGACCGGCTCGTGGGCTTGCTCGGCCACGTTAAGCGCGTCTGCCAAGTCAATCGTTTTGCGGAACAAAGCCCGCCCAACCAATGCGCCCGAGATGTTGTGCACATAGGCCAGACGCGAGATGTCATCTGATGTCCGAACGACACCGCTGGCAATAACCGGCGTGCGTGACAGCTGTGCAAGACCCGAGATCAGACCCAGCTGCGCATCGACGTCTTCGATGTCGCTGTCGATATCGGTCACCAGAATCGCCGCAAAGGGCGTGCCCTCGAACGCTTGAATAAACGCTTCGGGCGTAAACGCACTCTGACTGCGCCAGCCTTCAGTCATGACCTGACCTTGCCAGACATCCACAGCCAGAACGATCTGGTCCGGATAAAGCTTGGCCAGTTCCTTGACCAGATTCGGATCCCAGGCGGCAAGCGTACCAATCACCACCCGTCCCGCGCCTTTGTCGATCCAGTATTCGACCTGTTCCCGCGTCCGCATACCGCCGGCCAGTTGCACAGACATCTCGGACGTGCGGATAATTTCCTCGACCAATTCGGCGTTGGTATCGCGGCCTTCGATCGCATCGAAATCCGTCAGGTGCATCCACATGGCACCGGCTGCAGACCAGCTGCGTGCCGTGTCCGCCGGATTCACATGCCAGATCATCGCATCGTCCAGACGGCCTTTGTCCAGTGTGACACACCGGCCGTTCTGCAATTCCATCGTGGGGTAAATCCTCATGAGCATTCTCCTCCGCTCAATCGCTCTGCAATTCCAGAGTACCATACACGCGGAAGATCGGTCCGTTATTACCAGGATCGGCAAACTACGGCCGGTTTGCGGCATTCGCGAAGTCTCAAATTGTCAGTGGCGCGGCGGCGGTCCGTTGCGGCGCATAAGCGTGACGTCGCTGCCGTTGAACGCACATTCGCGCATCGGGGTATAGCCCAGTTTACCTGCCAGTTTTTGCGAGACTGAGTTTGCCGAATTCACCATCGCCACTAATGGACCGGGCATGATCCGGTCAAACCAATCATGCGCGGCCTGCGCGGCCTCCAGCCCCAATCCCTGTCCCTGTGCCTCGGGAACCAGAATCCATCCAGCCTCGGGGAAACTGTCGAAATCCTCGCCAATCGAACGGTTACCGTAAAAGAACCCCGCCTGACCGACCATCTGGCGATTCGACTGCTGGACCACGGCCCACTGCCCGAAACCGGCCATTTGCCAGTGCCCGGCATTTCGAAGGAATGAATCCCACGCCTCTCCGCGCGACCGCGGCTTGCCGCCGATATGTCGCACGATGCATGGGTTGCGCCAAATCTCGGCGAACCGGTTGAAATCTTCTGGCCGCATGGCGCACAGCGTCAAACGGGCCGTATTGATCATAGGGGTGGATCGTATCATGCCCTGCCCGCTTTGAATTATGTGCCTCGGGCAAAAGGTTGCGAACGAATACGGCACCTTGCAAGGCAGAATTGAACAAGGCACAAAAAAACGGCGCCTCCGTTGCCCGGAAGCGCCGCTTTTTGATTATTTCGAAGCTTTAGGAAGCTTCTGAGATGAATTTGACGGCGTCGCCAAATGTCTGGATGGTCTCGGCTGCGTCATCGGGGATTTCGATGCCGAACTCTTCTTCGAAGGCCATAACCAACTCAACAGTGTCCAGGCTGTCTGCGCCCAGATCGTCGATGAAGGACGCGTTTTCGGTCACTTTGTCTTCTTCAACACCCAGGTGCTCAACAACGATCTTTTTAACGCGATCTGCGACGTCGCTCATGTCTATTCCTCATTCCGTTTTCAGGGCCTAGTGCCCGGTTCTGCCCTTGCCCGCTCAGGCTGGCTTTGATTTGCCCGGTGCGGGCGGTTGGGTCCCGGATGACCGGGAAAGTAGAAGGCCGACCATTTGGTCGACCCCAGCATTTATGCGCCGCCTATAGCATAGACAACGCGCGAGGCAAACGCTTTCGCACCTGCCCCTGTCCGCGCTCACAACATGGCCATACCGCCGTTAACATGCAAGG
The DNA here is from genome assembly GCF_059610545.1 of Ruegeria sp. CDSC068. Lineage (NCBI taxonomy): Bacteria > Pseudomonadati > Pseudomonadota > Alphaproteobacteria > Rhodobacterales > Roseobacteraceae > Ruegeria > Ruegeria sp. CDSC068. The sequence goes on from NZ_JBXWNV010000005.1 coordinate 113,489, forward strand.
TGGTTCCGGTAACATATCCGGCTTCGGGGCTGGCAAGATACAGAACAGCCGCTGCAATTTCCGATGCATCACCCATGCGACCGGCGGGAACCTGCCCCAAAATACCCGATTTCTGATCGTCGGTTAGCTTGTCGGTCATGGCCGTGGTGATAAAGCCCGGAGCAACCGCATTTGCCGTGATCCCGCGGCTGGCAACCTCATAGGCCAGGGATTTGGTCATGCCGACCATACCTGCCTTGGACGCTGCATAGTTTGCCTGACCGGGGTTCCCAGTGGCACCGACGACGGATGAAATGTTGATGATCCGACCCCAGCGCGCTTTCATCATACCCCGCAGCACGCCTTTGCACAGCTTGGCGGTCGAGGTCATGTTCACGTCGATCACGCTCTGCCATTCGTCATCCGACATACGCATGAACAGGTTGTCCCGGGTAATCCCAGCGTTGTTGACCAAGATATCAACCGACCCCATCGCCTCAGCCGCTTGCTTTGGAAGTGCGGAAACAGCCTCGCCGTCGCTCAGGTTGCATGGCAGAACATGCGCCCGCTCGCCCAGTTCGGCGGCCAATGCCTCCAGCGGTTCGACACGTGTGCCGGACAGCGCAACCGTGGCCCCCGCACCGTGCAGCACGCGCGCAATCTCGCCACCAATCCCGCCGGACGCACCGGTGATCAACGCATTCTTACCTGTCAAATCAAACATTCGATCTTCCCTTTGCAGCGCAACTTGCGTCGCACGTTGTTCTTATGATTCGCTCTTAACCATATTCTGCACGTCATCCGGCGCGCCTACAGCCTTGCCAGCAATCGCGCGGTCGATCTTGCGGATCATCCCCGAAAGCGCTTTGCCTGCACCGATCTCCCATGTCTCGGTCACGCCTTGCGACGCCATATACAGCACGCTTTCACGCCAGCGCACAGAACCGGTTATCTGCTCGACCAGCAACTGACGGATCAGGTCCGGGTCGCTGACAGCCTCAGCCCGCACATTGGCGATCAGCGGAACCGCCGGAGCCTTGATTTCCACCGCTGCCAGCGCCTCTGCCATCACATCGGCAGCAGGCTGCATCAGCGCACAATGGAACGGAGCACTAACAGGAAGCATTACAGCGCGCTTTGCGCCTTTTTCCTTGGCAATCTCGGCTGCACGTTCCACGGCTTCCTTTGCGCCTGAAACAACGACCTGAGTAGGATCGTTGTCGTTCGCGGCCTGACAGACCGAGCCCTGCGCAGCCTCTTCTGCGACGGCACGAACCGCCTCAAGGTCCAGCCCCAGAATTGCGGCCATTGCGCCTTCACCAACCGGAACGGCGCTTTGCATCGCCTGACCACGTGTCCGCAACAAACGCGCCGTATCCGCAATCGACAGCGCACCAGCTGCCGCAAGCGCTGAGTATTCCCCCAGCGAATGCCCAGCTACAAATGCAGCGTCCGTGACCGCAACACCTTCGGCCTCCAACGCGCGCATCGCGGCCATCGAGGTTGCCATCAGCGCCGGCTGTGCGTTCTGCGTCAGCGTCAGGTCGGCAATATCACCTTCCCAGATCAGGTTGCTCAGCTTTTCACCAAGCGCTTCATCGACCTCGTCGAAAACTGCCTTTGCAGCCGGATAGGCCTCGGCCAGTGCTTTGCCCATACCGATGGTTTGGGCGCCCTGCCCCGGAAAAACGAACGCGCGTGTCATTGCAACCTCTTGGATGACGTTAGGTTGCGATGGGGTGTAAACCGAGTGAACGAGCGGCACAAGCTCTGCATCCTGACACGCATTCTGTGCGTCAGAGGCTATTGTGTCGGCCTCCGCTGCATTTAGGGTGGTCGCAGCAAACAGATCGGAGTCGTGAACCAATGCCCATTGCCAACACCACCCAAAGCTACGGGGGCGTTTCAAAAACCTTCCACTGGCTGACGGCCTTGCTCATTCTGACGGCGCTTCCGATTGGATGGTTTGCGAACGAACTGGCCCACGCAATTGAAGACCCGGCCATTCCAACGACAACGGAAGACCTGCAACAGGCGGCCCGGCTGTTCTCGCTGCACAAAACTATCGGTGTCACGGTCTTTTTCGTGGCGTTTGCCCGTATCTTGTGGGCGATCAGCCAACCCAAGCCTGGGTTGCTCAATGCTGAAAACAAGCCCGAGGCATTTGCTGCGGAAACCGTCCACTGGCTGTTGTATGGCTCGCTGGTTCTGGTTCCTCTGACAGGCTGGATTCACCATGCGGCCACCGAAGGGTTTGCACCGATCCTCTGGCCGTTCGGGCAGAACCTGCCGTTTGTGCCCAAATCCCCCGCATTGGCCGAAACAAGCGCCGGGTTACACTTCGTCCTGATGCTGGTGCTGGTGGGTGCTCTGGTTTTGCATATCGTTGGCGCGCTCAAGCACCACGTGATCGACAAAGACAGCACATTGCGCCGCATGCTGCCCGGACGGGTTGATTTGCCGGAACCGCCAACGCAATGGCACTCACCTGCGCCCGTCATCGCAGCAATCGCCGTCTGGGCCGTTGCTATTAGTATCGGGTGGTTCGACGGAGCCTACTCGGCACATCCGACCGGTGATCATGCTTCTGCCGAACTGGAGGCGGTGCAATCCGACTGGCAGGTGCAGGAAGGTTCGCTGGCGATCACGATCACCCAGTTGGGCAGCCCCGTCAGTGGCGCGTTTTCCTACTGGACTGCGGCAATCACATTCGACGACCCCGCGGAACCCGGACCGGCCGGAGCTGTTGATGTGACAATCGCCATCGGCTCGTTGACCATTGGCACCGTGACACAACAGGCCCTTGGCGCGGACTTTTTTGACAGCGCTCAGTTCCCGACCGCGAATTTTACCGCAGATCTGTTCAAGACCGATCTGGCCTATGAGGCACGCGGCACTTTGACCATTCGCGACAAAACCATGGACGTCGTCCTGCCGTTCGAGTTGGACCTGCAGGACGGCACCGCCAAGATGCAGGGAGAGTTGGATCTGAACCGTATGGATTACGACGTCGGTACGACGCAACCAACCGAGGACTCGCTGGCCTTTGCCGTCAAGGTAGCCGTTGAACTGACAGCCACCCAAGCCGAGTAAAGAAAAAACCGCCGTGGCCTGACGGGCCCCGGCGGTTTCTTTTCGCATGCAAGGCAGACTTACTCGGCCTTTTGCGCCTCTACCGAAATACGAACCTCAACCTCGTCGCTTACAAATGGTGCGAACTGGCCCAGATCGAACTCGCTGCGGACCAGTGTGGTGGTGGCATCAAATCCTGCCCAGGGCTTGCCCGCCATCGGATGCTCGCCAACCTGGTTCAGCTTGGCGTCCAGAACGACCGACTTGGTCACACCGTTCATGGTCAGATCGCCGGTGATGTTCGCAGTGTTTTCACCGGTGACTTCGATACCGGTCGAGGTGAACGAAATCAGGTCACCCTCGGCGACACCAAAGAAGTCTTCGGTCATGAAGTGATCTTCGCGCGGCTTCCAGCCGGTGATCATTTCGACCACAGGCATCGACACGCTCACGCTGGAATCTGCCGGGTTTTCCTGATCGAACATGATCTCGCCTTCAAAGCCCGAGAACATGCCAGTCGTGGTGGAAAAACCAAGGTGGTTATAGTTGAAGACAACCTGGCTGTGGCTGGGGTCCAAAACGTATTTCTCGGCGCTTGCAAACGCCGAGGTCGCCGATACGGCCAGTGCAGCAGCAAGAAGGGTGGATTTCATGACTATCTCCAAAAATGTTGTGAGTGCAAACCAGTTGGAATGCTCAACAACAAAAATGTGCCGCCCTTGGGCGGCACACAAGACTTATTCTCTAACAATTTCTGTTCCTAAATGAACAGAAGTGAAAATCAGGCGAAGATCGTTACACTTCCGCTCAATTGGCCCTTCAGCGCTCGGCCAACATCCGCCGATTGTAGCGGCAACTTCATCAGCAGGCTGCCGTCCACATCATAGAGTTCGACCTGATCATCATCGAACCGTGCACCACCCAAGGTGTCATAGCTGCGGCGCAGTACTGTCTGAGGACGCCCGTTTTCATTCTTTTGCAGCACGCGTACTTCGCGGCGGATCGGATCAAAATAGGCATCGGGGCGCGCATCAAGCACCTGAATGGTCAGCAGGCTGACGCCGATCAGTAAGAATGTCAGCGACGCAGCCAGTTTGATCGGCCAAACTTCGGTTGCCATCACCGCGCCAGACATCAGCCACATGGAAAACGCGACAACGATCAACAACGCCCCCGCGATGCGTGCCAGAACGGTGCGTGCCCTCCAGTTCGGCGCAAATGCGATAAGAACTGGAACCGATTGATCATAAGTCGTGCTGGTCGCAGACTTCTCGAAGGTATTCGTGTTCATCGCGGTCATTTCTCTGTACCCTAGTTCACGTTGCCGTCTTTGGTTCGGTCTGTCCGGTTAGTTCCCGGTATGCAAAACAACTTTGAGCCGAAAAGCGTCAGGAATTGGGCAGCGCAAAGGAAATAGCGCGACTTCACCAAGGCATGTGTGACGGCCCTTGCCCCCCGACGCGAATGGTGTATATGGGGCCATCCTTCGCAAGAGTTATGAATCGCGCAGCCTCTCGTGGCAGGGTCGCGAAGGACGAACCGGCCCCGCCTTTGAAATGCGCCTTGATAGAAACAGGAGTGCACATGCCACTGTATGAGCATGTAATGATCGCGCGTCAGGACCTGTCCAACGCGCAGGCAGAAAGCCTCGTCGAACATTTCGGCACCGTTCTGGCTGACAACGGCGGCAACGTCGTCGAAAGCGAGTACTGGGGCGTCAAGACGATGGCCTACAAGATCAACAAGAACCGCAAGGGTCACTATTCCTTCCTGAAGACCGACGCCCCAGCTGGCGCCGTTCAGGAAATGGAGCGCCTGATGCGCCTGCATGACGACGTTATGCGCGTTCTGACCATCAAGGTCGACGAGCACAACGAGGGCCCTTCGGTCCAGATGCAGAAGCGCGACGAGCGCGAAGGCCGCCGCGAGCGCCGCTGATCAACGCCTGACGAAAGGACATATACCATGGCCGCAAAACCATTTTTCCGCCGCCGCAAGGTCTGCCCGTTCTCGGGCGACAACGCGCCGAAGATCGATTACAAAGACACCCGTCTGCTGCAGCGCTACATCTCTGAGCGTGGCAAGATCGTTCCCTCGCGCATCACCGCCGTTTCGGCGAAAAAGCAGCGTGAGCTGGCCCGTGCTATCAAGCGCGCCCGCTTCCTCGCCCTGCTGCCCTACGCTGTGAAGTAAGGAGAGACTGATATGCAAGTTATCCTGCTGGAACGCGTTGCGAAACTGGGTCAGATGGGCGACGTCGTTGACGTCAAGCCTGGCTACGCCCGCAACTTTCTGCTGCCCCAAGGCAAAGCGCTGAGCGCTTCGAACGCCAACATTGCGTCGTTCGAATCCCAAAAAGCGCAGCTTGAGGCGCGCAACCTGGAAACCAAGAAAGAAGCTGAATCTCTGGCTGAAAAGCTGGACGGTCAGCAGTTCATCGTGATCCGCTCGGCATCGGATGCTGGTGCTCTGTACGGTTCGGTCACCCCGCGTGACGCCGCAGATGCCGCAACCGAAGCTGGTTTCACCGTCGACAAAAAGCAGATTGCTCTGATCGCTCCGATCAAAGAGCTTGGCCTGCACTCGCTGGCGGTCAAGCTGCACCCCGAGGTCGAAGTCAAGATCCAAATGAACGTTGCCCGTTCGCAAGAAGAAGCCGAACTGCAGGCTTCGGGCAAGTCGATCCAGGAACTGGCTGCCGAAGAAGAGGCCGCCGCAGAATTCGAAATCGCCGAACTGTTCGACGATATCGGTTCCGCAGCTTCCGACGATGACGATTTGGTTGCCGAAGAGGCCCTGGCTGAGGAAGACGAAGCCAAAGCCTGATCCGGCTGCCTTTGAAAGATTGATTGGCCGCGCCGAAGGGCGCGGCCTTTTTTTGTGTTCGAACCCCAGACCGTGACAAAGAGTGACGTCAGGCAAGACCAGGAATTTGGATTGAAATTATGCTATCCTACGGTCACGCGGCCCCTGCCGCCCCAGCCGCATTTTTTTGAAGTTCATTTTATTAGCAATTTGCGTGATCGCACATCTGGGCGGATCGCGATCCGACAGGAGAAACCACTATGGCATCCTTGTGCAACTACATCGTCGTGAATGATGGCTCTTTTTCTGTAAACCCCGGTGAAAGCCAGACCTTCAGCGACCCAATCCCTTCCAACCTGATCATCGGAACCAACCGCGCGAAACCGATCCTCGCCTTCAAAGCCTGGGCAACGCCGTCCGGAGGGGCCTTTCAGATCGAGATAAACGATACCTTTATCTACGGCCCATCCATGTCGGGCGGCGACATTCGTGGATTATGGGAGACCTTCCCCGGAACTGTTCTGAACCCGGGGATCAATAACACCGTTCAGTTTCGCGCGACAGTGAACAAGATCTGGTTTGCGGATATCATTTTGTGGTTCCAGGTCGATATGTGACAACCCGCCTTTCCGAGCTGACCAATAAGGAACACTCTGGCACCGGATTGTGACGCAGCGAGACCCGGCATAAATCAGCACGCGGGCTGGCTGTCTGCTTGCGGTTGCGTTCGGCAGGACTATCATGCCCCAAACCCCATCCGGAGACTACACATGCCCCACTACACGCGACGCGCTCTACTTGTTGCATTACTCGGCGCACCTGCCCTGGCTGCCTGCGGTGGCCTGGATGGCAAGCAGAGCTCTCGCAATGCCCCTTTTGATCCGCCGCTATACCCCAACGAAACCCCTGAATTGCGCGCCTCAATCAACAAGTGGGCTGACCATTATGAATTGCCACGCGAGCTGTTGCACAAGCTCGCCATAAGGGAAAGCACGCACCGGCCATGGGCGGTCAACAACCCCTATTACGGGTTGCTGCAGATCCTACCCGCGACAGCGCGATCCATGGGGTACAAAGGCAACGCACAGGGTTTGTTGGATGCAGACACCAATCTGGAGTTCGCCGGAAAATACCTGCGTGGGGCGTGGCTCTTGTCAGATGGCGACCAGAAGCGGGCTATCTTCCTTTATGCCAAAGGTTACTACCCCGAGGCGAAGGCCGCCGGGATGCTGGTTGAAACTGGCCTAAGGTCAGAGTGACGTTGGGTAAGGATATAACTTGTCATTAGCGTAAAGGTTGCAATAATGACTTATGCAATCGCTAAGGTATTCTGTTGCCATAACCACGCATTATGCTTAAGCGATATGTATAATTAGCTTGCGTCAGGCACCACAGTTGACGCAACGTATTCGGTGAAATGGACAGACTTGGCATTTCTTTGGGGAAAGATTTGCCGCCGCAAAGGTTGGACAGGTGAAACTTATAGACTTGGCCGCGATCGACCACGAGGAAAAGTCGGCAGCCGACATAATTAATGCTGTCTGCGATGAATTGGGATTCGATTACGCATCTTACGCCACTTTTAACCCTGTAAAGGGTGATGTTCAGGGATATGCCAACTACCCGGACGAATGGAAGATTCACTATGGCAGCCAAGGTTTCCACCATTTCGATCCGACCTTGTATCAATCTGCGCTCAGCATCGCTCCGGTGGACTGGGGCAGATTTAATCACGACGAAAAGTTCCATTCGGTTTTTCGGGATGCGCATGATTTTGGCATTACTTCCCGTGGCTTAACCGTTCCGGTACGTGGCCCGTACGGGGAATGTGGCCTGCTGAATGTGACCCGAAATTGCTCGGATTCCGAGTGGGCAAAGCTGAAGAAACATGTGATGGGGGACCTGCAGATGGCCGCAGTTACAGCGCATGATACCGTGATGCAGTCTGGCCTGCTGGCCAAAGCACTGTATTTACCAGCCCTTTCGACGCGAGAGAAAGAGATCCTGCAGTGGGTTGCGGACGGAAAATCACAGCAAGACATCGGTGATATCCTGTCGATTTCCCACCGAACCGTCGAAGTTCATATGCGATCCGGGCGTGAAAAAATGGGCGCGTTGACAACACCGCAAGCCATTGGAAGAGCTATTGGATTGGGCCTAATTGCCCCAGGATAATCAAAAAAGATCAAAAAATACGGGAAACCCCCAATAGTCTTAGCTCAAATCTTAGTTAACGTCATCCTTACGGTAACCAGACTGTAGGGGGATGGAAATGATCATCGTAATTGATGGTATCAACCAGAATAAGTTTAAGCATGTCTTGGACGAGATGTACAAACTGCGCGCGCGCGTTTTTGGCGACCGCCTTGGTTGGGATGTAAATATCGTAGACGGGCGCGAACGCGACCATTTCGACGACCTTCATCCAGCACATGTAGTTAGCATCGACGACGAGGGGGACGTTGTCGGGTGCATGAGACTACTGCAAACGACCGGGCCACACATGCTGTCCGACGTTTTTCATTCAATCCTGGACGGCGAACCGCCGATCCGCAGCGCGCAGGTCTGGGAAGCAACCCGGTTTTGCGTCGACACCAAAAAGCTTGGGCGAGGACGTGGGGAAAACTCGGTATCCTATGTCACCAGCGAGATCATGATTGGCTCGTTCGAATATGCCAAGATGGCCGGCGTATTGGACTCGATTGCCGTGATTGACCCTGTGATGAACCGCGTCCTGCAACGATCCGGCAACGCGCCTTACGACTATCTTGGAACTGCCAAGCCAATGGGCAAGGTTGTGGCCATGGCCGCTCTTATGGACTGTTCGGATGAACGGATCGCCGGAATTCGGGATTACGCCGACATTGAACACGATGTCTTCCTGACCGAAGAACAGGCGCTGGAGTTGTTTGAGGGCGCAAAGGCCAAGCCAAGTGCCGCAAACTACGACCACCAGCCGCTGACTCAGTTGGAAAAGTACTTTGTCGAACAGATGAGTTCGGCAACATCGAAAACCGAAGTCGAGTCTGTACTGAAGCTGATCGAGGCGCTTTCAGACCGCTTTACGCCAGAGCAGAAGACCGCTCTGTTAAGAACCCCCCGTGCTTTTGCTCATGAGGCCTGACCCCCTCACCTCATAGGTTAAAGCCACCCAAGCGGAGCCGTCATTTTTCAGACGGCTCCGTATTTTTTATGCCCATGGGGATGGTTGAACGAGGATTACTCCTCGTCCAGTGCCTCAACGGCTTTCTGAAGATCGTCTTTGCTGACTTCTTTGTCCGCGACCTGAGCCAGTTCAAAGACGTAGTCGATGACTTTGTCTTCGAAGATCGGCGCGCGCAGCTGTTGCTGCATCTGAGCGTTCTGCTGCACGAACTCAAAGAACTGACGTTCCTGACCCGGGTACTGACGTGCCTGGTTCATGATCGCCTGGGTCATCTCAGAGTCGGTGACCTCAACCTCGGCCTTCTGGCCCAGTTCAGCCAACAGCAGGCCCAGACGCACGCGGCGTTCGGCCAGCTTGTTGTGCTCGTCTGTGGGCTCGATCTCAGCGTGGTCGTGACCTTCCACTTCCGGGTTTTCCTCGTGCCACAACTGATGTGCGATCTGCTTGGCTTCGGCTTCAACCAGCGACGGCGGCAGGTCGAAGGATACCTTCTCGTCCAGCGCGTCCAGCAGGCCACGCTTCATGACCGCGCGCGATGCACCGGAGTATTCCGCTTCCAAACGCTCGGCGATTTGACCTTTCAGCGCGGCCAGATCTTCTGCGCCAAACTTGGTTGCCAGCTCATCGTTTACTTCCGCAGCAACGGGTTCCTTCACCTCTTTGATGGTGCAAGTGAATACGGCGTCTTTGCCGGCCAGATGCTCTGCGCCGTATTCCTCGGGGAAGGAAACGTTGACGTCTTTGACTTCTTCGGCCTTCACTCCAACCAGCTGCTCTTCGAAGCCGGGGATGAAGCTGTTGGAACCCAGAACCAGCGGATAGTCTTCAGCCGAACCGCCTTCGAACTCTTCGCCGTCAACTTTGCCAACAAAGTCGATCACAACCTGATCGCCGTCCTTGGCTTTCGAACCCTTGCGGCGCGCTTTGAAGTCCTGCGCGGTTTCGGCCAGGCTGTTCAGCGCTTCTTCGATGGCTGCATCGTCCGCTTTGACAACCAGCTTTTCCAGCTCGACCGATTTCAGGTCAACTTCGGGGATCGCAGGCAGTGCCTCATAGGACATTGCGACCTCGACGTCGTCGCCTTCTTTCCAGTCTTCGTTGGTCATTTTGACCTCGGGCTGAAGCGCAGGGCGCTCGCCGCTGTCTTCAAAATGCTGGTTCATCGCACCATCGATGCTTTCCTGCATCGCTTCGCCCAACAGGCGCTGACCGAACTGCTTTTTCAGCAATGCCATCGGCACTTTGCCTTTGCGGAAACCCTTCATTTCGACTTCCGGCTGCGCTTCGACCAGTTTCTCGTTAACTTTGTCGTCCAGCTCGGCTGCGGATACGATGATATTGTAGCCGCGTTTCAGACCTTCGTTCAGCGTCTCGGTAACCTGCATTATGGTAGTCCCCATAGGATTCGGGGCGCGCAAAACGGCGCGCCGGGCAAATTTGACGCCTTCTATTTGCCCAGCCGCTTACGTGCAAGAGGCAATGGCCAGATCAGCCTTGTTTTGCCGCCGATTTGAACAAAAAAACGCCCCAGCCAAACTGGGGCGCCGTTAGTTTACGGGGAAACGTCGTCAGAACTTCCAGAGCGCACCCAGTACCCATGCTTCGTTCTTGTCAAAGTCGACCGTGTCGTCAAAATCATGGTTGCGGTATTTCAGGTAGGCATCCGTGTTGATCGCGTCGATCCGCTGAACAACGGCAATACCCCAGGACTTGGTGCTGGACCCCTGATTTTCGAAATCAGAACCGTCGAAATAGTCGATACCAACGCCGGTTTTACCCCAGGACACCCAATCCCCTTCATAAGCAAGCTTGGTGTACCAGTAATCCGGATCGCTCGCGCCGGTAGAGGTATCATCCCGCGTGCCGAGGGCTGCAGTAAAGCTGAACCCGCTGGGCAACAGGACGGACGCGGACCCGATGGTATCCTTGCGTTCGCCGGGTTGGCCGTCGAAATCCCTTACTGCGTAGGCAATGCTCGCTGCGAACTCTACACCGTTGGTGAAGGTGTTCCGGTACTTGACTGCGAGATCGTAATAATCGTCGTCGTCGCTGCTGGACAAGATGTTCTGACCATAAGCAATCGCCGCTGAGAAGCCGTTGAAATCGGGCGTGTCATACCGGACCCTGCCCCGACGCGCGCCATCAAAGTTGCTGGCCGAGTCGCCAACGGTGATGCCACTCAAGACACCGTCTGCTCCCCGGTAGAAAAACGCGCCGTTTTCATCGTTCGTAAAAGAATACAAAGCCGTCCCGACGTAGGACAAATCAGTCTCGGCGGCCCCGTCCGAGGCCATACTGCCCTGACCGGCAGAGAACTTGCCGTATCCACCCTTGAGCGAGAAATCGACGTGGCGGATATCTTCACGGCTCCAACCGTTGGTGTTGGTACCATCCTGGTTGGCTGTCCCGGTACTTGGCAGACCCAGACCGGTTTCGAACCGGAACATGAACTCATTGCTGCCATAGGGCTGCATGACGCGCAAACCTACGCGGCTGTTGGACAGGTCATTGTCCAGCAACCGGGTCTCGGTCTCCTGGCCGTCATCAACCGATACGATCACCGGATCGAGTTGACCGTACAGCACCACATAACCGCCGCTGTTATTCTCGTACTTTAGTTCAGCAGCGGCAGGGATCGCCGTGGTCATCGCCAGAACAGCGGCAACCGAGGGAAGTTTCAAATTCACTGTCATTTTATTCACCTTGAACGTTTCGTTTGTGGGAACCGCCAAAAGAAAAACCGATGTGACGGACCACTCCGCAAGGAACCGAGTTAGTCGCGTTTAGGATTTCTGCCTTACGGCTCAAATCGGCAGAAAGTAAATTTTAATCATATCAAAGATTTGGCTACCAAGGCTTCGTAGGCAGGAAAATCTGGGTACAAGTCTGCCACTCTGTCTGATGTCTTTCAAAAGGAATGACATGCACTGATGCGTATACGTGCGGCTATTTCTTGCCGAACGCTGAAAAAAGTGGCTAATTTCCGCCCATGCGTCATTTGGCCAGATGTTGAAAGACTGCAGGAAGTTGCTCGGGCAGGTCCTCGGCAATCAAGCCGGGGCCGAAATGGCGCGCACATTCCACATGCAGCCAGGCCGCCGTTTCCGCAGCCTGCATCGGAGCGAACCCACGCGCCAGCAACCCGGTGATAAACCCGGCAAGCACATCGCCAGAGCCAGCCGTCGCCAACCACGGTGCCGAACGCTCATAATGGGCCGAATTGATCGCGCAGCGCCCATCCGGCGCGGCAATCACCGTGTCCGACCCCTTGAACAGAACGACGCACCCTGCCCGCTTGGCCGCCTCACGCGTTGCGTCGACCTTGGAATAGGCCGGGCCTTTGGTTGGAACCGCCTTGAGCTTTTCAGATATGTCAGGGAACAGCCGTGCGAACTCTCCACCATGCGGTGTGAGAACGCAATTATCGTGCAATTGGTCAAACAGAGCCGCAGGGTCGTCTGCAAACGCGGTCAAAGCGTCGGCATCCAAAACCGTCGCCCGATTTGCCGCCAGAGCAACCGACACCAGATCCCGCGCACGCTCCAATCCCAGACCAGGTCCAAGACAAAGCGCATTCAACCGCTCATCGCTGAGAGCATCGGACAAACCGTCGCCACCCTCAACCCGTTGCAACATGATGGCCGTAACCTGTGCCGCAACCTCTGTCTGCGCCGCCGGCGGAACCCCCAATGTCACCAACCCGGCCCCAATCCGCAATGCACCGCGCGCTGCCAATCGCGCCGCGCCGGTCCTGCCCGAACCGCCTGATAAGATGAAGGCGTGGCCATGGGAATACTTGTGTTGCCATTTGAATTTGGGCATTCGATAGAGCGGCAAACCACCCCATGTTCGCTCGTCCTTCACGCGGCCAGGTGCCTCGGCAAGGGTTAGAAAAGCAGGTCGGCTCGCCCTGCGAAAAGGCTTGGGGCCTAATGTGAACGCACTGTCGTATGGTTCACCGTTAAAGCGGCAACGCTGCGTGGAAATACCGATGTCTTTAACAACGAGCTTGCCACACAAATCCGGCCCTTGCGCCAGAAAATGCCCGGGCTTTGGGCTATCGAAACACACGGTCAACCAAGCAAAACGGTCATGCAAAGCGCGCGCGCCGCCCGCAGTAGCAACCTTGTTTCGCATCTCTGCGGGCACACCGTCCAGAAACTCGCGAGGCCATAGGTTCAATGGCTCTTGATGCAACACCCGCCCGCTGTCCAAACACAAGCCGGATGGGGCATCTATGCTGACCAGGCGGTCGGTGTAATCGTCCCCATCCCTACCAGAAAGATGCCGAACGACCTTGAACAGTTCACCGTCCAAGCCGCGTTTCAGTCCCGTCCCAAACAGAGCGTCAACGTAAAGATCAGCAAAACCACCCTTGCGCATGTCCTTTTCAGTCAGCGGTACAACCTCCCCCAACTCCTGCCACCGGTCATAGTTCACTTGCGCATCTGCTGGCAGCTTGTCGGCGTCCCCATACAGAAAAACCTCGACTTCCCAGCCCCACTCTTTCAACAGGCGCGCAACGACGAACCCATCACCGCCATTGTTGCCGGGGCCACACAAAACCACAGCACGCCCCGAAGTTTTCGCCAACTCCGGCCATTCCTCAAAAATCGCCTCGACAACCCCGCGACCGGCGCGCTCCATCAGTTCCAGACCGGTCACCTGACCGGACTCAATCGCCGCTGTTTCAATTGCTCGCATCTGCGCCGCTGTCAGCAATTCCGTCATCTCAAATCCTCTGGCGATTCAGTTTCGCTTACTTTTTGTGCAAGTTGATCAAAAATTGACCCGACGCCCATTTTCTCAGCGCTCGGCTCGAGCCGGTATCGCAATCACATTGCCGCCCGAATTTAGACGTGGTCAGTGCCAAACTGACAAGAGTTAACAGGAGCCCGGAATGAAGAAGATCGAAGCGATCATCAAGCCGTTCAAACTCGATGAGGTTAAAGAGGCGCTGCAGGATGTCGGCGTCCAGGGTCTCAGCGTGATCGAGGTTAAGGGCTTTGGCCGTCAAAAGGGCCACACCGAACTGTATCGCGGCGCGGAATACGTCGTCGATTTCCTGCCCAAGGTGAAGGTCGAAGTCGTGCTGGACGATGATCAGGTTGACGCAGCCATCGACGCTATCGTCGCGGCAGCAAAGACCGACAAGATCGGCGACGGCAAGATCTTTGTCTCGCCCGTTGAACAAGCCATTCGCATCCGGACCGGGGAAACCGGCCCGGAAGCGCTGTAACAGAACAAACTCAAAGCAGAGGAATATTAAGTTATGAGCAAGGACGCAGTTCTTCAGCTGATCAAAGACGAGGACGCCGAGTACGTCGACGTTCGCTTCACTGATCCCCGCGGCAAGCTTCAGCACGTCACGCTGATGGCAGACCAGGTTGACGAGGACTTCCTGGAAGAAGGCTTCATGTTCGACGGTTCGTCCATCGCGGGCTGGAAGTCGATCGAAGCATCCGACATGAAACTGATGGTCGACACCAACAGCGCATATGTCGATCCGTTCTACGCGGAAAAAACCATCTGCGTACACTGTTCGGTTGTTGAGCCCGACACCGGCGAAGCCTATGAGCGTGACCCGCGCGGCACCGCTCAGAAGGCCGAAGCCTATCTGAAAGCATCAGGTATCGGTGATGTGGCCTATATGGGCCCTGAAGCGGAATTCTTCTTGTTCGACGACGTCCGTTTCTCCAACAGCATCAACAAGGTATCTTACGAAGTTGATGCGACCGACGCGTCGTGGAATACTGACACCGAATACGAGATGGGCAACATGGGCCATCGTCCGGGCGTCAAGGGCGGTTACTTCCCGGTCAACCCCATCGACGAAGCGCAGGACCTGCGTTCGGAAATGCTGTCGACCATGAAGCGTCTAGGCATGAAGGTCGACAAGCACCACCACGAAGTGGCGTCGTGTCAGCACGAGTTGGGTCTGATTTTTGACAGCCTGACCAAACAAGCCGACGAGTTGCAGAAGTACAAGTACATCATCCACAATGTCGCGCACGCCTACGGTAAATCGGCCACGTTCATGCCGAAACCGATCGCAGGTGACAACGGAACCGGCATGCACGTGAACATGTCGATCTGGAAAGACGGCAAGCCACTGTTCGCAGGCGACAAATACGCCGATCTGTCGGATGAAGCCCTGTACTTCATTGGTGGCATCCTGAAGCACGCCAAAACGCTGAACGCCTTCACCAACCCGGCGACCAACAGCTACAAGCGTCTGATCCCGGGCTTTGAGGCCCCAGTTCTGCGCGCCTATTCGGCCCGTAACCGTTCGGGTTGCGTCCGTATTCCGTGGACCGAAAGCCCGAAAGCCAAGCGCGTTGAGGCTCGTTTCCCCGATCCAGCGGCGAACCCCTACCTGGCATTTGCCGCTCTGCTGATGGCCGGTCTGGACGGCATCAAGAACAAGATCGATCCGGGCGAAGCCATGGACAAGAACCTGTACGATCTGCCTGCCGAAGAACTGGCCGATATCCCGACCGTCTGCGGCAGCTTGCGCGAAGCTCTGGAAGCTCTGGCATCGGATCACGACTTCCTGCTGCAGGGCGACGTGTTCACCAAGGACCAGATCGACGGCTACATCGCACTGAAGATGGAAGAAGTCGAAACCTACGAGCACACCCCGCACCCGGTTGAATACGGCATGTACTACAGCTGCTGATCCGATTTGCGGTTTAAAATTCAAGGGCGTCCACTCGGGCGCCCTTGTTTCGTTTGGTACGATCTCTCACACTCGACCCACCCGGTTAGGAGAGATCGCATGTCATCAGACGCCCCCTTTTCTCAATTCACAGACTTTGTGACTTCGAGCAATGAACTGGAGCGCATAACCGGAGCGCCCCTGCCCCAGGTCATCGCCAAAGAGCTGTCCGGGCTGGACCAGATGTGCCGCGACTTTATTGCTAAATCCACATTCTGCCTGATCGCATCAGCCAACCCAGGTGGTCATCTGGACATCTCGCCCCGAGGTGATCCAGAAGGGTTCGTAAATGTGTTATCCGACACACTGATCGCAATCCCTGATCGACCCGGCAACAAGCGCGTGGATACGTTCCACAATATTTTGCTGGACCCACGTGTCAGCCTGATATTCTTCGTGCCGGGCAAGATGGAAACTCTGCGCCTTCGTGGCACTGCCCGTTTATGCAAAGACCGCGACTTGCTGGATAGCATGGCAATAAACAACCGCTCGCCGAAACTGGCCTTGGTCATTCACGTCGAAACAGTGTTCGCACACTGCCCCAAATGTGTGATCCGCGCGAACTTGTGGCAACCGGAGGAATGGCCGGACTCCTCGGACCTGCCCAATATGAACGCGATGATGGTCAAACACGCCAAAATCGACAAAACACCCGATGAGTGGTTTGAAAGTCTGAAAGGCACCGGAGAGCTGGACCTGTACTAACGTCTTTTCGGACAGAGAAATGCAGCGTACTCTTTTCCTGACAATGCAATTTTCCGGGTTTCCCTGATGCTTCGCTTCGCTCTCTTGTTCGCCCTATCCCTTCCCGCCCATGCTTCCGCGGCACCTTGCGGCAACACCAGTAGCGGCTTTGAGACATGGAAGAAGGACTTTGCCAAACAGGCGAAACGCGCGGGCGTCAGAAAGAAAGGATTGCAGGCACTGGCCCAATCCCAATACGCCACGCGAACCATAGCCGCGGACCGCAATCAAAAGAGCTTTAAATACTCGTTAGACAAGTTCATGCGCGTCCGAGGGGCAGACACCATCGTGGCGCAAGGGCGCAAACGCAAAGCGCGCAACCCACAATTCTATGCGGCACTCGAACGTCAATACGGCGTACCGGCCGGGGTGCTGATCGCCATTCACGGCATGGAAACCGGGTTCGGAAACTTCATGGGGGACAGTCAGGTTGTTTCCGCAATCACAACACTGGCCTATGACTGCCGCAGGTCCGAATTTTTCATTCCTCACGCGATCGGGGCGCTGAAGCTGGTCGATCAAGGCAGCATTACGACAGCGACAAAAGGGGCAAAACATGGCGAACTTGGGCACACCCAGTTCCTACCGGGCAATGCCATGCAATACGGGGTTGATGCCACCGGCGACGGTCAGGTCGACTTTTACAATATGACCGATGCATTGGCCTCAACTGCCAATTTTCTGCGTAAGAAGGGCTGGAAACCCGGTCGGGGCTATCAACAGGGTCAGCCAAACTTTGCAGTCATTCAACAGTGGAATGCCGCCTCGGTTTACCAACAATCCATTGCAATAATGGCTGCCCGAATCGACGGTTGAAGCTGGCTTGGGATTCCGGCAGTTACACCCGATTTCGGCCACATTGTCGCCACAGACGCCAAAAGGCCCTTAAAATGCCTAGGTTTCCATAGCGTAATCAATCTGCCCGATTTCTCATTTTTTTCCATTTTTGCCCAAATCTGCCCCAGATCGCTTGCTAGATTGTTTCCAAACAAAGGATGCGACAAAGGACAGCGCAGTGACTCCGAAGCACAGCTATCACGGTGGTCTGCAATTCGACGGTAAGACCGAGGACGCGATCGAGCGGTTCAGCGACATCGTTGCCAAGACCCTTGCGGACTATGGTCACCTGGTCGAGCGCAAGTCTCTGCAGAACAGCACCGAAGCCAGCATTGTGTCCAGTCAGTATCTGGTGCGCCTGACGCTGGATACTAAGGTTGCCGAAACCGAAGACCGGTTCGAGCGCCTCAACCGCGCCGCAGGTCTGAAGACAATCCAGAGACCCATCGTCACCCTGCCGAATAACCGGCTGACGATCACTGTGACCCCGGTTTCCCCCCTATTGGATGACAGCGAAGTTTCCGAGCTGATGCTGGTCGTGATCCTTTACAGAATGGTTGACGTCTGCGCGACCCAGCGGGTCGAATGGCTGTCGCCCAACACCGTTCTGACCATCGAACAATTCATGAGCGCATTTGACACGCTGGCCCCAAGCAGGCCGCGTGACAGAAAACAGATTTTCGAGGCAGTGACAGGCCCGTTTGCCGGACTGAATGTTACTGACGCAGAAGACCTGGATGAGCCAGAAAAAAAGGCGCTGACCCCAGTAGCCCGGCCAATCCAGCTGTCAGATGAGCAGTTGCTCAGCATCGCTTTTCGGACAGAACCTATCGAGCAGCCTACCGATCGGGACGACACGCCCCCCCTCGTCCACGAGCAACCCAGCGATATCCTCCGACTGACCAGTTGGGGATTGACGGGTGCCGTGGCAAGCGTGTCCGTCCCGATTGCGGCCTCTTTGGCCGCTGTGAACCTGATAAGGGGCGAAGACTTCCGCCTGAACACTCAGGTGCTGGTGTATTCGATCGCGATCTCCGCTCTCAGCACAAGCGGGGCACTTGCGGGCGCTGCCAGCGCGCTGGGCATGTAGCCTGGTATGAAATGACCCTCCTTGGAGGCCCCGCCATCAGGCGGGGTTTTCCATGTTTGGCACCTGCTCTGCCGCCAGAACATATGTATGGATCGAAAAAACCACGGCCTGTGTCTTAGGTAGGCGCAGCAACGTCTGCCGCTCACTCCGCAGGAACCGGGCGTGTCCTGGCTCCTGTGGAGCCCGCCGGTCGTATGCACTGCGGGGTTGATGCAGCTCGGCGTCCTCATACCACAGCGCATTGAATCGCCACAGAGGGCGTCCCGGTTGTATCCCGTCAAACAAACGCTGAACTCGCCGGGCGATGTCGGCGTTGTAGCTGTCAACAGGCAGATGGATGTCGATCAGGGGCCGCATGAATTTCTCGGACAAGCGCCAACTGGCAGGAAAACACAGGATGGCTCCGGTCAGAACATGTTCATCCCCCTGCTTTTGCAGGATGCAGAAATCTTCCTGCACCAATCGGCACAGTGTATCCAATGGCTGATCCGGATCGATCGTAACATCTGTCCCGTCCGGGCGAGCGACGTGATCTGTGCACTCGGGATAAACTTGGTTCAGGACAAGATCCAACAACTCCTGCGCAGCGGGTTTAGCACCTGCATCCATCGCCAGCACATCCGACCGATGACTGACCAACAGGTCCTCGCGTCTTTGCATCTGGGCGGCAAACGCATCATCGTGGTGCAACCAGTTGTCCATGCTTGCTGGCTGAATGCCTGGCAATGAGCGCTTGTCCAGCGGGTCATACGGAGTTGAAGTCTGAAGAATGGTCGTCATGAATTTGACGTATCATCAGAATTTCCGCTTGTCGGTCAAAAAGCGACGAACGCACCGTCGCAAACCTTCAAGACGCCGAGAGATTGATTCTTCACGCTCAAAGAACAGGCAGGGAGACCCACCATGAACCGACACTACCGCGACAGCCGCAAGATCGACCCGACCAAAGGTGCGACCCTTGGTGATGGTACCCCGAATGAAAACGACCGGATTGAGATTGGCCCTACGCAGCTTGCGTTTTCAGAATGGGAAAAGACCGGCCTTGCCCTGCCCGATCTGGCCCGGATGCGCGAACACCGGTGGAAACGACTGACGCAAGCCATTGTCGATCGCGGTTATGGCGGGCTGCTGATGTTCGACCCGCTGAACATTCGTTATGCCACCGACAGCACCAACATGCAGCTGTGGAACACGCACAATCCGTTCCGCGCGGTGTTGCTGTGCGCTGACGGCTACATGGTGATTTGGGACTATAAGAACTCTCCGTTCCTTTCCACGTTCAACCCACTGGTGCGCGAGCAACGATCCGGCGCCGACCTGTTCTACTTTGACCGGGGCGACAAGGTAGATGTGGCAGCGGACGTGTTTTCAAACGAGGTGCGCGTCCTGATCGACGAACATGGTGGCGGCAACAAGCGCCTCGGCGTGGACAAGATCATGCTGCACGGCCTGCGCGCGCTTGAGGCGCAGGGGTTCGAAATAATGGAAGGCGAAGAGGCTACGGAAAAGACCCGCGCCATAAAAGGCCCGGACGAAATCCTAGCCATGCGCTGCGCCAATCACGCCTGCGAAACCGCTGTGGCGGAAATGGAGAAATTCGCGCGCGCCAATGTAGGTGACGGCAAGACATCCGAAGATGATATCTGGGCGGTGCTGCATGCCGAAAACATCCGGCGCGGTGGCGAATGGATCGAAACCCGCCTGCTGGCTTCGGGTCAGCGCACCAATCCTTGGTTTCAGGAATGCGGTCCCCGGATCACCCAACAGAATGAGATCATCGCCTTTGATACCGACCTGATCGGATCCTACGGCATCTGCATCGACATCTCGCGCACATGGTGGATCGGGGACGAAAAGCCCCGACCGGACATGGTGTACGCCATGCACCACGCGCATGAGCATATCATGACCAACATGGAGATGTTGAAGCCCGGTGTGATGATCCCTGAACTGACAGCCAATGCACACAAGTTGGACGACAAATTTCTGGCGCAGAAATACGGCTGCCTGATGCACGGCGTCGGCTTGTGCGATGAGTGGCCTCTGGTTGCTTATCCGGACAAGGCAGTGGCAGGCTCTTACGACTACGCGCTCGAACCCGGCATGGTCCTGTGTGTCGAGGCTGCCGTTGGAGAGGTCGGCGGAGATTTCTCGATCAAGCTGGAGGATCAGGTTCTGATCACCGAAGACGGATATGAGAACCTGACCACCTATCCCTTTGATTCACAGCTCATGGGCCTGAGCTAACGTTTCAGTTCGACCAATGTGACCGCCTGACATTTCCGTGCCAGTCTTCGGACACGGGATCAGCAACCTGCGCCTCAGTAGATGCCACCGGCGGCAGAGTTTGACCAAGCGCAAATCCGATCACGCCGGTCAGGGCAATCACGGCCAGTATATCCGGGCGTAGAACCACGCCCCTTGGATCCATTGCAGTATGTGCCATTTGAACCTCCTGGGCTGCACGTTTGCGATGGTCGTAAGATGGGGAGGTGACGTAAATTAGTAAAACGAATATTTTTTAGAATATACTTCACGAAATTTGATGCTTTAGGTTCACAGGGCGGACAAAGGATTGCGCTCAATCTGTTCGCTTCACTCACCTTCCCGTGACGCTTCTTACAATGGGGTTGAGCGGCCAGTAGGAAGCACACACTATTGGTCATCCCGACGAACAAGGAACTGTCATGCCCACCGAACGCATTACCTTTGCCGGTCACGACGGCAACCAATTGGCCGCGCGCCTGGATTTGCCGGACGGGCCGGTCCTGGCCACGGCGCTATTTGCGCATTGTTTCACCTGTTCCAAAGACATCCCTGCTGCACGCAGGATTGCGGCCCGACTGGCGGCGATGGGCATCGCCGTTCTGCGATTTGACTTCACCGGGCTGGGGCATTCCGGCGGAGAATTTGCCAACACAACCTTTACCTCCAATGTCGAAGACCTGATCGCTGCCTCGCATTACCTGGCTGGCCGCAACATGGCTCCGGCATTGCTCATCGGTCATTCCTTGGGCGGTGCGGCTGTGCTGCGCGCCCGCGCCGGAATTCCAAGCGTCAAAGCCGTGGTCACGCTGGGCGCACCCGCGGATCCGGGCCACGTCGCCCACCACTTTGAAGCCGCATTGCCTGAGATCACGCAGGCTGGATCAGCGGACGTGATGTTGGGCGGTCGTCCCTTCCGCATTGGCAAAGCGTTTGTGGATGATATTTCCGAGGCAGCTCTGATGCCGGCTATTGCGGACCTGAAGGCCGCTTTGTTGATCTTGCATGCACCTCGGGACGAGACCGTAAGCATCGACAATGCCAGTACAATCTTCCTGGCCGCCAAACATCCCAAAAGCTTTGTGACACTCGACGATGCCGATCACCTGATTACCCGCGCATCCGATGCGGAATACGCGGCGGACGTGATCACCGCGTGGGTTACGCGCTACGTCAAGCTCTGCCCGCCGGCCCCACCACCTGGCGCACCCGAAGGTGTTGTTCGCGTGACCGAAGCTGATCCGGAAGGGTTCCTTCAAGACATTCAATCCGGTCCCCGGCACCATGCCGTCGCGGACGAGCCCGTCTCATACGGTGGCACCGACCGTGGCATGTCGCCCTACGGGTTCGTGTCATCTGGACTGGGGGCTTGCACATCGATGACTATCCGCATGTACGCGCGGCGCAAGCGGTGGCCGCTGAAAACCGTTTCAGTCGATGTGTGCCACAACAAGGTGCATGCGCAGGACGCGGGGCTGGCCAACGAAGGAAAAGTCGATCAGTTCCGCCGCAAGATCCGCCTTGAAGGTCCGCTGACGGCCGAGCAACGCGCGCGACTGCTGGAAATCGCGGACAAATGCCCGGTCCACAGAACCTTGGAAGGGTCAGCCCAGATCACAACTGAATTACTGGACTGACCTGTCGGTTCAGCGCCGGCCTGCGGGGCGGTGAATAGGCGGCCGTGCCGCCGGGGGTCGTGCAACCGGTGGCCGTGGCCTGTTCGGCGGTCGCGACACCGGTGGTCTGTTCGGTGGCTTGGCGATTGGCGGAACGGGACGCGCAGGTGGGCGACCATCGGGTGGCCGGGGTCGATCCGGCCGGTCGATGTCTATATCTACATCCACGTCGTGATAGTAGTCGTTCCACAACATCGAGTCGTAGAACGGGTCATACCCGTAACCTACCCCGACGGTTACGCCATCACAGGCCGAAAGCGTCAGGCTTGCTGCCCCCAATCCAAGGGCGAGGGCTGCGCGTTTGATCAGTTTTCCGGTCATGTGCGCCTCCTCACTGCAGGGACCGGAACGACGCGAACACGGCGTTCAGATCGTCCACATAAGCCGGATCAGCACCATCGCGCAGGATCGCAACTGCGATGGCCACGCGCCTCTTCGGCAAGTCAATCACGGAAACAGTAAAGTTCACACCGCGCCCTTCGCGACTGCCGGTCCCGCGAATAACCCGTGCGGGCAATCCGCCGATACGCGTCGTCGTGGTTTCGGACACTGTCGGGTCCTTGACCAAAAACCTGTCTATGTCTTCAAGATACCGCAGACCGCCATCGATCGAGGCCACGCCTGCAGGCGAAACAAAGCCCATCCAGACATTGTCGTCCGTGACTGGCCGCATCCCCATGACCCGGGCCACGGCACGTGAATCGCTCAGCTCGGTATCCTCAATTTCGCGCGGGCCACCGGTGCGCAGCGCCCAGAAGTCGGGTACAGAAAAGCCGAACAGCGCCCGCCCGTTGTCCGTATAAGTGACAGGAGTGTCGGCGGATGCCGTCCCGACGCTCAGCAAAAGCGAAGCGCAAACAGCGAGTGCCGAAGCTAATTGAATACGCATATCTCAATAACCTGATGATTTCATTGAATGCAGATTGACCTGCCGTGGGCCCTTTTGTCCAGCATTCCAATGTGAGGGCACAAAAAAACCGCGCCAGGAGACCTCCGGGCGCGGTTGTGTCAGATTTGACTTGGCTGGAGGTTACGAGCGTGCGTCGCCCACCAGCTTCCACAGGCCAGGGATCAGCAGTGCAGCCAGCACCAGCTTGATCGCGTCGCCCACCAGGAACGGTGTCAGACCCCACTGCAGGATCGGCTGATCCCATCCGTACAGCTGACCCAGCCACAGCAGACCGGGCACGTAGATCACGACATTTGCCAGAACCAGAGCCAACGCCATCTTGCCGAACGAACGGTCCCAGCCTCGCGCGGCCAGTGCGCCCAACAGAACGGTTGCCAGCAGGTAACCGACCAGATAGCCGCCGGTACCGCCCATCATGTAAGTCAGACCAAATTTCTCGGCCGAGGAACCTGCGAACACATCGAAGCCCAACGCGCCGATCAGCAGGTAACCCAGCATGGTGACCAACCCCAGACGCGTGCCGTAGGCGGTGCCGATGGTCAGCACGGCAAAGGTGCCCATTGTGATCGGGACAGGCCACATCGGAACCTTGATCTTGGCAGCAATTGCCAGCGCAAGAATACCTAGTGCCACCAGCACAACTTGCTTGACGCGCAGCGCGATGCCTTCGCGCGGGCCAATCGCATTGGCCAGTACATTCGCATTCATTATTATGTCTCCACCTATTTTCAACTGCAGAAATGCCCGCTTAGAGCTTTGACTGCAACATGATTACGCTATCTTAACCGATATTCGGTGCTCATTTCATAAGATTTTCTGGGTCCCGAGACGATCCAGCGCACTGACCAGACTGGCCAGGCCGAAAAATCGTAGACAGCATCGTAGCTGTCGGGCGGGCAATCGTGGCGGTCGGACGCATGTGCCTGGCCCAAGGCCAGCCGGTGAAAATAGCGGCCGTCGTCAAAATTTATGGCAATCGCCTCACCCGCCGCGTGCCACAGGTACCTGCGCGTGCCTTTCATCTCGGCTTGCCCCGGCAAACGCAGCGTGACTTCTTCGTCGTATATCAAGCCGTCCTCGGTTGGGCTCAGGACCGTGTGACCATCGGCCTGCACCACCTGCCCCGCCTGCGTATCGAGAATGGTCCGGGTCAGGCTCCAATGGCCTTCGAAATCCGACAGTCTGCGCGGCAGGCTCATTCGGCGAGTATCCCGTCGGTCGCGGCACCGTTATCATCAACGAACCGGATCACTTTGCCACTTTGCTGGACATCATAGCAGGCCCAAAAATCCGAAGGCGGCCAGACCGAGCAATAACGGTCCTCGCGCACTGCCCACCGCCCTGCGCTGGGCCCGCCCGAGAAATACTGCGTCAGCATCGTGTCATCGAAGGTCTGCCAGATACCTTCCCCGTAATCGAGCTTCTGTTCGGTCAATACCGACAGAATTTCATCCCCCGTCAGCGTTCTGAACTCCTCTGCCACCAGAAAACCGGGCCAAAGGGCCAAAATCAGGGCAAACCGTCTCATATTCGCACTCGCGCCTTGTTCCTTTGTCTGTGCGGGTTTAAACCCCGCCGCAACGCCTCCTGCCAAATCACAATAAGGTGCCGCTGCCAATGATTCCACGCTATTCCCGCCCCGATATGGTCGCCATCTGGTCGCCCGAATCCAAGTTTCGCATCTGGTACGAGATCGAGGCACATGCCTGCGACGCCATGGCGGACCTGGGTGTGATCCCGCGCGAGAATGCCGAGGCTGTCTGGAAAGCCAAAGACGTGGAATTCGACGTGGCTCGCATCGACGAAATCGAAGCGGTTACCAAGCACGACGTCATCGCCTTCCTGACCCATTTGTCCGAACATGTCGGCAGCGAAGAGGCGCGTTTTGTCCATCAGGGCATGACCAGCTCGGACGTACTCGACACTTGTTTCAACGTGCAACTGACCCGCGCCGCCGACCTGCTGATCGCAGATCTCGAAGGTCTGCTGGCTGCCCTGAAACGCCGCGCAATCGAACACAAGGACACGGTCCGCATCGGCCGCAGCCACGGTATCCACGCAGAGCCAACCACCATGGGCCTGACCTTCGCGCGTTTCTACGCCGAGATGGACCGCAACCTTTCCCGCATGCGCGACGCCCGCGCTGAAATCGCCACTGGCGCGATCAGCGGCGCGGTTGGCACCTTCGCCAATGTTGACCCGCGTGTGGAAGAGCATGTCTGCGACCAGCTGGGTCTGGTGCCCGAGCCGATTAGCACTCAGGTCATCCCGCGCGACCGTCATGCAGCGTTCTTTGCCACGCTGGGGGTTATTGCCAGCAGCATCGAGAACGTCGCCATCGAAATCCGCCACATGCAGCGCACCGAGGTGCTGGAGGGGGCCGAGTTCTTCTCGATGGGTCAGAAAGGCTCCTCAGCCATGCCACACAAGAAAAACCCGGTGCTGACCGAGAACCTGACCGGGTTGGCCCGCATGGTGCGCGCGGCAGTGATCCCGGCGATGGAAAACGTGGCGCTCTGGCACGAGCGCGATATCTCGCATTCCTCGGTTGAACGCATGATCGGGCCGGATGCCACGATCACGTTGGATTTTGCACTGGCGCGACTGACAGGCGTGATCGACAAGATGTTGATCTTCCCCGAGAACATGATCGAAAACATGAACAAGTTCCCTGGCTTGGTAATGAGCCAGCGGGTTCTGCTGGCACTGACCCAAGCAGGTGTCAGCCGTGAAGATGCCTATGCCATGGTTCAGCGCAACGCGCTGAAAGTCTGGGAACACCGCACCGATTTCAAAGAAGAACTGCTGGCAGACGCGGACGTCACCGCCGCGCTGAGTCCGGAGGAAATCGAAGAGAAATTCGATCTCGGCTATCACACCAAACACGTTGATACGATTTTCGCCCGCGTGTTCGGCGAATAACCCGCGATTGATCAAATGCTTCGCAGGGCCCGGTTCGCGTGACGCGATCCGGGCCCTGCTCTTTTGCCAGACAGGCCAAAACAGGCTATGATGCCAGTGTATGTCCGGACAGGAGAAACACGATGATCCGCACTTTGATTTGCGCTGTGGCCCTTAGTTGTTCAGCCTCCGTTGCCTTAGCTTGTAGTGGCCATTCCAAGCAAACCCAGTCCTGCGCGCCGGGCACGTATTGGGATTCAGAAGCCCAAACCTGCGCCAAAATTGTGAATAGCTGATAAAAAAATTCCTTATTCGTGAATAAACGCGAGCCTTCGGTTGTTAGCTTTTGAGAGAAACGCACTATGCTTTCTGTAAGTAGCCCAGACAACGGAGTAGGAAAATGCGCCTAGTACTCGCTTCAGCCATCGCCCTTCAGGCCTTTGCATTCGCGCCGGTCGCGCTTGCCGCTGGCGGTGACAGCAGCCCGCCAAAACCGACCAACACGACCAAGAAGTGTTTCTTCGGTCGCGTCTATGACAAAGACGCCGGACGGTGCGTGAAGCCGGACAAGACCAACTTTACTGAAGAAGAGCTGTATGACGCCGTGCGCGAACTGGCCTATGACGGACAGTTAGAAAATGCACAGGACATCCTGCGCATCATGGATCAGGATGATGATCGCGTGTTGACTTACTGGGGTTTCACCTACCGCAAAATGGGTGAGCTTGATCTGGCGAATGCCTTCTATTCGAACGCCATTGAGGCGAATCCCGACAACATACTGGCGCGCAGCTATATGGGTCAGGGCTATGTCACCGAAGGCAAAACCGATCTTGCCATCGCACAGTGGCGCGAGATCAAGGCGCGCGGCGGTGAAGGCACCTGGGCCGAGGCATCCCTGCGCGAGGCGATCCGCACCGGGCTGACTTACAACTACTAAACTTCAGCCTTTCTTTACCCGACTCTCCGTAATCTGCCTGTGGAACAGAAACTTGGCACCACGGGCAGATGCAGGACACAAACTCTTTGGTTCAACTGGCACCGGGGACATCAACACCCGCAGCCGACGCCCAGAACGACGCGCCCCGCGTCGTCCCCAAGGCGTTGAGCAACCGACAAAAAGCCGCCGTCGTGGTGCGTCTTTTGTTGAATGAGGGCGCAGATATCCCCCTGGAAGAACTTCCCGACGATTTGCAGGAAAAGCTGACGCACCAGCTGGGTCAGATGGGCCTAGTGGATCGCATCACGCTGGCATCCGTCGCACATGAATTTGCCGAAGCGCTGGACAGTGTCGGCCTGTCTTTTCCACATGGGTTGGCCGGTGCTCTGGACGCAGTCAGCGACAAGATTACGCCGGCAACAGCGGCTAGGTTGCGGAAGGAAGCCGGGGTGCGCCAGATCGGCGATCCGTGGCAACGGCTGCGCGAAATCCCGACAGAAGATTTGGCCACCATCGCTCTGGCCGAAAGCACTGAAATTGCAGCGGTCATGTTGTCCAAGCTGGAAACTGCGAATGCCGCGCAACTTCTGGGTCACCTGCCCGGCCCGGTCGCGCGGCGCATCACCTATGCCGTGTCTAAAACGGCCAACATCACACCCGAGGCGGTTGAACGGATTGGCTGGTCGCTGGCGGCGCAAATTGATCGACGTCCCGCCACGGCCTTTTCGGATGGCCCCGGCGTGCGGGTCGGTGCGATTCTGAACCAATCAGCCGCAGCGACGCGCGACGGGCTTTTGACGGCCCTAGATGAAGAAGACACCGACTTTGCAGCTTTGGTGCGCCAATCGATATTCACCTTCGCCCATATCCCGGCGCGCATCCTGCCCCGGGACGTGCCTGCGATTCTGCGTGGATTGGATCAGGCTGATCTCGTCACCGCCTTGGCTGGCGCCACGGCCGAGAATGACAAAGCCGCGGTCGATTTCCTGCTATCCAACATGTCGACGCGTATGGCGGATAACCTGCGCGAGGAATTCACCGAACGCGGCAAGGTGAAACTGGCAGAAGCAGAAGAAGCTATGACACTTGTCATCGGCTCAATTCGAACACTGGTCGACGAAGGCGCAATAGCGTTGATCGAAGAGGATAGCGAAGAGTGACGGGCTAGTCCGATCCGGCAAGACAAAGCATGGCTTTGTTTTGCAACGCTTGTGGTTGCGGTTTCCGCCTTGTATGTCTTGCCCGGCAAATCGCAACAGCCGGTGAGACCTATTCATGCCCGTCGAAAAGTCGGAACTAAGCCGCACAGAGCTTAGAAAATACTACATCACTGGATTGTTCATGAAGGGCGTCATCGGGACCTTGCGGTTGCTGCCCTATGAAGCTCGCCTGGCCACCATGGGCGCAATCGCGCGTGGGCTTTCACCGTTGATCGGCTTTACCAAACGCGTGCGCAGCAACTTGAAATTGACCCGCCCTGACCTGTCAGAGGCCGAGGTCAACAGAATTTGCAGTGCCGTTCCGGACAATGCCGGTCGCGCGATTATGGAGCATTTTTCGCCCGAAGGGTTCACCGAACGTCAGCGCACGGCAAAGGTAAGCGGTTCGGGTGTTGCCGCATTTGACACTGCCGTCGCCGAAGGGCGACCGATCATGATGATCACCGCGCATTTTGGTCACTATCTTGCAGCACGCATCGCCCTGCAGGAACGCAGCGGTCAACCGATTGGGTGCCTCTATCGCCGCATGGCGAACCCTTATTTCAACGACATGTATGTCGAAGCGTTCCATAAGACCGGCTCGCCGATGTTCGAGCAAGGCCGTCGCGGAATGGTCGAGATGGTGCGTTCGCTCAAAAAAAATGGGATCATCGCGATCGTATCCGATCTGCACGCCCATGGCGGTGAAGAGCTGACATTCTTTGGCAAACCCGCCGTGACCTCAGTCCTGAATGCAGAACTGGCAATGAAATACAACGCCGTCCTGATCCCATGCTATGCAGTGCGGCAACCAAACGGCGTGGATTTTGAAATCGTGCTACACGACCCGGTGCCGCATACAGATCCGAAGACCATGACCCAGTTCACCAATGACGATCTTGAGGCCATGGTCAGACAGCATATGGGTCAGTGGTTTTGGATCCACCGGCGCTGGAAAGCCTGGAACGGTTTGGGCGTGCAACCCGAGGACATGCCCTGATTATTTGACCCGCGCGGCCGCCACGATCGGGCCGTGCCCTGCCCTTTGCACCAGCACAACTGCCGGAAATTCTGTGTCGACGGTTACCGAATACGCCTGAGGCGCGACGCCGTCCCATTGACCTGCCATATGCCAGGCCTCGACAACATTGGCATAGTCCAGATCGTGACCAGCCAGCTCTCCGCGTCGGATCGAGGCATGGCGCATCGGTGAATACTGAATGACCCGGATGTCATAGGTTTCTCCGGCCGGCAGTTCGATCGGCGTCACATCCACCGATACGTCTTCGCCCGAGCGCACGGCCGTCACGGATGCTTGCGGGGCGGCCTTGAGGTGCGCATTGATCAAACGATCCAGTTCCCGCGATTGCGCTCCGACAACATCCTGCTGCCCATTCACCACCATCTGAGGCGTATAGATCATCGACCGCCCACCTTCTCGCGCATAAGTACGCTGGCGCAGAGTGTGATCCGGGTCAGCATATTCGTCCTTCCAGCCGATGTAGTCCCAGTAATCCACATGCAGTGCCAAGCCGATCACATCGTCGCGTTTGGCCAAATCATGCATGATCCGGTCGGCAGGCGGACAGGAAGAACAGCCCTGAGACGTGAACAACTCAACCACAACCGGATCGCCCTCGGCCAAGGCTGCTGTGGAGAGAAACAAAGAAACTAGCGCTGTTGCGCGGATGGATCTGAACATTTCGGGTCTCGGGCCTTTGGCTGGATGTACCGACCGGTTTAAACGCAAGCCCGTTCAACCTCCAATCAACGTTTCTTGAGACATGCGACCATCGTTACCCTTAAATTATGTGTGCAATGGTATACATAACTCAACGAGCTCACCACCTTGGTCCTTGAACCAAAGGCGTAGGTGATGCAGATAACTATTAGCGAATCCCGGGATCTAAGTCATTTCAGAGGGAGGCCACAGATGCCCATCAAAGTCGGACAAGATACCGCCAAAACACGCCGCAACCTTAGCGTGAATGGCAAATCCATTTCATATTACTCGATCCCTGCCGCGCAAGAGGCTGGTCTGGGTGATTTTTCCAAGCTTCCCGCCGCGCTCAAAGTGGTTCTGGAAAACATGCTGCGGTTCGAGGACGATGGCTTTTCCGTCGCGGTCGACGATATCAAAGCCTTTGGCGAATGGGCACGTAATGGCGGCAAGAACCCGCGCGAGATTGCCTATCGCCCTGCCCGCGTGTTGATGCAGGACTTTACCGGCGTTCCGGCTGTTGTTGATCTGGCCGCGATGCGCGATGGCATCAAAGGGCTGGGCGGCGATGCGCAGAAGATCAACCCGCTGAACCCGGTTGATCTGGTCATCGACCACTCGGTCATGATTGATGAATTCGGTAACCCGCGCGCGTTCCAGATGAACGTGGATCGCGAATATGAACGCAACATGGAGCGTTACCAGTTCCTGAAATGGGGGCAGTCGGCCTTTAACAACTTCCGTGTTGTTCCCCCCGGAACCGGCATCTGCCATCAGGTAAACCTAGAATATCTGGCCCAAACAGTCTGGACCGACACCGATCAGAACGGCGACGAAGTCGCCTACCCCGACACGCTGGTTGGCACCGACAGCCACACCACCATGGTCAATGGCATGGCCGTGCTGGGCTGGGGCGTCGGCGGGATCGAGGCTGAGGCCGCGATGCTGGGCCAGCCGATCTCGATGCTCATCCCCGAGGTCGTGGGTTTTGAGCTGACCGGCGCGATGGTGGAAGGCACCACTGGCACTGACCTTGTTCTGAAAGTCGTCGAGATGCTGCGCGCGAAAGGCGTGGTGGGCAAATTCGTCGAGTTCTACGGGAGCGGTCTGGACCGTTTGCCGCTGGCTGACCGCGCGACGATTGCCAACATGGCCCCCGAGTATGGCGCGACCTGCGGCTTCTTCCCGATTGATGGTGAGACCCTGCGCTATATGCGTAACACCGGTCGGGATGAGGATCGCCTGGCACTGGTCGAAGCTTATGCCAAGGAAAACGGCCTTTGGCGTGATGAGAACTACGCGCCCATCTACACCGACACTCTGACGCTGGACATGGGCACGATCGTTCCCGCTATCTCCGGCCCGAAACGCCCGCAGGACTATGTTGCGCTGACCGACGCCAAGGCGGCATTTACCAAGGAAATGGCCGAAACCTTTAAGCGCCCGATGGGCAAGCAGGTCGTGGTCAAGGGCGAAAACTACGGCATGGAATCGGGCAAGGTTGTGATTGCCTCGATTACCTCCTGTACCAACACCTCGAACCCTTACGTGATGATCGGTGCCGGTCTGGTGGCGAAAAAGGCGCATGAGCTGGGCCTGAACCGCAAACCTTGGGTCAAAACTTCGCTGGCCCCCGGCTCGCAGGTTGTGTCTGAATACCTTGAGGCGGCTGGCCTGCAGCAACATCTGGATGCCATCGGGTTCAACCTGGTTGGTTATGGCTGCACCACATGCATCGGCAACTCTGGCCCGATTCAGAGGGAGATCAGCGAAGCGATTGCCGAAGGTGATCTGGTCGCCACGTCCGTTCTGTCCGGCAACCGCAACTTTGAAGGCCGGATTTCGCCGGACGTGCGGGCCAACTACCTCGCCTCGCCACCGCTGGTTGTAGTCTATGCGTTGGCTGGCACCATGGATATCGACCTGACATCCGAGCCGATTGGGCAGGACAAGGACGGCAATGACGTCTTCATGAAGGACATCTGGCCAACCCAAAGCGAAATTGCCGAGCTGGTGCAGGAAACTGTCACCCGCGAAGCGTTCCAGTCGAAATATGCGGATGTCTTCAAAGGCGATGAGAAATGGCAAAGCGTCGAGGTTCCGCAACAGGAAACCTATGACTGGCCGCCGACTTCGACCTATATCCAGAACCCTCCCTATTTTCAGGGAATGGGTACCGAGCCGGGCACGATCTCAAATATCGAAGGTGCCAAGGTGTTGGCGGTTC
Source organism: Ruegeria sp. CDSC068 (assembly GCF_059610545.1). Classification (NCBI taxonomy): domain Bacteria; kingdom Pseudomonadati; phylum Pseudomonadota; class Alphaproteobacteria; order Rhodobacterales; family Roseobacteraceae; genus Ruegeria; species Ruegeria sp. CDSC068. The sequence continues at coordinate 145,738 of NZ_JBXWNV010000005.1, forward strand.
TTGGGGACATGGTCACGACCGACCACATCTCACCCGCAGGGTCTTTTGCAAGCACCTCGCCTGCCGGTCAGTACCTGATCGAACGTCAGGTGCAGCCACGCGAGTTCAACTCCTACGGTTCCCGCCGCGGCAACCACGAGGTCATGATGCGTGGCACATTCGCCAACATCCGCATCAAGAATGAGATGCTGGACGGCGTCGAAGGCGGCTATACCAAAGGTCCTGACGGCGAACAGGCTTCGATCTACGATGCATCAATGGCCTACCAGGAACTAGGCCTTCCGCTGGTCGTCTTTGGTGGCGAGCAATACGGCGCCGGCTCATCCCGGGACTGGGCTGCCAAGGGCACGGCCTTGCTGGGCGTCAAAGCCGTGATCGCCGAAAGCTTTGAGCGTATCCACAGGTCCAACTTGGTTGGAATGGGCGTAATCCCGTTCGAGTTCACCGGCGGCGACACCCGCAAGACACTGGGCCTGACAGGCGACGAAACCGTCTCGATCCATGGCTTGGATTCGGTCGAGCCGCTGCAAGAAGTGCCCTGCACCATCATCTTCGGCGACGGAACCGAGAAAACGATCACGCTGAAATGCCGGATCGATACCGCGCCCGAGATCGAATACATCGAAAACGGCGGCGTGCTGCAATATGTGCTGCGGAACCTTGCCAAGGACGCTTAAAGCAACAAAGCCCCGGCCAATGCGCCGGGGCTTTTTCTTGGGTGCCAATGCAACTAGCAGAAATAAGAAATAGAGCGCGTGCCGCAGGCACGCTCCGGATGGCAACGGATCAGATCACTCGCCAGCTTTTTCCAATGCCGGGCGGATCCTGCTTTCGATGACGCGCTGCGTAATCGGACCGGCAAAGCGCAGGATGATTGTGCCCTCTCCGTCGATTACATAAGTTTCCGGAACACCGTAAAGACCCCAGTCCAGCGCCATGCGCCCTTGTTCATCCCGTCCGATGGCCTCATATGGGTCGCCCAGTTCGGTCAGAAAACCTTCGGCATTGGCCAACTGATCCTTGTAGTTGATGCCATAGACCGGGATGCCCTCTTCGGACAGCGCCTCAAGGTTGGGGTGCTCAGCCCGGCAGGGCGCACACCAACTGGCCCAATAGTTGACCAGCTTGACCTCACCATCACGCAGGGTGTCATCGTCGAACAACGTTTTGCCCGGGAACTCGGTCAGAACGACAGGTGGGGCGGGCTGCCCTTCGCGTGCAGATGGCAAGGCATCGGGGTCATCCCGGAACATGCCAATGCCGGCCAGAACGGCAAAAGCGCCGAAGATCAACGGCGGCGCAATCATCAAGGGTGAGATTTTAGCCATTGCGCGACATCCTGTGTTCGACCTTTTCCATTTCCGCCCGGACTTTGCGCCCGCGCATTACGCTGAGAGCGACCAGTGCAATCAGCAACCCCAGCGAAGCCGCATAGGACCACAGGACCACGTCGGCATATTTTCCAAGATCAGGGATCATCCGTTTAGCCTTTCTCGCGCCAGCAGCGCCTTGATCCGTCGCGCCCGGATTTCCGTTCCTGTGCGATACAGAACCAACGCAATGAACAGCAGCACAAATCCGATGATACATACCAGCAGCGGATAGAAATAAATGTTGCTGACTTTTTCTTCGGTATCCGCGCCGGTGACGGCTGCGGCGCGCATCACGGATGCCCCCTGATGCAGGCCTTGGTTCCAGAAGTTCACCGCATAGCGGCTGAGCAAGGCAAAAACCGACCCCACCAGACACAGGACCGAGGTCAGATCAGCGGCTGTATCGGAATCCTCGATCGCTTCCCACAGGGCTACGTAGCCAAGGTAAAACAGAAACAGGATCAGGAAAGCCGTCAGGCGTGGATCCCAGGCCCACCACGTGCCCCACATCGGTTGCCCCCAGATCGCGCCGGTTGCCAACGCGATTAGGGTCATCACGATACCGATGGGAGCTGCCGCTCGCGCAGCGAGTGCACTGACATGGTGGCGGCGCACCAGCCAGACCAAAGATGTGGCCAGCATCATCAGCCAGCAATTGATCGCCATCAGCGCCGCAGGCACATGCAGGTAAATGATCTTGACGGTCGAGCCCTGCTTGTAGTCATCCGGCGTGAAGAAAAAGCCCCAGATCAGCCCGACGACCAGACACACAAAAGAAGTCATCCAGAAGAACGGCAGGACCCGCTCGCTGGTCGCGAGGAATTTACGCGGGTTGGCGTATTCCCAGAGGGTATTGGCTTTGGCTGCGATAGACATGGGCTCTATTTAGTCCGACTCGTGTTTGTTCTCAATTGACATCAGTCAAACTGCGACCGTGTCACCGAAGGTTGATCCGCAGCACGGCTGCACTGGCAAAAGGCAACAGAGCAATCGTGGCCGCCGTGATCCCTGCCAGCATCAACAACGGTGTCTGCGTTTCCATCCCCGTGGCGCCGCGGCGTGCGACTTCGGCCCCGAAGATCAGCGTGGGAACATACAGCGGCAGGACAAGCAATGACAACAATAGCCCCCCGCGTTTCAGGCCGACAGTCAGAGCTGCGCCGAAGGTCCCGATCACACTCATGGCCGGGGTGCCGACCAAAAGTGAGATCACCAGCCAGAAAAAGCCTGGCACCGGCAAGTTCAGTAGCACACCCAGAAACGGCGCGGCCAGAACCAGTGGCAAACCCGTTGTTATCCAGTGGGCCAGCGCCTTGATCGACACAACCGCCTCAAGCGGCAAGGGCGCGGTGGCCAACAGGTCAAGCGACCCGTCTTCCCAATCCAACGCAAGCAAACGATCAAGCGATAACAGGCAGGCCAAAAGCGCGCCCAGCCAAAGCACACCCGGGGCAATGGTCGACAGCAGCGAAGATTGCGGGCCGACTGAGAACGGCACCAGAACAGTCACAATCAAAAAGAACGCCAGACCAAGGCCAAAACCCCCGCCCGCGCGGAAGGCCAGTTTCAGGTCGCGCAGCAGCAGGGCGATCACAGGAAGCCTCCGTCAAAGTCGTCGATGGGTTTTGGTTTGGCTTTGTTGGGACCCACATCCAGCACCGCACCGTCCAGACCAAGGTCGATATGGGTGGCGATCAGGGCGGAACCGCCCTGCCCTAGATGGGCACGAACGGTATCGGCAAACATCTGGACGGCGCTTTTGTCCAGTGACACCGTCGGTTCGTCCAGCATCCAGATCGGCCGCCCGGTGACCAGCATCCGGGCCAGTCCAAGCCGACGTTTCTGCCCGGCGGACAGGTTTCCCGCATGGCGGTCCGACAGCTCGTTCAAAGCAAAGGCATCCAATGCCGGTTGGATGTCATCTGTCCCAAAGACCGAGGCCCAGAAGGTCAGGTTTTCCACAACCGTCAACGTTGGCTTCAACCCGTCGGAATGCGAGGCGTAGGCAATTTGATCCTCGGCCCCGACAATGGTTCCGCTCAACGCCGGCTGCAACCCCGCAAGTGTACGCAACAAAGTTGTTTTGCCGATCCCGTTTGGCCCACGCAGGATCAGTGCTTGCCCGGATTGAAGCGAGAAGTTGAGCCCCTCGAGCACGGGGATACCCCCGCGGGTGATGGCAAGATCGGTTACGGTCAGTGTCATACGTTCCCGCTTATCTTATTGCGCATAGGGGCAAAAGGCGGGATTTGCCGCAGGGCAATGCCCGAGCCGCTGTCGGATAAGCATGAAAATGAGGGGCCAGCCCTTCGCGCTCCTGGGATATTTTTGGCCAGATGAAACGGATCCCGTCAGGTGGGAAGCAAAGCCAGCGCGATGCGGCGGCCTTCGGAGAGCAGTACATTGTAGGTACGGCAGGCTGCAGGAGAGTTCATGATCTCAACGCCTATGCTGGCCTGCTCAAGCGCCGCTCGAAGGTCTGAGGGGATATGGGCCAGATCAGCGCCCGTTCCGATCAACAGGACATCCACATGCCCAGCCAGTGTAAGCAAAGAGGATTGATCGTCGTATCCGCCCCAACCGGTGGTGCCCGATGGACCGGTCAGAACCGCCCCTTCGTGGACCTGGCCACCAATACGGAAAAAGCCGGGCCCGTAGCCATCGACCGGTGTTGCGTTGTTATATGTGATCTCATTCAACCGCATGGATATCTTCTATGCCCCAAAGCGGCAGGCCCGACAAGGCGGCCAGCGCGATGACAACGTAGGCGGCGGTGCGGTAGAGCTTTTCCTTTTCCGGGTTGAACAGCCAGCCGCCCAGCCAATTGCCCAAAAGGTTCGGAACCGACAAAGCCAGCCCCAGAACAACACTGTCGAAAGTCACGCGCCCCATAGCAGACAGAAAGCCAAAAATAAGAAAGTCGAAGCCGAAAAGGAACAGCAGGATCGTAGCCCGAATGACTTCTACCGGCAGCGGACGGGACATGTAGAACAGGATCACCGCCGGTCCAGGCAACCCAGCGACGCCGCCGAGAAACCCCGCAGCGCCACCGATGGCTGTCACCATCGCGCGTCGCACGCGGCCTTGGTAGCGTAATCCAAGGATCAGGATTGCGAGCATGAACAAGGCCAGGAAGCTGACCGCGTATCGGAAAACCTCGGGCTCGACCTGCGTGAGGACCCACAAGCCAACAGGCAGGATCAAAGCGCAGCCAAGCAGCAGCCGTGCCAGGTCTCCGCGGTCTACGGCGCGCCACGCCCGTCGCAGGTTAGGCAGGGGCCCAAAGATATCCATGATCGTCAGTCCGATCAGCGCCCCAAACGGGCCGAGGAACGGAGTGGCCAGAGGCAGAAAAATCAGCGCGGTGCCAAAGCCGGAAAACCCGCGTACGATGCCGCCTAGTGTCGCTGCAAAAAAGATAACGGCCAGCCCCGTTGGGGACTGGCCGAGAAGATCAGGCATCCACATTTGCGAACTGGTTGCCCGCGTTGTTGGAGGGCTTCGACCAGTCGCGCTTGACGCCCAGCCACAGCAGGATCGTCGAGGCCACAAAGACCGAGGAATACGTCCCTACGATCACGCCCCAGATCATCGCGAAGACAAAGCCGCGGATCACGTCCCCGCCCAGCACATAAAGCGAGATCAGCGCTAACAGGGTGGTAACCGAGGTCATCACCGTCCGGCTGAGCGTTTCGTTGATCGAGATGTTCAGAACCTCTTTCAGGTCCTTTTTCTTGTATTTCCGCAGGTTCTCGCGGACGCGGTCAAAGACGACCACGGTGTCGTTCAGCGAATACCCCACGATGGTCAGCAATGCGGCGATGATGGCCAGATCGAACCGGATTTGCAGTTCCGAGAAGATGCCGATGGTGAGGATTACGTCGTGGACCAATGCGGCCACCGCGCCCAAGGCGAACTGCCATTCGAAACGCAGCCAGATATATACCAGCACCGCCCCTATCGCCAACACCACCGCGATAACGGCAGTTTGGATCAGCTCACCCGAGACTTTAGGACCGACGGATTCAACGCTTTCAAACGGCAATTTGAGGCCCGGATCAGCAGCAGCAAGCACCTCGCCGACCTGATTGATCACGTCCGATGTAACCGCCTCGGCGTCTTCTTGAGCCTGGATACGGATCATCGCAACATTCTCATCCGGTCCAAAGTTTGGATCGAAGATCTCTGTGATTGTCACATCCCCCAATTCCAACGGGGCAAGGGCGTCACGATAGACTCCGACATCAATCTCTTGGGTGCTTTGCGTCCGGATCGTTGTGCCACCGCGGAAGTCGATGCCGAAGTTCAGCCCCTGAAGCATGAAGGACGTGAACGCCACGATCATCATCAAGGCCGAGATACCCAGCCAGATTTTCCATCGGCTGAAGAAATCGAACGAGGTATTCTGGGGTACGAGTTTCAGTCTCATGTCAAACCTCGATCGTTTTCGGGCGGCGGCGTTCAAACCAGATCACGATCATCAGGCGCGTCACGAAGATCGCGGTGAAGACCGAGGTCAGAATGCCCAGACCCAGCGTGATGGCAAAACCGCGGACCGGACCGCTGCCCATGGCAAACAGGATAACAGCGGTGATGAACGTGGTCACGTTTGCGTCCAGAATGGCCGACAACGCCTTTTCATAACCCAGTTCGATCGCGCGCGCCGGGCCTCTGGCTGATTTCAGTTCTTCGCGGATACGCTCAAAGATCAGCACGTTGGCATCCACCGCCATACCAACCGTCAGCACGATACCGGCGATACCGGGCAGCGTCAGGGTGGCTCCGATCAGGGACAACAGACCAAACAGCAGGCCGACGTTGATGATCAGGGCGATGTTGGCAAAGAGACCAAACAAACCATAGCTGAGCGCCATAAAGGCAAGCACCGCGACGAAGGCCACGATGGTTGCGACCTTACCCGCGTCGATGCTGTCCTGCCCCAGTTCAGGGCCGATGGTACGCTCTTCGAGGAATTCCAGCCCGGCTGGCAACGCGCCTGCGCGCAACAGAACAGCCAGATTGGTGCTTTCTTCGACGGTGAAGTTGCCGGTGATGATGCCCGAGCCGCCGGGAATGTGGCTTTGGATGACCGGGGCTGAGATGACCTCATCATCAAGAATGATTGCGAACGGCTGGCCGATATTTTCCAGCGTATAGTCGCCGAACTTGCGTGCCCCCGATGTGTTGAACCGGAAGCTGACCGCTGGGCGACCGTTCTGGTCGAAGGCTGGCTGCGCGTCCACCAGCTCTTCACCGGTGACGACTGGGGCCGCCTCGACTGTGTAAAACAAACCGGTTTCGTCGATGGAGGGGAGGACCTGTTCGCCAGTCCCCGGCACTGCGTCCGGGTTGGTACCCCGCGCCACAACGGGATTGAATGTCAGCTGAGCGGTGGTGCCGATGATCTCTTTCAGTTCACCAGCACTGCCGATACCCGGCACCTGAATAAGGATACGATCCGCACCCTGACGTTGGATCGTGGGTTCACGCGTTCCGACCTCGTCAATACGGCGGCGCACAATCTCAAGCGACTGGCGCACAGTGCGGTCGTCTGTGGCAAGTTTTTCCGCCTCGGACAGTTGAACGACGATTGTGTCGCCCTCAGCCCGTGCCTCGATATCGGTTGCACCTACACCGGTCAGGGTTTGCACCTGACGGGCCAGGCCGCGCACAACTTCAAGCGCGCGGGCCGTGCCCTCGGGCTGGCTGATGCGCACCCGAATCTCGTCCGGGGCCGACTCTTGCTTGCGGATGGTGCCTACAGTGGCGCGCTCATCCCGCAGCGCATCGCGAATTTCGGGCCACATGGCCTCCATCCGGGATTCGTACACATCGCCGACCTGAACTTCGGCCAACAGATGCGCACCACCGCGCAGATCGAGGCCCAGATTGACCAGCGACGACGGCAGCCAGTTCGGCCATTGCGCCGCCTCGGCCTGCATTTCGGGGGTGTCGATGCCAAGCTCAATTGCGGCCTTGGCATCGTTGGATTGCTCGACGCGCGTATAAAACGCATTCGGCAGGGCAAGGATCAGACCGATCACGCAGACCAGCCAGATCAGAACCCGCTTCCAGGTATCAATTTGCAGCATTACCCTGCCTTTTCAAGGAATTGTGGCGCGAAGTTACTTCGCGGGCTCAGTCTTGTTCAGAACCTGCGCAATGGTCGACTTGACCACACGAACCTTCACACCCTCGGCGATTTCAACTTCGATCTCGTTGTCGCCTTCCTTGACCTTGGACACCTTGCCGATCATTCCACCCTGGGTGACAACCTGATCGCCGCGACGCACGGCTTCGACCATGGCCTGATGTTGCTTCATCTTTTTTTGCTGCGGACGGATCAGCAGAAAATACATGATCGCGAAGATCAGGATCAGCGGGAGAAACTGGGCGATTGCGCCACCTTCCATGGGATATTCCTTTGTTTTGGTGCTGCGGAAATGCTCCGCAAATTTGGCGGGAACCTATGCTCTGAATTGCGCCTTTGCAAGCGAAGGCAACGCTGTACACCGCCCTGACCCGGCCACAGTGCACAAAGAACAAGCCAGGCGTTGCAGATATGTCCTAGGCACCTCGCTGAAACCGGGTATAGTTCGGGTTAAGGGGGACATATGGCAAGGCAATTCAAGCCCTTCCTTTTGCTGGTTTATTTTCTGACGGCCCTGGCGTCCAGCCTGTGGTTTTCGGACGTCGTACTGGCACAGGAAACACCGACAGAGCCCCCTGCTTCTGACGGGGCGGACTCGGACAGTTTCGTGGCTCCGGTCATCGTGGACGGGGACGTATTGTTCCAGGTCAGGGGATCCAGTGCCCTGCCCGCGCCAGAGCGGGCGGAAGACGTTCAGGACAAGATCATCGAAATCGCCGAAGCCTCGGATGCACTGACGGTTGAGGTGACATACGAAGAGACCGAGTTCGGCATTTGGACTCTGGCCGATGGCGAGAGAGTCTCGATCGTCACCGAAGCCGATGCCGAGTTGGATCAGATGGAGCTTAGCGTTCTAAGCGTTTTGCACGGGAACGCGATCAAAAAATCCATCGAAGACTATCGCGCCAACCGCACCGATCGGGCGCGCGTGTCCGGTGCGATTGAGGCAGTGGCATGGACCATTGGTTTTGTGGCGTTTGTGGTGGCAATCCTGTGGGTGCACCGTCGGATTCGACGGAAGACATTAAAATTTGTCTCACTTCACCTCAAGGACGTGGAAACTGCCACAGCCAAAAGCGTTCAGGCCGAAGCGATCGCTGCGCTGGTACGATATGGGTTGAACTTCGTTCTGCTCATCATCTTCTTTCTCGGCTTTTATTACTACCTTTCGTTTGTTCTGCTGGCTTTCGCCGAAACCCGCTATTTTGCGCAGCTGTTGCTGACCTATCTGACCGAGCCGGTACTGCTGATCTTCAAAGGCATTATCAGTTACATCCCCAATTTGATCATGCTGGGCCTGATTTCTTGGGTGGCGCTGTACATCATCAAGGGGATGCGGGTGTTCTTCGACGCGGTCGAGGCGGGTTCCTTCGACATGGGCGATTTCGAAAAGCACTGGGTCAGCCCAACCTTCAACATTGCCCGTGTTGTGGTGATCATGATCGCCTTGGTCTTTGCCGTTCCCTACATCCCCGGATCGGATTCGGCGGCGTTCCAGGGGTTGACGATCCTGGTGGGTGCCATGCTGTCGCTTGGTGCAAATTCTGTCGTCTCAAACATGCTGGCAGGACTGTTTGTGATCTATCGTCGCTCGACCTCGATCGGGGACCGAATTCAGATCGGCGACCACATCGGCGATGTAGTTCAGATCAAACTGATGGAGACGCATCTGAAATCCATTAAGAACGAACTGATCTCGATCCCTAATGCGCAACTGATGAATTCGGATGTGGTGAACTTCTCGAAGAAAACAGACGGCAGCGGACTGCTTCTGCATACCACGGTTGGCATCGGCTATGAAGAGCCGCCCGAGAAGGTCGAGGCGATGCTGATCGAGGCCGCCAACCGCACCAAGGGGATCAAGTCCAAGCCGGAACCGTTTGTTTTGTGGACAGCATTAGCCGATTACGCGATCAATTATCAAATCAACGGGTATTCGACACGCGGCAGTATTATTCCAAAGATTAAATCGGACCTGCATCGCAACATCGTGGCCGTGTTCAATGAAAACAGTGTGCAGATCATGACGCCCTCTTACATGGCTGATCCGCCTGATCCCAAGATCCCAACCGAACATTGGGATGGCCATCTGGCGCATGAAAAACACGAGGATGCCGATAAGTCGTAACCGGCGCTACACCCCGCCATTCAGATGGTGCATAAGCGGTTTCAGTGATTCACGCATTTAAGGATCTGAACCATGCACGACATCCGCGCCATTCGCGAAAACCCCACCGCCTTCGACGCCGCACTTGCGCGCCGTGGGGACGCGCCGGTGTCGTCAGATTTGCTGAGACTGGACGAAAGCCGCCGGGCCAAGATTCAGTCCGCAGAAACGGCACAAGCCGAACAGAACAAGGCCAGCAAAGAGGTCGGTGCCGCCAAGGCACGCGGCGACGAGGATGAATTCCAACGCCTGCGCGCACTGGTCGCCGAGAAAAAGGCCGAAATCGCCCGGATGCAGACCGAGGCCAAGGATCTGGATGCGCTGCTGACTGATCAGCTGATCCGCATCCCGAACCTGCCCGCCGAGGACGCGCCAGAAGGTGCGGACGAGAACGACAATGTCGAGGTCAACCGCTGGGGCACTCCGCGTGAGTTGGATTTTTCACCGAAAGAGCATTTTGAAATCGAGGCCGTACAGAACGGCATGGATTTTGAAACGGCGGCAAAGCTGTCCGGCTCGCGCTTTGTCCTGTTGTCCGGCGGCGTCGCCCGCGTTCACCGCGCACTGGCGCAGTTCATGCTGGACACGCACATCAACGAAAACGAACTGACCGAAGTGAATGCTCCGGTTCTGGTTCTGTCCGAGATGATGCAGGGTACCGGCCAATTGCCGAAGTTTGGCGAAGACAGCTATCAGACCCGCGAAGGCTGGTGGCTGATCCCGACGTCCGAGGTGTCCCTGACCAATATCGTCAACGACACAATGATTGAAGAAAACTATCTGCCCCGCCGCTATACCGCTCATTCCTTGTGCTTCCGGTCTGAGGCCGGATCGGCTGGCCGGGACACGCGCGGCATGTTGCGCCAGCACCAGTTCGAAAAGGTCGAGATGGTCTCGGTCACCCATCCCGACAAGTCGGATGATGAGCAAAAACGCATGCTGCGTTGTGCCGAGGGTATTCTGGAAAAGCTGGGCATCCCCTATCGCACAGTGATCCTGTGCACAGGCGACATGGGCTTTGGCGCGCGCCGAACCTTTGACATCGAAGCGTGGCTGCCGGGTCAGGATACGTACCGTGAGATTAGCTCAGTCTCGACTTGTGGTGATTTTCAGGCCCGCCGGATGAACGCGCGCTTCCGCCCCGAGGCTGGGGGCAAACCGGAATACGTTCACACGCTGAACGGATCCGGCCTGGCTGTTGGGCGCTGCCTGATCGCCGTGCTGGAAAACGGCCAGAATGCAGACGGCACCATCACCCTGCCCGAGGTTCTGGCCCCCTATTTGGGTGGCAAGCTGACGCTGCAGCTGGACGGCACGCTGGCATAAGAAAACCGGCGACCAACAGGGCGCCGGTTCAAGAAGCTGCAAGGCGGAGAAGGCTTACTTCTTCGCCTTTTTCTTATCCTTCTTCTTGTCTTTTTTCTTATCTTTCTTCTTGTCCGTCTTGTCGGTTTTTTTCTTTTTATCTTTCTTCTTATCCTTCTTCGTCTTGGCCTTCACCTTGTCCTTGGCTTTCGAGAAGACGGCTTCCATCTCCTGAAGCTTTTTAGCGGCCTTTTCAGCCTTGGCTTTGGCCTTGGCCTTCTTTTTTGCCTTGGCTTCTGCCAGTTCGGCTGCGGCCTTTTCCTCAGCCGCTTTGCGCGCAGCCTCTTCCGCCCGCTTCTCGGCAGCGGCGGCAGCGATCGTTTTGCGGGGCGCTGTTCGGCGCGCTGCAGGCTTTTTGGCAGGCGCGCGGCGCGTACTTGTTTTCGCTGCAGGGCGTTTGGCGGCTGGCTTAGTCCCGGCGGGTTTTGCGGCTGCCGGTTTCGTTGCAATCGCCTCTTTCGCGGCGGCAATCAAGACGGCTGCGCGGGCTTTGCCGATACGAGGAACTTTGACCAGTGCAGCGGGGCTTGCCTTGGCAACGGCTTCAGCGGTTTTGAAGCCGTTGGCTGTAAGTGACTTTCCTAGCCCCTCTCCAACGCCTTTTATTGCGGTCACTGCGGTCATTCTTTGTCCTTTCCGATTTTCCCTGCGTTATCTTATGTATACCAGATACACACTCTCACAAGCCAGTGCCCAGGGATGCAGGTCATTTGTGTCAGCTACTGTGTGCGAGGTTACCGGATTGATCCTTTCCGGGAAACGGAACAAGCCGCTTGGCGTCTTCGTCCCACAGTTTCAGGTTTAAAGCGGCAACAGCCTCGGGGAATTTGATCCGGCGGGGCGTGAATTCGGGCGGTAGGTTATAGTGGCATGCACGCAGCCGATAAGACGGAATGCGCGCATTGAAATGATGGATGTCGTGCAGCGTGATGCACGCAACCGCATTGTCGAACCACCACCCGAAATCCAGCGCCGATGATCCCTGAAGCGCCGCTAGTTGCGGGTCCAGATCCGGACGACGGTCCCAGTATGTGTCTTCGAAATTGTGCTGCAGATAGACCAAAAACACACCCAGCATCCCGCCCAAAAGCGAAAACACCAACCAGACCAGAATACCCGTGGTGCCAGCTATCAGGTAAAGAAGGCCAAGAAAGACGATGATCGACAAGTTGTGCAGCAATACACCCCTCACGCCAAACCTAACCGTGTTCTTGGGCCACCGATAGCGAATGAAATACGTGAACAGCGCCCCGGCCGGAACCAGGATGAAGGGATTTCGGTAGAGCCTGTAAAAAAGGCGCGCTTTCCAATCCGCCTTGTTCCATTCCCGCACGGTCATCGTATGGATTTCGCCCGTCTCACGGTGCTCAAGATTGCCGATACCGGCGTGGTGCAGGTTGTGATTCTGTTTCATCACCTCGAAGGGCGCAAAGGTGAACGGCGAAAGACCGTGCCCCGCCCACTCGTTTTGGCGACGTGTCTCAAACAGCGAGTGATGCCCGCAATCGTGCTGTAGCACGTAAAGGCGCACCGCCGAAAAGGCAAAGACGACCCCGGCCGGGATCATGACATACCAGCGATCCACATAGGCAATCGCCAGCGCCAGCGATGTGAAATACATCGCGAAGGTTCCAAAATAGCTCAGCGCGGCCAATCTGTTGTCCTGAACCGCGTATTGCCGAGTGTATTCCCTCAGATCCATCCAGCCGCTCCTCACGTTGGTCAGGTCCAATGGTTGTCAAAAACTGGTGCGGAAGCTCCGCGTGAAATTACGCACACAAAAACAGATGCACGCCAGTGAATGCTAGCGTGGGGAAATGGGGCTGTCACGCCCCTCAGCCGAAAATGCTGAAAATTGGCGCAGTTACGCGCGACCCTTGAGATGTTTGGCCAAGGCGCCCGCGTTTTTCTTACGGCGTCCCTTGTACGGGTTCTTGTCCCCCTGTCCGCGCAAAGTCAGGCGGATCGGAGTACCGGGCATGTCAAAAGATTCGCGCAGACCATTGACCAGATACCGGGTGTAACTGGCTGGCATTTTGTCAGGGTGCGAGCACATGACAACAAAGCCCGGCGGGCGGGTTTTGGCCTGAGTCATGTAACGCAGTTTGATCCGGCGACCTTGCGGGGCTGGCGGCGGGTGCTGTTCCAACATAGCCGTCAGCCAGCGGTTCAGCGCGGCCGTCGGCACACGGCGGTTCCAGATGTCATGGGCCCGCAGAATCGCGGCGCGCAGGCGCTCTAGCCCCCGGCCCGTCTTTGCCGACACCGTCACCAGCGGTGCGCCACGCAATTGCGGCAGCAAACGCTCGAACGACTCTTTCAGATCCCGCAGCTTTTCCTGTTTGTCTTCTTCGATGTCCCATTTGTTGATGGCGACAACAACGGCGCGACCCTCACGCTCGGCCAGATCGGCAATACGCAGGTCCTGCTGTTCGAAGGGGATGGCGGCGTCCAGCAGAACCACCACCACTTCAGCAAATTTCACGGCGCGCAGGCCATCCGAGACTGAAAGCTTTTCAAGTTTTTCCTGCACCTTGGCTTTTTTGCGCATACCGGCGGTATCAAAGATACGCATCGGTGTGCTGTCTCCGTCCGGGTCGGCCCAATCGATCCGCAGACTGATGGCATCGCGCGTAATACCAGCCTCTGGCCCGGTCAGCAGGCGGTCTTCGCCAATGATCTTGTTGATCAATGTGGATTTACCGGCATTCGGGCGGCCAACAACTGCCACCTGCAACGGCTTTTCAGCGGTGATCAGGGGCGTCTCGCCCTCGCCGTCCTCATCCAGTTCAATATCGGTTTCCGGTGCATCCTCGACCGCCTGTTCTTCGGCGGCATCGGCCAAGGGCATAAGCTGGGAATAAAGATCAGTCATTCCTTCGCCATGTTCGCCCGACAGGCGCACCGGCTCACCCAGACCAAGGTTATAGGCTTCAAGCACACCGGCATCCGCTGCGTTTCCTTCGGCCTTGTTGGCCGCAAGGATCACGTGTTTGGAACGTTTGCGCAGAATTTCGGCAAACAATTCGTCGGTCGGCGTGACCCCGACGCGCGCGTCAATCATGAACAGACAGACATCTGCCATGTCTACCGCACGCTCGGTCAGGCGGCGCATGCGGCCCTCAAGGCTGTCGTCGGTTGCGTCCTCAAGCCCCGCAGTGTCGATCACGGTAAAGCGCAGATCCCCCAGACGCCCCGGGCCTTCGCGCAGGTCGCGCGTCACGCCGGGCTGGTCGTCGACCAAAGCCAGACGTTTGCCCACAAGGCGATTGAACAGGGTGGATTTGCCCACATTCGGGCGCCCCACGATGGCGAGGGTCAGCGACATGATACTCAACTTTCAAGACTCAGACGCGCCCTTTAGCGCATCTTGTGGTCAACGGAAAGCGTGCAAATCACCTTTGGTCGACACGACGTACAGTGTTTGACCCGCCACAACCGGTGCCGTGGTCGCGCCACCCGGCACTTCGACACGGTTCACCAGTGCTCCGTCAACAGGGCTGAAGAACCGAACATAGCCATCGTTCGAGGCGATGACGATGCGCCCACCCGCGATGATCGGACCATAATGCGCGTAGACCGCCCCCCGGCGTCCCGGCTTGTCCTTGACAAAACCCGGCAGGTCCTGCGCCCAAACAATCGCTCCGGTCGCAGCGTCCAGCCGCACCAGTTGGCTGCGGTCACTGATCAGGAAAATACTGTTGCCAGCGGCCCAGACCGTATCGACGGCCCCTTCGTCTGCGGTCCATATCCGTTCGCCGGAATTGGCGTCAAACGCAACTGTGCGCCCAGAATGGTTGCCTATATAGATCTTATCACCCGCAACCATTGGTCCACCGGTTACATCGACGATCTGCGCCGCCGCACGTCCGCGACGTCCCCCGGCTACTGACGCGTTCCAGCGGCGAATTCCCCCCCGACGGAACGTCGCTGCGACATCACCCGAGCCAAAGGCGAACACGGAAAAATCGGATGCAATGACTGGCGCCGGTGCACCCAGAACGTTTCCAACGCTTGGGGTGCCCTGAATTTGCCAGGCAATGCGGCCGTCCTTGGTGTTGACCGCCCAACCGGTTTCGTCACCCGCCACCAGATACAGCAGACCGTTACTGACCAAAGGCGCGCCGCTACCGGTCGCGTTCAACCTTTTTTGCCAACGAACTGCACCGGTCTTGGCATTTAATGCTGTAAGGCGGCCATAACCGGAGGACACATAAAGCACACCGTTGTCATAGGCCATGCCACCACCCGTGGCATCCGAGTCGCCATCACTTGGCGGAATAAGATCGGTGTTCCAAACGACCTGCCCTTGCGGCGACACTGCAGACACCGTTGCGCCGGCATCAAGCGTATAGATCAACCCGCCCGCAACAACGGGATCAGCCGTGATCCGCTGCTTGCGCGAGTCACCCTGACCGATTGATGCGGACCAGATGCGCTGCGGCGTTGCCCGCAACTGTGCATTGGTCGTCCGGAACGCAGCCGTACCCGGGCTTTGCGGCCAACTCGCGTTGGCTCTTTGTGCCGGAAGGCTGATCGATTTTGAGCCCCGAGTTTCCACCGTTTCGGTATCGGCAGTGGGCCGGATATCTTCTCGCGGCCCCGGCAAGATAACCTCGGGTTCCCGGCAGGCGGCGACCAGGGTCAGTGAAAGGGCTGCCATCGGCAATCCAATACGGGAGAATAGACTTGCTACCATGATGTTCCGAACTCGCCTGTAAGTTTTCCTGCCGCCACCGGATCAGCCCTGCTGGGCGATCAGCGGCTCTGGTTCGCCACCCAGCGCTACAATCAACTGAGCCGCACGCTGTTGCAGATCCACGCCAACTTCTGCGTCCTGGCGCAAGGCCTGAAGCCGCGTGATGGCCGCGTCAACATTGCCCTCGGACACATCAATCAGGGCCAACTGTTCTTCGGCCAGCAACCGCAGCGGAGCACCCGGCGCAGCCAGCGCTTCGAACTGAAGACGGCGATCGGCTACAGGCAGAGTGTCGCTTTGCAAAAGCAGCGCCTTGAAAGCCGCGATCGCGCGGTAGATTTCCGGCAGATCCCCTTGGGACGCAATGGCGTTCAGGCTGGCGACCGCATCCTGTTCCGATCCGGCCTCAAACTGAGAGGCCGACAACAGCATGTTAAGAACCGCATCTCCACCCGGCGATTGTGTTTCGACGGCGGCAAGACTGGCGGCACGGTCTTCCGACTGATTCTGTGCCAGCGCTGCCAGGATTGAATCACCCAAATCCTGCGCCTGGCTGGTTGCGCGCGACTTGCGGACTTCATTGAACGCAGCACCGCCCACGATCAGGACAACCACAAGCACACCGACCCAGCCCCATCTACGCAATAGCAAGAACAGGCGGTCCCGGCGTACCTCTTCGGTCACCTCATCAATAAAACTGTCGACGTCGCTCATCCCTGCCCTCCGGGGCTGCATCCTTGGTGTATGGCGCCATGTCATACCCCGGCGCAATCGCCAAGCCAAGAGCCCGATTTTTTACAATCTCGCCGGTGGCCTGCCCTCTTGTAGAAAAAAATAAACCGAACTATTCAGTTTAGTGTGGAAACGATACATAATCGTCCCCACTTTCTAGCATGACCGCAAAAAATATGTGGCGCAGAATTCTGGGAGTTGTCCTGCATGCGATTGATTTCATTAGTAAACGCCGCTTTGGTTATTGTTGTTTTGTTTTTTTTGGTTTTCGAACGGGACAGCCTGTTCTCTTTCGCCGGGCGCGCGGAAGCCGAGGCCAGCCCTGAGGTTGCCAGCGAATCTGGCGAAGTCGCGGACGTGGATCAGGCGACGATTGGCGTCGTTGCCGTAAGGTCAACTGCACGTGAAATTGACAGCGCCGTGTTGTTGCGGGGCCAGACCAAGGCCAATCGTCAGGTCGAAGTTCTGGCTGAAACCACATCGACCGTCATCTCAGAGCCTAAGCGCAAAGGCACGTTCGTCGAAGCCGGCGATCTTCTGTGCGAGCTTGACCCAGGCACGCGCCCCGCCAGTCTGGCCGAAGCAAAGGCTGCCAAGTTAGAAGCCCAAAGCCGCATTCCAGAAGCCGAAGCCCGCCTGGAAGAAGCACATGCCCGTGTTGCCGAGGCCGAGATCAACCTGACGGCTGCGAATAAACTGTCTGACTCTGGGTTTGGATCAGAGACACGCAGAATCTCAAGCGAGGCGGCAATGAGAACCGCCGAGGCCGGCATCAAGACCGCCGAAGCCGGCCTTGAGGCCACCCGCGCCGGAATCGAAGCCGCAACCGCCGAGGTCAAAGCCGCGGAACGCGAAATCGATCGACAGACGATCAAAGCGCCCTTCAAAGGGTTGTTGGAAAGCGATACCGCCGAATTGGGCAGCTTGATGCAGCCCGGCTCGCTATGCGCGACCGTTATCCAACTAGATCCGATCAAGCTGGTGGGTTTTGTGCCGGAAACCGAGGTGAACCGCATCATTGTCGGAACCGAAGCCACGGCGCAGTTGGTCACTGGCCTCCAGGTTTCTGGTCGTGTGACATTCCTGAGCCGCTCGGCCGATGAAACAACCCGCACGTTTGAGGTCGAAATCACTGTTCCGAACCCGGAACTGGCCATTCGGGACGGCCAAACCGCCGACATCCGCATTTCGGCCGCCGGGGCCAAGGCGCATTTTCTGCCGCAATCGGCACTGACCCTGAGCAATAACGGTCAACTCGGTGTCCGCACCATTGGCCAGAGCAACGTGGTCGATTTCCAGCCCGTCGTTCTTCTGCGTGATACTGCCGAAGGCGTTTGGGTCGGTGGCCTGCCGGAAACTGTGGACATCATCGTCATCGGGCAAGAGTTCGTGACCCGCGGCGTCACAGTTGAACCTACATATCGGGAAGCTTCGAAATGACCGGAATCGTCAGTTGGGCCGCTGGCCGGGCCAGAATGGTTCTGGCCTTTATCGCCATCTCATTGGTGATTGGCGGCTTTGCCTATGTCAGCCTGCCGAAAGAAGGCGAGCCCGACATTGAAATCCCTGCCCTGTTTGTCTCGGTTCAGTTTCCGGGCATCTCAGCCGAGGATTCGGAAAACCTGTTGGTCAAACCAATGGAGACCGAACTTGCGGACCTTGATGGGCTGAAAGAGATGACCTCGACCGCCGCCGAAGGGTATGCGGGCGTCGCGCTGGAGTTCGATTTCGGCTGGGACAAGACCGCGATCATGGCTGATGTGCGCGACGCGATGAACAGTGCGCAAGCCGAATTCCCCGACGGAGCTGAGCAATACTCGCTGACCGAGATCAATTTCTCAGAATTCCCCATCGTTATCGTCAACCTGACGGGTGCAGTCCCCGAGCGCACTATGGCGCGGGTCGCCAAGGCTTTACAGGACGACCTTGAGGCGATGGATTCGGTGCTCGAAGCCGGTATCGCGGGCAACCGCGACGAATTGCTTGAGGTCATCATCGACCCTCTTCGGCTTGAGGCATACAACGTCACCGCCGCCGAGCTTATCGATGTTGTACGCAACAACAATCAGCTGATCGCTGCCGGTGAGGTCGAAACCGCACAGGGCACATTCTCGGTCAAGATCCCCTCTTCCTTCAAAACTGCTCAGGATGTTTATGGCCTGCCGGTCAAAGTGAACGGCGACCGGGTCGTCACTCTGGGGGAATTGGCGCAGATCAACTATACCTTTGAGGACCGCGAAGGCACCGCCCGTTTCAACGGCGAACAAACCGTCGCGCTGCAGGTGGTTAAGCGCAAGGGCTACAACCTGATCGACACAGTCGAGGGTGTGAAACAAACCATCGCCGCTGCGCAGGCCAAATGGCCACCCGAGATGCAGGCCGCAATCAAGCTGGGCACCTCGAACGACCAAAGCCGCATCGTCGGCTCGATGGTCAGCCAGTTGGAAGGCTCGGTTCTGACGGCCATCGCACTGGTGATGATCGTTGTTCTGGCCTCTTTGGGCACACGCGCGGCATTGCTGGTGGGTTTTGCGATCCCGACCTCATTCCTGCTGTGTTTCGCCTTCCTGGCAGTCATGGGCATCAGCATCTCGAACATCGTGATGTTCGGCCTGATCCTTGCAGTAGGTATGCTCGTCGACGGGGCCATTGTTGTCGTGGAATACGCTGACCGGCGCATTAAAGAGGGCGTTGGCCCGATGCACGCCTATGTCGAGGCTGCGCAGCGTATGTTCTGGCCTATCGTGTCATCCACGGCCACAACCCTATGTGCCTTCCTGCCCATGCTGTTTTGGCCGGGTGTCCCGGGTGAATTCATGGGCATGCTGCCTGTCACGCTGATCTTCGTTCTGTCCGCTTCGTTGATCGTTGCACTGATCTATCTGCCTGTCATGGGCGGTGTTTCGGGCCGCCTGAGCCGGGTTTTTGACCGCACCTCTGACTGGCTGCGCGCGCGCACTGCTTGGTGGGTTCGTGCGGTTATGGTGCCGCCATCGCTGTACCTGATCTTCCTTGGTGCGATGCAACTGCTGAATCCGACCTATCTGTTGCCCGAAGGCGCATTCGGAGCAGTTCTGCTTGGTGCCTTCCTGTTCATTTTTGGGGCATTTGCCGGTTCTGTTACGTTGAGTGCCGCCAAAATAGAACGCGCACCAGATCAGCATGTACATACAGCGCGCGAACACACACCCTTTGGCTATGTCGTTAAGTTCCTGGTCGGCAACCCGATCATGCCGATTGTTTCGATTGTCGTCATTGGCTTCGCCGTGATGTCAGTCATGACCGCATTTGGGAACAACAATCGGGGTGTAGAGTTCTTCGTCGAAAGCGAACCCGAGCAAGCCACGGCCTATGTTCGTGCGCGTGGCAACATATCACTGGTCGAAAAGGACCAGATGGTACTGGCGGCCGAAGAAATTATCAGCGCGCATCCCGCAGTCGTGAACGTGTTTTCCTTTGCCGGAGAAGGCGGGCTGAACCAGAACAATGGAGGTGCGCAAGCACCAGCAGACACTGTCGGTCGCGTCCAGTTCGAAATCATCCCGTGGGAAGACCGGCCCAACGTGTCCGAACCGATCTTCGGCGGGTTGATCGACCGTGAAACGGTTGCCCCGGAATATGACGGTGACTTCGTGCTCGATCAGTTGAACGCCGAACTTGCGAAAATTCCGGGCTTCATCGTGGAAATCCTACCGCTGGAACAAGGCCCGGCCTCGGCCAAGCCCGTTCATTTGCGCATCAAGGCGGATGGCTGGGAAGAACTGACCTCAGCCACTGTTGCGGCCCGTAAAATGTTCGATGAAACACCCGGCCTGATCAAGATCGAAGATACCCTGCCCTTGCCCGGCATCGACTGGCAGATCGACGTGGATGTTGCCAAAGCGGGTCGTTTCGGCGCGGACGTCGCAACCGTTGGCGCGATGGTGCAGCTGGTCACGCGCGGGCTGCTGCTGGGCGAAATGCGCCCCGACAGCGTGGACGAGGAAATCGAAATCCGCGTTCGCCTGCCCGATGAAGACCGGGTTTTGTCGACACTGGATACGCTCAAGGTGCGTACGCCGGATGGGCTGGTGCCTTTGTCGAACTTTGTCACCCGCAAGCCAGTGGCCAAACTGGCCGAGATCAACCGGATCAACCAGCAGCGTTACTATGACGTGAAGGCCGACGTTGAGCCGGGCCTGAGCAAAGTTGTGATAGATAATGCGGACGGCACGGAACAGCGGCTGGCAGTTGTGCGCGGCGTCGTGGAAGGTACAGAACCCAAAGGCGCGATCATCACTGGACCGACCGGCAACAATTTCGAGCTTGTCATGTTGACGGGTGCGGGAGATGTAGATGCAGTGCGCGCCGATCTGGAATCTGGAAACGCCCGGATTAGCCTGATCAATGCCAACGAACGCATTGCAGTGCTGACCGAGTGGCTTGAAACCAATCCCTTCGGCAGCACCGTCAGTTGGGAATGGACCGGCGATCAGGAAGATCAGGCAGAAAGCCAGGCTTTCCTATCCAGCGCTTTCTTGGCTGCTTTAGGCCTGATGTTTGTGATCCTGCTGGCGCAGTTCAACTCGTTCTACAACTCGGTGCTTGTTCTGCTGGCCGTTGTGCTTTCGACCACCGGTGTTCTGATCGGGATGATGGTCATGCAGCAACCGTTCTCGATCATCATGACCGGTACAGGGATTGTGGCCTTGGCAGGGATTGTGGTGAACAACAACATTGTTCTGATCGATACGTATCAGGAATATAGCCGATATATGCCCCGGATCGAGGCTATCATCCGCACGGCTGAGGCGCGTATCCGCCCGGTTCTGCTGACCACCCTGACCACGATGGCCGGTCTGACGCCGATGATGTTCGGATTGTCGCTAGACTTCATCAATGGCGGCTATTCTATCGACAGCCCAACTGCGCTGTGGTGGAAACAGCTGGCGACGGCGGTTGTGTTTGGCCTGGGTATTGCAACGGTGCTGACCCTGATTGTGACGCCATCGTTCCTGGCGCTACGGGTGTGGGTCACCACCTATGCGGTATGGCTGGCCAAGGCGCTGGCACGGGCCACTGCAGGTCGTTCCAGCCAAATCGCTAAGGATATGGCGGTTGGTCACGCTGCCCGCCAGGTACAGGCGACCGAGGTTGTCTGGGGGGATGAGACGCCGACCGCGCCCGCACCGGATGCAGACAAGGATGAGCGTCCCGATCACCCGCCAACGTCACCCCTAAAGGCAGCCGAGTAATGCAAATGGCGAACCGCAAGGTTCGCCATTTTTCTTCTCCAGGACTTAGTCTCTAAGACCTAGTCGGTGAATACATATTCACCCAAATCACACAGGTTCAGCCCGAAGTCTTCAGCCGACGAACCATCGTCGAACGCCCCCCGAATATCGTAGACACATGTGGTCAGACCATCCGCGATAACAACATCGATTTCGTAATCGGGCGCGACATAGCCACCGCGCAGCAGGTTCCCCTCCCAGCTGTCGGAAGACGCAGGTGAGACATTGAACTCGACCAGATCCGCGCTGGATTCATTCACAACCAGAAATTCAAGATCCTCGGCAAATGCCGAAGTCGCCATAAGAACAGTTGCGGCCAAGGCTGCTGCTGCACGCATTTTCATTAGATATTCCTTTGATTAAGGTCCGGCCAAAGAACCTGGCACCGTGACTTTAGGTGATTTGTCACCAAGGAAAATAAACGTCAAATTAAACCTGCGGGAATGAACGCATTTTTGCAGGGCTGTTCTGCCCGGCCTCAGGAATTACCCTCATGACCGGATCAGGCCGCGTCCGCTTGCTGGCGACTCCAGAGCTGCGCGTAACGGCCCGAGCGCTTCAAAAGCTGGTCATGGGTGCCTTGTTCAAGGATTTCACCGCGTTCCAGAACGACAATGCGGTCCGCCTCGGCAATCGTGCTAAGGCGGTGCGCGATCGTCAGCACGGTTCGTCCTTCGCCTGCCCGCGCCAATGCATCCTTGATGTCCTGTTCGGTATCTGTGTCCAGCGCCGAGGTCGCCTCATCCAACAGCAGGATCGGCGGGTTCTTCAGAAGGGTACGCGCAATGCCCACCCGTTGTTTCTCGCCACCCGACAGCTTCAGCCCCCGTTCGCCTACCTTGGTGTCATAACCTTCGGGCAACGTCACGATGAAGTCGTGGATCTGCGCAGCTTTGGCAGCTGCTTCGACTTCTTCCTGCGTGGCCCCGTCCCGGCCATAGGCAATGTTGTACCGGATGGTTTCATTGAACAGCACAGTGTCCTGCGGTACCACGCCGATGGCTGCGTGCAGGCTTCCTTGTGTTACGTCGCGCACATCCTGCCCGTCGATCTTCAATGCGCCTCCGGTGACATCATAGAATCGGAACAGCAAGCGGCCTATCGTTGACTTACCCGAACCTGTGGCACCGACAATTGCAACAGTCTGACCAGCAGGTACCGTCAGCGACACACCTTTGAGGATCTCGCGGTCCGCATCATAGCCAAAGCGCACATTGTCCAATGTCACCTCACCACCACTGACCACCAGATCTGGCGCGCCGGGTTTGTCCTGCACCTCGGTCGGTTGTTCCAACAGGTCGAACATCTGCCCCATATCCACCAGCGATTGGCGGATTTCCCGGTAGACGGTGCCCAGAAAGTTCAGCGGCACTGTGATCTGGATCATATAGGCGTTGACCATGACGAAATCGCCGACGGTCAGCGTACCCTGCTGCACCCCCATGGCCGCCAGAACCATCACGCCGATCAGCCCGCAAGTGATCAGAAGGGACTGACCAAAATTCAGGAAGGCCAGCGAATACGCCGTTTTAAGCGCAGCCCCGGCATAGGCCTTCATCGACACGTCGTACCGAGCCGCCTCGCGCGATTCAGCATTGAAATACTTGACGGTTTCGAAATTCAGCAGGCTGTCGATCGCGCGTTGGTTGGCCTCGGTATCCTGATCGTTCATCTCGCGGCGCAACTTCACGCGCCATTCGGTCACCGCAAAGGTGAACCAGATGTACAGAGCGATGGTGACAGCAACGACAACCAGATACCAGACGTCGAACAGCCACATCAGAATGATCGCGACCAGCAACAATTCCAGGATCAATGGACCGATGGAAAACAGCAAAAAGCGCAGCAGGAATTCCACGCCTTTCACACCACGCTCGATGATCCGGCTCAGCCCCCCGGTGCGGCGCGTCACGTGGTAACGCATGGACAGCTGGTGGATGTGCTGGAAGGTCTCCAACGCCAGTGCGCGCAAAGCCCGCTGCCCTACAGGGGCAAAGGCCGCATCGCGTAGCTGCTGAAAGCCAACGGTCATCATCCGTGCGACACCATAGGCCACGGTCAGACCAACCGCGCCCAACGCCAGCGGCGGTACGCCCTCACCTGCCAGCCCATCGACAGCGCCCTTGTAAAGGATCGGAGTATAGACCGCGATCAGCTTGGCCAGCACCAGCATACCCATGGCTAGAACGACGCGACGTTTTACCCAAGGCTCGTCCTCGGGCCACATATATGGCGCAACCTTCCGGATCGTGCGCCAGCCAGAGCGGCGGTCGTCGGGCGTGGGCGTATCGGCTGAGGTCATTGGCGCTGCTCGTCTCATCACGTACCTGATCTGCGGTCAGAGATAGACCGCTGGCCCCCCAAGGGCCAGCAGCAATAGTTCATTCCGGGATGGTGAATATCTGACCGGGATATATCAAATCAGGATCGCGGATCGCGTCGCGGTTAGCCTCGAACAATTTCACGTAAAGGATACCATCGCCGAACCGATCACGCGATATGGCCCAAAGCGTGTCGCCTTCCTGCACGGTGACCGCGCGGATCGGGGGGGTATCTGTTTCGCCCTCGGGCTGATCACCACCCTCTGCGGCGCGCAGAGCTTCCAGTGGTTCGCGCTTGAACGGCGTTTCAAGGCGACTGACCACGGTGCCATCCGTGGCGATTTCATCCACACGCAGGGTGTAGATCCCGGGGTCAATCCCTTCCAACTCGCTGCGCCATTTACCATCATCAACCAGCGGCAGATCGGCGACAAGCTGGTTGTCCAGATACAGCCGCACCGCAGACCCGTCCGGCACCCGGCCTGTCAATTCAACGTCGCCAACGTCAGAATACCCAATCGTGTCCAACGCCACCTCATCCGAAGTATCGGGTTCGGCTGTTGGAGATTGAACCAGTTCAACCCCGTCTTCACCTGAACGCAAAATAGCAACTTGTTGACTTTCGTTGCTTTCTTCAGCGACTTGTTGTGCAGTTTCCTGGGGTTGATCCTCTGGTTGATCTGCAACTGCCTCCGCCGTTTCGACATCACCGGTTGTCGATGTTTCATCGGTCGACGCAGGCGTCGATGTGTCTTGCGCCCCTGCAGTTTGATCACTGGCGGCGTCACCTGTTTCCAAGGCAGCTATCTGCTCAATTGCCGGTTCCGGTTCAGGCAAAGCTGCAATCAAATAATCGTCCGAACGGACAGGTTGATCCTCACCCGCAGTTTCCAGCGTTAACCCGCGTGCATCATCTGAGAATGGGATCGACAGAAACTCGGCAAACTGACCGGAGTCGTCGACGGTAAAGCTGTGTACCTGCTCACCATCCAGCAAAACACGAATGTCCGCACCCGGTTCTGCGTTGCCCGAAAGAACAGTATTTCCGTCGGGTTCTACGAAAATCTGGTCCAGAGTCGGTGGTGCGGCAACCGGCTCGGCCTCGGCGGTATCAGTCGCTGGTGCAGAAGTGTCATCAGGCTGATCAATGGCTTCCTGTTCCTGAATTGCCGTGCTCTGATCCCCAGAGGCGGTGGAATTCGTACTGGCCGCTTCCGTGGTCTGGACTGCGGTGTCCTGTTGCGGCACAGCGTCCTGAGGACCAGCGCCGAAGATACCGGACAGGTACAACCCACCGGCTCCCACCAATGCAACGACGCCGGCAATCACCCCCCAGGTGAAAGTTCCGGAACTTTCGCTTCCCGAATTGGAATTCATTCTTTTCCCTTCACTCCGCAGCGCAAGTGCTTTGAGTATAACACATTCTGCCTGACGGTTGAGCCAATCTATCAATCCCGCTATCACGGGTCAAAACACCATATACAAGCCCGGAGAAGCCATCCCATGTCTCAGAAATCTGTCTGTGTGTATTGCGGGTCACGAAATGGCGCGAATCCGGCCTATTCCGAAGCGGCGCAGCACTTTGGAACCCTTTTGGCCGAAGAAGGCTGGCGACTGGTCTACGGGGCCGGAGATGTCGGGCTGATGGGCGAGGTTGCACGTGCCGCGCAAGCCGCCGGTGGTGACACGTTCGGCGTCATCCCGGTGCACCTTCTGCAACGCGAAGTCGGCAAAACGGACCTGACCCGTTTCGTGGTCACCGAGACTATGCACGAACGTAAGAAGGTCATGATCATGAACGCCGATGCAGTCATCGTCCTGCCCGGCGGCCCGGGGTCGCTGGACGAGTTGTTCGAGGCGCTCACTTGGCGTCAGTTGGGCCTGCACGACAAGCCCATTCTAGTCATGAATGTGGATGGGTATTGGGATACGCTGCACGAGTTGTTGCAACAGGTCATCGGCCAAGGCTTTGCCGATGCGTCGCTGTCAGACTTCATCACATGGGTCGATGGCCCGGAGGCTGCAATGTCAACGCTCAGGAAAGTTCTGACTTAGGCTGACAGATGTACGGGCGGCCAGAACCGCCCGTTTGCTATCGCCAAATTCAAGTCGCCGGAGCAAGGCGCTGGCGCAGCACCTGTTCGACCTTATGCATCGGATGATTGGTCAGGGTTTTATCGACCTCGGCAACCACTTTGCCCAGCACTTCACTGTGCAACCGCCGGCGCAGCAACCCCAGAACATGCGGGCTGGCCACCAGGACCAATCGTTTATAGGCCCCTTTTAAACCCTTACGGTTCAACAGGTTGGCGACATCCTGCACGAACAGGGACTTCGCATGGGTTTTCCATTTACTCTCTTCCACGGACGATTTCTGATGCGGCGCCGTGTCAAAACGACGACCGGCCCGGTCCGAAGGCTTAGTCCTTGGTCCGTCGCTTTCTTCTACGGATACGACAACCAGATTGGGATCTTCAGCGTCGGTGATATTCTCCATGAACAGCGCCTTTTCCCCGTCGGCGATGACAACCCATGTTCCCTGTGCAAGTTCGACCATTGTGTTCTCCTGTAATGGCGTTTTTTTGGCCATCCCTCATGCGTCAGGCACAGCTTACCCGAGACGCGCCAAAGTCATTCAGCGCGGTGCCTAACCGTTTTCTTAGTGGTTTGCGGCTCTCTCCCTCCGCATACTTTAGCTAGGTATTGCGGGGCGGCGTACAATAGGTCTCAATTCGAAAGTTGACGTGTAGGCAGGTTTTCTCCTGCGGCGGAGTTGCAGGGTCACGCCGGCACTGTCGAATAGCTTTTCGGCTAATGTCAGCTTTGCGGACAAACCCGCTGTTCGCTTATCTGAGCACAATGGTTGTCCGCCAACGCAAAGCGGTATTTTGCTGAAGCAACCCGGCATTCACGACGACTTGTCAGACAACATCTTTCGCACAGTTGGGAAGACTGATTGCTGTCGGAGGCGACATTAAGACCGGCGCATAATATCTCCGCAAAAACTCTGTCAAAATCCTTTCGCCCTATTGGCTTCAGCGATGGGCTTCTCCCCAATCATTCCCTCACATCCTGCTTTAGCAGGAATTGATTCTTGAAGTTCTTCAACCCCGGCATAACGTCGGCATTGGCGATATCGTCATTCGCGTGGATTTCATGCTCCAGAAATTCCTTCAATGCGTCATCATCGTCGCTGACCAATTCAATGATCAGGTCATATCGACCCGCGACCCACAGAATGAAAACAACCCGAGGGTTCTTTTCAAGCCGCTCCGCCACCTGGCGTGGGGTCACGCCAACAGCCACATTCAACCCAATCATCGCGTCGGTTGTGTACTCTGTGGCCACGGGATCCGACATCGCGACGATCCGCAACATGTTATTGTCTCGCAGACCGCTCACCCTGTTGCGGATGGTTCCTTCGGACACGTTCAACTGCTGCGCAATCTCCGAAAAGGCCATCCGGCCATCTTGCTGCAACAGCCGGATGATCTGTTGGTTCAAGTCATCCTTTGGGGACCTAATGCTCTGTGCGGTGGCGCGCACGTTTGATTGCTTTTTGACTGCCATATACCTGATGCTCGATTGCTGCATTCGTAGCTGAGACTAGGTGAGGACATCGAAATCCGCAATTCTCTGCTAAGAAATCTGTGGCAGGAAGTGCAGAAAACGACATCCTTTGCCCTCGACACCGCAGATTCCAAGGACGGTGACGCGGGCCTATTGCCAAATTTTCTGTAAAATCCCGTTGGAATTGCGACTCTCGCAATCCACACGACCTCGTTATTCGAAATTCGTACCATCATGCCGTTTTTTGACCAGATTATTTCCGATTCTTGCCCCAAAATCCCAATTAGTCGCGGAAATCGAAATATCGCTAGACGAAAAATGCGATATTCGCAGTCGAAACCTCAAGGCCCGGCGCGGCGGGACAAAGTCGGCAAGTAGGAAGACCGCGAGAAACGGAAAAACCATGCGCCTGTCGTTGGACCGACGGGTACAGGTGGCAGTGTCGAAGGGAGGACAAATGACAATTGCCGAGGATAGAGCCCAGGCCGTTGGAGGGCCTCAGCACGGGTTGACCGCCGGGGCGTATCGTAGCGAAGAGTTCTGGCAGCGGGAATGCCAGACGGTCCTGGCCAAGAACTGGGTATTCATCGGGTTTGCGCATCAGATGGCAAACCCCGGCGACGCTCATCCGGTCACATGCGCAAACTTGCCACTGTTGGCGGTGCGCGGTCGTGATGGCGACATCCAGGTTTTTCACAACGTTTGCCTGCACCGGTGCATGACATTGGTCGACAAGCCCAAGAACGTCGGCAAGCTGATCCGCTGCCCCTATCACGCTTGGGCTTATGACCTGGATGGCCGCCTGCGCGCTGCACCTCATTTTGCCGGAACCGGCAAGCAGGAGTTCGACGGCTTTGACATCAAAAATCATCGCCTCAAGCCTGTACGCACCCATGTCTGGCATGACTGGATCTTCGTCAATCTGGACGGGAATGCGCCGGATTTCGAAGACTATGCCGCGCCTTTGATCAGCCGACTGGAGGGGATGGACTTCACCAGAGTGGAACCAATTGGCCTGCTCGACTTTGGTGAGATTGGCACCAACTGGAAGCTGATCATGGAGAACTTTATCGAGCCCTACCACGTTCAGTTTGTCCATGCCTCAACCACTGATCAGCCGTTGGAGAACCACTATACCATCACCGATGGCACCTGCATCGGCAGCGCGGTGGATCTGAACGAAGAGTTGGGCACATCCGGCAGTCTGGGCGTCAGCTCTCGCTATCTGACCCTGTACCCCAATTTCATTCTGGGCCGCTATTTTCCGGATCAACTGGGCGTCTATCTGAACGTACCCATCGGCCCCGGAAAAATGCGCCAGTACCGCGCACTTTACACGACAGAAGGCCAGGAACTGAGCGCCGATGAAATACAAGCCCTCAGAAACCTTTGGTGGGATGTCCACAAGGAAGATCACGAGATGGTTGAACGTATGTTTGAGGGCCGCAAATCCCCGGTCGCCGAGGATGGAGGCCTGTTGTCGCCCGCTTGGGAAGACAGCGTGCGCGCCTTTCAGGATCTGATCGAGCGCGACGTAGCTGGTGCCTAAGCAAGAAGGAACAATAACGATGAACAAGTCCATATCCAAAGGGTTTCGTCTGGCCCATACGATGATGCGGGTCACAGATATGGAGAAGTCACTGGATTTCTATTGCGGAATTCTGGGTATGGAAGTGCAGCGGCGCACGGACTACCCCGAAGGCAAATTCACCAATACCTTTATCGGCTATGGGCCCGAGGCCGAGTTTCCAACGCTGGAGCTGACCGCCAATTGGGATCAGGGCACGCCTTATGACAAAGGCGACGGCTGGGGTCACATCTGCATCGAAACGCCAGATGTTTATGCCGCGTGCGAACAGCTGGCTGCGGCGGGGGTAAACATCACCCGTCCACCTGGGCCAATGAAAAACGGCACTAGGGTCATCGCCTTTTGCGAGGACCCTGACGGTTACAAGGTCGAATTGAACGAATCCATACTGAAACACCTGGCACAGGAAGGCTGACCAAATGGGTGACACACCTCAACTTTTCAAATTCGATCTGGTTCAAAATCGCTACGACTCGATGGGCGACAGCGACACCTACATCAAACCGATGGTGACCAGCGAATTCAGCAAGTCCATGTGCGGCGGTATCAACGTCCTGAACAACATCAAGGTGCCGTGGGATCTGACCTGCGACGAGATCATTTATTGCCTTGAGGGTACATTCCGACTGGTTTGCGATGGCAAAAGCTATGTTTGCAATCGTGGTGATGTGCTGTTTGTCCCGAAGGACAACCATATTTCCTACGAGTCGGACGGCAAATGCGTGATCTTCTATGCCGCCTACCCTCACAACTGGAAACAGCTTGCCGGGATCACGCAGGTTCCGGGCATCGACCCCGACGATTTTGTCCCCGGCTGAACATCTTAACCGCTGAGCGACAGAACAACCGAAACCAACACCAACACTGAGGGATCACCCTCGGTGAACCAAATCTGATTGCCATTCGATGGGAGGACGCCGAATGCCCAAGGATAATGCCAGCACCCGCATCTACTACGAGACTTTCCATGACGCTGTCGAGCGTAACCGCCCGCGTATCGCAGAGGTACGGCAACGTCTGGAGGAGGCTGGCGTCAAATACGTGATGGCCGCCTGGATTGACCTGCACGGTATTCCAAAAACAAAACCCGTACCGATGAGTGATTTTGAACCGCTATGCCTTGGAAAAGGCCCGCAATTCGCGGTGCATTCGATTTCGTACGTGCCCGAGCTAAGCCCCGCCGACAGCGATCAGGTGGTGGTTCCGGATCTCGATGCCGTCTACGTCTGTCCGTGGGACACATCGATGGCGATCATCTTCTCGGATCTCTACTGGGAAGACGCACCCTATAATGTCTGCCCGCGTCAGGCCCTGAAACGTGCCATGCACGAGGCCGCGCTGGAAGGGTACACTGGTTACGCCGGGGTAGAACCCGAGTTTATCGTGATGAAATATGACGACGCCGGGCAGCCCGTTAAGGCATTTGACGATGACCCTGCAGATGGGCTTCGTCCGCGTCGTCAGGCATTTGGCTATGATGTTGAGTATTCCATCGACTCGATGCCATTCCTAAAAACCCTGATCGACATCATCGAAGGATTAGGCTGGAACCTGCATGACGTGGTGGCCGAGGGTGCGTACTCCCAGTTTGAGCTTGATTTCCACTACACCAACCTGCTGGAGATGTCCGACCGGTTGGCTTTTCTGCGCATCACGTTGAAAGAGGTGGCCAAGCAGCATGGGCTGTTTGTGACCTTCATGCCAAAGCCAACTGTGGGGGACTGGCGGTCCGGGGCGCATATCAACCTGTCGATGCAGCATGAAAGTCGCCCTGGCGAAAACATTTTTGAGACACCCGATGGCAACTGGAGCGACGAGAGCCGCTGGGCAGTAGGCGGATTGATGCAGCACGCCGAAGCGATCACCGCAATCACCTGTCCGACAGTGAATTCCTATAACGGGTTGGTGCCGCGCGTTGGCGGTTTTGAAGGCGGCACTGTCACCTGGGCTCCGACCAATATCACATATGGCTTCAACAATCGCTCGGCCCAGTTCCGCCTGCCACAGAGCCGCCACTGCATCGAAAACCGTGCCTGCGACATGACCATGAATGTCTATCTGGCAATGGCGATGCATCTGAGCTGTAGTGTTAAGGGCATCAAAGAAAAGACCGACCCGGGCGAACCAACGGATTTTGATCTTTATTCAAAGACCGAAGCTGAACTTGCCAAGCTCGGAATCCGCCGATTGCCGCGAACCTTGTTTAACGCGATCGAGGCCTTGCGCGGCGATGCCATGGCGGAACATGTGATGGGTCCGGTGATGCGTAATTCATATCTCGAATACAAAAACGACGAGTGGGAGCGGTATCACCAATCGGTCACCGATTGGGAAGTTCAGGAATATCTCCGGCTCTACTAAGACAGGAAAGGATCAGGTGGTGCCGGATTTTGAGATTTACGAGCTGGGCGACTTTCCGCTTTTGTCTGGCGAGGTATTGAAGGATGCCAAGCTTGCCTATCAGACCTACGGCACAATGTCGGCCGCCCGTGACAACGTCATCGTTCTGCCCACCTTTTACACAGGCACAAATTCCCGTAACGAGGGGTTCTTTGGCCCGGGTCGCGCGATTGATCCAAGCCGCCATTTTATCGTCAGCCCGAACCTGTTCGGCAATGGTCGTTCGTCGTCTCCATCGAATTCGCCTGCGCCGCAGGACGGCCCGCGATTTCCGCTGGTGCAGATGTGGGACAACATCGCTGCCCAGCATCGGTTGATCCATGGTCACCTGGGGATCGAGAAAATCGCCCTAGTCGCTGGCTGGTCAATGGCGGGCTGCCAATCCTACCAGTGGGCGGCGCAATACCCGGACATGGTCCAGGCGATCCTGCCTTTCTGCGCCTCGGCCAAGACCTCACCGCATAATTTTGTCTTCCTCGAAGGGGTCAAGGCTGCTCTTTGTGCGGATCAGAATTGGAACGACGGAAACTATGACAGCCCACCCGAGGCCGGGCTTAGCGCCTTTGGCCGGGTTTACGCAGGCTGGGCCTTCTCTCAGACCTTCTATCGCGAGGGGCTATATCAGCAGCTGGGATTCCAATCGATAGAAGAGCTGATGCAGGATTGGGAGCAGGACCATGTGCAGGGCTGGGATGCCAACAACTTACTGGCAAAGCTTGCCACTTGGCAGGCAGGCGACATCTCAGCCGGGCCGCTTTACAATGAAGATTTTGAACTGGCGCTAGGTGCCATCAAGGCTCGTGCCATTCTGATGCCTTGTACTCAGGATCTATATTTCCCTCCCGAGGACAATGAAATTGAGGCCCACTACATACCTCGCGCCGTCTTCCGCCCTTACAATTCCCCTTGGGGCCATTGCGCTGCCAACCCAGGCAATGACAGAGGTTTCACTGCGCAGCTAGATGCCAATATTCGGGAACTTTTAGAAGATTAACACTTGGTAAATAACTGGGGGGGCCGTACGCATTCACTAGTTACCGATATTTTTCGTTAATCGAGGGGCGGCAACGCGGCAACTGGAACGCAAACATGTTGGTTTAGGTATAGCTCTACTTTGGTTTGTTCGATCAACTTTTTAAAGTCCGCTTTACCGCAAACAGCAGACGCCAATACCAGTCACAGCATTCGAAACATTGGGCTCACTGCTGCCATTCGACGCCGATTGCAAAACGCCGCATCACCTTCAGAAACACCCATCTAAATAAAAAAGACCTGCCGACGTCACCGCCAGCAGGCCCTTGATAAACCCTTATCGGGTCAACAATCACATCCGCGATGCAACGTTTTCCCAGTTCACCAGATTGTCGAGGAAGTTCGACAGGTAAGCCGGACGCTTGTTACGGAAATCGATGTAGTAGCTGTGCTCCCAAACGTCACAGCCCAGCAGTGCCGTCTGACCAAAGCACAGCGGGTTCACGCCGTTTTCGGTCTTGGTCACGGCCAGCGAGCCGTCTGCGTTTTTGACCAACCACGCCCAGCCCGAACCGAACTGACCAGCGCCAGCCGCGCTGAACTGCGACTTGAACTCGTCAACCGAGCCAAAGCTCTCGGTCAGGGCTTTTTCCAGGTCACCGGGCATTGCGTTGCCGCCGGGGCCCATCATTTCCCAGAACTGGTTGTGGTTCCACAGCTGGCTGATGTTGTTGAAGATGCCGTTTTGCGCGACGGCATTTGCGTCGTAGGTGCCAACGATGATCTCTTCCAGCGACTTGCCGTCCCACTCGGTGCCAGCGATCAGCTTGTTGCCGTTGTCGACATAGGCCTTGTGGTGCAGGTCGTGGTGATATTCCAGTGTTTCCGCGGACATACCCTTGGCTGCCAGCGCGTCATGTGCATAAGGAAGATCAGGAAGTTCAAAAGCCATATCGGCCCCCTGTTAAAAATGTAAGTTGCGGTTCCCAAGGTTAAATGCTTTGGCAGCCGCCGCAGGTCAAGAGCCGAGACAAGAAAACCCGGAGGCAGGCGATGCTTACACAGGCGCGCAAGATGTTTTACCGCGCCCGCGGATACTATGCGGGCCAGCTGAATGGCGAGCCGTTTCGATTGGACCCTTATCATTCGAAATTCTGGCGCAAGGCGTCCGTTGGCAAGTGGGAACCTGAAACCTTCGCAGTGCTCGACAAGTATCTGTCGGCAGATCGGGATTATCTGGACATCGGTGCGTGGATTGGCCCCACGGTCCTATACGGTGCCCGCAAGGCGCGGCACGTTTGGTGTTTCGAACCGGACCCAACGGCTTTTCGGCATCTGGCCTGGAACCTCGACCTGAACGACATCCGCAATGTTTCGGCCTTTGGCGTGGCGTTGTCGGATCAGTTCGGAGTGGCCCGCATGGCGTCGGTGCGCGGTGAGCCGGGCGATTCCACCAGCTCACTTTTGCATGACGGAACACATGGCAATGACGCTTTGACGATCGCATGGGACCAGTTCGAAGTCGCGAATGACCTGTCGGGTGTCTCTCTGGTCAAGATGGATATTGAGGGGGCTGAGTTTTTTGTACTGCCAACGATCCTGCCCTGGTTGAAACGGACGCGACCTACTCTGTACCTCTCGCTCCACTCGCCTCTTTTGGCTGAAGAGGACAGACACCAGCGGACCTCAGACCTGCTGAAAAGTCTCTCCTTTTACTCTGAAATTACTGACGAAACCGGGCGCCCGCTGGATGTTCAGAAAGCTCTCAGTCCAACGGAAATGACACGGTACCGTACGGTTTTGTTTACTGGCTAGAATGCGGCCATTAGCCCTGCCGAAGTAGGTGTTTTCCCACTTGCAACCCAAGCGTGAGCTGGTTGAAGTGCGCCCGCGGAATAGTTTGAAGAATAACAAAAATGAAAGCTTCGCTTACGGCGATTGCTGCGATGATCGTTTCCGCGCAATCAGCTTTAGCTGGTACCGTCGAATACAGATGTGAAATTACGAAGACGGACGGCCATGGCTGGATCGCGCCCGAGTATCACTTTCAGGTAGACACCAACACTCGTGAAGCCAAAGTTGTCAGCGGCCATCACGATTGGACCAGCGCCAAACTCAAAGTGAAAAACAGTGGCGAATACCGCATGTTTTGGAACGTCGACCTCCGGTCAAGCGAAGGGCAAAGCCTGCGTATGAAATATCAGGCAGATCTTAATTCAGCGAAAAACACGGTCAAAGTCCGCGCCAGTTTTGCGCACATAAGCGCTTCTAACAAGCCTTATGGTTCCGGAGTATGCAGCGTAATCACCGGGTAAAGAAAGCCCCGGTGTGGCCGGGGCTTTTCACTTCACTTCGGTTCAGTAAACCCCGACCTCGCTGCCGGGCTGCGCCGCAACTTTAAGCAGCTTGAACACGTAGTCTGCGGCCGACCGGAAACAGACAACACGGAAGGTATCGGCGTCATCCATCCAGAACGCCCCTGCCACCTGCGCCAGACGCGAACGGCGGATCTGACCTGGCTGAAATGCCTCAGCCGACAGCTCGACTGGGGCAAGTTTGCCCAGCACCTCACGCGCATTGCTGCCCGAGATACGGAACACCGCGCGGGCGTCCGAGACGTTGACGGCCAACGCGTGTGTACCGCTCAGCGCGTTGGTCATGGTCGCCAGTTTGGCCTCAACCTCGGCGTAGGGAACAAGCACCAGTAATTCATCCGTGGACATCCAGCAAACGCCGGCCTCACCGTCGACCAGAGCTTCGCGCTGACCGGGCATTTTTTGACCCGTTGCGTCCTTGACAGCCTTGGCCAACACCTTGTCGGACAGGTCGCCGCGCAGGGTAATCATGCCCTGCAGGCCACATTCCTGGACCTTGGCAATGCCATCATAGCTTGCGTGGTTCAGTGCGCTGATGGGTTCAGACATTCTGCTTCTCCCCGTCCTTATCGAAGAAGATCGGGTCCACGATCTTAGCTTTGTAGGTTTTGCCATCGGTGCCCGGGAATTCGACGATCTCGCCCATGCGGTCTGGACCGTGCTTGATCAGACCCATGGCGATGCCTTTTCCGAGGTTGGCCGAGTAATATGTCGAGGTAACGCGACCGATCATGTTACGCTGACCGTTGGCGTTGACGCCCTCACCGACTGCGTAAGCTCCGTCAGGGATGACAGAACCATCCACAGTCTCAAGACCAACCAGTTTCCAGCGGTCTGGATCGGCCATGTGGCTGCGCGAATGGGCGCGTTTACCGAGGTAGTCCTCTTTCTTTTTCGAGAGCGCCCAGTGCAGCCCCAGATCTTGCGGGATCACGGTGCCGTCGGTCTCGTCCCCGATCATGATAAAGCCCTTTTCAGCCCGCAGGATGTGCAGACACTCGGTGCCGTATGGCATCACTCCGAACTCTTTGCCTGCCTCCATCAGAGCGGTCCAGAAGGCTTGCCCCTGGCTGGCCGGGACCGAGATTTCGCAGCTCAGTTCACCTGAGAACGAAATCCGGTAGACACGGCAATCGAAACCACCGATCTGCCCATCGCGCCACTCCATGAATGGCAGCGCCTCAGCGCTGACATCCATGCCGCCCAGCTTTTCAAGCAGCTTGCGGGCATTGGGACCGACCACTGCCACCTGAGCGTACTGCTCGGTCACGTTGGCGACGTAGACTTTCCAGTCCCACCACTCGGTCTGCAGCCATTCTTCCATATGGGCATGGATGCGTTCAGCTCCGCCGGTGGTTGTGTGGCACAACCAGGTATCCTCGTCGATGCGGGCGACAACGCCATCATCAATCAGGAACCCGTTTTCCGAGCACATCAGGCCATAGCGGCATTTGCCGACCTTCAGCGTGGACATCATGTTGGTGTACATCATGTCGAGGAACTTGCCGGCGTCCGGGCCTTTGACGATCAGTTTACCCAGTGTCGACGCGTCCAGCAGACCAAGGTTTTCGCGGGTGTTCTTGACCTCACGGTTTACTGCGTCGTGCACGGACTCACCGGGGCGCACATATGCGTAGGTCCGGCGCCAGTGGCCGACCGGTTCCCAATCCGCGCCGTTCTTGTCGTGCCAGTCATGCATCGGCGTTTGACGGATCGGTTGGAACACGTCGCCCCGCGCTTCGCCGCCAATCGCACCCATCGAAATGGGCGTGTATGGCGGACGGAACGTGGTGGTTCCTACCTTCGGAATTTCTGATTCCAGTGCATCAGCAAGAATCGCCAAACCGTTGATATTGCTTAACTTACCCTGATCCGTCGCCATGCCCAGTGTAGTGTATCGCTTAGTATGCTCGACGCTTTCATAGCCCTCGCGCGCGGCCAGTTGCACGTCAGAGACTTTGACGTCGTTCTGGAAGTCCAGCCAGGATTTCATGCGTAACTGCACTTCGGCGTTGGCGGGCATCAGCCAGACCGCTTGCATAGCGGCCTCTTGCGTGGCCTCAACAGCCGGAGCTTTGGTGTTCTTTGGCTTGAAGCCAGCTGCTTTGGCGGCCGCTTTGCCCGCAGCGTGCGCGTCCGTCAGAACATCGCCTAATGCCAGAGGGCCATTAGACGCACCAGCAGCCACAACAAATCCCTCGCCGTTCGCGCCCAGTGGTGGCCGTGCCGGATCGGGGCGGAAATGCGCGTGTGCCTCGTCCCAAATCAGCTTGCCGCCGCAATGCGACCACATATGAACAACCGGGGACCAGCCGCCAGACATGGCAACCGCATCGCACTCAACTTCTTCGCGAGCGCCACCGATGCCTTCCTGATTGCAGATTTCGACCTTTTTAACGCGCTTGCCGCCTTTGACTTTGGCAATGGCTTTGCCGGGGTCGACCCGGATGCCAAGCTGTCGCGCCTCTTCGGCCAGCGGTCCGGCTGCAGCGCGCGCATCAATAACACGCAGAACATCGACACCTGCCTGTTTGAGGATGATCGCTGTGCGATATGCGTCGTCATTGTTGGTCGCAACGATTACACGTTCGCCCGGGGTTACGCCCCAATTCACCACATAGTCGCGCATGGCCGCGGCCAGCATGACGCCCGGCACATCATTGCCCGCAAATGACAGCGGACGTTCGATTGCGCCTGTCGCAGTGACGACCTGCTTGGCCCGGATACGCCACAGGCGATGGCGTGGACCTTGTGTGCCTGGTTTATGGTCGTTCAGACGCTCATACCCCAGCACATAACCATGGTCATAGACGCCCGCGCCCATGCAGCGGTTGCGCATGATAACGTTGTCCATTGTTTCCATTTTGGAAACCATTTGTTCCACGAACTTATCCACAGGCTCATCATTGATGGTCCCGCCATCGACCGGAGCACGCCCACCCCAATGCGCGGTTTGCTCGATCAGCAGAACCTTGGCACCGGTCTCGGCCGCAGCCATGGCCGCCTGCAACCCGGCGACACCGCCACCGATCACCAGAACGTCGGTGAAGGCGTAGAAGTGCTCATAAGTATCTGCGTCGCGGTTGTCCTTGTCGGGTGCTTTACCCAGACCGGCCGACCGCCGGATGATCGGCTCGTAGACGTGTTTCCAGAATGGCTTGGGGTGGATGAACGTCTTGTAGTAGAAGCCCGCCGGCAGGAACCGCGCCAGCGCTGTGTTCACGGCACCGATGTCGAATTCCAGGTTCGGCCAGTGGTTCTGTGAAATTGAGGTCAGACCATTGAACAGCTCGGTCGTTGTGGCGCGCTGGTTCGGCTCGAACCGGTTGCCCTGCCCCAAGCCAACCAAAGCGTTCGGCTCTTCCGCACCGCTGGCGACGACACCGCGGGGCCGGTGGTATTTGAATGACCGGCCCATCATCATTTGGTCATTGGCCAGCAGGGCCGAGGCAAGCGTGTCGCCCTCGTACCCCTGCATCGAAGTGCCGTTGAAGGTGAATGTGACCTGTTTCGACCGGTCAATCAGCCGGCCTTGTTTTGCGAGACGGGTGCTCATGTTGCGGACCTTTCGCAGGCGGAATTATGGATGGCGGCGCGGATCATTCGTACTCTCTCCACGTCCAGCCAGGGCGCTTTGCAGTGATCGCGTCCTTGAGTTCTTTCGGCGGCTCGGTGGTCTGGGCGGTATAAGTCCCGAACACTTCGAGCGTTTGTGTGCAGCGAGCGGCGTGGAACCACTTGCCGCAGCCGTTGCTGTGGCGCCAGCGTTCGAAATGAACGCCTTTGGGATTTTCACGCATGAACAGGTAGTCGTGGAATTCGCCATCCGACGAGCCGGGACCGAAGCGTTTCAGGTGCGCCTCACCTCCGGCGGACAGTTCAGATTCTTCGGCGTCGACGCCGCAATACGGGCAGTTCAGGATCAGCATATGGTCATCCTTTTGGCGGTCGGCTGGCAATGTGGCCAACCAGAATTCTATTAGGTGGCACCTTCGGGCCAGGGTGTTAGTGCGCCACCCCGGCGGCGACGCTTTCGTCGATGAAGCGGCCCTCTTTGAAGCGGTCCAGCGTAAAGGCTTCGGTCAGCGGCGAGTGACCTGTGGCCATCAGCTGCGCCATGCCCCATCCAGATCCGGGGATCGACTTGAAGCCACCCGTGCCCCAGCCACAGTTGATAAAGCAACCGCCCAAAGGCGTTTTTGACAGGATCGGAGACCGGTCGCCGGTCATGTCCACAATCCCGCCCCACTGGCGAAGCATCTTCAGGCGCGAGATCATCGGGAAAGTTTCGACCAGTGCCCGAACGGTTTCCTCGATATGATGGAAGCTGCCGCGCTGGGTGTAGTTGTTGAAGGCATCAGTGCCGCCGCCAATCACCATCTCACCCTTGTCGGACTGTGACATGTAACCATGCACGGTGTTGGCCATCACCACCACGTCCATGCAGGGCTTGATCGGCTCGGACACCAACGCCTGCAGGGCAATCGCCTCAAGCGGCAAACGGAATCCCGCCATCTCGGCCAGCTGACCGGAATGGCCCGCAACCACCATACCCAGCTTGTCACAGTCAATCGAACCCTTGGTAGTATCGACGCCAACAACGCGGCCATTCTCAGACCTGACGCCTTTGACCTCGCATTGCTGGATGATGTCCATGCCCATTGCGGAACAGGCGCGCGCATATCCCCAAGCCACGGCGTCGTGACGAGCGGTGCCCCCGCGTTCCTGCCACAATGCGCCCAGAACCGGATAGCGCGGGCCGTCGATATTGATGATCGGCACCAGCTCTTTGACGCGCTCGGGGGTGATCCATTCGGTCTGAACACCTTGCAATGCGTTGGCATGCGCCGTGCGCTGATATCCGCGAATTTCGTGATGGGTTTGGGCCAGCATCATAACGCCACGGGGGCTGAACATGATGTTATAGTTCAGTTCCTGGCTCAGATCCTCGTACAGGCTGCGCGCTTTTTCGTAGATCGCTGCCGAAGGGTCCTGCAGATAGTTTGAGCGGATGATAGTCGTGTTCCGACCGGTGTTACCACCGCCCAGCCAACCTTTTTCGATCACGGCGACATTCTGGATGCCGTAGTTCTTACCCAGATAATAGGCCGTGGCCAGACCATGACCGCCCGCACCGACGATGATCACGTCGTATTTCTTCTTGGGTTCGGGCGAACGCCAGGCGCGTTCCCATCCGGTGTGATAGCGCAGCGCTTCGCGCGCTACAGCAAAGGCTGAATAGTGTTTCATAGGCGAATCCATCCGGTTCGGTGATTGCGCGAAGATATGCCGCGTAACGCCAGCGCGCCCCTGCCGTTCAACGCCGTAATATCGCACTATTGCGACATAGGCCCCATTATTGCGACACGAAGTCGGCCAGCGGCCATTTGTCCCTTTTGTCGGCCCGCCGAGAGGTCTAAGTCAGGGCAGCCACTTCGGAGAAGCCATGTCGTTCTGGGTCCTGATCATCCTAACAGCTGCCGTGACTGCAGTGTTCCTAGGCTATTCTATCCTGCGCGCGCGCGACACACGCGAACCCGCAGCGGCCTATGACCTGCGTGTTTATCGCGAACAATTGGCGGGCGTGGACAAGGATCTCGCCCGAGGTGTCATCGGGGAAGCAGATGCCGAGCGTGTACGCACCGAGATTTCACGCCGTATTCTGGCCGCAGACGCACAGATACAGGCACAGTCGACTCGACCGGGACCGCCACTTTGGGCTTCGGTCACCACGATCGCAGCCGTGGGTCTTATCCTGGTCGGCGGTGCGGCCTGGATGTACGACCGGATGGGTGCGGCGGGGCTGCCGGATCAACCCCTGTCGCTGCGTATTGCGCAGGCGGAAACCTTGCGCGCGGAACGCCCCAGCCAGGCTGAATTCGAGGCCACCACAACACCTGCGCCCTTGCCCAAGCTTGAAGAGAGTTATGCAGCGCTTTTGGAGCAGTTGCGTGAAACCGTTGAAGCGCGTCCCGATGACCTGCAAGGCCATGTTCTTTTGGCGCAACACGAGGCGAACGCAGGCAACTTTTCGGCCGCTTACAAGGCCCAGCAGCGCGTGATCGAATTGTCTGGCGACGCTGTCCCTGCAGACGCTTATTCGCATCTGGCCGAAATGATGATCTTGTCGGCGGGTGGATATGTATCCCCCGAAGCCGAAGCTGCATTGCGCGAAGCGTTAAAACGCGATCCGCGACATGGCCCGGCGCTGTATTACCTTGGCCAGATGATGGTGCAGGTCGGGCGCCCCGACATCGGGTATCGCATCTGGACCGACGCATTGCGCAACGCACCGGCCGGCGCGCCATGGGTCGACGCAATTCTGGCCCAACTGGATGAGCTGGCCTTTCGCGCAGGGGTGTTCAACGCGCCCGAGGTTTCGGCCCCCGCAGGACCCGGCCCAAGCCAGGATGACGTCGAGGCCGCCGCTGCGCTGACCCCGGAAGAACGACAAGAGATGATCCGAGGCATGGTTAATCAGCTCTCCGACCGGTTGGCCACCGAAGGAGGAGCGCCCGAGGATTGGGCCCGTCTGATCGCGGCACTGGGCGTTCTGGGCGAAGGACAGCGCGCCATCGACATCAGGAACGAAGCCATGGCGGTCTTTGCCGGAAACGCCGACGCGCTGGAGATCATCGACGCTGCCGCACTTCAGGCAGGTATCGCGCAATGATATATGACGAATTCGAAGACTTCGCCGCCGCATTATCCCCTATTACTGCCCTGATGGGGTTGGATCTGGGCGAAAAGACCATCGGCGTGGCCGTGTCCGACCGGA
Source organism: Ruegeria sp. CDSC068 (assembly GCF_059610545.1). Taxonomy (NCBI): domain Bacteria; kingdom Pseudomonadati; phylum Pseudomonadota; class Alphaproteobacteria; order Rhodobacterales; family Roseobacteraceae; genus Ruegeria; species Ruegeria sp. CDSC068. The sequence continues at coordinate 187,502 of NZ_JBXWNV010000005.1, forward strand.
TGCGCGGCGTGGCCAGCCCGCTTGAGACCGTGCGACGCAAGAAATTCACCCTGGATTCGGCCCGATTGCTGGACATCATCGCGGACCGAGAGATTGGTGGTGTCGTACTCGGCCTGCCCAAAAACATGGACGGCACCGAAGGCCCCCGGTGCCAATCGACCCGCGCTTTTGCCCGAAATCTGTCACGTCTGACCGAGGTTTCAATCAGCTTCTGGGACGAACGGCTAAGCACAGTCGCGGCGGAAAAAGCACTTCTTGAGGCGGATACGTCACGAAAACGTCGCGGACAGGTTATCGATCACGTTGCGGCAGGCTATATTCTACAAGGAGCGCTGGACAGGCTGCGCTTTCTTTAAGGGCAACGGGGTGTACCGATGACAAACATGGTCTGGAAAAGGAACGAGGTCGAGAGCCCTTGCATCCAGATATGCGTCGTGCACCCGACCGAGCGCATCTGTACCGGTTGTTATCGCACAATTGATGAGATCACGCGCTGGTCGAAAATGGACAGCATTGAGCGTGCCGAAATCATGGAAGATCTGCCTGCACGCAAACCCCGACTTGCCAAACGGCGCGGTGGGCGGGCTGCGCGAATGAACAAATCCTGATATCCACTTCTGGCTTTTTGGCTGAATTCGCGCCGCTGCGGGTCGGTCTGAACTCCGAGGGGGGATCAAGTTCGACGACATGCGTAAGTGAGTGGCAACCCACAGCGGCGCTCTTCAGCATTTAAGTTCTTCCGAAGTGGTCATACGGAAGACTAAAACACGTTTAATCTTTTTTTGACCGACTGATCAAGAAAAATAAACAGCCGAAAATTTAACCTTACGTAATGGTAAAGCCAGGCGAAATCTTTCGCTCTGCCGGCCGCCGCCTTACCCGGCTGCAAGCCAGGATTTTGCGTTTTCGAAATCCTCAGAAGGAAAGAACTGCGTGCGGGCACCCAGAACGTGACTGGCGACACGCTGCGCCATATGCTGCCACGCTTTGTCCCCGACGATGGCGGCGCGATCCAGCATTCCCACATGCCCTCGGGCCAGGCGGAAATGCGCGGCCAGTGCGGTCAGCCCCTGCCAGCCGTCAAACTCGCGCAGGTCGATCAACAGACGGAACCCGTTCTTTGAGCTTAGCAAGGTATCCAGATCACGCTCTGCCTGCTGGTACTCCTCGGGATCCAATTTGCCCATCAGGCTGATCTGCACGCAGGGTCCGCCCAGATCGGTCACATGAATGGCACCCAGCGACTCGCGCATCCAACGGCGCGCGGCCTCTAGTTCCGAAAGTTCAAACACCTGAACGGGGCATGGCAGAATCGGCGCGGCCAGACGGATGCTGGTCTGCACCCAGCCCTGATCAGCCGCAACTGCGATACGGTCAAACCCGCGCCAGTGGCTGAGACCCAGCTTGGTATCGGACCACGCGGCCCCAAGATCATAGCCTTTGAACTCTGGCTGCACGATCGCCAACAGACGCACCGCATCATGAGCCTCTAACGCCGCTTCGATCGCGGGGACCAATGTCTCGCTGTAATCTTTGCTTGTCACTTCGCCGGACAGCTCGACCTCAATCTGGGCCCCTTCAGAATGCGTATGAACCGTAATCATCGAAAACCTCCAAACCTGAATAATGGCAACAGGTTACGGGGATTCGATCCACTCGGCTACTCCCCCCGCGCATTCCGGACGAAAATAGGCGATCATCCGTCCATCCGGCCCGGCGGTCGCCCCCTCGGCCCAAGGCGCGACGCCGTGCAGACAGTGGCGATGCAGCAGATAGGCCTCACCCGGTTTTGCAGGCAGTTCGATACGGGGGCAGGTTTCAAACACCTCACGACGGGCGGTCTGATAGACATCGGTGATGTCGATCTGGTGCAGACTGTCCTTGGGCTGGCCTTCCATGGCACGCTGAAAGGCTGCCCCCAGAATCTTGTGGCTGCCTTCCCACAGAACCATCGGCGCGGCATCCGCGCTTGCATCCGTTAACGGAATGCCAAGGATCCATGCGTGTGGCTCATCCACCCGTCGTCGGCGATCCGGCCCCATGGGACGCAAACCGTCTACATGCGCCGCGTCACGGTTCCGCCGGTATCTGCTGGCGGCTTCGTTTTCGCCACGACGAGGGCGGGGATAACCGGGATAAACGACCGAGACCTGCCCCTTGTGCAGTGGCAACCGCCCGTAATGTTCGGCGATAAAGTCCATCGCATGACCTGACAAAAGGTCTGATTGCCCCACCCTGCCCTCTGGATCGTTATCCAGCGCATCCACGCCGATGAACCACGTGCCTTCGCAATCCAGCCATTCCGCAAAGGTTGGATCTGTGACCGAGGCGCGGGCTTGCGGCAAAGCGTGTTCAACCCATTGGGCAAGTGTCGGATCGTGTGGAAACCTGATCCAGCCCTTGTCCCAAAAATCGGTCATAGCCCCAACGCCTTGCGAAGCATGTTCAAGGCGACCAGCGTCAGAAACACCGCGAACACGCGCTTCAATGGTTTAGGGTCCATCGCATGCGCCAGTTTCACACCCCACGGCGCGGTGATCATGGTCATGGTCACGACAATTGCAAATGCTATCAAATTGACAGCGCCAATTGTGAACGGCGGGCGGTGTTCAGGCGCTATGTCCAAGAATAGAAAGCCCAGAACTGAAGGCACGGCGATGATCACGCCAAACCCGGCCGCCGTTGCAACCGCCTTGTGGATGGGCATGTTGAACAGACTCATCAGCGGCACGCCAAAGCTGCCGCCGCCAATGCCCATCAGAACTGAAAGGAACCCGACCGAAGGCGACAAAACGGCCCGCTTCACGCCTTTTGGCATCACATCACCAAGCCGCCATTCCGATTTGCCCAAGCCCAGATAAGCGCCGATGACCATACCCAACACTCCGAACAACGCCTGCAACGCTTCGGTTCGTAGCGCCGAGGCGACCAGCACGCCGACAATGGCCCCAACTGCAATTCCTGGCCCCCAGCCGCGCAAGATATCCCAGTCTACCGCGCCTTTCTTGTTGTGCGCCAAGACGGATCGCAATGAGGTGACGATGATGGTTGCCAGTGAGGTCGCAAGACACAACTGCATCAATTGCGGGCCACCATATCCAAGTGTTTGGAACGCATAGAAAAACGCGGGCACCAGAACGATGCCGCCGCCGACACCCAGCATTCCGGCCAAAACACCGGCCAGCGCCCCGATTACAAGCAAAAGGCCCAGCATCTGGGCCAGTAACATCGTCTCGGGCATCATCCCCCCAAACCGGCCAACTGGCCGTATCCTGTAGCTGTCAAACCTCTGCCAAAGGCGCGATGCTGTCCAGCGCCTGCAGCATCACCTCGGGGCCTGCCCCATCCTGAACCGCACTCTCGGACAAAGCCCGCCTCCACGCACGCGCACCGGGACGTCCGGCAAACAGGCCCAGCATATGACGCGTGATCTGGTGCAGGCGGCCGCCCTCGGCAAGGTGGTTTTCGACATAGGGCACCATTTTGTGAATAACATCAATCGGATCAGCTACCTGCCCGCTGCCGAAGATCATGGCATCCGCCTGGGCCAGAATATCTGTGGGTTGGTGATAGGCCGCGCGGCCAATCATGACACCGTCCAGCCCGGCGTCCAGTTGCGTCTTTGCTTGTTCCAGAGACGTGATTCCGCCGTTGATCGAAACGTGCAGGTCCGGGAACGCATCTTTCATCCGATGCACAAGGTCGTAGTCCAAAGGCGGGATATCCCTGTTTTCCTTTGGGCTAAGCCCTTGCAGCCATGCTTTGCGCGCGTGGATTGTTATGCGTCGGCATCCGGCCGCATGAATGGCCTGCAGGAATTCAGGCAGTACCTGTTCTGGATCCTGATCATCGACCCCAATACGGCATTTGACCGTCACCTCGACATCAACAGCATCGCGCATCGCGGCAACGCAATCAGCAACACGGGTAGGATCTTTCATCAGGACGGCCCCGAATGTACCCGATTGCACCCGATCCGAAGGACAGCCGCAGTTCAGGTTGATCTCATCATACCCCGCTTGCGCACCCAGCTGGGCCGCCTGCGACAGCTCCTCTGAGTCAGAACCGCCCAATTGCAGCGCGACGGGGTGTTCCTGCGAACTGAAGTCCAACAAATGCAATGCGCCACCTCGCACCAACGCCGGGGCGGTTACCATTTCCGTGTATAGAAGTGTCTGCTGGCTGAGCAGTCGGTGCACAAATCGGCAATGCCGGTCTGTCCAATCCATCATAGGTGCAACCGACAGCCTCGCGGCCTTGGTGACAAGGCCTTTTGAAGCCGACCGGCGCTTAAAAACAGGGTTTGACGATGCGGTCATGGATGGGTCTCGGTCTACACTGAATAGGTGGCTTACTGCACCGGACGGCGTTTCGCAACTAAGGGCGCACTGTGGTCAAGACGCGTATCGATAAGACGCTCCACCAACAAAGAAAGGGCAGGTCTTTCGACCTGCCCTGCGCGATAGCACCGATTGGGAGGATTGGGTGCGCCTCGCGGCGTTTGCTTACTTGGCAGCAGTTGCTTTCTTGGCAGCTGCGGTCACGTCGTTGGTGGCTTTTTTGACAGCCGCGGTTGTGTCTTCGGCTACGTCTTTGCCAGCCGCCATCAGCAGCTCAACGGTTTCGGACTGAACTTTTTTCGCGATCTCTGCGAAGGCCGCCATGTTTTCAGCTGCAACTTCAGCCGATGCGCTGGCGAAGTCGGTGGCCGCTTTGGCGTAGTCTGCAGGCTCTGCCTTGGCTTTCGACATCTCGGTCAGCTTGGCCAGGGTGTCCTTGGTCCATTTGCTCGAGATCTCAGCCGACTTTTCAGCCGCTTCCAGTGCAACACCCGACAGCTTTTCATTCAGCGTCGCGGTCGATTTGAAAGCACCTTCCAGAGCGGTGGTGTCAACGGGGAACGCGCCCATAACGTCTTTCAGGGTCGCGGTGAAGTCTTGCGTCTTTGCCATGTCTAAAATCCTTTTGCCGAACCGAGCCCACCCCGGTTTTCATCAGCTTGAGGACAATATGGATGCCGCAGCGCAGCATTGCAAGATTCTTCTTGCTGCGCTGCAGAAAAATTCTGCGAGACGTATTGAAATCAAATACTTGCCTTGACCCGCACATAGGTCCCCGGCGCCGAGGCCAGGGCAAGATGGGCCGAATCGCCGGTCGCACGCGCGGGCACCTGTTTACCCGACCGCTTCTTCAGCCAGGCCTCCCACCGGGGGCGGCTGAGCCTCGGCAAAATTCCGAACAGATTGACCCCAAAACTCAATCCGCTACGCCAAAAGGCGTACGGAGTTTTTCAAGTGACAAGACATCTTGGACCAAACCGCTCCGCTTAGTCGATCAATGGCAGGAGTTTGTCGAGGCTTGCCCTTGCGTCACCGTAGAACATGCGGGTGTTTTCTTTGAAGATCAGCGAGTTTTTGATGCCCGAGCACCCGGTGCCCTGGCCTCGTTTAGCTGACGCACCTTAGCAACAATGTCGGCCTGCTTCCACAGCGACGCAGCTGTCTTTACGACCTCAACCCCCGCTGCCTCATACGACGCATCCGAAAATCCAGCCGCAGCACCAGCACCCTTCTCAATCGGACATTCATAGCCCAACTTCTGAAGCTGCAACGCAGACTCGGGCGACATCCCAACACGGTTCTCACCGTCATAAGTCTCTCTCGGTGTACCTATCTTCATCGCCACGATCCTAGCTGCGTTTCTTGGGTGGGATGAGATCGGTGATCGTGCCCTCAAACATCTCGGCCGCGAAGTTCACTGTCTCGCTCAGCGTAGGGTGGGGGTGGATCGTGTGACCAAGATCGACCGCGTCCGCCCCCATTTCGATGGCCAGAGCAGTCTCGGAGATCAGATCACCGGCGTTGGTGCCGACGATGCAGGCACCCACGATGCGCTGATCCTGTGGATCGAACAGCAGCTTAGTGATGCCTTCGGATCGGCCATTGGACAGAGATTTGCCCGACGCGGCCCACGGGAACACGCCTTTTTCGACCTTGATCCCCTTGGCCTTGGCGTCGGTCTCAGTCAGGCCACACCAAGCCACTTCCGGGTCGGTATAGGCGACCGAAGGGATCAGTTTCGCGTCGAAGAACCTCTTGTGACCGGCGGCAACCTCGGCTGCAACCTTGCCTTCGTGCACGGCCTTGTGCGCCAGCATTGGCTGGCCGACCAAGTCACCGATGGCGAAGATATGCGGCACGCCGGTGCGCATTTGGTTGTCCACGGCGATAAACCCACGCTCATCCACCGCGACCCCGGCTTTTTCTGCGTCGACCAATTTGCCGTTGGGTTTGCGTCCCACGGCAACCAGAACTTTATCAAAGGTGTCGGTGAAGCTGTCGCTCTTGTCATCCTCGAACGTGACCTTGAGGCCCTTTTTCAACGGTTCAATCGCTGTGACCTTGGTCTTGAGGAAAATGTTTTCGTACCGGCCCTTGATGCGGGTCATCAGAGGTTTGACGATATCCTTGTCCGCACCAGGGATAATCTGATCCATCAACTCGACCACGGTGATGTCCGAGCCCAGCGCGTCATAAACGCAAGCCATCTCCAGACCGATGATACCGCCGCCCAGAACCAGCATCCGCTTTGGAACATCCGCCAGTTCCAGCGCACCTGTCGAGTCGATCACGCGGTCATCGTCATGCGGAATAAAGGGCAGCTCAACCGGTTCAGATCCCGCCGCAATGATGCATTGGTCAAAGGAAACCGTTGTCATTCCGTCATCGCCCATGACCTCGATCATGTTCGGGCCAGAGAAGCGACCGTAGCCGCGCACGATCTGAACCTTGCGACCCTTGGACAAACCGTCCAAACCGCCGGTCAGTTTGCCGACAACGCTGTCTTTGAAGGCGCGCAATTCGTCCAAGTCAATCTTAGGCTGGCCAAAGTTGACACCATGCGCGCCCATCTCTTCGGCCTCGGTGATGACCTTTGCCACATGCAGCAGAGCCTTCGAGGGGATACAGCCTACGTTCAGGCAGACACCGCCAAGCGTCGGATTACGTTCGATCATGACAACTTTCTTGCCCAGATCGGCAGCGCGGAAGGCTGCCGTGTAACCGCCGGGCCCAGACCCCAGCACGACTACCTCGGCATGCACATCGCCCTTTCCGGTTGCAGTGCCGGTGGCGGCCACAGCCTGAGGGGCGGCAGGTGCCTCGGCTGGGGCGGCCTCGGGCGTTGCGCCATCAGCGGCTTCCAGCGTCAAGATCAGCGAGCCTTCCGAGACATTGTCGCCTTCGGCAACGGCAATCGAGACGACCTTGCCATCGGCGGGGGACGGAACCTCCATTGTGGCCTTGTCGGATTCCAGTTCGATCAGCGGGTCTTCGGCGACAACGGTATCACCAACCGAGACAAGAATGCTGAGCACGGGCACATCGGAGAAATCGCCGATATCGGGTACTTTGACGTCCATCTGATCTCTCCTCACCACATCAACTTGCGCATGTCACCCAACAGCGTCTTGAGCGTGACGCAAAAGCGTGCAGCCAAGGCGCCATCAACGGCACGGTGGTCATAGCTGAGCGACAAGGGCTGCATCAGGCGCGGCACGAATTCTTCACCATTCCAGACCGGAGCCATCTTCGACCGGGTCAGGCCCAGAATGGCCACCTCGGGCGCGTTGACGATCGGAGTGAAATGGGTGCCACCGATACCGCCCAGCGACGAGATCGTGAACGTCGCGCCCTGCATGTCGTTCGATTTCAGCTCACCTGCACGCGCCTTGCCTGACAACTCCATCAGATCCTTGGAGATCTCGACAATGCCCTTACGATCCGCATCTTTGATGACCGGAACAACCAGGCCGTTCGGCGTGTCTGCAGCAAAGCCTATATTGTAGTAAGATTTGCGGATCAGCTTGTCGCCGTCGGGGTGGATCGACGAGTTGAACTCCCAATGCTGTTTCAGCGCATTGACCGAGGCCTTGACCACAAAGCTCAGCAATGTGACGCGATAGCCTTCTTCCTTGGCCATCGTGTCCATTTCCTTGCGGTATTTGTCCAGCTCGGTGATGTCGGCCTCATCATTATGGGTGACATGTGGAATGTTGAGCCATGACCGATGCAATGCGGGGCCAGACAGCTTTTTGATCCGAGGCATTTCCACGTCTTCGACCGGGCCGAACTTTGAGAAATCGACAGCCGGGATCGGCGGGATACCCATGCCACCCGATGCACCTGCAGCAGCCGGAGCAGTCGCAGTCGTGGATTTGAGGAACTTGGTGACGTCCTCGCGCAGGATACGACCCTTGCGGCCCGAGCCGTTGACCTTGGACAGGTCAATGTCCAGCTGACGGGCAAAGGCGCGCACCGATGGCGAGGCATGGGCCTTGCCGAACCCTTGGTCCATCACCGGCGCCGCCGGGGTGGCTGGTGCGGGGGCAGCCGCAGGTGCCGGTGCGACCGTGGGCGCGGCCTCGGCCGCGGCGGTAGGTGCCCCCTCGCCTTCCAGCAGCAGGATCAGCGCGCCTTCGGAAACGTTGTCGCCCTCGGACACTTTGATTTCCTTGACGACACCCGCGGCAGGGGACGGAACCTCCATCGTGGCCTTGTCGCTTTCCAATTCGATCAGGGGGTCCTCGGCTGCGACGGTATCACCGACCGAGACCAGGATGCCGATCACCGGGACATCCGCAAAATCCCCGATATCCGGGACTGTTACTTCGATTGCCATTTCTACGTCTCCTCGTGCCCCGTGGCCTTAAACCAACCGGGGGTTCGGCTTGTCGCCGTCGATTTCATATGTCTTGAGCGCCTTCTCGAGCTCGGCCTTGGTCACCGCACCTTCGCGATACAAATCGACCATTGCCGCCGCCGCGATATGATTGGCATCGACCTCGAAGAACCGGCGCAAGTTCACCCGGCTGTCCGAACGGCCATAGCCGTCCGTGCCCAGCACCGAATAGCGGCCCGGCACAAAGGCGCGGATCTGCTCGGCGTAGTTCTTCATGTAGTCAGTGGCTGCAATGATCGGACCTTTGGCCTTTGAAAGCTGTTCGGTCACGTAAGGCACGCGTTCCTCTGCCAGCGGGTCCAGACGGTTGGCGCGTGCCGCATCCTGTCCGTCACGGGCCAATTCGTTGAAGGAGGTGGCCGACCAGATATCAGACGTCACGCCGAAATCCTTCTTCAGCAATTCCGCCGCTTTCATCGCCTGCACCAGAATGGTGCCCGAGCCCATCAGGTTGACGTGCTTCTTGCCCGGCTTCTTGGTTTCCTGGAACCGGTACAGCCCCTTGATGATCCCGTCTTCCGCGCCCATCGGCATATCGGGGTGCGTATAGTTTTCGTTCATCAGGGTCAGGTAGAAATAGATATCTTCCTGATCGCCATACATGCGCTGCAGACCGTTCTGGATGATCACCGCGACCTCATAGCTGAAGGTCGGATCGTAGGTGATGCAGTTCGGGATAGTGCCCGCAAGAATGTGGCTGTGGCCATCCTCGTGTTGAAGACCTTCACCGTTCAGCGTCGTCCGACCGGCCGTACCGCCCAGCATGAAGCCCCGCGCACGACTATCACCAGCCGCCCAGGCCAGATCACCGATGCGCTGGAAGCCAAACATCGAATAGTAGATGAAGAACGGGATCATCGGGACGCCGTGATTGGAATACGCAGTCGCTGCCGCAATCCAATCGGCCATGGCGCCAGCCTCGTTGATGCCTTCCTGCAGGACCTGACCGTTGGTCGTTTCCTTGTAGAACATCATCTGATCAGCATCTTCAGGGGTATAGTTCTGACCCGAGGGGTTGTAGATCCCGACCGAGCGGAACAGCCCCTCCATCCCAAAGGTCCGGCTTTCGTCCGGCACGATCGGCACCACGTTCTTGCCCATTCCCTTGTCACGCAACAGCGTGGTCAGGATGCGGACAAAGGCCATCGTCGTCGAGATCTCGCGATCACCGGTGCCCTTTAGTTGAGCTTCGAACTTGGAAAGTTCGGGGATCTCCAACGCCGGAGCGCTGCTGTCGCGTTTGGGGAACTCACCGCCCAAAGCCTTGCGTCGATCGGCCAGGTAAGCCTTTTGTGCGTTGTTCAACGACACAAACGGCGCGTTGGGCAGGTCTTCGTCACTGACCGGGATCTGGAACCGATCACGGAACGCACGCAACTGATCTTCGGCCAGTTTCTTTTGCTGGTGGGTGGTGTTCTGCCCCTCACCGGCCGAGCCCATGCCGTAGCCTTTGACGGTTTTCACCAGCAGGCAGGTCGGCGTGCCCTCGTTCTCGGTCGCGCGCTTGAATGCGGTATAGACTTTTTCTGGGTCATGTCCGCCCCGGCGCAATGCCCAGATCTGATCGTCGGTCCAGTCTTCGACCAAAGCAGCGGTTTCCGGGTATTTCCCAAAGAAATGTTCGCGGATATAAGCGCCGTCTTTCGACTTGAACGTTTGGTAGTCGCCATCGACGGTTTCATCCATCAACTGACGCAACCGCCCGCTCGTATCTTTTTCCAGCAGTTGATCCCAGCCCTTACCCCAAAGCAGCTTGATCACGTTCCAGCCCGCACCGCGGAAGTCGCCCTCAAGTTCTTGCACGATCTTGCCGTTGCCGCGAACCGGACCGTCGAGACGCTGCAGGTTGCAGTTGATCACGAAGATCAGGTTATCCAGGCCTTCTCGCACGGCCAGGTCAATTGCACCCCGGCTTTCGGGTTCGTCCATCTCGCCGTCGCCCAGGAAGCACCACACTTTACGGTCGGCCATGTCGATATGACCCCGGTTGTGCATGTATTTCATGAACCGCGCCTGATAGATCGCCATCAGCGGGCCCAAGCCCATCGAGACAGTCGGGAACTGCCAGTAATCCGGCATCAACCACGGGTGCGGATAGCTGGACAGCCCGCCGCCATCGACCTCGGAGCGGAAGTTTTCCAGCTGCTCTTCAGTGATGCGCCCTTCCATGAAGGAACGGGCATAGATACCGGGGATCACGTGGCCCTGAAAGAACACCAGATCCCCGCCGTGGATCGCCGATTTCGATCGCCAGAAGTGGTTCAGGCCCACGTCATACATAACGGCAGATGATGCGAAGGAGGCAATGTGGCCGCCATACTCGCTGCTGACTTTGTTGCGCCGAACCACGGTTGCCATGGCGTTCCAGCGGTTGATCGTACGGATCCGCCACTCCATCTCAGGATCGCCGGGAAACGCGTACTGATCGTCAACGGGAATGGTGTTCTGATACGGCGTCGTTGCGGAAAACGGCAGCGTCGCCCCGGCAGCGCGGGCTTTTTGTACGGCCTTGTCCAACAGGAAATGCGCACGGTTCGCGCCATCGCGTTCAATCACGTCTTCGATGGCGTCCTGCCATTCCTGACTTTCTACCGGGTCGATATCGGGTTCGAGGTCTTTCATTGGACAGGTTCCTTTCTCAAACTGTGTCCCGAGGAGTGTCAGACGAAGAATTGTGCGCCGTTGACAGAAATCGTTGAGCCGTTGACAAACCCGGCGTCATCCGAGGCCAAGAAGGCCACACAGCGGGCGATTTCCTCGGGTTCGCCCAGCCGTCCCGCCGGGATTTGGCCGATAATGGCCTCGCGGACCTTTTCAGGCACGGCCATGACCATCTCAGTGGCGATATAACCGGGGCAGATAGCGTTTGCGGTAATGCCTGCGCGCGCGCCTTCCTGTGCCAGAGATTTGACGATTCCCAGATCACCTGCCTTGGTGGCGGCATAGTTGGCTTGCGCAAACTGGCCTTTCTGGCCGTTGATAGAACTGATGACAATGACACGGCCGAACTTACGCTCGCGCATACCGGGCCAGATTGGGTGGATCGTGTTGAACACTCCGGTCAGGTTGGTGTCTATGACATCTTTCCACTGCTGCGGCGTCATCTTGTGGAACGGCGCGTCGCGGGTAATCCCGGCGTTGGCGACCACAATATCGATCGATCCAATCTCGGCCTCGACCTGTGCGATCCCAGCGGCCGAGGCTTCGTAATCTGCGACATTCCATTTATAGGTTTTGATGCCGGTCTCGGCAGTGAAAGCAGCCGCCTTTTCGTCATTGCCAGCATAGGTCGCGGCAACAGTATATCCTTCAGCTTTCAACTTTCTGGAAATCGCTTCGCCGATACCCCGGCTACCACCGGTTACAAGTGCAGTACGTGTCATCTCTAACCCTCCAATTAGTCAGTGACTTTGACCTAACTTGCAGTGTTACGTAGCGTAATTTTTTACCACCGGATAGGCCTGAGCGGAATAGCAGCTATGCGTTTCAGGAAAGGTTTAACGTTAAACTACCTGAAATTTGACATTAAAAATACAGCCTTACCAAAGAGTTACTGGAGTGTTTACGCAACCATTCACAGTCAAAACGCAATGGACGGCACGAGACTCCGGTCACCGTCACCGGGGCTTGTCACCAGCATAATCCCGGAACTTCGACATTTTACCGATCCCGGGGTTAAAGGAATTAGTTGGATCGCAGCGCCTGTAATGCGCCGCCAGATCCGGCTTGGCCTTGTAGAGGTGGCCGACATTGTGCTCGGCCGGATATTCGGCCCCGCGCTCATCAAGTATCCGAAGCATCGCAGTCTTGATCGCCCTTGGATCGCATCCCTTTTTGATGATGTAATCCTGGTGCATCACGTGGCACATCAAGTGGCCGTAGTAGACTTTGCCAACCAACTGATCAGTGATCTCAGGCGGCAGCGTTTCGAACCAATCACGATCATTGCGACGCAGCGCGATATCCAGCGCCAGTATCTCTTCGACTTCGTCGGAATGGACATGGCCATACCGCACTGCGGCACCCGCAGCAGCAAATCGATGCAACCCGGCGATCTTGGCGTCACGCGGGGTGCAGGTGACAAATTCGGCGCTGCGGGAACCAAAGAATTCGGGAAGAAACACCGCCGCCTCTTCGATACCGCTGTCATGCATTTTCAAGATGAGGTGGTGTTCATACCTGTCACGATACTCATACAGGAACTTCGGCAGATGCTCGGGCCAAAGCTTTGCAACAACCTGCATGAACTTGTCGGTGAAACCCCGGGTCAACGAAAACTTGTTCAGACGCGAGTCCACCGCGCCCTTCATAGCAAAGAACATCGGCAGCCGGTCGGTCCCCAGCTTGTCGATCATTACCAGAGTGTCCTTACCGTATTTCGCTGCGATGTCGAAACACTCTCGATGAACGTATTCGGCTGAAACTGGCAGTGTTTTGAAATGCGTCAGGATGTGGCGACGTAGGTCGGTAAGGTCAGCAGGGTGGTTTGTACCGATGTAAAAGACCTGCTCACGCTCATAGGTCGGGAAAGTATCAAGCCGCACTGCGAATACCGCCAGTTTGCCCGCACAGCCGGACACTTCGTACAACAGCCGTTCGTCATTGTTGTAACGCGAGGGCGTGTCCGCATCGACATCGCGCAGGATCGCAGTGTAATCCGGGTCCGACGCATTGCGACCCTGAGGTGTCGGGGCATCCTTGTCGAAATCCCCGGCTTCAACACGGGTCAGGATTTCCTCTGGAGTGTCGCCCAAATCCAGCCCCAGATGGTTCACCAGTTTCAGCGTCCCATCCGCGGCGATCTGGGCGAAAAGGGCAAGCTCTGTATAACTGGGTCCGCGCTCGCACAAGGAACCGCCGGAATTGTTGCAAACCCCACCCACGATCGAGGCCCCAATGCTGGAGGACCCGATTACCGAATGCGGTGTTCGCCCCAGTGGCCTTAGCTGCTTCTCCAACTCAAACAGAGACGCGCCCGGCAGGCTTAGAACCTGCTGACCGTCTTGCAAAAGGTGCAGGGCTTTCATCCGACTGACATTAATCAGCACAACGTCACGGTCGTAACCGCCTTTGGGTGTAGACCCTTCGGTCAGGCCAGTATTGGACGCCTGCATGATGACGATCTTGTCGGCGGCGACGCAGGCCTGCAGAACGTGCCACAGTTCCAGCAAAGCACCGGGTCGAACGACGCAGAGTGCTTTGCCCTCACCCGATCTGAACCCGCGGCGGAACCGCTCGGTCGCGCGTTCGCCTTTTAGCACATTACGGGCGCCGACGATGGCGCGAAATTTGGTTATGAGGGCTTCGTTGATCATGCCGCGTTCCGATGTGCATCGCCAGGACTGGTCGCTGTGTCCCGGAAGCGCAGGTTAGTGCGCGACAGTTGGTCGAGCCGCGTTACGCCCATCAGCTTCATGTCGCGCTCGATCTCGGCCCGCATCAATCCCAACGCCCGTTCGACGCCCGGCTGACCAGCGGCAGCCAATGGATACAGATAGTGCCGCCCTACCCCGACCGCCTTGGCACCCAAAGACAACGCCTTGAGCACATGGGTTCCGCGCTGAATTCCGCTGTCCATCATCACGTCCAGCTTGTCGCCGACGGCATCAACAATCTCGGCCAACTGATCAAACGGCGTACGCGAGCCGTCCAACTGGCGACCACCGTGGTTCGACAGGATGATGCCGGTACACCCGATCTCAGCCGCACGGCGTGCGTCCTCGACTGTCATGATACCCTTGAGGCAGAACTGGCCATCCCACTCACGCACCATCTCGGCCACATCATCCCAGTCCATCGACGGGTCCAACATGTCAGTGAAGTAGCCACCGATCGAACTGGCGCCGCCGCCCATATCCACATGTTCGTCCAATTGCGGCAGGCGGAATCTTTCATGCGTGACATAGTTGATGCCCCACATCGGCTTGATCGCAAACTGGATCATGCCGCCCAAAGTCAGGCGAAACGGGATTGAAAAGCCTGTGCGCAGGTCCCGTTCGCGATTGCCGCCGGTGATGCTGTCGACGGTCAGCATCATGACCTCGACGCCAGCCTCTTTGGCGCGCTGCATCATGGCAGAGTTCAGGCCGCGATCCTTGTGAAAGTAGAACTGATAGACCTGCGGGTTCTTATGCTTCTGGCGCAATTCTTCCATGGACACGGTGCCCAGCGACGACACACCGAACATGGTGCCATATTTCTCGGCGGCCGCTGCCACAGCACGTTCCCCTTGATGGTGGAAAAGGCGCTGCAAAGCCGTCGGCGAGCAATAAATCGGCATATCCAGCTTTTGCCCCATCACGGTGACCGACATGTCCACGTCCGTCACCCCACGCAGGACCGATGGCAGCAGATCACACCGATCAAACGTCCGTGTGTTTTCGCGGTAAGTCACCTCATCATCCGCGCCGCCGTCAATATAGTTGAAGATCGGCCCCGGCAGGCGGCGCTTGGCCAATCTGCGGAAATCCTGAAAGTTATGACAGTCCGTCAGACGCATGACTCTTCCTCCTTAATAGGCGACGGATGGCAACCAGGTGGCAAGTGTGGGCCACAGGAAGACAAGAGCCAGTCCGGTCAATTGCAGCAGGACAAAGGGGATGATGCCCTTGTAGATATGCGTCAGTTTGATCTCGGGCGGGCAGACGCCCTTGAGATAGAACAAGGCAAAACCAACGGGTGGGGTTAGGAAGCTGGTCTGCAGCGTAACTGCCACCAGGATCACGAACCACACAAGCGCCGGTTCATCCAGTACTCCAAATCCGGGAATATCGATGCCCAGACCGTTCACGATGGGGCGCATCAGCGGCAGCACAATCAGCGTGATTTCGATCCAGTCCAGAACAAAACCCAGCAGGAATACGATGAACAGGATGAAGAGGATCGTTCCATTGGCCCCAAAGCCAGTGGACTGCACCACGTGTTCGATCAACTCATCTCCGCCCAGTTCTCGTAGGACATACGAAAACACGGTCGCGCCCAGGAAGATCGCGAAGATGTAGGCGGTCGTGTTGAAGGTCGACACCAGCACATTCCACAGTTTGGCGAATGTCAGCTTGCGATAGCCCAGCGCAAGCAGTGTTGCACCCAACGCACCAATGCCCGAAGCCTCGGTTGGCGTCGTCAGCCCGGCAAAGATCGAACCCAGTACTGCAAGGATCAACAACAGGGTTGGGATGACGGCAAACAGCACGTCCTTGACGGCGGCCCAATCGGGGGCTTTTGCACCCTCGGGCACTGGTGCCGCATCGCGTTTCACCAAAGCGAGGATAAAGATGTAAGTCAGGTAGAGGCCACCAATGATGACACCTGGAAAGACCGCGGCCATGAACAGATCGCCTACCGACAATGCCATCTGGTCAGCCATGATCACCAGCATGATCGACGGAGGGATCAGGATGCCCAGCGTGCCTGAGGCTGAAACCACACCTGCGGCCAACGTTGGTTGGTACTTCTGTTGCATCATTGACGGCAGCGACAGCACACCCAGCAGAACCACGGACGCACCGATGATGCCGGTCGAAGCCGCCAGAATGATCCCGATCAGCGTGACCGTGATCGCCAGACCGCCACGCACGGTGCCAAACAGGCGCTGCATCGACGACATCAGACGTTCGGCTACCCCGCTTTCGTCCAGCATCAGCCCCATAAAGATGAACATCGGCAGCGCAACCAGAACCGCGTTGGACATGGTCGCGTAGACCCGGTTCACCACAGCGCCCAAGGTCAGATAGTCGAGTCCCGTAAAGGTGCTTTCCAACCCTGTCCACAGCATCAGATCGTTGTCGAACAGATAGGCCAGCCCACAATAGGCAACGCCGACACCGGCCAGAACCCAAGCCACCGGGTATCCTGTAAAAAGCAGCGCAATGAATGTCAGGAACATTGCGATGACCAGTTTTTCCTCAGTCGTTTCAACCAGGAAGGTCAGGCCAATACAGACCGCGGCAAATACGGCCAGCACCAGAAGGATTCGGCGCAGGGGTGCGCCCTCGCGCTCCGAGGCGGGCCCGTACATCAGCGCATGCCCGTCATGGATCAATCGCGCCAGCGCGGCCAAGCCCAGCAGAACAAAACTGATCGGAATGACCGCCTTAAAGGCCCAGCGCGCAGGCAGACCTGTGGGGCTGTCCGAGCGCTCGCTGACGCGGAAGCTCTCGTAGAAGTAATCATATCCTTGATCGATCATCAGATAGATGAACGGGGTCAGCAGAGTCAGAATGCCGATCACTTCGATCACACGCTGCGCGCGACGGGACAGTTGCATGTGCAGAACGTCAACGCGCACGTGGCTGTCTGTGATCAAGGCATAGGATATGCCGATCATCGTGACGATGCCGTAAAAGTGCCACTGGATCTCGTCCAGTTTGGGATAGTTCTGGCTGAACAGATAGCGCAGCGAAACCTGACTGAAGATCGCGGCCATCAACAGGACATTGGCCCACATCACCACATGCCCGACGGTTTTCACGCCTGTATCAATAGCAACGGCGATTTTTTGGCGGTCAGTTTCGGGGTGCTCCAGGATGCCTTCATAGGCTTCGACCGGATCATTGAGGTTCTTTTGCGTGGCCATGGGTAATCCTCGCTCAGTTGACCGGCGCTAGCGCGGTCAAGGGAATGCAGGTTTGAAATCCTGATAATGTCCGAGGCAGAGTTGCCCCTGCCCCGGACGCGTCAGCAAGTCGGGTTACTGACGGGGGAGGAACGCGTTGGTTTTCCACAGGGCATAGCCGTCGCGGAACTCGTTCATGTCGGACAGAACCTTGGCAAAGAAGGCATCGTTGGCGGCCTCTTCGGCAGCAACCTCATCCCAGGTGGCACGGAATGTATCCAGCATCTCGGGCGACCACTGCTTGATGGTGACGCCGTTGTTTTCAACGTTGTCGATCAGGGCCGCGTGCTGGATGGCCTCACCTTCGGCAAAACTGTCGGCCATCGATGCCTTACAAGCGTTTTCGATGATCGCCTTGTGCTGCTCGCTGGTCTCGTTCCAGACGTCCTTGTTGATCATCAGCTCGAACACGGTCGCCTGTTGGTGCCAACCGGGGAAATAGTTGAACTTAACCAGTTTGTGAAAGCCCAGACGCGCGTCGATGGCAGGCATCGAAAACTCGGTTGCGTCGATGGCGCCTTTTTCAAGCGCGGGGAAAATCTCACCGCCCGGCAGCAACGAGGTTGCCACGCCCAGTTTCTGCATGACTTTTCCACCCAGACCGAAGAAGCGCATCTTGAGGCCACTCAGATCTTCAGGGGTGTTGATCTCGGTCGCGAACCAGCCCGACGTTTCAGGGGCAATGACCGCGCAGGGGATTACATGAACGTTGTATCCCGCCTGATCATACATCTCTTGGTACAGCGACATTCCGTTGCCGTAATACAGCCACGCCATGTATTCGCCCGCCTCAGGGCCAAACGGAACCGCCGAGAACAGCGGCGCAGCCGGGATTTTACCCGCCCAGTAACCAGCGGTGGTGTAGCCCGAGTTAATCTTGCCAGTCGATACGGCATCCAGAATTTCGAACGGCGGGACCAATTTGCCCGGCTCGTAAACCTTCATCTTCAGCGTACCGCCAGACATCAGGTCAAGCTGCTCGGCAACACGAGGGATCGGGGAACCCAACCCTGGAAGCTCGGTCGAGAAAGCAATCGGGGTTTTCAGCAGCAGTTTGTCAGCAGCAACCGCAGGTGCCGCCATCAGGCTGGCAGCCACGGCAAGGCTCGTCAGGGTCTTTTTCATGAAATCTCCTCCAGGGTCGGTCGGACTTGGCGTCCGATGAATTTGTGACGCGAGATCTTCCTGCGCCCACACTGGTAAATAAAGTTGACCAAACATTTCAGTCAACAACTTTATTTACCAATGGTTCGCTTGCTATTTGCCTAGAGATGACCCAGATCGCCTAAACCTAAGAGGATCGCCGACGACGATGATTGGGCGAACACTTCGGACTTTTTTGTTTACTGGCAATCAGTTGAACTCTAAATTTTCCGAGAGGTTTCCCCACAAAATCAGGCATTGAAAAACACACACTCAAAGGTTACTTTTATTTACCAAAGGGGTTCTGAATCTTCTTCAGAAGGGTAAACCACGATGAACACGACAGCGATTTTCGAACCAATCGGGCACGAATCACTCTCGGATGCAGTGGTGGCTCAGATTGAAGACCTGATTGCTTCGGGCATTCTCAAGCAGGGTCGCAAACTGCCATCGGAACGCGATCTGGCGGAAACCCTTCGCGTCTCCCGCCCCAAACTGCGTGAGGCGCTGGCGGTTCTTGAAGAACGAGGCTTGGTGACGACACAGCATGGTGAAGGCACTTTCGTAGCTGCGTTGACAGGCAGCGCCATGCTCCCTGCCTTGTTGGCGCTTTACGAACGCCATGAGCCCGCTTTTTTTGACTATCTCGAATACAGGCGCGAACAGGAAGGCTTTGCCGCTAAGCTCGCCGCGCGGCGGGCGACCAAAGCGGATAAAGAACGGATCACGAATATCTTGGCCGAGGATGAACGCGCCTGGCACGAGAAGGATGCATTGGCCTCGCGTGAGGCTGATTTTGCGCTGCACGCCGCAATTGTGGACGCCAGCCAAAACGCGACACTCATCCACATGATGGCGTCTATCTACGAGCTCACACGGCAAGGCGTGTTCTACAATCGTGATTTTCTGAAGACCATCGACGGCACGGGCAAGCTGCTGATGGAGCAGCATCGCGAACTTGGAATGGCGGTCATCTCAGGCAATGAAGCACGCGCGGAAAAGGCTGCTTATGACCACATCGACTTTGTTGAAGAGTCCTTCAAGCTTGGCATTGAAAGACGCCGCCGTGAGGCAATGGCCGAAAAGCGCCGCCTTCTGTCTGATTCAAAACTCTGATCGGGCAGCGCAGTTCGTTCTTACTTTCCAACGATCTCAATCATGTAATCACGACGGGCTGCGGCAGGTGGTGGCTGAAATGGCGCTGCCGCGCGTACCTGCGCAAGTGCCACCTGATCCAGTCGTTTCGACCCCGAACTGCGCTTAACGGTGACACTTACAAGCGCCCCATTGTCGCCAATCCGAAAACTCACCAACACTGCACCACGAATATTGACGTTTTTACGTCGGGCACGAGTTATCTTGCGCATTACGTGCCCTCTGTAATTGCTGACCTCAGCGTTACCCTGCCCGGCCGCTATGGAACTTGTCTTTTTGGCCGTCGCAGCGCCTTTGCTGGTTTTTCCCGATGCATTGCCTTTTCTGGCGCTCTTTTCAGAATTTCCTGCCTGCGACGCAACCTGATCGACCTTTTGTTTGGTCGGGTCCACCGGTTTCACGGCTGGGGTTTTCGCGACGGCTTCGGTCTCAGACGGCGCTGCTTCTTGCGCTTCGGCAGATGCTTGTCGATGGGTCACCGCGACCGCGGCTTTGGTGTTGGCGACAGTATGCTTGATCGCCCCGGGAACTGACGCCCGGGCCTGAGAGGTTGGGCTGACCGCAGTTTGTTGCTGTGTCGGTGCGACGGTCGGTTGATGTGCAGTAGCGGGTGTCGAGGCGGTGGCCCCCGTCACATAGTCCTTGAATGCATCCCCCAGCGCAGCAACCTCGCCCGACCCGCCACCTTCGACAAGCACCGGTTCACCTGCGGAAAAGTCATGCAGGGCAAGAACATGGGTGGCTGCGGCCAGCGCCAAAGCCGCAACAGCTACGCCACGAGATCTGGGTATCATTGCAAACCCCTTTCTGTGACCACGTACACCCTTTTTGCACCCAGCACGCGCAAGTTATCACTGACCTCTTTCAGCCGAACAGCAGGCAAAGCCCGGTCCGGCACAACGCGAACATCATCCAGCGGCAGGTTGATCGACGCGCGTTCCACATACGCCTCAACTCCAGTCAGTTCGGCGCCCCGGTATTCCAGTGAACCATCGCTACGAATGACCAAAGCATCGGGTGGCTCGCGACCGTCCAGATCACTGGTTTCCACCAGCTTCACCGATTTGCTCAGCGGCGGTGCAAGCGTGCCTGCGATCATGAAAAAGATGAGCATCAGAAAGACGACATTGATCAGTGCGATCGTTGGTTCTCGACCCTGTTTTGCCTTGCGTTTGAGTTGAATCATCCGATCACCTGTGCGCGCAAATGGTCGATGCCTTTTAGCACCGAAAGCAAATCAATCAGCTGTTGCGAAGTCGCGTTCTGTCCAAGACTGATCAACGCGGTCTGAGGCTTATCGGTCGCCATCACCGTGGCCATGTCTTCGAACGCGGCAAGCGTGCCGTCAACCAAAATACGGTCGGCCTCAAGTTTGACAAAGCGGATCACCTGATCAGTTTCCGCACCTCCGGCAGCGGCGGTGGCAAATTCGATTTCGCCATACTTGGAGAACGTCGACGTCAGCATGAAGAACAGCAACAGCAAAAAGATGACGTCAATCAAGGATGTCATCGACAAGCGCCTGCGCCGTCTTCTGCGGACGTTAAGTGCCATGGGCGAAAACCTGTTGCGGGGTTTGATCAGCCACCGGCGCGTCCTCAGCATAGCCCGGTGCAAACACGGTTCTCAAAGCGCGGTTGGCAAAGGTACGCTCTCGGTTCATGCGTGCCTCGAACCACGTCAGGACCATCGAAGTCGGCATAGCGACCGCAAGGCCGGCAGCGGTCGTCAACAGGGCCACCCAAATACCACCGGCAAGCAGCGATGGATCAACAGAATTGCCCGCGCCCTGAAGGGTTTGGAACGCCTCGATCATGCCCAATACGGTCCCGAAAAGCCCCAGAAGCGGTGCAAGTTGGGCGACCATATCCAAGACGTTGAACCCTTGCTCAAGTTGGGCAAACCGCGCTTCGGCCTCGGCGTCGGTACGCTCGGACAGGGTGCGATCCTCACCAGACAAGGCCATCGCGATTACCGGGGCAAGGTAGCTGCGACTTTTACCCAGATGCGCCCTGGTTTCATCAAGGTCCTGACGATCCCAGGCCTGAATGGCGCGCGAAAGCTCAATATGACGGCCGACCCCTGCGGCGCGGAACTGCCACAGTTTGTACAAAACCAATGAGAGTGTTGCGATTGAAGTCGCGATCAGGATGGCGACAACCGGCCCGCCCAATTCCAAAATTTCCATTACTTTTCTTATAACTGCGTCCATAACCTCACCCAATCACTTCCGTTTCAAGGCGACTTGTGAGCGTAAGCCCGGACATGCAGGCATCGGCCATGTCAGATTGTGTCACGCATTCCTGCACACCGTTGATCAGTATTCGGCTGATCTGATCGCAAGCCATGTCGTTGAACTGGAATTGCCGCACACGGGGCTTGCCCGCAGGCAATTCGGCAAAATCAAGTAGTGTCAGAAGGGCCACCTGACCTTCTGCGCCGAAAAGAACGGTCTCATAAACCGCGCCATCGATATCGATGTCATAGGCGTTTTCAGCGACAAAGCTCAGCAAACAGCTTTCGCCCTTTGTCTCGGCACTGCTGAGTTCGATTGATACGCCGTTGGTTTTTTGCGTTTCCTCTGCACTGGCAATCCCTGCCCCCAAAACTGGGAGCAGGGTCAGCAGGACCACCCGAGCATTTCTTTTGATTGTTGTCTGCATGACTGGTCCTTTCGTGTGGATCAGAAGGTTTTGGCCAGGGTCAGCTTGAAGTTCCGGCCTGGTGAGTTGCGGGTCGAAAGGTTCGGCAGATAGTTCTTGTCAAAGATGTTCTCGACGCCTGCGCGAACTTCGAAACCCTGAAACGCGCCTTCCTGCGGCAGATAGGTCGCGCGCAGGGTGTTCACGCCGTAGCCAGCAACCGGATCTCCGCTTGAGTCGGTGCCGGATTTGGCGCCGAACAGCTCCCAGCTGACGTCCAGAGTTTCGCCAAAGCGTTTGCCGACTGTTACCCGCGCTGAGTCTGTCGGCTCGTTCCGCCATGGTGAGTCCACGCCAAGCGAGCTGGTTTCAGTCCCTTTGACGATGTTTGCGTTGAAGTCGACATAGTATCCAGCCGCGCTGGCATAAGATGCCTCGATTTCAACGCCCTTGGTTTCAACTTCCTGCAGCGGGCGGGAAGGACTGCCCGATACATAAGACGTGATGTCCCAAAGATCTGTCTTATAGAAATTGACCTTGGCACGAACCACATCGCCCGCAGCAAAAACATCGCCACGGCTATACGAGAAGCCCGCTTCCCATGTGCGCGACTTTTCAGGCTGCGTCATGTATGCTGGTGTGCCAAGATCGTCGATGATTGGTAGGTTTTCCGTGTATGCACCGCTGCCGAACACGGCAAAGCCGCTGGCAAATTCGTACCTTGCAGACAAACCGCCCATCAGCGCGTTGTTGTCATAGCTTTCATTGCGCGGAGCCGGTGCATCACCGTTGCCTTTGATGTCCTGCGTCTCGTACCGGATCGCCGGAGTGATGGTCAGCTGATCGCCGATCTGAATATCGTCCACGGCAAACAGTGCGACACGACGATCGGTACCACCGGGGGCCGAGGGCGCGTCCAGACGCTCGCGATTGATGAATTCGATCCCGGCGCGCAGGTCGTGCGAGGCGACGCCGGTTTGGAAGTACGACGTATTCTTGATCGTCAGCTTCGTGGTTTCATAGTTGTGCGTCGCGTCAGCCAGCCCACGAATACTTGGGAAGAATGGCGTTCCTTCCAGGCTTGAGGACCCGGGCACGTAAGAGCTGTCAATCTCCTGCTCCGAGTAGCTGAGGTTCACGTCCAGATCGATCAGGTCATTGCCAGCCGGGCGGTACTGATACCGCAGAATGCCGATTTTCGTTTCGATATCGCGGTCTACGTTGCCAAATGAATCCGATGTCGTGCCGAACGAGTCATACGGAACGTCGCGTTCTTCCGACGTCGACTGATTATAGGACGCGGTGATCGAGTGTTCGAGGTCGTCACCAAAGCTGTATTTACCCTTTGCCAGAAGCGACGGCAGCGTGAAGGCACTGTTACCGATCGAATCGCCATTGCCGTCCTTCTGATCGTCCTGATCACGATAGGTGTAGTTGAACAGGAATTCGGTCTGGCGGTTTGGCTGCCAGGCCAGGATGGATGACGAGGCAAAGCCGTTCCCGTTGGAATACCCTTCCAGCGTTTGGCGGAACCGGAAGCCCGGCTCACCACCGGTGAAATCTGACGCGTCTTTGGTTTCCAACTGAACCACGCCGCCTACGACACCCGAACCGTATTCGAACGACCCCACAGTGCCGCGAATGACTGAGACGCTTTTATATAGCTGCGGATCAGTGAACAACTGATTGCCGATCCGATACAACTCCTCCGCGCCGGTTGTAGCCCCATCGACAAGGATCAGCACTTTCTGGTCGGTCCCAAAGGTGCCGTTGGCACCGAACCCACGGATATTGATCCCCGACCCTTGCGGTGTCGAGCCATTGACCAGCGTCACACCGGGCACCGTGTCAATCAGTTCTGCGACGGTGTTGGCCTGACGGTCGTTG
Source organism: Ruegeria sp. CDSC068 (assembly GCF_059610545.1). Classification (NCBI taxonomy): domain Bacteria; kingdom Pseudomonadati; phylum Pseudomonadota; class Alphaproteobacteria; order Rhodobacterales; family Roseobacteraceae; genus Ruegeria; species Ruegeria sp. CDSC068. The sequence continues at coordinate 211,682 of NZ_JBXWNV010000005.1, forward strand.
ATCTCTTCCTGATCGATATTGGTGACCGGCACGGCGGTATCCGTTTGGATTTCCCGTTTGCTTTCACCCAGTTCCAGCGTGCCCAGGAAGCCTTCATCCTGTTCCTGCGCCGAAACACCAGCCGCTACCATGCTCAGGCACGACACCGTACCAAGCAACCCCATCTTTTGAATACGCGAACGCATTTCTGTCCCTTCGAAATTTTAAGAGGACCGGAAATGCTTGCTCCGCGCTGGCTTGGTCAGTCTTTTATGATTTTTGGAATCGCCTTTTTTGGCGACTTGTGCTCGTTAATAAAGTTGACTAAAACAGTCAACATAAATTCCTGGTCGTTCTTACGACCGCCGCCAGCAGTACACCGCGTTCAACGGTGGCCGTGCCAGCCCGACACCCATGACAATCGAAGATGGAAAAACCCATGACGGAACAGGTGCTTCTGGCCCCGGATCAAATTCGTGCGGCCTATGTTGAAAACACCGGAAAACGTGACCGCGACTTAGCGGAATCACTTGGAATAACCGAAGGTCAACTCGTTGCGGCGTTTGCGGGTATCGACGTAATGCGGCTTTCGGCAAGCCTTGATGACATCTTCCCGATGCTCAACGGGCTGGGTGAGGTCATGGTGCTGACGCGCAACCTCTCTTGCGTCATTGAAAAGGTCGGGCAATACGACAACTACCACTCCGGTGCGCATGCTTCGATGGTTCTGACCGAAGAGATTGACCTGCGCATGTTCCCCGGCCATTGGGTCCACGCCTTTGCCATCGAACGTGAAACGGACAAAGGGACAAAGCGATCCCTTCAAGTTTTTGATGCCGCTGGGGATGCGGTGCACAAGATCTTTCTGCGTGATGGCTCTGACCTGAACCACTGGGACGAACTTGTCAGGAAATTGCAGGCAGATGACCAATCCCAGACGCTGAGTGTCGAGCCGCGAAAGCCAACCGAGGCCGCCAAGGTGAACACCGACAAGGTCGAACTTCTGCGAACGGAATGGGCCAAGATGACGGATACACACCAGTTCCTGCGCCTAACCTCAAAGCTGAAGATGAACCGATTGGGCGCCTACCGCGTCGCTGGTGAACCGCTGGTTCGCGCGCTTGAACCGGCAACGGTTTCCCAGATGTTCGAACAGGTCCGGGACCAAGGGCTTGAGATCATGGTCTTCGTCGGCAACCGGGGGTGCATCGAAATTCACGGTGGGTCGGTTGAGACGCTTAAACAGATGGGTCCGTGGTTCAACGTGCTTGATCCGCGCTTCAATTTGCACCTGCGCTCGGATCATATTGCCGAGGTTTGGGCCGTGACCAAACCAACCCAACGCGGTCCCGCCGTTTCAGTTGAGGCGTTCGATGCCGAAGGTGGTCTTATTCTGCAGATATTTGGCCGCCGTTCAGGCGAAAACGATCACCGCCCGGCCTGGGACCAACTGGTAGCAGGCCTGCAATCCAAAAAAGAAACCGAGGTGGCGTGATGAGCCCGCTTTGCAGGTTTTCATCGGTCGTCGCGGTAGCCGGCGCGCTGATCGGAACAGCGGCTATCGCAGCAGATGAGCCAGAACCCAACCGCATCATCGCCATCGGCAGTTCCGTGACAGAGATCGTCTATGCCCTGGGTCAGCAGGACCGCCTTGTTGGGCGGGACCGGACCTCGACCTACCCGGTTGATGTGCTGGACCTGCCCGATGTCGGCTATATTCGTGCGCTGTCACCCGAAGGGGTCTTGTCGGTGAAACCCGATCTGATCGTGGCACTGGAAGGGTCCGGACCACCGGAGGCTGTCGAGGTTCTCAGAGAGGCCGGTGTGCCCTTCGTCTCGATCAGTGAAGACTATTCACGCGACGGCGTGGTGGAAAAAATCCGGGCTGTCGGGGCCGCCCTGGGTGTCGAAGATGCCGCCGAAGAACTTGCCAATCAGACCGGTGCCAAGATTGACGGGGCCCATTCGAATGCAGTTGATGCTTCGGTGGGCGGCACACCCCGGGTTCTGTTTGTCCTGTCAGCTCAGGATAATCGCATCATGGTTGGCGGCGCGGACACACAGGCAGACAGTATCATTCGTCTGGCTGGCGGCGTGAACGCGGCTGGCAACGTATCGGGTTTCAAACCCATGACACCCGAAGCGATTGCCACAACCGCGCCGGACGTGATTCTGATGATGGATCGACAAGGCAACCACATCACCGCCAATGAAGACCTGTTTGCCATGCCAGCCATCAAGCTGACGCCCGCTGGACAGAAAAAACGTCTGATCCGCATGCAGGGTGCCTATCTGCTGGGCTTTGGCCCCCGAACGGCCGAGGCGATTGCTGATCTGTCGGCGGAATTGCAGAGAATAAACGGCTCATGACCCTTGCAATGGATCACGATGGGCTCAGCGTGGCTGCTCACGACCGCCGAGTGACGGCGCGCCGGGTCACTCTGGCCCTTATGGCGCTGTTGGTTTTCACCAGCATCTGCAGCATCTCGGTCGGCGCGTCGGACGCATCCGTTCGTGCAGCATTCGCAGACCTGATTGCAGGGCGGGACATTTCGGACCTCGACCGGATCGTCCTGTGGGATATCCGCCTGCCCCGGCTGGCGATGGGAGTTCTTGTCGGCGCCGCTTTGGCGGTTTCCGGCGTGGTGATGCAGGGCCTTTTTCGCAACCCTTTGGCTGACCCCGGAATTGTGGGCGTCAGCGCAGGTGCCGGTCTGGGCGCGATTTCCGCGATCATCCTCGGTGCGTACCTGCCCGCCTCCATTCTGGCCTGGGTCGGTAATAGCTTGGTCGCCGTGGCGGCATTTCTGGGCGGGTGGACGTCCGTCTTGCTGCTCTATCGCGTTTCAACACGAGGCGGGCAGACATCGGTTGCAACCATGCTGTTGGCAGGGATCGCGTTGGGTGCGCTGTCGGGCGCTGTGTCCGGGGTTCTGGTCTACATGGCCGATGACCAACAGCTGCGCGATCTGACATTCTGGGGCATGGGCTCGCTGGCCGGCGCAACATGGACCAAAGCAGCCACGGCCGCTCCGATCATCTTGATTTCCGTGTTCACGGCCCAGTTCCTTGCCCGTGCGCTGAACGGCATGGCGATGGGCGAAGCCGTGGCGCACCACATGGGAATCCCGGTTCAGCGCAGCAAGAACATCGCCATTCTGGCCGTGGCCGGCGCGACCGGAGCCGCCGTTGCCGTATCCGGCGGCATTGGTTTCATCGGTATCGTTGTGCCGCATCTGCTGCGGTTGGCGACCGGACCGGACCACCACCGCCTGTTGATGAACTCGGCCCTGTTAGGGGCTAGCTTACTGCTGTGTGCCGACATGATCAGTCGCCTGATCGTGGCACCGGCCGAACTGCCGATTGGCATCGTAACTGCAATCTTAGGCGCACCGGTCTTCCTGTGGATTCTGCTGCGGCGTCACGGAACAATGGGAATGTAAGTGATGAAGGGCGAAAACATACACGTCAAACTCGGCCGTAAGGAGATTCTCCACGGCGTGGACTTTGACGCAGAACCCGGAAAAGTCACAGCCATCATCGGCCCGAATGGCTCGGGGAAATCTACGTTACTCAAAGCCTTATCAGGCGAACTTGAATCTTGTGGAGAGATTTCTCTAAACGGGCACAGCATTTCCGAGCTGAAGCCTTGGCAACTGGCTGCAATGCGCGGGGTTCTACCGCAATCGTCAACCGTTGCCTTTCCCTTCACTGTGCTCGAGATCGTCCGACTGGGCCTTGCAAACGGGCTAGCTGCAGCGGATGACAGCCTGCCTTCCCGCGCGCTGGCTCATGTCGACCTCGCTGGGTTTGAGCACCGGTCTTACCAGAACCTTTCGGGTGGTGAGCAGCAACGAGTTCAGCTTGCCCGCGTTCTGACCCAAGTCTGGGACGCAACATACCACGATCGGCCCAGATGGCTGTTGCTGGACGAACCCGTTGCAAGCCTGGACATCGCACATCAGTTCACTGTGCTGGGCGTCGCACGAAACTTCGCCACACAAGGCGGCGGCGTTGTTGTGGTGATGCATGACCTGAACCTGACGGCGCTGTTTGCCGATTATGTGTATGTCATGTCGGAAGGATCTGTTTGGGGCTCAGGCACACCAACTGCGATCCTGAACGACCAGACGATGCTGCAGGTCTATGGTATCGACCTGCCTATCAGCACCCTTCCTAAAGCTCAGGTTCCGTTCATCCTGCCGCAGGCCATGCGACAGGCCTTAACCGCGTAAAGGGCCCACTTGGGGCGAGCAGTATTTCCGCCTGCCCTAATCACGCAGCGAAACTAGACGCCGTAACGGCTCAGTATCATCTCGACGCTGCTGTCTATAGTCGCGGTCATTTCGACTTCGGTCAGAACGTTGCCAGAGAAAACCATCGGCCAGAAAGCTCTGGACTTGATCAGGCCGATGAATTCCTGTCCCGCCTGTTCGGGGTTTTCGATCCGTAACTGCCCGTCTTCGGCTGCATCCCTCAGCATCTCGATAAAGATCGCTGTTTTGTCCAGTTTGCCTTGCGCAGCGGCAGCCAGATCAGGGTTGCGCAGAGTTTCGCTGATCACCATCCGTGCCATCGCCATCACTTCGGGCAGCATCAGAATGCGCCCCTCGGCCCAGGCCAGATCGGTTAGCTGCTTACGAATGTCGCGCCCTTTTTCATAGCGGATATCCCGAACGGCCGCGAACCGGTTAGACAGTTCCAACACGATGGATCTAAACAAGTTTTCCTTGCTTTCAAAGTACTTGTAAAGCGTGCGCTTGGACACCTCGGCCTGCGCTGAAATACGGTCCATGCTGGCGGCGGCGAACCCCTTTTCTTGGAATTCCGCTACCGCCGCTTCGATGATCTGGGCATGTTTGGACGCATTCGGCGCTGTGCATTCGTTCATATTTTAAAGCTATAGACCCATTGACAGATCAAGGTCAAACACTACGTAAACTCACCAGTTTACACGCGCGGGTTTCTGGCCTAATGTAAACCCGCCAGTTTACCGACTCAGGTAACCAGCCCAACACGGAGAGCCCCCTCATGGCATTGACTTTGAAACTGAACGGCGAGACCCACACGGTCGACGCCGAACCCGGCACGCCCCTGCTCTGGGTGATCCGGGATGAACTTAAGCTGACCGGAACAAAATTCGGCTGCGGCGTCGCATCCTGTGGCGCGTGCACCGTGCATCTGAACGGCGAGCCTGTGCGCTCGTGCCAGACTTATATCGAAGATGTCGAAGATGCCGAGATCACTACAATCGAGGCGGTTGGAAACGACAAAATCGGCGCGGCTGTTCAGCAAGCCTGGGTCGAGCTGGACGTGGTCCAGTGCGGCTATTGCCAGTCGGGTCAGGTGATGTCGGCGGTTGGACTATTGTCCGAAAACCCCAAACCCAGCATCGAAGAGATTGACGATTACATGCATGGCAACGCCTGCCGTTGCGCCACCTATCAACGCATTCGCGCCGGCATCCAGCGCGCATCTGAAATTTTGGAGGCCTGATCCATGACCATCAACACCTCCCGCCGTGGATTTCTGAAAGGTGCCGCTGCTGCCGGTGCCGTCCTGCTGGTTGGCGCACGCCCTGATGGGGCGCTGGCGGCTGCTTCGTCAGAGACCGCTCAATTCAACCCGTTCGTGAAGATCGATGCAGATGGCACTGTAACAGCCATCGTAAAACACTTTGAAAAGGGCCAAGGTCCAGCAACCGGTCTGCCGACGCTGATCGCCGAGGAAATCGGCCTGACCATGGACCAGATCGAATACGAATTCGCGCCGTCCAACCCGCAAGTCTATAACAACCTGCTGTTCGGTCCCTTTCAGGGCACTGGCGGATCAACCGCAATGGCGAATTCGTGGATGCAATACCGTCAGGCAGGTGCGGCAGCGCGTGAGATGCTGATCAATGCCGCCGCGCAAAGCTGGGGCGTGGACGCATCCGGCATCACCATTGAGGAAGGTATCGTCAAGGCAGGCGACAAATCGGCCCCAATCGCTGAATTCGTGGCCGCGGCCTCTCAACTGGAGGCCCCGGCTGAGCCGCGCCTAAAAGACCCGTCAGAGTTCCGCCTGATCGGCAACGAGACGGTGCGCCGCAAGGATTCGGCAATCAAAGGCAACGGTCAGGCAATGTACGCGATGGACGTCCATCTGCCGAACCAGATGGTCGCCATGATCAAACGGCCCGAATCGAAGGGTGGCATCGCAAGCGGCTTTGACGACAGCGCGTCAAAAGAGGTCAAAGGCTATATCAGTGCCGCCATCCTGCCCAATCAGGCTGGTGTCGCTGTCTATGCCGAAAACACCTGGGCTGCCATTCAGGCGCGTGACGCGCTTGAGGTAGACTGGGACATGTCCGGATCTGAGACCCGCGACTCGGACCAGATCAAGGCCGAAATCATGGCCGCTCTGGACGCCGAAGCCACGTATAACGTGAACAAGGCGGATGTCGCAGCGGTGTCGGCGGCCATTGATGACGCGGACACGGTCGTTGAAAAGACCTTCTATTTCCCGCTTTTGGCACATGCCCCGATGGAACCGTTGAACTGCACCATCGAGCAAACTGCCGAAGGTGACATTGTCCTGCACGATGGTGCCCAGATGCCGACCGGCCCGCATATGGCCTATCAGCAGATCTTCCAACTGCCGCCAGAAAAGATTCACATCAAAACAATGCTGGCCGGCGGATCCTTTGGACGGCGGGCGACGCCAGATGCGGATTATCAGGTTGAGGCTGCGCTGGCCTTTGTGGTCACCGACCGCTCGCGCCCGGTCAAACTGGTGTGGACACGCGAAGATGATATCCGCAGCGGTTACTACCGCCCCGCCTTCGGCCACAGGGTTCGCGTTGGCCTGGACGCCGATGGCAAAATCGTCGGCTGGCAGCATCAGGTCGCCGGTCAGTCGGTCATCAAGGGCACACCGTTTGAGGCCGTCGCGGTACATGACGGCGTCGACCACAGCTCTGTCGAGGGCATTGCCGACAGCCCGTATGACATCCCCGGAATGGCCTTGGGTTTAACCGACACCCCCAAGGCAACAACGGTTCTTTGGTGGCGCTCGGTGGGGCACACGCACACCGGGTATGTCATGGAGACAATGATGGATACCGTGGCCGAGGCTGCGGGTCGTGACCCGGTAGAATTCCGTCTGTCCCATCTGGCGGACACCAATAATGCGGATCAGCAACGCAAGGCAGAAGTTCTGAAGCTGGCTGTTGAGAAGGCCGGTTGGGGTAATGCTCCTGCGGGTCGCGCACAAGGTATCGCGGTGCACAAGTCCTTTGGGTCTTATGCCGCACAGGTTGTTGAGGTGTCCGGTGATCCGGAAAACGGCATCAAGATCGAGAAGGTCACATGCGCCGTGGATTGCGGGATTGCCGTGAACCCCGACGTGGTGCGCGCGCAGATGGAAGGCGGTATCGGATATGGTATCGGCCACGTCATGCGTGATCAGATCACGCTGACCCAAGGCGCGGTGGACCAGTACAACTTCCCTGATTATGAACCGCTGCGCATCGGCGATATTGCCGAGATTGACGTTCATATCGTGCCTTCCGCCGAAGCCCCCACTGGTGTTGGAGAACCCGGCACACCGCCTTCGGCCCCCGCGCTGGCCAATGCGATCCGGGCGCTTTCCGGCGTGAAAGTCACCACTCTGCCGATGGTGGAAAACGGCGTCAGCTTCGTCTAACGGTCAACCCCGCGCCTGTCCCACTGGACAAGCGCGGGGTTTTTCTCAGTCAAAGAAAATTTGATCAAATTTCGTGACAACAGGTCACTCCTCTATTACACCTCGGGTAGCCAGAGTAATGGAGTCAGTGATGGATCTGAGCGCCCTGCACAGTTTTCGCGTTGCCGCATGTGACCTGAATGGTCAGATGCGAGGCAAGCGTGTGCCGCCCTCTTACGCCGACAAGCTGGACAAAGGCACGCTGCGCATGCCGTTTTCAGCGTTGAATGTCGACCTGTGGGGCGCGGATATCGACGGCAGCCCGCTGGTATTCGAATCCGGTGACGCAGATGGTGTCTTGCTTCCGACCGAGCGCGGCCCAGTGCCAGTGCCTTGGCTGGAAACGGAAACCGCCCTGGTCCCCATGTGCCTGTATGACGACGAAGGCACCCCGTTTGCTGGCGACCCCAGGCATGCACTTGCCTCTGTTCTTGATCGCTATGCACAGCGTGGCTGGTCGGTCATTGCGGCGACAGAGCTGGAGTTCACCTTGCTAGACGCCTCGGGTGCGCATCCGCAGCCGCCGGTCAATCCCGTGACCCAGCGACGACTGGAGGATGAGGCAGTCCTGTCGATGGCAGAAATGGATGCCTTCGATGCGTTCTTCACCGACCTTTATGACGGGTGCGCTGCGATGGGAGTTCCCGCGCAAACCGCCATCTCGGAAAGCGGTATTGGCCAGTTCGAAATCAACCTGAATCACCAAAACGCCATGCGCTGTGCCGATGATACATGGCTTTTCAAGGCCTTGGCGCGTGGCCTTGCCCGTAAACACGGGTTCACCGCAACCTTCATGGCGAAACCCTACGCCGATGACGCTGGCAACGGGATGCATGTCCATTTCTCGGTCGTGGATCAACAGGGCCGCAACGTGTTTGACAACGGTGGACCCGAAGGCACCGATTTTCTTCGGTGGGCGGTGGCGGGATGCCTGACGGCGATGCCCGGATGTACGCTTGTCTTTGCACCGCACGGGAATTCATACACGCGTCTGGTCCCGGGCGCGCACGCCCCAACCGGTGCGTGTTGGGCCTATGAGAACCGCACTGCGGCTGTGCGTATTCCCGGTGGCGCGCCGGTCGCGCGACGGATCGAACACCGCGTCGCCGGTGGGGACATCAACCCCTATCTGATGTTGGCCGCTGTTCTGGGGGGCGCCATGAACGGCATCGAAGATCAGTCGGAACCGCCTGCCCCTATTACGGGCAATGCCTATGAAGTCGACGGGCTGCCGCAATTGGCTGCCGACTGGACCCAAGCCATTACAGCCTTTGAAACAGACCCCAATGTCGCGCGCATCTTTCCGGCCGACCTGATCCGCTATTTCGCCATGACCAAGCGACAGGAAATCAGGCGGTTCGCCGAGCGTCCATCCGAAAACCATTGGCTGAGTTATGTCGAAGCCGTATGAGCCCTCTTGCCCGCCCGCATCCGCTGGGCTAGAATAAATTTGATCAAATTTGGTGACCCATGAAAATCGGCATCCTACTGACCGGCCATCCACCTGATGAACTGCAGGACCAATTCAGCGAATATGACGCGATGTTCGCCGCGCTGCTGGACGGCAACGGTTTTACCTACGAAACCTTCGCCGTTGTAGACGGCCAATTTCCCAAGGACGCGTTTCATGCTGATGGCTGGATCATCACCGGCTCGCGCCATGGCGCGTATGAGGATCATGCGTGGATACCACCGCTCGAGGATCTAATCCGCGCCATTCAACGCAGCGGTCGCCCGCTGATCGGTGTGTGCTTTGGCCACCAGATCATCGCGCAGGCGCTTGGTGGCAAAGTCGAAAAGTTTACCGGTGGCTGGGCCGTGGGGCGCACCGAATATGACTTGGAAGGCCAATCCGTCACCCTGAATGCCTGGCATCAGGATCAGGTTGTTGAATTGCCCGAAGGCGCACGTGTGATCGGCGCCAACGACTTTTGCCGCAATGCGATGGTAAGTTATGGCGACAACATCTGGACCGTGCAGGCCCACCCGGAATACGGCGATGCCTTTATCCAGGGCCTGATGGAAACACGCGGCAAGGGCGTTGTTCCCGACCCGTTGATGGAAGCTGCCGCCAAACGCCTGCCTAGCCCCGACGACAACGCGACCATCGGACGGCACATGGCAGAATTTCTGAAGAAAGAGAGGGCCTGATGGCCGACTGGACAGACCAGCTGCCAGAAGCAGCAAAAACCTATATCTCCGGCCACCGGCTGGATGAGGTCGAATGCATCATCTCGGACCTGCCGGGCATTGCGCGCGGCAAGGCCGTACCTGCCAGCAAGTTCGCGCGGCAGACTTATTTCCACCTGCCCGACAGCATCTTTTATCAAACCATCACCGGCGATTGGGGCGAAGCAGCGGGTGAGGACGGGTTTATCGAACGGGATATGATCCTGAAACCTGATTTCTCTACCGTATCTGCCGCGCCGTGGACGGGTGACTGGACATTGCAGGTTATTCACGACGCCTACGACCGGGATGGTGAGCCGATCCCCTTCAGCCCGCGTAACGTGTTGAAGCGTGTTGTGCAGCTGTATCACGACAAAGGCTGGGACCCCATCGTCGCGCCCGAGATGGAGTTCTTTCTGGTCGCCCCCAATGTCGACCCGGCGCATGGAATCAAACCCATGATGGGCCGTTCGGGCCGCCCCGCGGCCGCGCGGCAGGCCTATTCGATGACCGCGGTGGACGAGTTCGGACCTGTAATCGACGACATCTATGATTTCGCGGAGCATCAAGGGTTCGAGATTGACGGCATCACGCAGGAAGGCGGCGCGGGTCAGCTAGAGATTAACCTGCGCCATGGCGACCCGGTCAAACTGGCCGACGAAGTGTTCTACTTCAAACGTCTGATCCGCGAGGCCGCGCTGCGCCACAACTGCTTTGCCACGTTCATGGCAAAACCGATCGAGGATGAGCCGGGCTCAGCGATGCACATCCACCACTCGATTATAGACATGGAAACAGGCCAGAACATCTTTTCCGGTCCACAGGGCGGTGAAACGGACGCGTTCTACAATTTCATCGCCGGGCTGCAGAACCACCTGCCAGCTGGCCTGGCCGTGATGGCCCCATACGTTAATTCCTACCGCCGTTATGTGAAAGATCACGCCGCGCCGATCAATCTGGAATGGGCGCGCGACAACCGTACCACCGGCATTCGCGTGCCCCTGTCCGGCCCCGAGGCACGCCGCGTCGAAAACCGGATCGCAGGGATGGATTGCAACCCTTATCTGGGCATCGCGCTGTCCCTGGCCTGTGGTTATCTGGGCCTGACCCGGCAAGAACGCCCGCGCCGCCAATTCTATGGTGATGCCTATGAGGGCGAAGGTGACATCCCGCAAGTGATGGGCAACGCATTGGACCTGTTTGATGAGGCTACTGCCTTGCACGAAGTTCTGGGCCCTGAGTTCGCCCGCGTCTATGGCATCGTCAAACGGGCCGAATACGAGGAATTCCTGCAGGTCATCTCTCCGTGGGAGCGCGAGCATCTGCTGATGAATGTCTGAGGCACCCGATGAACCTGCTTTATTCCAATGACCGCAAGGCCGAGTATCCGGCCAGCTGGTACGCTGCGACGGCCAATCCGGTGGATCGCTTCCCCGCGCTGTCCGGCGATGTGAAGGCTGATGTTTGCATCGTGGGCGGCGGGTATACCGGCCTGTCCGCCGCGTTACATCTGGCCGAAGCAGGGTTCGACGTTGTCCTGCTCGAGGCGCACCGCGTTGGCTTTGGGGCATCAGGTCGCAATGGCGGGCAACTGGGCAGCGCACAGCGTATGGATCAGGAAGACCTCGAGCGACTGGTCGGTGATGATGACGCCGCCAAGCTGTGGGATCTGGCCGAAGACGCAAAAGATCTGGTCAAATCCCTGATCGCGAAACACCAGATCGACTGTGACCTGAAACCGGGCGTGGCCGTTCTGGGGCTCAGCAGCGGTGAGCAGCAAGAGCTTCATGACCACGCTGCGCACCTGTCCGACCGGTATGGTTATGACCAGATGGAGGTTCTGGACGAAGGCGCAGGTCAGGCATTGTGTCCTTCGCCCTCTTATCGGGGCGGCTATCTGGATATGGGCGCGGCGCATCTGCACCCGCTGAATTTTGCGTTGGGGCTGGCTCAGGCAGCGGCAAAAGCAGGCGTACGCATCTGTGAAAGCACCGAGGTTCTGGGCGTCGAAGAAACCACACCAGCCGTTGTGAAATCCGCACACGGCAAGGTGACGGCAGACCACGTCATTCTGGCCTGCAACGGATATCTCGGCGATCTGAACCGCAAGGTGGCCACCAAGGTCATGCCCATCAACAACTTCATCGCCGCGACCGAGCCTTTGGGCGTGGATGCCGCCCGCGTCCTGACAAAAGACGTCGCCGTGGCCGACACCAAGTTCGTGGTGAATTACTTTCGCCTCAGCGCCGATGGTCGCCTGCTGTTTGGCGGCGGCGAAAGCTATGGTTATCGCTTTCCCGGCGATATTGCGGCAACGGTGCGCAAACCCATGACCGAGATCTTTCCGCACTTACAAGATGTAAAGATCGACTACGCTTGGGGCGGCACTCTGGCCATCACAATGCGCCGAATGCCGTATCTGGCGCGGATCGCGCCCAATATCCTATCCGCGTCGGGTTATTCCGGGCACGGGGTCGGCACGGCCACGCATGCGGGTCAACTGATGGCGCTGGCCATCCAGGGGCAAGCCGAAGGGTTTAACACAATGGCCCGCGTCCCCGCCCTGCCCTTTCCCGGAGGGCCCGCGCTGCGTAGCCCGCTGCTGGTGCTTGCGATGACATGGTTTGCGTTGCGGGACCGGTTGGGAGTGTGACGCTAAGGCGCTTGCTTGAACTCTCTCAAAACGCGGAACCCCGCCAAAGTCGATCGGGTATCCCGCAAGGCTCTCCCCCGATTGGCAACACGAGAAGCGTCCATGGCAAAGGGATATGCTCCGCCTCGGCTCACTATTTTCGCGCACGGCGTTTCGAGAGCCATTTCCAGATAGCGGCTGGATGTGTCCCACCCCGCATACTTGTCGGTCCAGCAGGACATCGTGCGTTCGATCACATTGCCCGACATGTGGCGCAGTCCCCACGCATTAGCGGCGTCCAGTTGGTCTACAGGTACAGGCTTGCCGCGCGAAACAAGGTCAGGCCGCTCTTCGCCCAGCATGATTTCGGTCGCGCTGCCCAGAAAATTCACCTGATCCGTGGTGACTTCTTCGCCCTGCGCAAAGGGTGTCTGCGTTCCGGCGCGGGCGGCGTATTCCCACTCTGCCTCAGTCGGCAGGCGGTAGACGTCCATCCCAACCTTGCTGTTTAGCCAATCGATATAGGCAATCGCATCCAGATAAGAGACCGTGATAACGGGATGGTTGCCCCTGACCTTTGCGCGCTTGGTTTTGGGGAGGCGAATAAAGTCCTGCGGCTCGTACCCGCCGCAGCCGCCATCGTGCACACAGGTCATCCATTGGTCATGGGTTATCTCATTGCGGCCCATGGCAACAGGCAGATCAACCGTAACCTTGTGCACCGGCCCCTCATGAAAGGCGATATAAGGGTTGTCGGGCGTGACGGGAATCCAGTTGCCAGCTTCATCAAACTTGACGTTCTGCTTGGACTCTCCCGGAGGCCCACCCATCAGAAACTCGCCCAAAGGCAGCACGATCATCTCAGGGCAAACATCGCATTCCTGAAACATCTCGAGCGGCGCGACGTCGGTTCCATCCGAGAGAACATATTGGGCGTGTGCGACTGTTGCGAACGAGGATATCGCCAACAGCCATGTCAAAAGTCTGAATATCAAATCTGTGGTCCAACCCGTGAATAACAAAAGCAGAGTTGAACCAATCGCACCTTACTTTCGCGTCGGCTGCAAGACCAAAAGCTGGCCGGTCGAAGCTCCGTAATCCCTCAGAGCATCCGAATTTGACAGATCGGTGAAATTTCGCCCCATGGGCGATTGAAGGGTTGGATTGCTGAAAAAATAGCTTTATCTTTCCCAAAGATAGAATTTGGGAAAATCAAATATGACGCTTCCGCCAAACGTTCATGCCGCCGAACCCATCCCCCCAGCAGCAAAAGAAGCCATCGACGCCCTGATGCAGTCAGGCGATCTGTTTCGCTATACCGCGCCGCAGGACGCGCCGGTTGCCTTGCTTGAGGCCGAATTTGCCAAATTGCTGGGCAGTAAATATGCCCTGGCGGTATCCTCCTGCTCGGCCGCTCTGTTCCTGTCCCTCAAAGCGTTCGGCCTGCCGCGGGATGCGCGGGTATTGATCCCCGGCTTCACCTTCGCCGCCGTTCCGTCTTCGGTCGTGCATGCAGACTGCATTCCGGTGCTGTGCGAAGTCGGTGAAAATTATCGCATCGACATGGCCGATTTCGAGGCCAAGCTGGACGGCGTTCAGGCCGTGATCATCAGCCATATGCGCGGCCACACCTCGGACATGGATGCCATCATGGCGCTGTGTGACGCACGCGACATCCCTGTGATCGAGGACGCGGCGCACTCGCTAGGCACAACTTGGCACGGGCGCAATATTGGCACGATCGGCAAGATCGGCTGTTTCTCGTTCCAGTCCTACAAGATGATTAACGCGGGCGAAGGCGGTATTCTGATCACCGACGACGCCGATCTGGTGGCGCAAGCCGTGATCATGTCGGGCGCGTATGAACATAACTGGAAGAAGCATAAGGGACCGCAAGGCGACAACTCGCCCGAGTTGGAGCAGGCATTTGCCCGCTGGCAGAACCAATTGCCGCTCTATAACTTGCGGATGAGCAATCTCAGCGCTGCAGTAATCCGGCCACAAATCCCGGAACTTGCGCGTCGTGTGCGTGACGGCCTGTCCAACCACGACTATGTTGCAGACCGGTTGAATACATCGCCCCATATCGACGTCCCTGCCCCTCTGGAGCCCGAACGCCGGGCACCGGATTCCATACAGTTCAACCTGGTGGATATGGACGACAACGATATCCGCGCCTTCGCTGCGGCGACTGAGGCGCGTGGCGTCAAGGTTCAGGTCTTTGGCCTGAGTCAGGATAACGCACGCGCATTCTGGAACTGGCAATTCCTGCCGGAAAAGTTCGAGCTACCGCAAACCCGCGCAATGCTTATGAAGGCCTGCGATGTCCGACTGCCTGTGCGCCTGACGCGCGAAGAGCTGGATGTGATTTCGGATATCCTGCTGGCGTCTGTGGGCGAGGTTACAGGCCCGGTTCCGGTGTACGGAACCTGACGGCGACTAGGGTCCAAGGTCAAACAGATCGACCGGCAAAAACAGCGCTGTGATCCCCTTGGGGGTTGCGGCCACGCGGGATAGGATTCCGACAACCTGCAATCCAGTGTCCATCTCGACCAACAAAGGCGCACCAGAATCCCCCATCATGACAGGACATGTCGCCAGCAAAACCCCGCTTGAATGGCGGCGCGGCTGGCAGGTCTTTGTTTTGCTCAGCACATGGGGCCGGATACCGGGATACCCCGCAACAAACGTGCTAGTGGCGCTATCATCCGCCAGGGGTAGATAACCGACCTGCTGCCCAATCTGTGCACTGAGTTCCAGAACCGCCCAATCCAAGTTTGATCTGTCATCAAACCGGCCTTCAACGCCCTGTTCAGGATGAACCCGATACGCTTTCACTCCTGAAACCGCAGCGGCTTCTCCGCGCTGATAACCGGCGGCAAAACGGATGCTTGAGGGTGGAATCCACCGCTGACGCGGTGTGTTGTACAGGCAATGCGCCGCAGTCAGGACAAGATTGTCCGAAACAAGAACCCCGGTGCAATGGGACTTCTGATCCCGACTGGCAAAATTAACACGTCCAATCGCGCGCCACGGTGGCTGATCGGCCGCCAGAATTTCGCGTGCACGAATCGCATCACATCCGGCTGCGGCCCGTGTCCCCAATGTACAAATTTGGGACCACTGGTCTGAGAAAATGCCCTGCGACAACGCGGGTTGCATCCAAAGTATCGTGATACTCAGGATCAACCAGCGCATCTTTGGCCGCGTCAGTTAAGCTTGGACAGCTTTTGCTGCAGTTCCGCCAACTGTTTTTTGATGTCGTCCAAATCTTCCTTAGGCTCGGATTTGGCGTCATCGTCTTTGTCCGGGCCGGACCATCCGCCGGACAGACCACCAGTCATAGCTTTCAGGAATGCTTGCTGCTGGGCCTGCATTGCATCAAATCCCGGCATCTGAGACATCGGATTCATCGCACTCATGTTTTCCATCATCTTGCTCTGGTTTTCCCGCAGCATCTCGAATGAGCTTTGCAGGAATTGCGGCATCACACCGCCACCCGGCAGCATGTAGCTGCGCACCAGATCGTTCAGCACGTTGACCGGCAGCACATTTTCGCCGCGGCTTTCGTGTTCAGCAATAATTTGCAGCAGATATTGCCGCGTCAGATCATCACCAGATTTAAGGTCAATGATCTGCACTTCGCGCCCGTCCCGAATAAATGACGCGATATCTTCAAGTGTGACGTAGTCGCTGGTCTCGGTGTTATACAGCCGACGGCTGGCATAACGTTTGATCAACAGTGGTTTTTCTTGTTCCGACACCGTTTACCCTCCCCAAGGATGATGCATTGCAGCAGAGATTATGCGAGCGCAGCACAAAAAGAAAGGGCAGGTCTTTCGACCTGCCCTGCGCGATAGCACCGATTGGGAGGAGTGGGTGCGCCTCGCGGCGTTTGCTTACTTGGCGGCAGTTGCTTTCTTGGCAGCTGCGGTCACGTCGTTGGTGGCTTTTTTGACAGCCGCGGTTGTGTCTTCGGCGACGTCTTTGCCAGCCGCCATCAGCAGCTCAACGGTTTCGGACTGAACTTTTTTCGCGATCTCTGCGAAGGCCGCCATGTTTTCAGCTGCAACTTCAGCCGATGCACTGGCGAAGTCGGTGGCCGCTTTGGCGTAGTCTGCAGGCTCTGCCTTGGCTTTCGACATCTCGGTCAGCTTGGCCAGGGTGTCCTTGGTCCATTTGTTCGAGATCTCAGCCGACTTTTCAGCCGCTTCCAGTGCAACACCCGACAGCTTTTCGTTCAGCGTCGCGGTCGATTTGAAAGCACCTTCCAGAGCGGTGGTGTCAACAGGGAACGCGCCCATAACGTCTTTCAGGGTCGCGGTGAAGTCTTGCGTCTTTGCCATGTCTAAAATCCTTTTGCCGAACCGGGCCCACCCCGGTTTTCTTCAGCTTGAGGACAATATGGTTGCCGCAGCGCAGCATTGCAAGATTTTTCTTGCTGCGCTGCGGCATATTTCTGCAAGGCGCATTGAAATCAAATACTTGCCTTGACCCGCACATAGGTCCCAGGCGCCGGAGCCAGGGCAGGATGGGCCGAATCGCCGGTCGCACGCGCGGGCACCTGTTTACCCGACCGCTTCTTCAGCCAGGCCTCCCACCGGGGCCACCAAGAGCCTTCGTGATACGCGGCCTCTTTCAACCAGGTCTCCGGATCTGCCTTCAGGTCGGTGTTTGTGTAGTGACCGTATTTCTTTTTGCTGGGCGGGTTCACGATGCCCGCAATATGCCCCGACTCCGAGACGATGAAGGTCTTCGACCGCGACCCCATCTGCTGCACCCCGCGATAACACGCCTTCCAGGCTGCGATGTGATCGGTCTCGCAAGTGATCGCCATCAGAGGCACGTCTACGTCGTGCACGTGCAGCTTATGCCCCAGCAATTCGAACCCGTCGGTGACGAAGTCATTACGTTGGCATAGGCCGCGCAAGTACTGCACCGCCATGCGGCCCGGCAGATTGGCCCCGTCCCCGTTCCAAAACAGCAGATCAAACGCGGGGGGCGTTTCGCCCATCATATAACTGCGGATCGCAGGCCCATAGATCAGGTCCTTTGAGCGCAGAAACGACATCGTGCGCCCAATGATCCACGCTTTCAGAACACCGTCCTCCGAGATCTGATCCTCGATCCCATCCACAAAGTCGTTCTGCAGGAAAGGCGTGAACTCTCCCTGATCGCCAAAGTCGGTCAGGGCCGTGAAGAACGTGGCCGACTTAATCGACTTGTCGCCGCGCTGCTTGAGCAGCGACAGCGTCAAGCTGAGCGTGGTGCCCGCGATGCAGTAACCGACAGCGTTGACCTGTTTGACCTTGCAGATCGCCTTAACCTCTTCGATCGCAGTCAGGAATCCGTCCTGGATATAATCCTCCATGCCGATGTCGGCATGGGATTCATCGGCGTTCACCCAGCTGACCACAAACAGGGTATAACCCTGCTCGGTCACCCATTTGATCAGGCTGTTCTGCGCCTTAAGATCCAGAATGTAGAACTTGTTGATCCACGGCGGGAACAGCACCAGCGGCGTTTCATGCACCGTCTCGGTCGCCGGTTTGTATTGGATCAGCTCCATCAACCGGTTGCGATAGACCACATCGCCGGGCGTCGTCGCGATATTGCCGCCCACCTCAAAGGCGCTGTCATCGGCCAGCTTCACAACCATCTCGCCATCATTGGCCTCGAGATCGGCCACCAGGTTTTCCAGACCCTGGATCAGTGACTGACCTTCCGTCTCAACCGCCTTTTCCAGCGCATCCGGGTTGGTCGCCAGAAAGTTCGTCGGAGACATCATGTCGATGATCTGCTGCGAGAAGAACGCCAGCCGTTGCTTGTCCTTCAATTCCAGATCCTCGACCGAGGCAACCGCCTGCGAAATCGCTTCGGCATTTGTCTGATACTGCTGACGGATGAATTTGAAATACGGATTGGTCTCCCACAAGGGGTTGGAAAACCGCTTGTCCCGGGGTCCGGATGCGGCCTCTTCTGCCTCGCTGCCCACCAGCGCCTGCTGCGCCTCGGCAAAGTTCATAACAGACTGACCCCAGAACTCGATCTGCTGCTCCATAAGCCGCGCGGGATTTTGCATCGCTTCAGCCCAATACGCCGATGCTGCCTTTGCATAAAGCTCTTGATTCGGACCGTCCAAAGCAGGGTTATGTCCCTTCTTTCCCGACATCGCATCAACAAGTCGCTTCGAAAGCTCCTCCACCTTGTCCATATTTTCTTTAAGCCTCTCAAGGTGTTCCGGGGATAGCTCCGGCGTCCGGTGTTCACTTGTTGTCATTTTAACAATTCCCCCTTAACCTCGCTGCTACGCAGAATAATCGTCGTGGGCTTGGGGAGCAAAGCGACGAATGGTCCGACACTCACACCGGCAGCCAGGAGGCCCCCTAAATGCGCTACATGATGACCTACGACCTTATGGAAACCATGCGCAACACGAACCAATGGATGGGGGCAACGGCCAGTGCTATGGCGTCCTACCCACTGTTCTCCATGATCCCCAACCCGGCTTTCAGCATGATGGCCGCATGGGGCGAAGTGACCGAGCGCACGTTTCAGCGCATGATCGCAAAGCCGGACTGGGGTATTCGAACGTTCACGTGTGAGGATGGCAAAGACCACCTTGTTGATATTGTTCCCGTAATGGAGCGCCCATTTGGCGACCTGATCCATATTCGCGTCAATGGACGCGAAGAACAACCCCGCAAGGTGCTGCTGGTAGCGCCAATGTCCGGCCACTACGCGACTTTGTTGCGTTCCACGGTCAAAAGCCTGCTGGTCAATTGTGAGGTTTACGTAACCGACTGGCATAATGCGCGTGATATCCCTGTTTCCGAAGGCAAGTTCGATGTCGAGGACTACACGCTGTATCTTGTCGATTTTATGAAAGAGCTGGGCCCGGACACTCATGTTGTTGCCGTTTGCCAGCCCGCTCCTCTGACGCTTGCCGCAACCGCTTATCTGGCCGAGGTCGAGCCCAAGGCCCAGCCCAACACATTGACCCTGATCGGTGGTCCGGTTGACCCTGATGCAACCCCGACCGACGTGACCGATTTCGGCCGTCGTGTGACCATGGGACAGCTGGAAGAAACAATGATCCAGCGCGTCGGCTTCAAATACAAAGGCGTCGGCCGCATGGTATACCCAGGCTTGCTGCAATTGGCGTCCTTCATGTCGATGAACGGAGATCGCCACTCCAAAGCGTTCACCGATCAGATCCAGCGCGTGATGCGAGGCGAAGCGTCCGATCACGATGCGCATAACCGCTTTTACGATGAATATCTGGCGGTCATGGACATGCCCGCCGAGTTTTACCTTTCCACGGTCGAGCGCGTGTTCAAAGACCGCGAGATCGCCCGCAATGAGTTCGTTGTCGCAGGTCACAAGGTCGATATCGGCAAAATCACCGATGTTGCGGTCAAAACGGTTGAAGGCGCAAATGATGATATCTCAGCGCCCGGCCAGTGTATTGCCGCGCTTGAACTCTGCACCGGTTTGCCGGATGCAAAAAAGGCAAGCCACGTCGAACCCGGAGCGGGTCACTATGGCATTTTTGCAGGCCGCAGCTGGCGGGATAACATCCGGCCGCTTGTGATTGACTTCATGAATGCAAATACGCGCAAACCAAAGCGTCGCGCCGCAAACAAAAACAAAGTGGCTTAAAAATCATGAGCAGGAAAGTGGCGAAAGACACCCCATTTTCCTGCTCTTGCGGTTCCCTATATGGACGGATCAGCGCCGCAGGCGTGAAACACGGCACACATGTCGTGTGCTACTGTCACGATTGCCGCGCGGCTCAGTTGTACTTTGGGCAACCCGATCCTGCCCCCGGTCCTGTTGAAATCCTGCAGATGCTTCCGGAAGAGATCCTTTTCGACGGCGGTGCCGAGCATCTCGCGCTGATGCAACTGAGCCCCAAAGGGATGATGCGCTGGTATGCCAGTTGCTGCAATGCGCCACTGGCGACCACACCAACAACGCCGAAGTTCCCATTCGCAGGTTTTATCGTTAAACGTATCCCCGACCCAAGTGGGTTGGGGCCGATCACCACGCGCGGGTTTATTCCCAAAGGCCACGGCAAACAGACCCATGAAAAGATTGGGTCGGCCGTATACGGGCTGGCGATCCGCGTCGCGAAATCGCGGATGTCAGGCAGTTGGAAGAACACACCCTTCTTCGACCCAGGTACCTTCGACCCGGTTGTTGAGCCTGTGATCCTCAGCAAATCCGAGCGTGCAGCCCTTTACCCATAAGTGGTTCGCGCAGGCATGTTTAACCAGTTCTCAAGTGCTTCATTGACAACCTGAGGCGCTTCGAGCGTTGGCAAATGCCCCGCGTCCTCAACCACATTTAGTTCCGCATTTGGGATCAGATCTGCCATAAATGCGTGCTTTCTTACTGGTGTCAGCAGGTCATGCGCCCCACACAAGACCAGCGTGGGAACCTTGATCATTCGCAGCGCACCTTGCTGATCCGGACGCCGCTGCAAAGCGCGCATCTGGCGTTCGAACACATCTGCCCCCTGATCCAATGCCATGGCAGTCACGTCACTCAGAATGGGAACGCGCCTTGGCCCAGGGGCCAACGTATCTGACCCAAGGATCTTTCGCATAACCTCTTCAAGCCGCCCGGCCTTGGCACCAACCATATACTCTTCTCGTGTCGCCGCGATCTGCGGCGTGTCGGACTGCGCATCGGTGGCCATAAGGCACAGGCGCGAAATCCGGTCGGGTGCGCGACGAATAAGTTCAAGAGCCACCACACCACCCATACTAAACCCCGCAAGCGCAAAGCGGTGTGGCAGTTGATCCAGAAGGCCCGAGGCAATTTCTTCGATCCGCTCGCCCAACGAAACCGGTGCAACCGTGACCGCGCGTTGACGAGAAAAGTGCGCGATCTGAGGGGCGAATACCCTAGAATCGCACATCAATCCGGGCAATAAAACCAGCGGCTCGATCAATCGCGGCCTCCTTCATCTCAGCTTCTTCGGCGGCTTCGTTTTTAGCAGGATGAGAGGTTTTATCGGCGTCGGCAAGTTAAACTTCACGGATAGGCAATGCCGCGAAACGTGGGAAAATCCGCATAGCGCTTTTGACGAGTTTTCAGGTCTTCGCCCGGATTTTCGCCCGCACGCAACAGGCACCCGCGCGGGGCGATGTAGCTGTCGATACGCCTTAGGGGAATTGGCCGCCACACCAGATTGAAAGCACAGAGTTTTGGGAAAAACCAAATCTCGGAATACTCCATATGATCGTGCATCCACCACGCCAGATCGCGCCAATCCCGGCCTTCCGCGTAACGATCCGCGAACCACGGAATGACAATCGACGCCCCGGCAATCCGATCATCGCCGGTGCCCCAATCCCAGATATGGCACTCCAGTGGATTATCGTTTCGGGCGCAGTTCAGCCGGTTTTCATTGCCATATTGATTCAACGACGGCGACCGATAACCAGATCGAACCGCCACGCGGCCGAACGTCTCCTCTAACGGGTCAAGTAACGTCTGGCAAAAGGCGCCGCCGGTTTCGATGGCAAGATCAGGGTTGTCGGGAAGGTTCTGTTTTTCATGGAAATTTCCGATCTCAGAATAAAGAAAATCCCGCATGAAAAAGTGCTTGGACAGGCGCACGCGGCCAAGGTTTTCAAGGCTCCACATGCTACCCGGCTTACGCATCACCCGTACCCGTTCCAACGAAACGCCCCATCAGGGGCCAGAGGTGAGAACGGGTTGAAAGCGACCTCCCAGATCGTGCCTTCGGGTGCGCGGAAATAACCGTGATGCCCGCCCCAGAACACATCCGAGGCCGGTTTAAGAACCTCGGCACCAGCGGCTTGAACCTTGCTTAAAACCAGCGCGACATCTTCCTTTGACCGGCAGTTATAGCTAAGCGTCAGCGCCCCACGGCCCAAGGTGCCCACGTCAACACCAATCTCATCGGCAAGTGCCGGCAGAGGATACAGCCCCAGCGTCTGCCCGATCAGATCAAAGGCAATCACACCGTCCGGGCTGTCGACACGTTTCCAGCCGATCTTTTCATAGAATGCAGCGGCGGTTTCAGGGTCTTCCACCCCGACAGTGATTAGGCTGACGCGCTGTTCCATCATTCGATCCCATGCTCTTTCAACCATGCCAAAATACCAGCGACCGCAGCATCAGTCTGTCCCGGAGACATCAAACGTCCGGCAATGACATGGGACGATGGGTCATCGCCCGGCCCCATCGTAACCGTATGAACACTAGCAGGTCCGCCCCAAGCTTCGGCCACCTTGTGGGTCAAGTCCGGGCGCACAACCTGATCATCGTCCGAGAACCAGAACAACGCCGGGACACGCGCCTGCGAGAAGTCCATGGCATAAACAGTTTCAACCAAGGCGGTCATAGGCACAACTGCCTCCCACGGATAAACCGACGACCAGTACTTGTTCTTCTCGGGATCCGGCCCCGAGACGTCCCGTTCTTCCCCCATGATCAATGGCAACCAGCTTCGCGCCCATGGAAGGCCCGGTATCCAGGCACCGGGCGTGTTCACACCAAAATTCGGAGAAACAAAGACCAAACCGGCTACGTTTTCTATCAGTGCATCGTCCAATGTCGCCGCCGCAGCCAGTGTTCCGCCGGTCGAGGTTGAAATCACGACGACCTGATCGCCCACTGCACGGGCGGCGGCCAACCCTTCGGCCATATCCTGCATCCAGCCCGAGGCGGTGCCTTCGGCCATCGCCTCCCCGCCGCGCCCATGACCCTGCAAGCGGGTGTAGACCAGATTGGCCCCCAACGCATCGGCGACCATGTCCGGGACAGGGCGAACTTCCTCGGACGAGGCGGAAAACCCATGCAAATACAATATGGAAACCGGGGTGCGCTGTTCCTTGAACCCGTCTTGCCAGACAACCCGTTTCTCGACACCAGCAGTGATGTCATCGAAAGCGGACTCGACGCTTTCGAAATAGACCTGCACCCCTTCGCCAAACTTGCGCGGTTCAAATGTCGGGTTCAGGTTCACTTCTTCGCGCGGACCGAACCAATAGATCAGGGCACCAGCCGCGACCAGCACCAGAAGAACACGCCCGATGGCTTTGCCCACCCCCCGGATCATTGCGCGCTCATCACTTCAAGCACGGCGTTTTCGATGATTTCCAGGCATGGCCCGTCCGAGAACCTGTGGTCTGCATCCTTGACCAAGAGCAGGCGCATATCTGAACCGGTGGCATGTTCCACCAGACGCACAGCTGTTGCAGTGGAAACAGCAGTATCTGCAGTCCCTTGCAGAAAACGTACCGGAAACTGAAGATTAATTGCATCCCGCAGAACCAACTGCTGTCTTCCGTCCTCAATCATGCGTTTCGTGATGATATAAGGCTCCATATAGTCAGAGGGTAATTCAACATACCCTTCGGTTTCCAACACCTGTTTTTGCGTGTCAGAAAACGATGCCCAGTACCCGTCTTCAGTGAAATCAGGCGCGGCGGCGATGGTCACCACACCTGCAATCCGATCCGGCATTGCCTTCGCCAGCAAAAGCGCTTGCCAGCCGCCCATCGACGACCCGACCACGATCAGTGGCCCATCGGTCAGGGCAGCTACCGCGGCCAAAGCATCCTCGTGCCAGTCGCCGATGCATCCGTCCTCAAATTTGCCCGAGCTCTCGCCATGGCCCGAGTAATCGAACCGCAGGAATGCCTGACCGCGCGCCTTGGCCCAAGCCTCAAGATGCACCGCCTTGGTGCCCTCCATGTCAGACTTCAGCCCGCCCAAAAATACAACCGTCGGCCCTGCCCCATCGCTTTTGTGATAAGCCAGCCGCCGCCCTTGTGCCGTTTCCAGAAAATCCGTCGCTGCCATGTCGCCCTCTTTCCTTTTGGGGTTCATCATGCACGGCTGCCCGGTGGCTGCAATTCCCGAATTCGAACCTCCCGCCGCGTCAGCCCCAACGCGGCTGGATGCTTGACAGGTCATGCTGCAACTGCCAAATGGATCGAACACACATAACCCGCAACCGGGCGTTCAGTGGGCGCCAAACCGACGAGGAGAGCCGATATGGCCCTGGACTCACAGTCAGTCTCCCTTACTTTTCCCGATGGCAATGCACGATCCTATGACGCAGGCGTCACGCCAGCTCAGGTCGCTGCTGATATCTCAAACTCATTGGCCAAAAAGGCCATCTCGGCCACCGTGAACGGCCAGCACTGGGACCTGCAGTGGCCCATCGAATCTGACGCGCAGATCGCCATCCACACCATGAAAGATGAGGAACAGGCCAACGAGCTGATCCGTCACGATCTGGCGCACGTGATGGCGCGCGCGGTACAGGAAATCTGGCCTGCAACCAAGGTCACCATCGGCCCCGTGATTGACAACGGTTGGTACTATGATTTCGACCGGGAAGAACCGTTTACCCCCGAAGATCTCGGCCTTATCGAGAAAAAGATGAAAGAGATCATCAACAAGCGCGATCCCGTGACCACCGAAATTTGGGACCGTCAGCGCGCAATCGAATTCTACAAGGCCAATAACGAGCCTTATAAAGTCGAGCTGATCGAAGCCATTCCGGGTGACGAACCGCTTCGCATGTACTGGCACGGCCACTGGCAGGATCTCTGCCGTGGCCCGCACTTGCAGCATACCGGCCAGTTGCCGGGCGACGCCTTTAAGCTGATGAGCATTGCTGGAGCCTATTGGCGTGGCGACAGCGACCGCGCAATGCTGCAGCGCATTTATGGCGTGGCCTTCACCGGCAAGGAAAAGCTTAAAGCGCATCTGCATATGCTGGAAGAGGCTGCCAAGCGTGATCACCGCAAGCTGGGCCGCGAGATGAACCTGTTCCACATGCAGGAAGAAGCGCCGGGCCAGATCTTCTGGCATCCGAACGGCTGGAAGATCTACACCACCCTGCAGGACTATATGCGCCGGATGCAGGAACGAGACGGCTATGTCGAAGTGAACACGCCGCAGGTCGTGGACCGCAAGCTGTGGGAAGCGTCTGGCCACTGGGACAAATATCAAGAGAACATGTTCATCGTCGAAGTCGACGAAGAACACGCCCGCGAAAAGGCGATCAACGCGCTGAAGCCAATGAACTGCCCGTGCCACGTGCAGGTGTTCAATCAGGGCTTGAAGTCCTATCGCGACCTGCCCCTGCGTATGGCGGAGTTTGGATCGTGCGCCCGGTACGAACCCTCGGGCGCTTTGCATGGGATCATGCGGGTCCGTGGTTTCACGCAGGACGATGGCCATATCTTCTGCGCCGAGGAACAGATCGAATCTGAGACCGCCAAGTTCATTGCGTTCCTGTCCAAGGTCTATGCTGACCTCGGGTTCCATGATTGGACAATCAAGCTGTCGACCCGACCGGAAAAACGGATCGGATCGGACGAAAGCTGGGATCTGGTCGAAAAGGCGCTGGGTGATGCCTGTAAGGCAGCGGGCTATGACTATGAGGTTCTGGAAGGCGAAGGCGCGTTCTATGGCCCCAAGCTGGAATTCACACTGACCGACGCGATCGGCCGGACATGGCAGTGCGGCACCCTGCAGGTTGATCCAAACTTGCCGGAGCGTTTGGATGCGAACTTTATCGGTGCCGACGGTGCCAAGCACCGTCCGTTCATGCTGCACCGTGCAACCCTGGGCTCGTTCGAACGCTTCATCGGTATCCTGATCGAGGAACATGCTGGCAAACTGCCGTTCTGGTTGGCCCCGCGTCAGGTTGTGGTCGCCTCGATCACGTCCGAGGCGGATGACTATGTTTTGGAGGTTGTCGAAACGCTCAAGGCTGCTGGCGTGCGGGCCGAGGCGGATATTCGCAACGAAAAGATCAACTACAAGGTTCGTGAGCACTCGGTCGGCAAGGTGCCGATCATTCTGGCAGTCGGTCACCGCGAAGTTGAAGAGCGTACCGTAAGTGTGCGCCGCCTTGGCGAAAAACAGACACAAGTTCAATCTCTTGAGGCTGTAACAAAAGAGCTGTCATTGGCCGCGACGCCGCCTGATCTTCTGTAACATTCGGCGACAAATTGCCCGAAATCCGACCCCAATTTCGGGGTCGGATTGAAACATTTTCCATTTTTCATTTCAAAAACAGTTTGTTAACCTTCAAGAGGGCATTACGCTCTTTGACGGGGTTGTGAGACACGGGCTCGTGAATTCACCTGCCCCGATTTAGCTACTACCTTTGTCATTGTCACAAGAAGACATACGCAGTCATCAAAAGGGATTACCGAGATGTCGAACACCGCAAAAACCCTGGTTATCGCAAGCGCAGTTGCAGCAGCCGTATCTGGCGTAGCCACAACCGCCTCCGCACAAGCCAAAGAGAAATGCTATGGCGTTTCGCTGGCCGGTCAGAACGACTGTGCCGCTGGCCCCGGCACCACCTGCGCGGGCACCTCGACCGTTGACTATCAGGGCAATGCCTGGACTCTGGTCGACGCTGGAACCTGCGCCGATATCGAACTGCCCAAGTCGGCAGATGGCGCAGCGCGCGAAGGTTCGCTGGAACCGCTGGAGCGCGACCTGCCGGCATAAGCCCAAGCATCTGAGAGTCGGAGGGGCGGGCCCTATCGCCCGCCTCTTTTCGTGACCGGAGGATTTGCACATGCTGGATAGTTCACTTCGATCAAACAGGCTGCCCGCGGCACCGGGGGTCGGGTATAAACCCCAGCATTACGACCAGATTCTGGACCATGCGCATCCGGTCGGCTGGCTTGAGATCCATGCCGAAAACTACATGGGTGATGGCGGCAGGCCGCTGGCTCAATTGCGCCACCTCTCTGAAAAGTTCCCCATTTCCGTCCACGGCGTTGGCCTCTCGATCGGTGGAGAAGGCCCCTTGGACCCCGCTCACCTGGTGCGTCTGAAACACTTGGTGGGGTGGCTGAATCCGGCCAGCTTTTCCGAGCATCTGGCCTGGTCGACCCATGACAGTCATTTCCTGAACGATCTTCTGCCCCTGCCCTACACGGACGAAACGCTGGAGCGAATCTGCGCACATATAGACCAGGTTCATGAAACCGTGGGGCGGCAAATGCTGCTGGAAAACCCATCCAGCTATTTGGCTTTTGAAGAAAGTACATGGTCCGAGCCTGACTTCCTGCGGGAAATCGCACGTCGGACAGGATGTGGTCTTTTGCTGGATGTGAACAATGTCTTCGTGTCGGCCACCAATCTGGACTTCTCTCCGCAGAGCTACATCGACGCCTACCCGCTGGACAACGTCCACGAGATACACCTTGGCGGTCATGACGAAGACGAAGACGACCATGGTCGTCCCTTGCTGATCGACAGCCACGGTCGCGAAGTCGTTGATCCGGTGTGGACGTTGCTGGATTACGTGTTGGACCGTTCCGGCCCCAAACCCGTTCTGATCGAATGGGATACGGACGTACCCGACTGGTCCATTCTTCGGGCCGAAGCAGATCGGGCTCAGGCGGCACTGGACCGCATCCCCGCATGAGCGTTTCGCAAACCACGTTCCGCGCAGCCCTGCTTGACCCGTCGGCGGCTGTTCCGGACGGTTTGTGGGATGCCACAGAACGCCCCGCCGGGCGGCGGTTCAGCGTTTACCGCAACAACGTGGCTGTTTCGCTGACCGAGGCGATGCATCAAGCCTTTCCCGTGATCGCACGACTGCTGGGGCCTCAGAACATGGATGGGCTTGCCGGGCTTTTCCTGCGCAAACACCCCCCGTCTTCACCGCTGATGATGTTCTACGGTGAGGAATTCCCCGAATTTCTTGCCGGGATGGAGCAGTTGTCGCACCTTGGCTACCTTGCCGACGTGGCGCGTCTGGAACTGGCACTGCGCCGATCCTACCACTCTGCCGATAGCCAGGCCGCACGGCCCGATGCGCTGGCCATCCCACCGGAAGAGATCGTTTTGGCAAAGCTAGAATTTGCGCCATCCATGAAGGTTCTTCGGTCAGATTGGCCACTGTTTTCGATCTGGCGCTTCAATTCCGAAGAGGGTGCACCCAAACCTGCACCCGGGTCCGAAGATATCCTGATCACCCGACCCGAATTCGACCCGGCCCCGCATTTGCTGCCCAAAGGCGGAGCGGACTGGATCGCCCACGTTCAGGCCGGGCTTACCATTGGCGAGGCATTTGAACAAACCTCTGCCGAATTCCCCGAATTTGACCTTGGGGCCACTCTGGCGCTGCTTTTGCAGGGCGGCGCGATTACTTCTGTGTCTATCGAAAGGCTGGCAACATGACTGCCCTGATCTCTTTTCACAATAATACCCTGGGACGGCTAGAAATGACCTCTGGCTGGCTCACGCCAACACTGGCCCGGGTGGTTTTTGCCGCGACGCTGCTTGTCTACTATTGGAACTCAGCAACCACTAAACTTGGCAGTGGCATTTTGGGTTTCCTGTTCCCGTCTGACGGTGCATACGTCCAGATTTTTCCCAAAGCAATGGAAGCCGTCAGCTATGACAGTTCACAACTCGGCTTTTCTTATTGGGTGATCGCAGTTGCCGGCACCTGGGCTGAGTTTCTGCTGCCGGCCTTGATTCTGGTGGGCCTTCTGTCCCGGCTGGCGGCCTTGGGTATGATCGGTTTTGTCTGGGTTCAGACAATTGTCGACGTCACCGGGCATGGCGCAGCGCTGGGAAGCTTTTTTACCGCCGCACCAAATGTGCTGGACCAGCGGACGCTCTGGACTTTCGTGCTGCTCGTTATCGTGATCAACGGCGCAGGCCCCTTGTCTGTCGACCGGGCCCTGCACGTGAAATGACCTAGAAATGTGCCTTGGGCTCGTCCGGTTTTCCCGCGGCCAGCCCAAGGATGCCTGCCACGGCGGCAAAGGCCACCGGAAACATCGTGAAGACGTTGAATCCAAACGCGAAATACATCCCGACGGCTGAGATCAGCAGCAATATTCCACCGATCAGAGCCCGCGCATGGGCCATTGCGCCCCCCGCGATGGCCAGCAAAGGCGCAATAATGGAAGCGGTCTGGATGAACTGTACGTTGTCCACTTGCTCAGCAAGGCCTTCGATCTCGCCGTAATGGTTTATGAATTCGATATAGCCATAGCCAAAAAAGCCAACAATCATTCCGATCAAACCGGCAATGACGCCCAAAATCATTGATGCGTTGCGCATTTAAACCCTCACATTTACGTCAGACACATAAGCGCCCGATCAGGCAACGCCAAGGCTTGCCTTGGTTTTCGCGGTCCAGCCCAACAACAACGTACCGTCATCTTCGATCAAGGGGCGCTTCATCAAAGTCGGGTGTTCCTTCAGCAACTCCAAAGGTGGTCGCGTGCGTTGTTCCGCGTCCAATCCACGCCAAGTTGTTGACCGGGTATTGAGCAAAGCTTCGCCGAACGTAGCAAACGCCTCTGTCAGGACAGAATCGGGAACTCCTTGCGCGCGAACGTCTACAAATTCAATATTTTTAATTTCTTTCAATGCCTTACGGCAAGTATCACAGTTTTTCAGGCCATATAGACGCATTTTGGGACCGTTCCTGTACTTGTATGAATTTTTGGCATTTTTGCCTGCTACATCCAGTTATTCTTGATTTTTTACTTCACCGTGCAATGTTGAAAAAGACGAAACACACAATTCGGGCTGCGTCGTGTGGGCGAAGCGGTGATGCGTTGTGGTTGCGTCAACCACTGCCCCCACCAATTTGTGGGACAACGTGTAAGTAGAAGGAGACACGGGAAATGCCAACTGGCACCGTGAAATGGTTTAATACCACGAAAGGCTATGGGTTTATTGCCCCTGACGAAGGTGGCAAGGACGTTTTTGTTCATATCTCGGCCGTAGAACGGTCCGGTCTGACCGGACTCGCTGACAATCAGAAAGTCTCGTATGAGTTGGAAGACGGACGCGACGGCCGACAAATGGCCTCTGATTTGAAGCCGTTATAAAACACCCCGTCATCTGCGGGTACTAAAAGCAGGCCAACGGCCAATTTCCGGCCGTTGTCCATTCTCAAGGGTTTGAAACCTTACCCTCGCGTCGGTTTGGTATCGGCATGAGTGCTTTCGTTTTAGCCGAACACCACGATTTCCGAGCGTTCACGCATCACACTGATGACTGATGTCATGAACCACTCAAAAAGGCGTCATGACATCAGAAGAAAGAGTTCTGTCGGCTTTAACCCTCGCGAATGACAGCCTCGAACTCGCGCCATTCCCGTGCCGTCATGCCCGAGTTTTCCTGCGTCACAGTTTCACCGGCCAACATGCGTCGCAGGCTATCAACCATCTGCGCCGAAAGGTTGACCGCACCCAAACGGTAATCTTCGAACGCTCTATACGCGAAGGGCACCCAGTCGGCGACGATCTTGCACATCATGTCGGCGTAAACGCGGATTTCGTACTGAGCATGTGGATCGGCCCTCAAACGCAGGAAATGGAACAGGTTGTGCAGGTCCACCTTCCAGTACCACTGCGTGTAGATATTCGCAGGCAGGTTCATCCGCGCCAGTTCTCGCGCCAACCCCTGTTGACCATCCTGGTTGATCATGGCTTCGTAATTGTCATAACACCGCGCGCTGTCGGCCTTGAGCATTTCTAGAACGCGGGCTGCCTCTTCCCCTTGCAGGGCGTCGCCGCGACCCTGATTGTTCACTTCGGATTGTGCGGCCACGTGGTCCGGTGCAGGGATATAAAACTCTCGGTCCAGAATAGAATACCGCGCAGAATACTCATTCACATTTGCGGTCCGGTGACGAATCCACTGTCGGGCGACAAAGACCGGCAGTTTGACATGCAGCTTGATCTCGCACATCTCGAACGGGGTCGAGTGCCAGTGCCGCATCAGATAGCGGATCAGCCCCTCGTCATTCTGCACCGATTTGGTGCCTTTGCCGTAAGATACGCGTGCCGCCTGACAAATTGCTGCGTCATCCCCCATGTAGTCAATGACGCGTACAAAGCCGTGATCCAGCACCTGATGCGCGGTATAGAGGTGGTCTTCCATCCCCTCAGCCACAACGCGGCGTGTTGGATGCGATTGCGCCCGTTGCGCTTCGATCTCGGCCAGTTGGTCAGAGGACAGCGGCATGAAATTTCCTTTCCAGCAATGAGTCGCCCACCACTATATATCGGCAATTCCCAGACCGGAACCGCGACATGTGCACCAAGCGTCGCAAATTCCAAATTGTGTCCGCCCTGCCCCTCGACACGCTTGGCCCGCGCGCTAAGCTGCAGCCCATCACCTGAATAGAAAGGAAGCCACAATGGGGCTGACATATCTTCACACCATGGTCCGCGTGAAGGATCTGGAGAAGTCGATGGCGTTCTATGAACTGCTGGGCCTGGAGGAAACCCGCCGTTATGACAGCGAAGCAGGCCGGTTTTCGCTGATCTTCATGGCCCCTCCGGGACAAGAGGATCGGCCGATCGAGCTGACCCACAATTGGGATGGGGATGACACTTTGCCCAGCGACAGCCGACATTTCGGGCATCTCGCTTATGGGGTCGACAACATTTATGAGGTTTGCCAGCACTTGCAGGACAACGGCATTGTGATCAATCGCCCCCCGCGTGACGGGCGTATGGCGTTTGTGCGGTCTCCGGACAATATCTCGGTCGAACTGCTGCAAAACGGCGAAGCGCTGGAACCGGCCGAGCCCTGGGCCAGCATGGAAAGCACCGGCACCTGGTGATCCGCTGGCTGATAACACTGGGTCTGGCCGTTCTGGCCAGCCCCCTTCGGGCCGAGACCTGCCGGCTTGCACTGGCACTCGCTATGGATATCTCGACTTCCGTGGACGAGAACGAAGACGTTTTGCAACGGCAGGGTCTTGCGGCTGCATTGATCGCACCAGAAGTGGTCGAGGCGTTTTTTTCCTCGCCCGCACCGGTAGCGCTGGCCGTGTATGAGTGGAGCGGACGCACCACACAACGCGTAGTTCTAAACTGGACCATGATCAACACTGAGGCCGATCTGCTGGTCGCAGCCTCAACAGTGCAACAATCTGTTCGTTCGGATAGTGGCTCAGCCACAGCAATGGGCTATGCCTTGGCATTTGGCGCGACTTTGATGCAGCAAGCACCGCCCTGCCTGTTCCAAACTATCGATCTGTCCGGGGATGGCTCAAACAATGACGGCTATGGGCCGGACTCTGCATACCGGCACTTTCCCTTTCAAAACGTCGTGGTCAACGGGTTGGTAATCAACGCTGCAGACTTTGAAGGAGAGCTGTTCCTCATCCCGTTCTTCGAGAACAACGTTCTGCACGGCCCCGGTGCGTTTCTGGAAATCGCGCAAGGGTTCGAAGATTTTGAGCGCGCGATGCGTCGCAAGCTGGAACGAGAATTGAAAGGGTTGCAGATCGGTGCTTTGCAGGAGGGTGCACATCAATGATCCGCCTCCTGGCCACCATTCTTTCCCTACTGGCCTCCCCTGTCGCAGCGGAATGCAGGCAAGCGCTAGCTTTGGGCCTGGATGTGTCCGGTTCCGTCGACAGCCGCGAGTACAGGCTGCAAACCGGCGGTCTGGCTGCGGCCTTGCAACGCCCTGAAGTTGTTCAACTGATCCTGTCCGACATCGGCGCGCCTGTGCGATTGGCGATCTACGAATGGAGCGAGCCCCGTCATCAACGCATGTTGGTAAACTGGACTGAGATCCGCACGGCACAAGATCTTGCACGGATCAGCGACCAATTGAAGACCGTCACGCGGGGTAACGCACCACAGGGCACTGCCGTTGGGTCGGCAATGCGGTTCGGAGCCAATCTACTGTCGCAGCAACCGAACTGCTGGAAACGCACGTTGGATCTGTCAGGGGACGGCAAGCACAATCTGGGCCCTCATCCACGCAGCGTGAAAGCCGAACTGGAAAACACCGGCATCACGATCAACGGGCTCGTGATCGGAGCAGACGATCCCAGTCATGGCGACAAACGCTATGTCCAGGTCGGTGAGCTTTCCGCCTATTACAACACATGGGTTATTCTGGGGCCCGGAGCCTTCATCGAAGTCGCTTTGGGCTTTGAGGCCTATGAGGACGCGATGACCCGAAAACTGATACGCGAGCTGGAGGGGCTAACCCTGTCCGACGCCACAGATTCCCTGCGCCCCTGATCAATAGATGTACCGGATTTGGTCCGTCCAATACCGCTCGACCCGACGCAGGGATGTGGTGATGTCGTCGATGCCTTCCAGCCCCAACACGCCGCGATTTTGCAGCCCCTCAGCGTGGCGCAAAAACAACTCGGATACGACATCGCGTATTTCACGACCGCGTGGGGTCAATCGAACCCTTACGGAACGGCGGTCGATCTCGCATCTTTGATGGTGCATGTACCCCATTTCGACCAGTTTCTTCAGGTTGTAGCTGACGTTGCTGCCCTGATAATACCCACGACTTTTCAATTCACCCGCGGTGACTTCATGGTCGCCGATATTGAACAAAAGCAATGCCTGCACGGCGTTGATCTCCAATACGCCGACACGCTCAAACTCATCCTTGATGACGTCCAATAGCAACCGGTGCAGCCGTTCCACCAAGGCAAGTGCCTCAAGATAGCTGGTCATGAACCCTTTGGTTCCCGGCGCGGAGACCTGCATTTCCATACTCATCCGATCCTCCGATTCAGTCGCGCTGTTTCAGGCAGGATGAATGGAAATCCCGAAAAATCGGTTAAGCCGGATTTTCTTTTATTTTTGAAAGGTCTGCGCGATGTCCGAGATCAATTCGGAATAGGTTTCGGGCGGCTGCACCTGCCCTGTGACCCACTGATAAAGATCCTGGTCGTTTTCGTGCAGCAACGCATCATAATTATCCAGATCCGACGGCTCCATGGCCGTCAGATTTCGGTCAGCATAGGCTGACAGGATCAGATCCATTTCTTTGATCCCACGCCGCATGGATCGCATCTTCAGCCGCTTTATACGAACGTCCCGTGGTTCGTTCACCGACCCTGCTCCAGCATCAGACGCACCCTTTTCTCCAGCTTCGCGGCCCGCTCGGCGCTGGCGCGCATTTCACCGCGAATGGAACGCAGCTCAGCCACGACATCCGCAAGCTCGGGTGCGCCTTCTTCCGCTTCGACGGGGGCATCCATGCCTTCGCCTTCACCGGTCAGCAACCACATGATCGACACATTGACCATGCCTGCCATCATGGAAAGACGGTTCGCGCGCGGCTCGGACAGATCATTTTCCCAGGCTGCAATTGTTGTCTTTTTCACGCCAAGCCTGCGGGCCATCTGGGCCTGGGTCATACCAGCCGCTTCGCGTGCCCCTGCCAGCCTGTCCCCGAATGTCGCAGAGTCCGGTCCGTACCAGTCATTCTCGTCGTTCATCGGGCTCTCCAATTCCATTATTCATATCGCTTGATCGTCATTCGAGCGCACCCTATGACAGTCAAGCTGAACATACAAATCGAGGCCGACCATGAGTTTCCTTTCTGCGACACTGTCACGCGTGAAACCATCGCCCACCATTGCGATAACCGCTAAAGCGGCCGAATTGAAAGCTGCCGGGCGCGATGTCATCGGCCTAAGCGCGGGCGAGCCCGATTTCGACACCCCGCAAAACATCAAGGACGCGGCAGTTGCAGCCATCGCAGCCGGGAAGACCAAATATACCGCGCCTGACGGCATCCCTGAATTGAAACAGGCTGCCTGCGCCAAGATGAAGCGTGACCACGGGTTGGACTATACGCCCGCGCAGATTTCGGTCGGCACCGGCGGCAAGCAAACCTTGTACAATGCCCTGATGGCCACGATGAACGAAGGCGATGAGGTTGTGATCCCTGCGCCCTATTGGGTTAGCTATCCGGATATGGTGCTATTGGCCGGAGGCACTCCGGTAATCGCGGAAACTTCGATCCAGACAAACTTCAAACTGACTGCAGATCAGCTTGAGGCTGCGATCACGCCGAAGACCAAGTGGCTTATCTTCAACTCACCGTCGAACCCCACCGGTGCAGGCTACAGCCGTGAAGAGTTGAAAGAACTAACCGACGTCCTGATGCGGCATCCGCATGTTTGGGTCATGTCCGACGACATGTATGAACATCTGGCGTATGACGGGTTCGAATTCTGCACCCCGGCCGAAGTCGAGCCCCGCCTTTATGACCGGACGCTGACCTGTAACGGTGTCTCCAAAGCCTATGCGATGACTGGCTGGCGCATTGGTTACGCGGCAGGACCGGTCGAGGTTATCGCCGCCATGCGCAAGATCCAATCGCAATCGACTTCGAACCCCTGCTCGGTCAGCCAATGGGCGGCCGTTGAGGCACTAAACGGGACGCAGTCCTTTTTGGCCCCCAACAACGAAACGTTCAAACGCCGCCGTGATCTGGTTGTTCGCATGCTGAACGAAATCGACGGCATCAGCTGCCCGACGCCCGAGGGGGCGTTCTACGTCTATCCATCCATTGCCGGGCTAATTGGCAAAACCACCCCCGCAGGCACTGTGATCGACTCGGATGAGGCGTTTGCCACCGCATTGCTGGAAGAGGTAGACGTGGCCGTCGTGTTCGGTGCGGCTTTTGGCCTGTCGCCAAACTTTCGGGTCAGCTATGCGACCTCGGACGAGGCGCTGACCGAAGCTTGCACCCGCATCCAGCGCTTTTGCGCATCGTTGACTTGAGTAAGCGCAAATGACGTCGGAATTGCCCGAATATTATTTCCGCGTTCGCGAGAATGGTGCGGCGGTTTTCAGGATCGACACTGAAAACCGCCAGCGCCGGATCGAGATGGATCAGATCGCGGTCATCAACATCCGCAATGGCGAGGTGAAACCGCAAGGCCAACGCACGTTGTCCGACGCCGACAAGGCCGAGATTGCCCGTTGGATGGAGGCGCGCAAAGCGTTGCTGGCCCAGCGCGACATCGACGACATTCACCGCGCGGTTGATTATCTGAACCTCACCACGCAATGGGCGCAATCCAAGGCGACACCAGAGCAGCTTGAGGACGTAACCGACCGGTTGCTGCTGGCCATGCATGACCTACGTTCTGTCCTGGTGCGAAAAAAGGCAGACCGCTTCGGCAAAGACTGACCCGCCGAATCTTACTCGGCGGGCACACCAACTTCGCGGACCGAGCGCATCCAGAACCGCGCCATCAGCATAACCGCCGCGCAGGCCAGGCCCAGAACAAGGCCGAGCCAGACTCCGATTCCGTCCATGCCCAATACGAAGCCAAAGTAGTACGAGGACGTGATCCCCACGCCCCAATAGCTGAGCGCGGCCATGACCATCGGGACCTTTGCATCCTGCAAACCACGCAGGAGGCCAAGCGCAATGACCTGTGCCCCGTCCACCAATTGGAACAAAGCCGCCATGGCCAGCAGACCTGTACCGATCTTCAGGATTTCCGGACGCTGCGGGTCATCCGGTTCCATGAACAGGGAAATCAAAGGCTCGGCATAGACTAGGAACAGGATGACAGTCAGGACCGAGATCACCAAAGACATCCCCGTCACCGCAATCGCGCCGCGTTCCAGATGTGGCCTATCTTTCCGGCCCAACGCGTTCCCTGCCCGGATCGTCGCAGCGTTTGACAGCCCCAGATGCACCATGAACGTCGCGGATGCCAAATTAAGTGCAATGCCATGTGCCGCCAGTGGAACCTGACCCAGCCAGCCCATCATGATCGCTGACATTGCGAACAGGCTGACCTCGGACAGGGTCGTCAGGCCAATCGGCACGCCCAGGCGGAGAACGCTCAGAAACATCTCCCAGTCCGGACGCCAGAACCTTTGGAACAGGCTATGTTCGGGCAAAACGCGCATGGCGTAGATCACCACGCAAACCAACGATACGACCTGAGTGACAACCGACGCGATGGCGGCCCCCATCACACCCAGCTCAGGGGCTCCCCAATTGCCGAAGATCAGGGCATAGTTGGTGATCGCGTTGACCACTGCAGCGGCCACGGTGATCCAGAGCACGATCTGGGTCCGCTCTAACGCGGCCAGATAGGATTTCAACACCATGACCAAAAGCGCCGGAATTAGGCCCCACCCAGCAACCCTTAGGTACTGGGACGCGGTTTCAGCGACTTGCGGGTCCTGCTTCAACGCAAGGAAAATAGGGTACGACCACCAGAGCATTGGCATCATGACGGCCGCGTAGATAAGCGACAACCACAACCCCATGCGCGTTGTACGGCGAATACTTGTTTCGTCTTCTTCAGCCGCAGCCGTCGCCACCATTGGCATAACAGCCAAACCGAATCCGGCCCCAAACAGGAACAGCACAAAGAAATAGCTGCTGGCCAAGGTCACGGCGGCCAGCGCCTCGACACCGTACCAACCCAGCATGACCGTATCCGTCAGCCCAATAGCAAATTGGGCCAGGTGCCCGCCGATCAGCGGCAGGCCCAGTACAGAAATGGCCCGGAAGTGGCCACCATATGTCATCACCTTACTCATCCGAACAGCCTTATGCCCGGCCCGAGGCCGGGACAAGAGGCGAACGACGAAATTTCACCTTGAGACTACACCCACAGGTTCAAATGTTACCTGAGAGGACTCCTGTCACACGGTTTCAGGATGCAGTGAATTGCCCAGAATATGTTCCGAGTGCTGGATCACGTGATGCGCCTGGCCGACGATCAAAGGATCGGGGCTGTCGACGATTTCATGGTTCTTGTCCGGATAGTCCAGCGTAGACAGGAAGTGGCGCATGCAATTCAGGCGCGCGCGCTTTTTGTCGTTCGATTTCACGATGGTCCACGGGGCGTCGGCGGTATCGGTATAAAAGAACATCGCCTCCTTGGCCTCGGTATAATCGTCCCATTTATCAAGGCTGGCCTTGTCGATTGGTGACAGTTTCCACTGTTTCAGAGGATCGGTTTCGCGGCTTTTGAACCGGCGTTGCTGTTCAGGTTGCGTGACCGAAAACCAGTATTTGTAGAGCTGGATGCCCGAGCGCACCAGCATCCGCTCCAGCTCGGGCGTTTGGCGCATGAACTCGAGATACTCGTTGGGCGAACAAAAACCCATGACCCGTTCAACCCCGGCGCGGTTGTACCAGGACCGATCGTAGAAAACCATTTCGCCGACCGTGGGCAGTTCCTGAACATAGCGCTGATAGTACCACTGTCCCTTCTCTTCCCAGGTGGGTTTATTCAGCGCAACGACACGTGCTTGGCGTGGGTTCAGGTGCTCCATAAAGCGTTTGATCGTTCCACCTTTGCCTGCGGCATCCCTGCCCTCGAACAGCAAGACAAACCGCTGGCCGGTTTCCTGTGCCCAATGTTGTACTTTTAGCAATTCTGCCTGCAGTTGCGCCTTCTCCGCCTCATAAGCTTTGCGCGCCATCTTGCGATCATAAGGATATTTGCCGCTTTCAAAGGCCTGACGAATTCTCTCGGGGCTAGGCTCAGCCGGTGAGGTTTTGGCTATCGCCGACAGGTTAGCAGGGTCTTGCACATTCTCGATCTGCGTCACTACTTCCATTCAGGTTCTCCTTGTCTCACTGTCCGGGAAAACGCCTAGCAGTCGGGTGAAAAACACGCTTTGATTGGTGTCAAACTTTTACATCTTTCTGGGCGTGTGCTTCAGGTACAACACAGGGCTTCGGCTATGAAAAACAAGTTCATTGATCTTAACGGCCAGAGGTTCCGTCTGCGCAGCTGGGGGGACCCCGACCTTCCGCCCTTGTTGATGCTTCACGGGTTTCCCGAATATAGCGGCGCGTGGCAGGACCTGGCCCCGCATCTGTCTTCCCACTTCTATTGCATCGCCCCCGATCAACGCGGTTACGGGCAAAGCTGGGCGCCAGAGGGCGTCGGCCATTATGCCCTGTCGCGACTGGTCTCGGACATGGTGACGCTGATCGAGGGGCTCGCCCGTCCGGTTTGTGTTCTTGGCCACGATTGGGGAGCGTCTGTGGCCTATGGTTTGGCCATGTTCCGCCCGGATCTGGTGGACCGGTTGATCATCGCCAACGGCGTGCACCCAGTGCCCTTCCAACGGGCCATGGCCGCAGGGGGCGCGCAATCCGAGGCTTCGCAATACATCAATGCCTTGCGCGCACCAGACGCAGAGGAGCGTTTGTCGGCGGACAATTTTGCCAAGCTTGAACGGTTTTTTCGTTTCGGGATGGGGACAGACTGGCTGACGGACCAGCAAATGCAGGCCTATCGTACAGAATGGGCGCGGCCCGGGCGGCTGGAGGCCATGTTGAACTGGTACCGCGCGTCACCGCTGGTGGTTGCGAAACCCGGCGCACCGCGCACGGATCTGCCAGAGCTGCCGAAGGACCGGTTGATGGTTCGCTGCCCCCACCTGTTGCTGTGGGGGCGTGAAGACAAGGCGTTGCTGCCAGAGTCGACTGAGGGGCTGGAAGACTACGCGCCGGACCTGACGCGCATCGACATTCCGAACGCTGATCACTGGCTGCATCACCAACAACCCAAAGCGGTGGCGCAGGCAATCCTTGGTTGGATGGCGCGCTAAATCCGTTTAATGGTGCCCCCAATCCGCCGGGTCATCCGAGTTGTTGGGCGACAGGCCCAATATGTCGCCATCCGTTGAACACCCCAGCCCCAAAACGGTCCGGTTCGCATAAGAGAAATACGCGCAGACCTGATTGATTTCGAGGATCTCACCGTCGTCCCAGCCGGCCTTACGCAGGGCTTCCACGTCTTGCTGTTTCAACTCCGCCGGGGCCTCAGTCAGTTTGCGCGCGTAACGCATGGCCTCAATCTGAGCCGCATCCAACGGGGCCTCCTCTGGTGTGCCAGCCTCAATCGCCGCGCGAATTGCCTGGCTACGCTCCGGATCGCCCAACAAACGCTGCAAACCGCTGTAATGGTGCTCGACACAATAGCTGCATTTGTTCAGCGCGCTGACCCACACGCCCAACACCTCAAGAAACCACTTCGGGATCGTGTTGGCGGAATGGTGCAGCACGTTCTTGTACATGGCCATGTGACCTTCCATCGAATGTGGCCGCAAAGAATGCACCATCATGATGTTGTCGACATTGTTGCCGGGGCCAGTAACACGGTCGTAAAGTTTCCTGAGTTTTCCTGTTGCTTCATCGAAAGGGATGGTTCTGATCCAACTCATCTCTTTGCCTCCCGTATCCATTTGCTTTTGCAGCCAAACCTAAACAGAATGCAGAAACAATGCGAGGCCTTGGAGGCCACGTTTTCCTGGAACATTTCACGTGACCGCAATGAGAACGCTCTGGGCATTCTCCACCGCCACCTGATAAAGAACTGGCGACACCCCGTTTCACTATATTGATTTTCCAGCGATGCGCCTTCCTCTGTTCTTGTTTGTCCTGTCAATCTGCGGCCTGTTCGCGGCACTGTCCCGCCCTGCTTTTTCTGATTGGGCAATGGTCGCAGGGCTTTGCACCGTTGCAAGCGCGATATTGCTGCTTGGAAAATGGTTGCGCAGATCGAAAGCGCCGGAGAACTGGGCCGTGGTTGATGGATCAAATATTTTGCACTGGCGAGAGGGCATTCCGGACATTGCCACCGTGCAAGAAGTTGTCGATGCTTTGACCGCCTCCGGCCTGACGCCCGGCGTCGTGTTCGATGCAAATGTCGGCTACAAAATCTCGGATCGCTACATGAATGACAAAGCCCTTGCCTCACTGCTTGGGTTGCCCGTTGACCGCGTTATGGTCGCCCCCAAGGGAACGCCAGCCGACCCACTTGTTCTACAGGTCGCTCGCGACCTAAGTGCTACCATTGTCACAAACGACCGTTTTCGCGACTGGGTTGACGATTATCCGGATGTGCTGCCGGCCAAAGAGCTTGTGCAGGGTGGCTATCGGAATGGGGCTCTCTGGCTGGCGTTGTGACCGTGGTTCCAGCCTTGTCAAACATGTAGCGTTTCAACCTCGGCTCCCAATCACGGCGCACCACAGCCGACAAACCGCACACAACACTTCGCGCGCCCCTTCCCCCGGACCACATCCCCTGCCATAATGGGACCAAACCCAAAAACAAGAGCAGCACCCATGCCCGACGATCTGTTGACGCCAGAAGCGACCAATACCTATGACGCCTCCTCGATCGAGGTGCTTGAAGGGCTGGAACCGGTCCGCAAACGCCCCGGTATGTATATCGGCGGCACGGATGAGCGTGCGCTGCACCATATGGTGGCCGAAATCCTCGACAACTCGATGGACGAAGCGGTCGCAGGTCACGCCAACCGGATTGAGGTCGAGCTGCACGCAGATTACGCACTGACGGTGCGAGACAACGGGCGCGGTATCCCGATTGATCCGCATCCCAAATTCCCGGACAAATCGGCGCTTGAAGTCATTCTTTGCACCCTACATGCGGGCGGCAAATTCTCGGGGAAAGCATATCAGACCTCGGGCGGTCTGCACGGTGTGGGTGCATCCGTGGTCAACGCCTTGTCGGATTCGATGGTCGTGCAGGTGGCGCGGGACAAGACTCTGTTCGAACAGCGGTTCTCGCGCGGGGTCCCGTTGGGTCCGGTCGAAAAGGTTGGCGCGGCCCCCAATCGACGTGGCACCACTGTGACGTTCCACGCAGATGCCGAAATCTTTGGCCATCACAAGTTCAAACCGGCGCGGCTGTTTAAATCCATCCGCTCCAAAGCCTACCTGTTCTCGGGCGTCGAAATCCGCTGGAAATCCCATATCGACGATGGCGAAACGCCAACCGAGGCCAGCTTCCACTTTCCC
This sequence comes from Ruegeria sp. CDSC068, assembly GCF_059610545.1. Taxonomy (NCBI): domain Bacteria; kingdom Pseudomonadati; phylum Pseudomonadota; class Alphaproteobacteria; order Rhodobacterales; family Roseobacteraceae; genus Ruegeria; species Ruegeria sp. CDSC068. The sequence goes on from NZ_JBXWNV010000005.1 coordinate 253,785, forward strand.
GGCGGGCTGTCGGACTACCTGAAGGAAACGATGAACGGCTCGTCCACCTATGCCGAGCAACCTTTTGCTGGCACCGTGGACTTTCGGGAAAAATTCGGTGCAGCAGGCAAGGTCGAATGGGCGATCAACTGGACGCCCTCGCGTGACGGGTTCATCCAGTCCTACTGTAACACTGTCCCCACCCCCGAAGGCGGCACTCATGTCGCCGGGTTCTGGGCTGCAGTCCTGAAAGGGATCAAGGCTTATGGCGAACTGATCAACAACAAGAAGGCCGCGCAGATTACCCGCGACGACCTGATCACTGGTGGCTGCGCGCTGGTGTCCTGCTTTATCAGCGAGCCGGAATTCGTGGGCCAGACCAAAGACCGCCTCGCCACGGTCGAAGCACAACGGTTGGTAGAGAATTCGGTCCGCGACCATTTCGATAACTGGCTGGCCGCGGACACGAAATCCGCCGGTGCTATTCTCGATTTCCTCATTCTGAGGTCCGAAGAACGTCTGCGCCGACGCGCCGAGAAAGAAACACAACGTAAGTCCGCCACTAAAAAACTTCGTCTCCCCGGCAAGTTGGTGGACTGTTCTAGTTCAACACGCGACGGAACGGAATTATTCATCGTCGAAGGAGATTCTGCGGGCGGCTCGGCCAAGATGGGTCGCAACCGCAAAACGCAGGCCCTTTTGCCCCTGCGCGGCAAGATCCTGAACGTGCTGGGCGCAGCCAGTTCCAAGCTGGGCACCAATGCCGAGATCAACGATCTGACGCAGGCGCTGGGTGTCGGTCTTGGCACCAAGTTCAATGTCGACGACTTGCGCTATGACAAGATCATAATCATGACTGACGCGGATGTGGACGGGGCGCATATCGCGGCGCTGTTGATGACGTTCTTCTTTACCCAGATGCGCCCGATGATCGACACGGGCCACCTGTATCTGGCCTGCCCGCCCCTGTATCGCCTGACGCAAGGCGCTAAACGCGTCTACTGTCTGGACGAGGCCGAGCGCGACGAGTGGCTTGAGAAAGGTCTGGGCGGCAAGGGCAAGATCGACGTCTCGCGCTTCAAGGGTCTGGGTGAGATGGACGCTAAGGACTTGAAAGAGACCACAATGGACCCCGCGTCCCGGAAATTGATCCGCGTCACCATCGACGAGGACGAACCCGGTGAGACCGGCGATCTGGTCGAGCGCCTGATGGGCAAAAAACCCGAACTGCGGTTCCAGTACATTCAGGAAAACGCGCGGTTTGTGGAGGAGTTGGATGTGTGAGGTTTTCCTCAAAATCAGGTATTTCAGCCTAAAATCGGCTTAAAGGGACCTTTGAAATCCAATTGGCTATTGTAAGAACAGCTCAAATCGCGCTTTTCGTTGTACTAGGTGGCCTTGCAGTGTCTGCGGCCGTTATTCCTCGTGACTGGATAATCGAGCCTATCGACGAATGTGATATTGCGCGAACTTGGCACGAATGGAAAATCATAAGGAGGGGAGAACCTGCGTCTTTTCAGGAATTCCTCGAAAATTACTATCGGGCATCCTCTCCGGAATTTACGCGATCAGGATTTAGTCCCTCACCATACGCTGTCTCAATAAAACGGAAGTCAAACAACGAGTTATTTATTCATGAGATAAAGGTGTACGACTTTGAGATAACTTGGACTGGCAAGACAACGTCGATTCTGACTATGGGCACGAACGTAGAGAGCTGGGGTATGCGTAGAAAGATAGTTTGTGATTAACGGCAATCTTGGTGCACGCGGTTCCAATCGAAAGTGAACGGCCCAGCGTTCACACCCCAAAAAAAACATCAACTCTTACCTAGCCAAGATACAACGATTTGAGTGTGGGTTGTTCATGTGGGTAGCGCCCGCAAACCCCTTGCCTAACCCGTTGATCTCGTTCACACTTGCGCGCAATTGTCATCAAAGAACAAATTTTGAGGATCCGAGCGTCCAAGACCCAATTTGAACGAACATAAATTTCGAACGGGAGGACAATATGAAAGCACTAACCCTCGGGCTGGCCTTTGCCTTGCTGGCCAGTCAGGCAAGCGCGCAGCAGTCGCTGATCGGCGCATCGCCTATTCCGGTCGGGGCAGAGTTACGGTTCTGCTATTACAATGGCCTCGCTTATTCGGTGGACGCCTATGTTGTGATCTCTGGCAACAACACCGTGACCGAAACGTCCAGTACGCGCGAAGAACACCTTCTGCGTTGTATCAAAGGCGGCGACGGTGCCATGAAGTGGAAACCAGAGAGCGGTATTCAGGTCAATCGCTGAACTGAAAGGTCGGGCCTTCTAGCCCACCTTCCCCTCCAGCCAGCTCGCTATCTGGCCGGCGGGATGCTCCCAGCCGGGCTCCATGAACAGGAAATGCGCGTGGTTTTTCACGGGCATAAATGTCGCGCGATCCCCGTACATGTTGGCCAGAGCACGGCAGGTGTCGGGGTTGACGGCGCGGTCCTCGGTCCCTGACATGATCAGCACCGGGCAGTCGACCTTGTCGATGTCGACCTTCATCGCGTGGTGATCGTCGAACATCCAAAAGAACATCTCGAACATCACCCGCCCGCTTTCGGCCCCCAGCTGGTCGAACACCTCATGCTGCTGCGCCTCGGGCATCTTGTTTAACGCAAAAGGGGCCATCAGGTCGAACTCGACCCGCATGGGTTGCTTCCAGAACGCCCCACCCTCCATCAGCGCGCGCGGGATGGCGCGTTCATCGTCGGTTTCGGGCAAGGTGCCCCACGGCGCGTTCGGGTTGATCAGAACAATGGCACTGGCCAACCCGCGCGCGGCCACTTGCTGCGCCACAACGCCCGCGATGGCATGGCCGAGGATGACCGGCTTGCTGTCCAAGCCCTGCACGAGCTCGGCAATATCATTGGCATAATCCGCGACACTGGTATCCGTAAGTCCGGGGTCAGGTTCGGCCTTGGGGTCCCCACCATGAAAGCGCAGCGCAGGGGTGTGCACCGTCCAACCGCGCGCGCGGAAGAAACCCGCGTAGTCCGCCATACACCAAGGTCCGGCAAAGGCCCCGTGGATCAGAACAATCTCTTTGGTCATCAAAACGCCCTCTTGTCACTTGCCCCCACTATGCGAGACGACAGGCGCGCGCGGCAAGACCGCCGGCGTCAGACAGACATACCAATCAGGGCTACGCCAACGGCCATCAGTAGGGCCGCACCAAGGCGACGCATCCAGTTGCCTTCATGCAGGAAGATGAACCCGATCAGCGCAGCGAAGATCACTGAAGTCTCACGCAGTGCTGAAACCGCACCCAGTGGTGCGAAATTCTTGGCGTAAAGCACCAGACCATAGGCCGTCATCGACACCAGCCCGCCCAGGATGCCGATCATCCAGACCTTTGCTGGAAGCTGTGCTAACGTGTCCCGTTTTTTGATGCCGACAAAGCCCGCAATGAACAGATGCAGGAACGCACCCCATGCCCAATAGCTGAGCGTATTGCCCGACAATCGCACCCCGATGCCATCCACGACCGAATAAATCGAGATGCAAAACCCCGTACCCAGTGCAAACCACAGCGCCCAGCGCCCGACGCCGGACCGCAAGGCACTCCAACTGCTGAGCTGAATACCAAGCGCGATCAGAGCGATCCCGCCCCATGCCTGAAGCGGCAGCACCTCGCCCACCAGAATCATAGCCCAGAGCGAGACCAGCGCAGGCACGATACCGCGGGCGATCGGGTAGACGACGCTCAGATCCCCATGCTGATAGGCTTTGCCCAGCATGTAGTAGTACCCAAAATGCACGACGGTCGAGATCAGGATATAGGGAAAGCTCTCAGCACTGGGCAGCGGCAGCAGCAGGATCATCGCTGTCGCAGGGATGACATGCCCAAATGCGACAAGACCCAAAGTGGTCGTTCGGTCGGCGGCTGTTTTGACGATGGCGTTCCACACCGCATGCAGCAACGCAGCCGTCAAGATGATGGCAATGACAAACAGAGTCACGTCCGAACCTTTCGCGCAGAGAGAACCGGCCCAAGATACGGGCCGGTTTCGTTACTTGCACAGAGCAAGACCGATCACAATGCAGCCTTGAACAGAGCGGTCAGATTGTCCTCTGTCAATTCGATTGGGTTACCACCACAAGACGGATCGATGATCGCGCCTTGCACCAGTTCCGGGATTGCAGCTTCGGTCACACCCAGTTCGGACAGCCTAGTTGGGATACCCAGCGAGTCGTTGAACGACTGGACAAAACCGCGGACGCCATCAAAGCCGCCATCAATTCCCAGATAAGCTGCCGCCGACTGAAACCGATCAGCAATAGCTGGCGCATTGAACTCCAGCACTGTCGGCATGCAAACCGCGTTGGTGGTGCCGTGGTGAGTGTTGAAAACCGCGCCAATCGGGTGGCTCATGGCGTGGATCGCGCCCAGACCTTTCTGAAAGGCGGTCGCCCCCATGGCTGCCGCGCTCATCATCTGTGCGCGGGCCTCAATATCCGTGCCATCTGCATAGGCGCGTGGCAGGTACTCCTTGACCAGCCGCATACCTTCCAGCGCAATACCGTGGCTCATCGGATGATAATGCGGGCTGGAATACGCCTCGACACAATGCGCAAATGCATCCAGACCTGTGCCCGCCGTGATGAACTTGGGCATGCCAACTGTCAGCTCGGGGTCGCAGATCACCACTGTCGGCAGAACCTTGGGATGGAATATGATCTTTTTCGCGTGGGTTTCGGAATTCGTGATGACACTGGCGCGCCCGACCTCGGACCCGGTCCCGGCTGTGGTCGGCACAGCGATAATCGGCGCGATGACATCGGCATCGGCGCGAGTCCACCAATCGCCGATATCCTCGAAATCCCAAACCGGGCGCGACTGCCCTGCCATAAAGGCAACCATCTTGCCCAGATCCAACCCGGAACCGCCGCCAAAAGCGATCACACCATCATGGCCGCCCGCATTGTAGGCCGCGACCCCTGCCTCAAGATTTTTTTCGTTCGGGTTCGGATCCACGTCGCTGAATAGCCCGCGCCCCAGCCCTGCGGCCTCCATGATATCCAGCGTTGCCGCGGTGATCGGCAGATCGGCCAACCCTTTGTCGGTGACCAACAACGGCCTTTTCATACCAGCGGCAGCACATGCCTCGGGCAGTTCCTTGATGCGGCCTGCGCCGAATTTGATAGCGGTCGGATACGACCAGTTTCCAACAAGTGACATGTCAGGTTTCCTTTGTGATTTGAGACCTGCCCGGCCGAGGGGGTCAGTACCGGGCAGGCCGATGCCCTTAGCCCGTGACCTTTTTCAGGTGGTAGGATTTAGGACGTGTCAGGTTGTGATAGCCAATGACGGACAAACCGCCGCCGCGGCCGGTATTCTTGCAGCCAGTCCAACAAAGACCCGGATCCAGATAATCGGCGCGGTTCATGAACACGGTTCCGGTTTCGATCGCATCGCCCACGCGTTCGGCCCGGTCTACATCGCGGGTCCACAGGCTGGCGGTCAGACCAAATTCACTGTCATTCATCAAGGCGATGGCTTCGTCGTCCGAGGACACTTTCATAATGCCGACCACGGGGCCGAAACTCTCGTCCTGCATCACCCGCATGTCATGGGTGACGTTGGTCAGGATCTGCGGTGTCAGATAGGCCTCGCCATCGTCTTCGGGGAACGTGCCGATATGAGCCACCGCCCCGGCCGCAACAGCCTCAGCGATCTGCGCGCGTACCTCTTTGGCAAAGCGCACATTGGCCATCGGACCAATCGTTGTATCGCTGTCCAGAGGATTGCCCAGCTTATAGCCTTTCACCACATCGACTGCCTTGGCAACGAAGTCGTCATAAAGGCTTTCGTGAACATAAATCCGCTCAATCCCACAACAGCACTGGCCCGAGTTGAACATGGCACCGTCGATCAACGTTTCGACCGCTGCATCCAGATCAGCGTCATCCATGACATAGCCCGGATCCTTGCCACCCAGCTCGGTGCCAACACCGGTGAATGTCCCAGCAGCCGCGCGCTCCATCGCTTGGCCACCACCGACTGACCCGGTGAAGTTCACAAAGTCGAACGCATTGCCTGCGATCAGGCCATTAGTCACGTCATGGCTCAGGAAGACATTCTGAAACACATCTTCGGGTATACCCACGGAATGAAACGCTTGCGCCATGCGCTCGCCCACCAGCAGCGTCTGCGTGGCATGTTTCAGGATCACAGTGTTCCCCGCGATCAGCGCCGGGGCCACAGTGTTGATTGCGGTCATGTAGGGATAGTTCCAGGGCGCCACTACAAAGACCACGCCATGCGGAATGCGCTTGATATAGCGTTTGAAGGTTTCATCCTCGCCCACTGCGATATCAGCCAGAGACGCCTCGGCAATCTGAGCCATATGGCTCGCACGCTCGTTAAAGCCGCCAAACTCACCGCCATAACGTACCGGACGACCCATCATATGCGCCAACTCGGGCACAATCTCATCGTTCATCGCCCCAACCGCAGCCACGCCTGCCATGACAAGATCGATACGTTCCTGCAACGGCCGCGCCGCCCATTCTGCCTGTGCCGCCCGCGATCGCGCTGCAGCTTCAAACGCTGCATCCCGTGACAACACCTCACGTTCAGCAAAAACCGATCCATCAATCGGCGAGACACATTTCAACATCTGCCCCATATCCACTCCAATTCCGAAAGAAACAGGAACCCTGCTTCATCTAGCCACAAATATCCCGGGGGCTGCCATTGGTGCGCCATTGGTTCGAGCGCCAATGGCGGCGGGCGAAGCCCCCAGCCGGACCCAATCTCAAGCCCGCTCAAACCCTCGGGCAATTTCCCAATCCGTCACAACCCGCTCGAATTCCTCGATCTCGACTTCCGCCGCGCGGGTATAGTGATCGACCACCTCTTCGCCCATGGCTGCCCGCAGCATCGATGACCCGTGCAACGCATCCCGTGCTGCGCGCAGATTGCCGGGGATCATGCCGGTGTCTCCCTGATAGACATCACCGGTGGTGGGCGATTGCAGTTCCAGGCCTTCTTCAATACCGGCAATCCCGGCGGCCAACATGCCAGCCATCGCCAGATACGGGTTCATATCTGATCCCGGAATACGACACTCAACCCTTACGGCCTTCGTCCCATCGCCGCACAGACGGAAGCCAGCCGTACGGTTGTCCACCGACCAGATAATCCGTGTCGGCGCAAAGGTGCCCTTCATGAAGCGCTTGTAACTGTTGATGTAGGGGGCCATGAAATAGGTATAGTCACCGGCGTATTTCAACAAACCAGCCATATAGCTTTTCATCAGCGCCGACATACCCAACGCGTCATCCGCATCATAAAACGCCGGCTTGCCATCCGCCCAAAGCGACTGATGCACGTGGGACGAGCTGCCCACCTTGTCATGGTGCCACTTCGGCAGGAATGTCGCCGCGTGACCGTGTTGCCAGGCGATCTCTTTCACCGCGTTCTTGGCGATCGAGTGGTATTCGGCCGTGTCCATCGCCGGTGCATATTTGATGTTCAGCTCTTCCTGCCCGGTCTCGGCCTCGCCTTTCGAGTTCTCAACCGGAATCCCCGCATTCCACAGATGGTTGCGGATCGGGCGCATCACATGCTCTTCCTTGGTGGTCTGAAGGATGTGATAATCTTCGTTATAGCCCGAGATCGGCTCCAGATCGCGGAACCCTTCCTTGCGGATCTGGTCAAAGCTCTTCTCAAAGAGGAAAAACTCCAGCTCGGTGGCGCACATCGCGTCATAGCCCATGGCCTTCAGCCGGTTGACCTGCTTCTTCAAAATAGACCGAGGCGCGTGTGGAACCTCTTCATGGGTGTGGTGATCCAGCACATCGCACATCACCATCGCCGTGCCTTCCAGCCACGGCACTGGGCGCAGCGTGCTCAGGTCCGGCTTCATGACATAATCGCCATAACCCCGCTCCCAACTGGTCGAGGCATAGCCGTCGGGTGTCGCCATCTCCAGATCTGTGGCCAGCAGGTAGTTGCAGCAATGTGTCTCTTCCCATGCGCCCGCCACGAAATGGCCTGCGTGAAACCGCTTACCCATCAGGCGGCCCTGCATGTCCACCATGCAGACCAGCACCGTGTCGACCTCGCCCGCCTCGAATTTGGCTTTCAGATCAGCCAAAATCGCATCATTGCCCATCATTGGTATCCTTTGTCACTTACAGAGACCTCGGTTTCGATTACCTGCCGTCAGTCATCGTTGGCTTCTTTTTCCATTTCCATCACCAGGCGCGTTTCCAGAACCTGACCGCTTTTGTAGAGGATCGGATAGGCGATGGCGGCGATGTGCCCATGCAGATCACGCATGGACCGCAGCGTTTCCAGGTGCAGATCGGAGGACTGGAAACTCTCAGTCTGACCGCGCTCCAACCGTTTGAGGTGCGCCTTGCGGCTATTGCGGGACATCCGCTTGACCTCGGCCTTGTCCAACACCAGCCGTCGGGCACAATCCATGTCGTCCACCAACAGCACGTGACGCGCCAGCGAGAAGCTTTCCAGAATGGCCGCGTGCAAATCTTTCAGCTCTTTCCAGCCCTGCGCTGAGAACTCCGAACGTTCGGTGTGTTTGATCTGCGCCGTCCGGGTCATCCGGTTGGAGACGACATCGCCCGCAGCTTCAAGACGGATGGCATATTCGACCAACCCTCGTGCGGCTTTGATCTGCCCTTTGCTCATATTCTGCCGCGGCATGCGCGCGACGAAACGGCGGATCTCGGTCAGTTGCGTATTCACCCGCTCGTCCTGCTGCCAAAGCGCTGAAATCGCGTCACTGTCATCCTGTTCGTAGATATCCAAAACGGGCCGGAACATACGCTCGACTTGCGTGATCATCTGCAACAGCTCGTGACGCACCGAGGACATCGCAACGCTGGCCCTTTCGCCGCTGGGGTCCCCCAGCGGTGTCAGCGCATCCGAAAACTGATCCAGCGCATTGGCCTCGGCTTTGGGCTCCGCCATCAGAACGGCCATCGGCTGTTCCAACTGGTTCACGAAGCCTGTGGCCAGCAGGAATACAGCCAAATTGAAACCGATATGTGCAAAAATTAGAGACTGCGCCGGGCTCGTCACCAATAGCGCCTCTTGCAACCCGCCAACATTCACGACGATCAGCATTACCAGCGCCGCGCTTCCCCGCAATAAGAGGTTGGCCAGAGGAATACGCCGGGCTGAGACGGTCATATCGCGCGTCAGCCACATTGGAATAAAGGCCGAACCCAGATTTGCTCCCAGCACCAGCGACAACCCGGCGGCAAAGGGAATTGCACCGATCTGAACCAAGGCCACGCACATCAGGATCGTCGCGACCGAGCTGTGCATGACAAAGGCCAGCACTGCGCCGACAATGAAGGCGCTGAAATAATCGGTCTCAAGATACCCCGCGATTGCGGGCAAAAACGCGCTTTCGCGGATCGGCTCAACTGCTTCGCGCAGGAATTGAAGCGAGATCAGGATAAAGGCGACGCCCAGAACGATCCGGCCCATAAGCCGTACATTCGACCGTTCGGATTTCAGGTACAGCCAACCGCCCAACGCCAGCAATGCGGGTTGAAGCCAGCCCAGATCATAGGACAGAACCTGAATGACTAAAGCGGCGCCCAAATCCGCGCCCAAAACACCCGCCAGCGCCATCCCAAACGTCACCATCCCCGCCGCAGCGAAACCGGTCAGCAAAACCGTAACGGCGGCCGAGCTTTGCAGGATCGTGGCCAGAACCATGCCAGCCCCCCCTGCAACAAAGCTGTTGGAGTGGCGTGTCAGGATCGACTGGAACAGCGCACCAAAGCGCCGTTCGATACCGGTACGAACCAAGCGTACGGCAAATAGCAGCAACATGGTTGCGGCAAAAATCTCAATCAAAAAGCTCGCGATAGCCATATGTTCACACCTCGTCTGACCGGTGCGCACAAATGTGCTTCCGGTTTTGTTTTTCTATTCTTGGAACAGACGAGAGCATAAATGGTGTCGCTTATTGATGTCCAATCCCGACGCACGGGGTGCCCCACGCGTCGGGAAGAAGGGTTTCTTAGGTGTAACGATAGGGCCGACCAGCCTTTAGCATCTCGGCGTTGTAACGCTTGAAGATGTCGACAACTTTCGCTTTGGTCTCGGACTCGGCTGCGACTTCGTCCCAGAACTTCACGGCGGCTTCCTCAACGGTTACCCATTCTTCGTCCGGGATAGAGGTCAATTGCATCTTGGTGCCGTTGACGCGCAGGTTGGCCTCACCACCCCAATACCACCACTGACGGTAGTAATGTGACTGATCACAGCAAACCTTGAACAGGGTCTGCAGATCTTCGGGTAGTTCGTTCCAGCGGTCCATATTGGCAAAGAAGTGACCCGCCCAGGCACCCGACACGTTGTTGGTCAGGAAATAGTTGGTCACATCGGCCCAGCCGACGGTGTAGTCTTCGGTGATGCCCGACCAAGCGATACCGTCCAGTTCGCCCGTTTGAACCGCAACCTCGATGTCTTCCCACGGCAGGGTTACCGGCACGACGCCGAACTGAGACAGGAAGCGCCCCGCCGTCGGGAAGGTGAAGATGCGTTTGCCCTTCATATCCGCCAGCGAGTTGATCGGGTCCTTGGTCGCAAAGTGGCAAGGGTCCCATGCTCCGGCGCTGATGTGCTTGACGCCGACCTTGGAGTATTCCTCGTCCCAGATCTCGTTCAGGCCCCACTGGTTGAACAGCACAGGCACGTCCAGCGAATAGCGTGAGGCGAACGGGAAGTAGCCACCAAACACGGTGACTTCGGTCGGCGACGCCATCGAGTCATCGTCCGATTGAACCGCGTCGATGGTGCCTTTCTGCATCGCACGGAACAACTCGCCCGTCGGGACCAGCTGATCGGCATAGAACAGCTCGATCTGCATCCGGTCACCGGCGATCTGGTTGAACATCTTGATCGCAGGATCAATCACATGCTCAGCCAGCGCAGGACCTGCATAGGTCTGCATCCGCCATGTGATCGTGTTCTGCGCCAAGGCAGGCGTCGCCAGTGGTGCGGCAGCAACGCCAACCCCAGCGGTTTTCAGAAACTTACGTCTTGTCGTCATGTCAATTCCTCTCCGTTAAAGTTTCTGTGCCCGTTCACCGAGCATTCTTGTTAATTTCCATAGACATACCCGGGCAACCACAGAGCGATTTCCGGGAAAACCATGATGATTGTCAGCGCCAGCACCATCACCGCGACAAAAGGAAAGATCGAACCATAGATGTCCCGCAGAGTGATCTCGGGTGGGGCCATCGCGCGCATCAGGAACAGGTTATAGCCGAAGGGAGGCGTCATATAGGCGATCTGCGTCGTGATCGTATAAAGCACCCCATACCAGATCAGATCAAAGCCCAACTCGCCGACCAGCGGGACATACAGCGGCGCCACGATGACCAGCATTGCTGTATCGTCCAGGAACGTGCCCATGACGATAAAGCTTAGCTGCATCAGGATCAGGATCATCCAGGGCGACAGGCCAAGTTGATCGGTGAACAGATTGTCGATGGCTTTTACGGCACCCAACCCGTCAAATACAGCCCCAAAGCCCAGCGCGGCCAGAATGATCCACATGAACATGCAGGAAATGGCCAACGTCTGCTTGGTGCAGTCTTCGAAAATCTTCCAGGTCATGCGGCGCTTGATGACGGACACAGCCAGAGCGGTCAGCGCTCCGATCGCCGAGCTTTCGACCAGTGACGTCCAGCCATTCACAAACGGCACCATCATGGCCGCAAAGATGATCAGCGGCAGCGCCCCTGCCCCCAGAAGCCGGATCTTCTCGGCCCGCGGCACCTCATGCGCGTCTTCCATTGCGGGTCCCAGCTCGGGCTGAATGCGGCAGCGGATCCAGATGTAGAGAATGAACATCGCAGCCATCAGCAGACCCGGGATAATCCCCGCCAGCCACAGTTGCCCAACAGGCTGGCGCGCGATCATCGCATAGAGGACCAGAACCACCGAGGGTGGAACCAGAATACCAAGACTAGAACCCGCCTGAATGACCCCGGTCACCATCGTCTTGTCGTAGCCGCGCCGAAGCAGCTCCGGCAGCGCAATGGTCGCGCCAATGGCCATACCTGCAACGCTCAGGCCGTTCATGGCCGAGACCAGCACCATAAGACCGATGGTGCCGATGGCCAGACCACCATTGATAGGCCCCATCCAGACGTGGAACATCTTATACAAGTCATCCGCCAGCCGGCTTTCGCTGAGCACATACCCCATGAAAATAAACATCGGCAGCGTCAGCAGCGGATACCATTTCATTAGCTTCATCGCGGCCGAGAACGTAATGTCCTGCCCGCCTGTGCCCCAAAGCGCCAGCGCGGCAATGGTAGCCACCGCGCCAATCGCGCCAAAGACGCGCTGACCTGTGAACAGCATCAGCATCATCAACGCGAACATGAAGATGGCGATATATTCCTGGCTCATGCCCGCACGACCCCGATTTCCTGCCCGTTGATCCGGGCTATGTCTTTGAAGAATTCCGATATCGCCTGCAGCAGCATCAGGAAGAAGCCGAACACCATGATGGTTTTTACTGGCCAGATATAAGGCCGCCACGCCGTTGATGAGCGTTCAAGCCGCCCGATTTCCTCTGTGCCTGTCAGAAGGCCAATGAAGTAGGAAACCGGTTCATCGCCCCAATAGCCAAGGCTGTAGGCCGTTGACCCGAGCCCACCGTAAAACAAGACGCCCAGGTAGAAGATCAGCAGCAGCACCGTGAAGGCATCAAACCACGCTTTCCGGTGTGGGCTCCAGTTGTGATAAAACAGGTCCATACGTACGTTCGATCCCAACTGGATCGAATACGGTCCGCCCATAATGTAATAGGTCACCATCGCGAACTGCGCCATTTCCAGCGTCCAATGCGATGGCACGAAAAACGTCTTCGAGATCGAGGACCACAGCAGGATGCCCATCATCACGAACAGGCCCCACATCATGACCCGTCCGATCCGGTAGTTGACCGCATCGACGATCCGGACATATGAGGCCATCGCCTTGATCACGCCGCGCCCCCTTTCTGAAAATCTGCAAGGGTCCGCGCGGTCCATGACGCCAGGCAATCGGCCATCGCCCCTTGCTGCTCGGACGTTTGAATCAAGTCATTGCGGATCTCGATCATGACGTTCAACAGCCCGTTCGGCAGCGCTTGCGCGTCAAGGGTATGGGCGACCCCGTCCGCCGCCGAATACGGCTCATTCAAGCGAGTCTCATAGGTTTGGTCGGCGGGTACTGTCGTCATCATTGCCCGGGCGAACCGGTCATCCACCCCGTGTAATATGCCCAGTTCCACCTCACGCGTCTGTCCATGGTAGATTGGTGTAAAGCTGTGGACCGTCACCATAAGTTTAAGCGTATCCCCATTTTGAGAGATCAGGTCAGACAGCGCCCTGCTGAAGGGCCGATAGATGCTCTCAATCCTGCTTTCGCGCTCTTCCTCGGACAGATCGACATTCGCTGGGATTTGATAGTCCTCGCTGCGCGCCGGCATTGCCCCTGCGGCTTCAGGCGGGCGATTGCAGTCATAGACCAGCCGGGACACCCCGCCATACACCAGCGGTGCCGACAGGCGCGTCGCCATCAGCTTGGCCACAGCCAATGCCCCCGGATCCCACGCGATGTGGCTTTGAAGCGCGTCCACAGGCAATCCCATATCCCCTAAAAACGCGGGAATGCGGCTGGACGCGTGTTCGCAGACCAGCATTACTGAATAGGGACCATCCACTGTGTCCGTGTGAACGACTGTTCCGAAGTCCAAAATACCGCCTTGCGATTCCAATTAAGATGCGTGTGGAAAAATTTCCACAAGAGACCTTAACCTGTCAATATTTTTCCTGTTTAAATTTCACCACTCTTGATCTTGCTGAAAAATTATTCACACTAAGATCGAAAAGATGCAGGAGGAACGCCGCGTGCGGGTGACGGACAGGCTGCTGGCCCACAAAGACAAGATGACCCCATCCGAGCGGCAACTGGTTAGTGTATTGCTGGACGACTACCCCATGGCTGGCCTTGGCAGCATCACCGAGCTGGCCAGCACCGCCTCAGTTTCGACCACGACCGTCGCACGAATGCTGCAGAAAACCGGCTTTGACGGCTATCCGCAGTTTCAGGCCGCCCTGCGGGGTGAGGTGAAAGAGATGATCTCGGGCCCGGTCGCCAAGCGTGACCTTTGGCAGAACGACCTGCCCGAAGAACACATCCTGAACCGGTATTCCCAACAGACTCTCGCCAATCAGAAACGCACGATTGATGAGGTTGACCCCGGTGAATTCGACAGCTTCTGCAATCTGTTATGTGACCCCAACAGGCGCATTTTCATTACCGGCGGCCGCATCACCGGTACGCTGGCCCAATACTTGTACCTGCACCTGCAGATGATCCGCCCGGATGTCCGACTACTGCCCGTTGCGGCATCGTGGACGCATGACTTGCTGGACATACGCAAAGATGATGTGCTGGTGACGCTGGATGTTCGCCGATATGAAAACGCGTCACTGCTGATCGGCCAGCTGTGCCATGAACGTGAGGCTGAAATTGTTCTGTTCACCGATCAGTGGCGCTCACCCATTCATCGGCTGGCCAAACACACCTTTGCTGCGCGCATTGCCGTGCCGTCCGCGTGGGACTCCATGGCAGCCATTCTGGTTTTGATGGAATGCGTCATCGCCGAAGTACAAGAACGGCTGTGGGATTCGGTTAAAGAGCGCACGGATGAGCTGGAACAAGCTTTTGACCGCACCAAACTGTTCCGGAAATTCGGTCAAAGCTCGGGCTCATAACGGCTTTTTACCACCCAAACAGAACAACTGAGCGTGAGGAGTGTTGCCAGCCGCATGGCAGGCCGTCACTTTGAAGGCATGAGTTTCGTGACCCAGAACCAACTGCCGCTTTTGATCCTGTTCTTTCTGATTGGATCGATTGGCACCGCCTTTCTTTTCCGTAAACCCGCCGGGCATCGTGCCTGGAAACTCGCGGACCTCGTCTGGGTTGTGCTGGGTGGCGTTGGCGCGCTGGTCGCGGTTTTGGCCGGGCTTTACACTTCGGATAGCTCGCGACTGGACCGCCAGATAGACGTCGCTTACGCCGCCGGGCTGGCCTTTGACCGCGATGCCGCGCGATTCCGGCTGCGGTTTTGCGACCCGGCCTTTGATCCAGATACTGCCATTCTGTGCGAAAAGGTTGAATTCCTGTCGGCCTCAACCGCCAGCAATGCCGACCTGCCATTGTTCATCGCAGTCACAAATGAGGTCGCGCCACTGCAGGGGCTGCATTTTTTGTTTGGCAGTCAGGCAAAAGACGAACAGGACGAAATGCGCGCAATGGCCGACAAGGCTGATGCGTTCAACATCGATCAGTTCCTAGTCTTTACCACTCTGGACGACATAACACAGGCCGCGATCGACAACATGCGCCGCAAGGTTCCCGCGATTGCCGGAGACTATCTGATCCTGGCGCAAAGCTATGATGATCTGGTGGAACAGGTCGGCAAGTTGAAGGACGAATGGGAATACCTGCAAGACAATGCGCATATACTTGTACTGCAGATCATCGCGTTATGTCTGGTCAGTTTCGCGGCGCCGTTCCGTCTGGGCAAATCTGTGGTCGAGCTGCGCGCGTCGCTCAGCGCCGATAGTCCTGCGCCAGCTTCGCAGGATCTGCCCCCAGAAAATACCGCGTCAGAGTCCACAGGTTCCGCCCTCCCCGACGCAACCAGCCCGCACGCTCATAGCGATCCGCGCTCGTAACTGCCCGGCTGGGCAGCAAAGTGATGCCGCGCAAACTGCGGACCAAAGCGACGTCCTCCATCAAGGGTTGATCAGGAAAGCCCCCCGCCTTTCGATACATCTCACTCGGGACCAACAGGCCCTGATCGCCATATGGCAGGCCAAAAAGACGACTGCGCAGATTGGCCCAACCCGCCACCCATGCCGGCGCAAAGCCTGACGCCCGAAACGCCAAGCGAAAAGCAGCCGGGGTTCCGGTGAAAAGATGGTCGCCTACAACCTTACCCCACCCCGCTTGCAAAACCGTGTCGGCATGCAAAACAAGCAGCCAGTCCCCTTTGGCTGCGGCGCATCCTCGGGCCAATTGCCCCCCGCGCGAAGGCGGCCCTGTCACGATCTCAGCCCCGGCCTCATCCGCAATCTTTAACGTCTGATCGGCCGACCCTCCGTCCGAGACGATCAATTCGCGGATCAGCCCCGCATGCAGGCCTTCCATCAAGGCTGCAAGGGTCGCGGGAAGGCTCCCGTCCGAATTCAGGGTCGGGATAACGATGCTAATCGGCGCAGGCACGGCGGAAACCCTCTGGTCATGGCAGCGGAAACCCCTATATCACGAGGTCCGAGGAAAAGACGAGGACAACCCAGATGCCCAACCGCCGTATATTGCGCCTGAGCGGCTCGGACACCGACAGCTTTCTTCAAGGGTTGATCACCAACGACATCGCAGGGTTGGACAATGGGCTGGTCTACGCCGCCCTGCTGACCCCACAAGGCAAATACCTGGCGGACTTCTTCCTGAAGCGCGAGGGTGACACGGTTTTGCTAGATGTTGCCGAAGGCCTTGCCGATGGATTTGCCAAACGGTTGGGCATGTACAAGCTGCGTGCAGATGTCAGCATCGAAGACAGCGGCCTGAGCCTGCAGCGCGGCACTGGCCCTGCGCCCGAAGCTGCCCTGCCCGACCCAAGGCACCCGGATATGGGCTGGCGGGCCTTTACAGCGGGTGCGGAAAGCGACAACGGTACAGATTGGGATGAAATCCGCGTGCGACACTGCATTCCGGAAACTGGAATCGAACTGACACCCGAAAGCTATATCCTTGAGGCCGGGTTCGAGGCGCTAAACGGCGTGGACTTCAAGAAAGGCTGTTATGTCGGGCAAGAAGTCACCGCGCGGATGAAACACAAGACTGAACTGCGCAAGGGTCTGCGCAGCGTTAGCGTCACTGGGTCTGCAGCGGTTGGAACTGCAATTACTTCTGGCGGAAAACCGGCCGGTACATTGTTCACCCAATCCAATGGTCGCGGGATCGCCTATTTGCGATTGGACCGCGTGGGTAACGACATGCAGGCCGGTGACGCCACCATACAGTTGGACACTTAACGTGTTGCCGAACCGGCACGGCTGAGCAACCGACTGAATTGGTGTGGTTTGAACATAGCCAACCGCGCTGTCACACTGGTTTGAAATCAGCAATCCGGATGCACGTATGTTCCAGCTATACAGGGCAATCTGGCGCGCCAGCGCCGGACGGCAGATCATCCTCATCGTTCTGTCCATTGCGATTGCGGGTCTGGCTGCAGTTCCGCTGGAGTTTCAGCGCGACATCATCAACCACCTGACCTCGGCCGATGTAAGCACGGACAGGCTGATCTACCTGGGTGTCGGAATGATGTCGGTCATCTTACTCAGCCTCGCCCTAAAGTGGCTTTTGAGCTATCGCGCAGGAACGTTGGGCGAAGATCTGATCCGCATGATCCGCCAAAGGCTGCTGCTGCGTGCCTCAGATATCAATGTCTCGGGCGAAACGATGCGCAAGGGCACGATGACCACGGCGATTTCAGCCGAGGCAGAAGAGCTGGGGAAATTCGCGGGCGGCGCTTTCTCGGACCCGGTCGTTCAGATCGGCACGTTGATCAGTGTGATCGGCTATATCTCGTCAACGCAACCTGGGCTGGGCATGATCGCCTTTTCGATGATCGTGCCGCAGATCATCATCGTGCTGGTATCCCAACGCAAGGTGAACGTGTTTGTCGCCGAACGTGTCCGGATTTTACGCGGAGCCAACGATAAGCTGAATGTCGAGCGGATCAACGAAATCGCGCGCGAGGTTGAGGCGCAGTTCGACGAGATCTACGAAACACGGCGCAAGATGTTCATCTGGAAACTTTCGGCCAAGTTTCTACTGAGCGTCATAAACGGAGCCGGAACAGTCGGTGTCCTGATGTTGGGCGGCTATTTGGTTCTGAACGGGAAAACGGATGTCGGCACCGTGGTCGCCGCCACAAGCGGCCTCAGCCGCATTCAGGGCCCCACGGCATTCCTGATCGCCTTTTACCGGCAGGTCAGCGCCAATCGCATCAAGTATGAACTGATGCTTGAACTGTTTGGCCCCAACCCCGAACGGTATCGCCAAATCAGACGGGGCAGCTGACAAATAAACCGCGCGGCACGGGTCCACGCGGTTTTTCTTTACTCTGGCAAACGCGTGGTTAGGCGCGTTCGGAATAATCCATGGTTTCGGTGTTCACCACGATCATCTCATCCTGACCGACGAATGGCGGCACCATGACTTTGACACCGTTGTCCAGAATGGCCGGTTTGAACGAATTCGCGGCGGTCTGACCTTTGACCACAGGCTCGGTCTCAACGATCTTGCAGGTCACTTTCTGAGGCACCGTGGCGTTCAGAGCCTCGCTTTCATAAAATTCGACAACAATTGTCATGCCGTCCTGCAGAAACGGGCGGCGTTCGCCCAGCAGTTCCGCAGGCAATTCGATCTGCTCATATGTCTCGGAATCCATGAAAACCAGCATGCCGTCAGATTCGTACAGAAACTGCTGGTCTTTCTGCTCAAGACGCACGCGTTCCACTTTGTCAGCCGAGCGGAACCGCTCGTTCAACTTCGAGCCATTACGCAGATTGCGCAGTTCGACCTGTGCAAAAGCACCGCCTTTACCGGGCTTTACGTGGTCAACTTTGACAGCGGCCCATAGCCCGCCGTTATGCTCAAGCACATTTCCGGGGCGAATTTCGTTCCCATTTATCTTGGGCATGACTTAAATCCTTCACAAACGGTTGATGCGTCAGTTCCCGCTCCTATATCTGGCGGGAACACACCTGACAAGATGACGAGACTTAGTGCTGCACCTGCAGCAAGCTATGCAAATGACGCAACGCAACTATGCATTTTAAGTGTATCCGAATCGCACTTAATCGGTCATAAGAACCGTCACGCCGAAAATGCAAGAGCAAGAACAACAAGGAAGACGAGATGAGAGATTTCGTTGACGGCACTGCCTTTAACAACGAGCAAGGCAATCGTGCACGCAAACTTTTCGCGGCTGTCGTACTGGCTGCGCTGGATGATGCTATTGCCGATGACAAAAAATATGGCAATGGTCCGGAACAAATCGCCCGGTGGGCGCGCTCTCGTGATGGTCGCGAGGTCCTGTCCTGCGCGGGTATCGACCCGAATGAGCGCGTTGTTGGCGGACTGATGGAGTTCGTTGGACGTGGTGTGCGCACCTCGGTTGCGCTGTCGCGTGAAGAAAGCGAACGTCGCAACGCGGCCCAACAAGCAGAAGCCGCCTGATCCAAGGTGACTTTCGCATGAAAAAGCGCGCTCCCTAGCTGGGAGCGCGCTTTTCTTATTCTTATGCCATCAATCAAAAGAACAACAGCCACTGCCGCGCGACCCACAGTTCGGCCATCAGCAGCAGGGCAAAGAACGCTTTCGCCCAGATGGACAAGCCGCGACGCCACAAAATGGCGTAACACGTGACACAAAGCACGGCCGAAATTGGCGCCACCCATAAGGCGTGATGCGTGCTGTCCCAATAGCTGACGGGGCTGTGAAACACCCAATCGCTGATTGGCCAAAACTGTGGCCGCCCGTCCCCGGCATGCAACAGAAAATCCATCGAAAGATGCAGCAACCCGGCGGACGTCCCAACGGTCCAGACCTTCCAGCGCATCCATACCCCGACAAGCAAGGCACCCCCCCAAAGGACAAAGGAATTGTCGATAGCAAACACGGTCTGCCAGCCGTCGGAAAAATAAAGCTGGTCGAAGACCACGCTTGCGGGAATCCCAAGTACGTAAAGGGACGTGCCCGTCATCAGGTAAAGCGACAGGTCCGGCAATAGCGAACCCAACAGAGCCGCCCACAGGATACGTCCCTGGGCTGGGCGGGCAAAGGCGGCAGCTCCGATCAAAAGATGCGCTGGCGTGTTCAACTTTGGCTTTTCCTTTGCCCGCAAATCAGGTCATCTGCGCGTCAACATAGGAGACAGGCCATGGTTCGGTCCATCATGATTCAGGGCACCGGCAGCAATGTCGGGAAATCGGTTCTAGTGGCCGGTCTGGCGCGGGCTTTCACCCGGCGCGGGTTACGTGTTGCACCGTTCAAACCACAGAACATGTCGAACAATGCCGCCGTCACCGAAAATGGCGGCGAGATAGGGCGCGCACAGGCTTTGCAAGCGCTGGCGGCGGGGCGTGCGACGCATACAGACATGAACCCGATTCTGCTGAAGCCGGAAACCGACACTGGTGCTCAGATCATCGTACAAGGCCAACGCGCAGGCACGATGAAAGCGGGCGATTACCGCAAGGATAAATCCAAACTGCTGGGCGCAGCGCTTGAAAGCTTTGACCGCTTGTGCAGCGACGCGGATCTTGTCCTGATCGAAGGCGCGGGCAGCCCGGCCGAAGTCAACCTGCGCAAGGGTGACATCGCCAATATGGGATTTGCGCGCGCTGCAGGCGTACCCGTTATTCTGGTGGGTGACATTCACCGCGGGGGTGTCATTGCCCAGATCGTAGGCACCCAGGCGGTATTGGATGCAGGTGATCTTGATATGATCCGGGGTTTTGCCGTCAATCGGTTCAAGGGCGACGTATCCCTTTTCGATGATGGTCGCGATGAAATCGCTGCGCGTACCGGATGGCCCTGTCTGGGCGTCGTTCCCTGGTTCCATGATGCGTGGAAACTGCCAGCCGAGGATATGATGGATATCCGGTCCCACTCTGGCGGGGCCTGCAAGGTGGTTGTTCCGCAGTTAGAACGCATGGCAAATTTTGACGACCTCGACCCTTTGTCTGCCGAACCCGGTGTCTCGGTCGAGATCGTGCCAGCAGGACGCCCCCTGCCCGGTGATGCCGATTTGGTACTGCTGCCCGGCAGCAAATCCACCATTGGCGATCTGGCTTATTTCCGGGCTCAGGGCTGGGATATCGACCTATATGCCCATGTCCGCCGGGGCGGCCATGTTCTGGGCCTGTGCGGCGGCTATCAAATGCTGGGCAAGACAATCGCTGATCCGGATGGCGTCGACGGACAACCGGGAACTGTTGAAGCGTTAGGCCTGCTGGATGTTGAGACCGTGATGGCAGGGAAGAAACAGGTAACGCTCACTTCGGCCCGCGCCCTTAACGGAGGAGAACCGGTGTCGGGCTACGAAATCCACATGGGCCGTACCGAAGGCCCTGATTGCGCCCGCGCTTGGCTAGAGGTCGAGGGGCGACCAGAAGGTGCTGCAAACGCCTCTGGTCGTATCCGCGGTAGTTACCTGCACGGTATCTTCAGTTCGGACGCATTCCGCGCGACTTACCTGTCGCGATTGGGCGTGACCTCGGACCTGGCCTATGAAGACGGGGTCGAAGATACGTTGAACGCGCTGGCCGACCACCTTGAACAAAATATGGATCTGGACCGCCTTCTGGCGCTTGCAGAAACGCCCAAAAGCGTCTGAGTGTTACTCGAGGTCCTGCTCGGCCAGGGCTTTGTAGATTTCGCGCCGGACCATCTTACGGACGTTGCGGGTGATACGTTCGCCCAAAACACCCTGCAATTCTTCACGGACAACCTCAGCGATCATTTTGCGCAATGCGTCTTCGCTAATACCAGCTATCGCTGAATCTTCCGCTGCTGCTTCGACTGGGTGAACAGGTGGTGCGGTGATCACCTCGGGGTCGCGAACGAAAGTTGCCTTGGTCGTCGCGACAGCTTCTTTGGCCTTTGCCTGAGTGGGTTCGGCTTTCTTTCCCTCGGTATCCGTAAATTCTTTGCGCGCGCTGAATTCAAGGGCCTTCGCCGGAGTACCGGAGTACTCGTCTTCGCTTTCGCCATCCGGCTCCCACTGGTCCTCAGTGCGTGCAATCGCCGCTTCTAGGGCTTCGATCTTTGCGCTCAGACTGTTGGTCGGGTTTTTGGGCGGCTCTGGCGCGGCCTGTTCTTTGTTGGCGGGGTCTTCACGATTAACGATGTCGCACGCGCGCAGAAGCATCGGCTTGACCGACGCGTCGGCCGTGTAGCCTGCTTTGACCTCTGCTTCATTCTCCGGGCCGTCCTGAATGCTGGACGTTCCGCCGACTCGCAATGCATCGGTAAGTACCAATCGCCCGGGCTTGCGGGCGATTGAAGGCGCCGACTCCGAGGTTTGCTCACCTCTTTCACCGACTAGCCGTTTGATCGAGGACAGCACGTCCTCTACTCTGCCGTTCACGACTTTTTCCGTCATTGTTCTCTACCGCTCTATCCTCAGGATTGAGTGTAGCCAAACAAACCGGTCGTCACAACAGATAGTATTGGCCCTTAGTCGCGACGCAACGCTTTGAGAACGCGATCCAGGTCCTTGCTTTGTCTGCTGACCTGAGCCGGCGCTTTCTTGACCAGGTTATAGTACAGCGTCGGATCATAGATCTGCACGGCCAGTCCCAAACGTTCGGCGGTCAACAGGCCCTGTGCCTGCACTAACTGGTATGCGGCCCGCGATCGCTCGATCCGCGATGCAACCTCGGCCAGTTGCGCGTCCAGCAAATCCTGCTGTGCGTTCAGAACATCCAGCGTGGTCCGGGCACCCAAAGTAGCTTCTTCGCGGATACCATCAAATGCCACCTGCGATGCGCGCACCCGTTCGGTCGACGCCCGCAAACTTGCTGACGCGGCTTGGAAACGGGCGTAGGCATCTGTCACACCCTGAGTGATATCTTTCTGCACATTCAACAGGTTGGCGCGCGATGCATCCCGTGTAGCCATGGCGCGGCGCACGCTTGCGGCCAAACGGCCACCAGCGTAAATCGGCTGACTGAAGTTCAGCGAAACACTGCCGTCTTCGATATTGTCATCGTTGTCATAGGTCTCAGTGATACCGGCGTCGGCGTTCAGGCTGACATTCGGACCCAGGTTGGCGCGCTGTTGCGCAACGATCAGGTCGAAGGCACGCACCTGATGCTGTGCCGAAAGAATGGCGGGGTGGTTTCGCTGCGCCAGGCTGACGGCCTGCGGTTCCGAGCTTGGCAGATTTGGCAGGCTCGGTTGACCAGCTGTGCGTCCGGGCGATTTGCCAACGGCATTCACGTATTCCGCCCGCGCCGTGTCGAGGTTACCGCGTGCAACGGCCAGATCAGCTTGCGAGCTTGCAAGCTGGGCTTGTGACAGCGCAACGTCCGTACGCGTGACTTCGCCAACATCAAACCGGTCCTGCGATGCGCGCAGTTCCTCTGCCGATACATCGACGTTGTTCAGGCGGATCTGTACGGTTTCTTCCTGCAGCAGCACTTCAAGATACGCATTGGCACCGCGGAACAAAACCTGCTGTTCGATATCAACAAGGGTCTGCCTGGTCGACAGCACCGTTTCTTGCGCCGATTGCTTGCCCAGAACAGCGGCCCCACCATCGTAGAGCAGTTGGCTGAGGGTCAGCCCCGTAAAGAAGTTGTTCGGGTCGGTTCTTGTCACCACATCGCTGACGTTGCGACGGTTATAGTTGCTGCTAATCGCGACCGTCCAGTTGATGATCGGTCGAAGCGCTGACAATGCAATTGCCACGTCTTCGTCCGCCGCACGCAACAATGCGCGGTTCTGTTCCAGCAACCCGCTGGTATTGTACGCGCCAATGAATGCGTCAGTAATATTGTCGGCCCAAACGGCCCGTCCCGGTACAAAGCTAAGTGCGACCCCCGCAGTCAGCGCCAGCGCCTTGACCAGCTTTCCTCCCGCCATAGAACTCATAACGAAATCCTCTCAAATCAAAATTACGCTGCTCTGCCGACAGTTTGCGCGTTTGTGTTCAACTAATCAAGGCGGCAGAACAATCCGCCATAAAACTATAGCGAAAATACACGGTTCGTGGAAAATGCCTGCAAAATCGGTGCATTGGCATTAAACGCGTCCCGCCAGGTCACCCGATCCCCAGATTTATGGCCGATACGGACGATCCCCAGTGCACCTTGGACAAAAAGGCACGCAATTCGCCCATGGTCCTTAAGTTGCGCGATCAACGCATCCGGAACCTGTTCCACACCACCCTGGACCATAATCACGTCATAGGGCCCATGTTCGGGGGCACCTTGCTCAAGCGGGCCGACATGGACAATCGCATTGTCAGCCTCCGCCTCCATCAGGATAGACTGAGATTCGGCCGCCAGATTTTCATCTTCCTCTACGGCAACAACCAGCTGTGCCATGCGCGCGGCGACTGCCGTCGAATACCCCAAGGCCGGAGCAATATCCAAAACCGACTCGTCGTTCGAAATGTTCAATATGTCCAGAATCTTAGCCAGGGTCCGCGGCTCCAACATGCAGCGCCCATCACCCAGTTCGATCAATCCCTCGACATATGCCGCTTCGCGCTGCGCGTCCGGCACGAAATTCTCGCGCTTGACGGTCAGCATCGCGTCTATGATGGGAAACTTCGTGACATCAGAAGGACGTATCTGCGTATCGACCATCGTCCGGCGGCGGGCTGCGAAATCTGTCATTGGATCGCTCATCTTGCTCCCTTGGGTGATTGAGTTCTGCCACATCCTTGAAAAACCGGCAACGGCCCAGACACGGAAACTTTCCAATCTTCACAAGATACAACGTCGCAACCAAAGACTAAGTTGGCACCCGGCCCTGAAATTTGCGCTCCCCCCTCTGGACGCTCCTGTCGAAAGCTGCTAAAACGCCGATCACACCACGGCAAGTATTTGATTTTACTTGAAAAGGCGAGTTGGCGGAGTGGTGACGCAGCGGATTGCAAATCCGTGTACACCGGTTCGATTCCGGTACTCGCCTCCATTTATTTCCAAGCACTTAGCTTTCTGCGCTGCTTTCGCAATTTCGGACGCCTAAAGTTCAGTATCAGATGCATGTTGCGATTGCGGGTCCAGCGATTCCATTTACACAACCGCACTACTTGATTGCCAAACTGAGAAGTGCTGAATCATCTGCGACGGCCGGGCTGAATTGCGCCTCGCTGCGTGATCAGATCGCATCGGATGCCGCTGACTGACTTCGGCAAGTCGCTTTTCTGACGTAGCGGGTTTTCAAACCCCAGTCGTGCTTGACAAGCCCCCTGCTCGTGCCGCATGTCGCATGCGTTGGTGTCCATCCCCGGATGGATGAAAAGGGAATGTGCCAGCGGTTATTCCGCCAAGCACAGCCGCCCCCGCGACCGTGACCGGAGAGGGTGCCCAAAGCCACTGGCCTAATAGGCCGGGAAGGCGGGACATCCGACAGAGGCCCGCCTCTGACATCCGCAAGCCGGGAGACCTGCCAGCACCCGAAGTTGAAACCGGGCGGGGTGTTCCGGTGTCGGGTCCATGTGCAGACGCGTGGCCCGCATGAAACCCCGTCCCCCGTATAAAGGATGAGGGGGATGAGAGACGTGACCGAGACCGCACCAGTCGAGTTGCTGGTCTGCACGACATGTCGCCGTGGGTTACCTATCGAAGATGACGCCCAGCGACCCGGCACTTTGCTGCATAAAGCACTTGAACAGGCTGGCTTGCCGGACGGCGTCGACCTGAAACCGGTGGAATGTCTGTCGAACTGTGATCAGGGATGCTCGATCGTTTTGCGTGGCGGCCCATCCCGATGGACCTTCGTTTATGAAAACCTCGACGAGACCGACCATGTCGAGACCATCGTTGAAGGCGTCACCAAGTATCTGGCCGCTGAAGACGGTCTGGTGAAATGGCGCGAGCGCCCCGAACATTTCCGCAAAAACTGTGCGGCCCGCATTCCCCCGATTGGAGCCCTGAAATGAGCAACCTTGAAAAACTCCCCGTCACTGTGATCACCGGCTTTCTGGGCTCGGGCAAAACTACGCTGGTAAAGCACCTGATGCAGAATCCGCAGGGCAAGCGCCTGGCCGTTATCGTCAACGAATTTGGTGATGTGGGTGTGGATGGCGATATCCTGAAATCCTGCGCCATTCCGGATTGCCCGGCGGAAAACATCATGGAACTTGCCAATGGCTGCATCTGCTGCACCGTAGCCGATGATTTCATCCCGACCATTGAGGCGCTGATGGCGCTGGAGCCGCGCCCCGATCACATCCTGATCGAAACGTCCGGTCTTGCCCTGCCCAAACCGCTGCTCAAGGCGTTTGATTGGCCCGATATCCGCTCGAAAATCACCGTTGATGGTGTGATCGCTCTGGCGGACGCCGAGGCCGTCGCCGCTGGGCGTTTCGCACCAAATGTCGAAGCCGTGGACGCCCAGCGCCTGGCTGACGACTCGATCGACCACGAAACGCCCCTGTCTGAGGTGTTTGAGGACCAGATCTCGTGCGCCGACATCATCCTGCTGACAAAACCAGATCTGGCCGGTCCGGAAGGCGTTGCCAAAGCCAAAGAGGTCATCGCGGCTGAGGCTCCGCGCCCGCTGCCCGTGGTCGAGGTTGCCGAAGGCGCCGTTGACGTGCGTGTCGTGCTGGGCCTCGAAGCCGCCGCCGAGGATGACATGGATGCGCGCCCGTCGCATCACGACGGCCACCACGACCACGAACACGACGATTTCGAAAGCATCATCGTCGAGTTGCCCGAACAGACCGACCCGGCGGAACTGGTCGCCAATATCGAACGTCTGGCCAATAACCTGAACATTCTGCGCGTCAAAGGCTATGCCGCCGTTCAGGGCAAACCTATGCGTCTGCTGGTGCAGGCCGTTGGTGCCCGCGTACGTCACCAGTATGACCGGCCGTGGGAGCCCGGCGAAGAGCGCCGCTCGCGCCTGGTGGTCATTGCCGAGCATGACGACATCAATGAGGCCGCAATCCGCGATATCCTCGTGGGTGTGACCGAGGCCGCCGAGTAAGCCATGCACGTCGTCTTCCGCGAAAGCCACGGGTTAGAAGAGACCGAAACCCCGACCGATCTGGGTCAGAGCCCGGCGGATCTGGTGGTGCTGTCCTTTTCGGACAGCGACCTTGGCGCTTTCGCGGCAGGATGGCATCGCGGTGGCGGGTCCGAAGGTCGCATGCCGACGATGCGATTGGCCAATCTGACCGCGTTGAAACACCCGCTGTCTGTCGACACTTATGTCGAGCAAACGCTCGAGGGCGCCAAGGGCATTCTGATCCGTTTGATCGGCGGCGTCCCTTACTGGTCCTATGGCTTGCAGCAAGTTCTGGCGCTGGCACAGGCTAAAGGCATCGCGCTGGCCGTCCTACCCGCCGACGGGCGCGAGGATACTCGGCTGGATGACTACTCCACCCTGCCCGTCTCGACCCTGCGGCGCCTTGCGCATCTCTGTGACACCGGCGGTGAAGTCGCGGCGCAAGCGGCTCTTGCCCAGATGGCGCTTGCGGCGGGTCTCTATGCCGGACCCGTGATGGGGGCCAAGACCCTGCCCGAATGCGGTGCATGGTGCCCGGATCGCGGCGTCATCCCGGCGGATAAAGCGTTCACCACCGACGCAAAGCGTATCTTGGTAACGTTCTACCGGGCTTACCTTACCTCGGCGGACACCGCCCCGGTCGCTACCCTGATCCGCAGCCTGCGCGCGCGCGGGTTTGAGGCCGTCGGTCTGTTCGCCCCCTCGCTGAAAGCCCCGCTGGCCGCCGATTGGCTGCGCGAAAATGTCGTGGCGCTGAACCCGGCGGCCGTCATCAACGCAACCTCGTTCTCGGGCAAAGGCGCATCCGGCACCTCTCCACTGGACGCCGCCAATGTGCCGGTGTTTCAGGTTGCTCTCGCAACGTCCCGCCGCAAAGCCTGGGCCGAGGCGGAACGCGGTCTTTCGCCCGCTGATCTAGCGATGCATGTCGTCCTGCCCGAAGTGGACGGTCGGATCTCGGCTGGCATTGCCTCGTTCAAGGAACCGGGCAAACGCGACCCCCATCTGGAGTATTCCCGCTTTGCTCACCGGGCTGAACCGGAACGGATCGAGGCCATCATCGACAGGGTCACCGGCTGGCTGAACCTGAACGACAAACACAAAGAGGATCAGGTGCCCGCCTTGGTGCTGTCCACCTATCCCGGCAAAGATTGGCAGATGGCCCATGCGGTAGGCCTCGACGCACTGGCATCAGCCGAGGCGATGCTGGCCGACGTGCAGGGCGAAGGGTATGACACTGCGCCTGCAGAGCCGATTTCTGATACGCTGCTAGATGCGCGGATTACGTGGTCGCTTGGCGAATATCTGACTGCGCTGGCGGACTTGCCGGAACAACTGCGCGCAGACCTCGAAACCGTCTGGGGCAAGCCCGAAGATGATCCCGCCTTTGCAGATGGCGCGTTCCACTTCACTGCCCTGCGCCGCGGCAAAGCGCTGGTCGCGTTGCAACCTGAACGCGGCACGCCCGAGTTGCGTGATGACGATTACCATGACCTGTCGCGTACCCCGCGCCACAGCTACGTGGCCTTCTACCTTTGGCTGCGCAAAGGTCTTGGTGCGGATGCACTGATCCATATCGGCGCGCACGGTACGCTGGAATGGCTGCCAGGCAAATCTGTGGCGCTGTCCAACGAATGCTGGCCCGAGGTACTGATCGGCGATCTACCTGTCATCTACCCCTTCATCGTCAACGACCCTGGCGAGGCCGCGCAGGCCAAGCGCCGGATCGGGGCGGTCACGCTCGGCCATATCCCACCGCCAATGAAGGAAAGCGGTACCCCGGATCGGATGGTTCGGCTGGAATCGCTGCTGGATGAGTTCTCGAACGCAGATGGTCTGGACCCCAAGCGCCGCGACCGCCTGCAAGAAGATATTCGGGACGAAGCGCAAGCCATCGGGCTGGAGAACGACCTCGGTCTCGATCAGGCCACCTGCATCGCCGAGGCGATCACCCGGATCGATCGTTTCGTCTGTGACATCAAGGAAAGCCAGTTCGGAGACGGGCTGCATATCTTTGGACGTGTGCCCGAAGCCACTGCCAATTTTGACACGGCTCCTTCTGCCCATGCCGAACGCACGGCATTGATCGACGCGCTAGCAGGCAAACGGATCGAGGCAGGCCCGTCCGGGTCCCCCTACCGCGGACGGTCAGACGTCCTGCCCACCGGGCGCAATCTGTATACCACCGATCCGCGCTCAGTCCCCACCCGTGCGGCCTATACCCAAGGCGTAAAGCTGGCTGAAGAATTGGTGCGGCGACACCTGCAGGAAGAGGGCGATTATCCCAAGGGGCTGATCGTTGATCTCTGGGGTTCAGCCACGATGCGCACGGCGGGCGAAGAGTTTGCCATGGCGCTGCACTTGCTGGGCGTCAAACCCGTTTGGGACAAAGGGTCCGAGCGGGTGTCGGGCATCGAAGTGCTACCCATCACTGACCTCAGTCGCCCACGTCTGGACGTGACCTTGCGCGTCTCAGGCCTGTTCCGTGATGTGTTCCCGACCCTTTCAGCGCTTTATGGTCAAGCTGTTCGCGCGTTGTCGGATCGCGATGAAGCCCCGGACTGGAACCCTTATGCCGGACAGGCCCCGGCGGCGCGCGTCTTTGGCCCGGCCCCGGGCAGCTATGGCGTGAACATGACCCAGCTGTCCGAAATCTATACGGATGAGGCCCGCGCGCAGGCGGGTGAGGCATGGCTTGAGGCCAGCTCTTTCGCTTTGGAAGGCGAACACATCACACAAGATTTGGACGGCATTACCCAACGGGTCACGAATGCCGACAGTTTCGTGCACCTGCAGGATCTGACCGAAACCGATCTGCTGTTGGCCAACGACTATGCCACGCACGAGGCTGGTTTCGCCGCCGCCAAGACAGTCACCGGTGGTACGGCGCAGCTATACCATCTGGACAACACCAACCCGGATAGCCCGCGCGCCCGAACGCTGCCTGAAGAAATCAGCCGTGTGGTTCATGCCCGTGCCGCCAACCCGAACTGGATTGCAGGCATGCAAAGGCATGGCTTTCGGGGCGCTGCCGAAGTTGCGGCGACACTGGATCACATGGCCTCTTTCGCCCATCTGTCAGGCACGGTCGCGCCGCACCTGTTCGACCTCTATCACGACGCGACTTTGGGCGACACCGAGGTCGACGCATTTTTGCAGGAGGCCAACCCGCGCGCGTATCAGGCCATGCAGGACAGGTTCCGCGCGTTGTTGGACGCGGGCCTTTGGAACACCCGCCGCAACTCAATCCGGGCCGATCTGGAGGGGCTGGGATGAGCGCCCCGGTCGTTCAGGGTTGGTGCCCCGGTGCGCATCGGCCGATGATGTCGGGCGATGGTCTGGTGGTTCGGGTGCGCCCGCGTCTGACTCGTTTGAGCGCCGAACAAACACGTGGTCTTTGTGAGTTGGCCGAGCGATTTGGCAATAGCACGATCGACCTGACCAACCGCGCCAATTTACAGCTGCGCGGGGTGAAAGAAGACGATCATCAGGCATTGCTGGCCGAGCTGGCCGCGCTGAACCTTTTGGATGCTGAGCCCGGTATTGAAATGCGACGCAATATCTTGGTGTCGCCCCTATATCGATCAGGTGATCGAACCGCACAGCTGACACAGGAACTGATCGACCGGTTGGAGGAATTGCCGACTCTGCCCGCCAAATTCGGCTTTGCCATCGACACTGGCCCCAAGCGCCTGTTGGCGGCGGATTCGGCCGATATCCGGGTCGAGGCAGGCACTGATGGCCTCATCCTGCGCGCCGACGGGGCCAAGACTGGCTGCCGGGTCACAGAAACCAACGCAATTGACCGGCTTATCGCCTTGGCCGGATGGTTTTCCGAACGTTTCACGCCAGAAACCCGCCGCATGGCGCGGGTGGCCGCGACGCAGGATTTGCCAGCGGAGTGGCAAGGCAGCGCGCCCGGTGACATCGGCACACCGCCGCAGCCCGGCGTCTGCGATCTGGGTGTGTTTTATGGCGCGGCGTTCGGACAATTGCCGGCGCGACAGCTCTTAGACCTTGTTACAAACAGCGGAGCCACTGCCCTGCGCGTCACTCCGTGGCGACTGATCCTGCTGGAAGGCGGGGCGGCGATACAAGCACCGGACTTTGTTATTGATGGCACCGACCCGCTGATGACAACCGACGCCTGCCCCGGCGCACCGTTCTGCCCGCAAGCTCAGGTGGAAACCCGCGAAGTTGCCCGCGTCTTGGCCGCCCAAATCCCAGGAAGTTTGCATGTATCCGGTTGCGCCAAAGGCTGTGCCCGTATGGGTCCGGCAAATGTCACACTGGTCGGCAACAACGGACGATTTGATCTTGTCAAAAACGGTCGCGCGGGGGATGAGCCCTCCCAACGCGGGCTGACACCCGAAACACTTATGACTATGGACCTCACCTGATGCCCTATGAATACGAAACCGACGGCGCAGCGATCTATAAGCAAAGCTTTGCCACAATCCGGTCCGAGGCCGATCTGGCGCGTTTTGACGCCGATGAAGAGCAAGTTGCGGTTCGCATGATCCACGCCGCCGGAATGGTCGGTCTGGAAGAATTCGTACATTTTTCGCCCGGTTTCGTGCCAGCCGCACGGACGGCGTTGGAGAATGGCGCGCCTATCCTGTGCGACGCCCGGATGGTCAGCGAAGGCGTGACCCGGTTCCGCCTGCCTACCGAAAATGAGGTGATCTGCACCCTGCATGACGAGCGCGTGCGCCCACTGGCCGCCGAGATGAGCAATACCCGCTCTGCCGCCGCGCTGGAGCTTTGGCGCCCGCATCTGGAAGGCGCTCTGGTCGCTATCGGCAACGCGCCGACCGCTCTGTTCCACTTGCTGAACATGCTGGAGGATCCCGATTGCCCGCGCCCGGCCGCCATCATCGGCTGCCCGGTGGGCTTTGTCGGTGCCGTCGAATCCAAGGACGCATTGTGGGAGGCCCAGCCTGTACCCTCTTGCATCGTCAAAGGCCGTCTGGGCGGCAGCGCCATCACCGTCGCCGCGATAAACGCCATTGCGAGCCGCGCCGAATGAGTGGCGGCAAGATATACGGCGTGGGCCTTGGCCCCGGTGATCCGGACCTGATGAGCGTGCGGGCCGACCGCCTGCTGCGCAATGCGCGCCACGTCGCGTTCTTTCGCAAGCCGGGTCGCAGCGGTCAGGCACGCAAGATCGTCAATGGTATGATCCCGGACAGTGCTGTTGAGTTTCCCATGGAATACCCAGTCACTACGGAAATTCCACTGGATGATCCGCGCTATAACGAATTGCTCTCGGCCTTTTACAAGGACTGCGCCGGGCACTTGAAGACTCTGTCGGATCAGGGCGAGGACGTGGTGGTATTGTGCGAGGGCGATCCGTTTTTCTATGGGTCTTTCATGCATCTTTACAGCCGCTTGCGCGATCAGGCTGATGTAGAGGTCGTGCCAGCCATTACCGGCATGTCCGGCGCATGGACAGCAACGGGTAACCCGATCACCTGGGGCGATGATGTGCTGACAGTACTGGTCGGCACCCTGCCCGAAGAAGATCTGGCAATTCGCATGGCGCAGACCGACGCGTTGGTTGTCATGAAAATCGGACGCAATATCGACAAGGTGAAGCGCGCGCTAAAAACAGCCGGTCTGTATGACCGCGCATGGATCGTCGAGTTTGCACAGATGCCGAACCAGGTGGTGACGAAACTGTCCGAGGCATGCGAAAAGGTGACGCCCTATTTCTCGATCATCATCGTGCATGGTCAGGGACGGCGGCCATGAGCGGTTGGGTTAAGATTGCGGGCCTGGGGCCAGGTGACGAAGATCTCGTAACCCCCGAGGTTTCAGCTGCGTTGACGGATGCCACGGACGTGGTCGGGTACATCCCCTATGTCGCGCGCGTGGCCGAGCGCCCTGGTTTGACGCTGCATGCCAGCGACAACCGGGTCGAGATCGACCGATCCCAACACGCATTGCAGATGGCGGCTGAGGGGAAACGGGTGGTCGTCGTATCTTCTGGCGACCCTGGTGTGTTCGCCATGGCGGCGGCCGTGTTCGAAGCCCTAGAGAACGGTCCCTCCGAGTGGCGTAACATTCCCATAGATGTCCTACCCGGCATAACAGCGATGCTGGCGGCATCCGCGCGGGCCGGGGCACCGCTGGGCCATGATTTCTGTGCCATCAACCTCAGCGACAATCTGAAACCCTGGTCGCTGGTTGAAAAACGTCTTCGCCTAGCAGCGCAGGCGGATTTCGCGATGGCGTTTTATAACCCGCGCTCGAAATCCCGCCCGGAAGGCTTTGTAAAAACACTGGAAATCCTACGCGAAGAATGCGAGCCCAAGCGCCTGATCCTGTTCGCGCGTGCCGTATCCCGCGCGGATGAGGCGATCCGGATTTCAACACTGGCCGAGGCGACGCCTGACATGGCTGACATGCAAACCGTCGTCATTGTCGGGTCATCCCTGACGCGCGTCATCAACCGTGACAGCGCGCCGATCGTCTATACCCCGAGGTTCACCCCGGAATGAGCCAACCAGTCCAGAACCTGCGTCACGTTCGACAATTCGGTCCTTTGCGGAAGGGTCGGCCTGTCGATCATCAGCACCGGTACGCCCAGAGCGCGCGCGGCATCCAGCTTTGCGCGTGCACCGTTGCCGCCAGAGTTCTTGGACACAACCAGTTCAATTCCATGCTGCAGCATCAGCGCCCGGTCCCCTGCTTCAGTGAAAGGTCCGCGCGACACGATCGCCTCGCAATCGGGCAGCGGCAGTGCATCCGGTTCATCCACCAGCCTCAGCAAGAAGTGATGTTGGGGCTGAGCCGCGAAATCTTCAAGATGCAGGCGGCCAACGGCCAGAAAAACGCGCCGTTTTGGACCGCTCAAGGCGGTAACCGCCGCGCCTATATCAGAAACGTGCTGCCAACGATCTTCGTCCTGCGCGCGCCATGTCGGGCGCGTCAAAGCGACCAGGGGCACCCCGGCCTCGCGACACGCAGAAATGGCGTTTGTGCTCATTTGCGCGGCAAAGGGATGGGTGGCATCGACTACATGAGTGATCGCGTGGTCCGCCAGGTAACGGGTCAGGCCTTCGACGCCGCCGAACCCTCCAACACGCACTGGCAGGGGCTGCGGTCTTGGATTGTCTACCCGACCGGCATAGGAATAGGTTGCCGGGATGCCCTGATCGGCCAAGGTTTTGGCCAGTGCATTGGCCTCGGTCGTGCCACCAAGGATCAGGAGGTTGGTCATGCATGAAGCTCCGTGGCTAAGCGTTTTGGGCTTGGGCGAAGATGGACTGGATGGCCTGTCACCCGCAAGTCTTCAAGTACTGGAGCGTGCCGAAATCATCATGGGCCCGCCGCGCCATTTGTCACTGATCCCCGACACAGGGGCACAGCGCGTAGATTGGCCCGTGCCTTTTTCCGACGGCCTGCCGATCCTGACCGGGTTTCGCGGACACCCAACGGTTGTTCTGGCCTCGGGCGATCCGTTCTGGTTCGGCGCGGGCTCGGTAATCGCGCGCAACTTCGACGCCGGAGAATGGACCGCCCATCCGGGTCAGTCCACGTTCTCGCTGGCTGCGGCACGTCTGGGCTGGCCGTTGGAAAGCACGCAGACATTCGGTCTGCACGCCGCCCCGCTGACTCGTCTGCGCCCGCATCTTTCGCCTGGATTGCGCGCCATCCTGCTGCTGCGCAACGGCGCTGCGGTGGCCGAGCTTGCGACATATCTGAACGAAACTGGCTTTGCCGATACGCAATTGCATGTCATGGAAGCCCTTGGCGGCCCCCGCGAACGGTCGCGCAGCGTGTCGCTGACCGAAGCCCTGCTGGGCGGGTTCGACCATCCAGTCTGCGTTGGGCTTGAAGTTGCGGGTGAAGGAAAGGCGCTGCCCAAGGCCTCGGGTAAGCCGGATGATATCTTCGAGAATGATGGCCAGATCACCAAACGCCCCGTGCGGGCGCTGACCCTGTCGGCACTGGCCCCCAAGCGCGGCGAGCATCTGTGGGATATCGGCGGCGGCACCGGCTCGATCAGCATCGAGTGGCTGATGTGCGACCCGACCCTGACCGCAACCACGATCGAACCCCGCGAGGATCGCGCGGACCGCATTCGCCGAAATGCCGACACGTTAGGGCAAGACCGGCTGCAAGTCGTGCATGGCACAGCGCCGACCGCACTGGACGGCCTTGGGTTTCCGGATGTGGTATTCATCGGCGGCGGCCTGAGTACCGAATTGCTGAATTGGCTGCACGCCGCCCTGCCCGTCGGCACCAGGTTGGTCGCCAATGCTGTGACGCTGGAAAGCGAAGCCTTACTGGCGCAATGGCACGAAAAACTAGGCGGAGAACTTTTGCGTATCGAACTGGCGCAGGCTTCGGCACTGGGGCCTCGGCGTGGTTGGAAATCCGCATATCCGGTGGTGCAGTGGAGCGTAATCCTATGATCATCGCAGGTTTGGGGTTTTCATCAACTGCGACCGTGGACAGCCTGCGCGCCGTATTTGAGCGGGCCAGCGTTGGGCAAAACGTCGACGCGCTGGCCACTGTTGCCGACAAGGAAGGTCACGCCGCGCTGTCCGAGTTTGCCGCAGAGACTGCCCTGCCCCTGCATTTCATCGCTGCTGCCGATCTGGCGGGACAGCGCACTCTCACCTGCTCAAACCGCAGTCGAGCCATCTATGGCAACGGCAGCGTAGCTGAAGCATCCGCCCTTGCCGCCGCCGGAACAGGCGCGCGGCTGACCTCACCCAGACAGATTTCGGACGACCGGCTTGCAACCTGCGCCGTCGCCATCGGAGGACAAACATGACCGTTCATTTCATCGGCGCCGGACCCGGCGCTGCCGACCTTCTGACCCTGCGGGGGCGTGATATCATCGCGTCGTGCCCGGTGTGCCTGTATGCAGGATCGCTGGTGCCCGAAGAGATTCTGGCCCACTGCCCCGAGGGCGCAAAGATCATCAACACCGCGCCAATGGATCTGGATCAGATCATGGCCGAGATTGAGGCAGCGCATAAGGCTGGCAATGACATTGCACGTCTGCATTCCGGCGACCTGTCGGTTTGGTCGGCAATGGGTGAACAGATCCGGCGATTGAAGGAGATGGGCATTCCGGTCAGCGTGACCCCCGGTGTACCATCGTTCGCCGCAGCGGCTGCATCGCTGGGAACGGAACTGACCTTGCCCGGATTGGCGCAATCTGTGGTCCTGACCCGGACGCCCGGCCGCGCATCTTCAATGCCCGAAGGCGAAACTCTTGAGAACTTTGCCCGTACCGGCGCAACTCTGGCCATTCACCTGTCGATCGGAAATCTGGACAACGTGATCGCGGACCTTACCCCGGCCTATGGAGCAGACTGCCCGGTGGCAGTGGTATATCGCGCCAGCTGGCCGGACGAACGGATCATTCGCGCCACGTTGGCGACCCTGAAAGACGCACTGGACGAGAGTATCTCTCGCACCGCTCTGATCATGGTTGGCCCGGCACTTGCAGGCGAAGGCTTTGCCGAAAGCTGTCTCTATTCAAAAGATTACGACCGCCGGTACCGCCCGCAAAGCGCGGACAGTCCATGGTCAAGCTGGAGCCCCGAGAATGAATGACGGGATGACCAACCCTCCGGGGTTACTGATTTCTGCGCCGTCTTCCGGGACAGGCAAAACCACCGTCATGCTGGGTCTTCTGCGTGCGCTTGCCGAGGATGGCCTGACGGTGCAACCGTTCAAAAGCGGACCGGACTATATCGATCCAGCCTTTCACCGTGCCGCAGCCGGACGCGCCTCGTTCAACCTGGACAGCTGGGCGATGGCCGATCCGATGCTGAACGCGATTTCTGCCCAAGCCGAAGGCGCGGATATCGTCGTGGCCGAAGGTTCGATGGGCCTGTTCGACGGCGTTGCCAAGCCCGGAGAGCTTGGGCACGGATCAAGCGCGGAAACCGCGCAGCGTATGGGATGGCCTGTGGTCCTGGTGCTGGATGTGGGCGGTCAGGCCCAATCTGCGGCGGCCACTGCGCTGGGATTTCGGATGTACAATCCCGACCTGCCCTTTGCCGGTGTGATCCTGAACCGCTGCGCCAGCCCACGCCACGAACGCCTGACCCGGTTGGGTATGGAGCGAGCAGGATTGCCGGTTCTGGGCGTGTTGCCCCGGCGTGGAGATCTGACCCTGCCCGAGCGGCATCTTGGGTTGATACAGGCGGTCGAGCACCCAGATCTGGAAAGCGCGATTGCCGGATACGCCACATTCCTGCGCGAGCATGTGGATCTTGAGGCGATCAAGGCAGCGGCTTCCTCAGGCCCCAAGGGACCATCGTCAGCCGCGCTGCCGCGGCCTCCAGCACAGCGGATCGCGCTGGCACGAGATGCGGCGTTTTCGTTCACCTACCCGCATTTGCTGGAAGGCTGGCGCGCGGCGGGGGCGGAAATCCTGCCGTTTTCACCGCTGGCCAACGAAGCCCCGGCTACGGATGCCGATCTGGTCTGGTTGCCCGGTGGCTATCCTGAACTGCACGCGGGCACTTTGGCCGCTTCCGACTCATTCCTGAGCGGTCTGCGCAAACACGCGGAGACAAAACCCGTTCATGGTGAGTGCGGTGGGTATATGGCCTTGGGTGAAGCTCTGGTCGACAAGGAAGGGGTCCGACATCAAATGGCAGGTCTACTTGGGCTCGTGACGTCCTATGAGAAGCGCAAGTTCAATCTTGGGTATCGCAAGGCGCAATTGTTGGCCCCAATGGCAGGTTTTGCCGCTGAAACGATATTGCGTGGCCATGAGTTTCACTATTCTTCGATCCTCGAGCAACCCGACGCACCTTTGGCACGGGTGTTCGATGCTGAAGGGGTTGAGGGACCACAAACCGGATCAATTCGCGGCAACGTGACCGGAACATTCTTTCATCTGATCGCCGAGGCCCAGGCATGAGCGGTTTCGTTTCGTTCATTGGCTCCGGTCCCGGGGATCCGGAACTGCTGACGCTTAAGGCCGTGGACCGGATGCAAAAGGCAGACGCGGTGCTGTTCGATGACCTCAGCAGCGGTCCAATCCTGAGCCATGCGCATCAGGATGCGGACCTTGTTGGGGTCGGCAAACGCGCCGGTCGCCCGTCACCTAAACAAGACCACGTCAGCCGCCTGTTGGTGGACTACGCCAAAACCGGTGCCCGCGTTGTGCGACTGAAATCAGGCGATGGCGGTCTGTTTGGACGTCTGGAAGAAGAACTGGTGGCGCTGCGCGAGGCCAGGATTGAATATGAGATTATCCCTGGCATCCCTTCGGCGGTTGCCGCAGCAGCGGCAGCTGGCATTCCCCTGACACGGCGGCTCACGGCGCGCCGCGTACAATTCGTCACCGGCCACGATGTCAGTGGCAAACTGCCCGATGATCTGAATCTGACCGCGCTTGCCGACCCAGATGCCACCACCGTTGTATTCATGGGCAAGCGCACATTTCCTTTGCTGGTCAAGACACTGAATGAACATGGCTTGCCGCTGGAAACACCGGCGCTGATGGCCGAATCCGTTTCGACCCCGGATCAGGTACTACTCCGATCCACGGTTGGTGAGTTGGCGGACAAGTTGGGCGCTGAGATCGGCACGGCCCCTGCCCTGATCCTTTACGGCCCGCTTGCAGAGACTGACGATGTTTGACCTGACCCTGATCGGTATTGGCACCGGCAATCCGGACCACCTGACGTTTCAAGGCGCTAGTGCCATTCGGGACGCAGACCTGATCCTGATCCCGCGCAAGGGCGAGAACAAGGCCGATCTGGCCGGTTTGCGGGAAGAGATTATCGCGCAGGTGACCGACACCGCGCCACAGATCGCATATTTTGATATTCCCAAACGACGCGCCGATGATGGCTATCTGCGCGGCGTTGATGAATGGCACGATGACATCGCTCTGCGGTGGCAGGAGGCGATCGCGGCGCATCGTGATGCAAAGCGGGTTGCCCTTTTGATCTGGGGCGATCCCTCGCTTTACGATAGTTCGCTGCGCATCGCCTCGCGGCTGCAACCCCAACCGGAGACGCGCGTAATCCCTGGTATCACCGCGCTTCAGGCACTGACCGCGGCGCATGCGATACCGATTAACGATCTGGGCGCGCCGTATGTCGTGACCACCGGTCGGCGCATTCGGGATGAAGGCTGGCCGCTAAACGCTTCAAAAGTGGCTGTTATGCTGGACGGCGAGTGTTCGTTTCAAAGCCTTGAGATGGCTGACTACGAAATCTGGTGGGGCGCTTATGTGGGTATGAAGGAAGAAATCCTGATCCACGGTTCTTTGGCTGATATAGCGTCGCAGATTGTCGAAACGCGGGCAATAGCGCGGGCGGATCATGGCTGGATCATGGACATTTATCTGCTGAAAAGGCGCGTGGACTGATCCGAAGGCAACTTTTGCAGCTGCCACCCACGGGATTGTGACTGCGCGAAATACGAGTTTCTGGCATCAATTTTTCACCCATACCCATGAGGACAGCACGATGAAGGCTATTTCGACCGTACTGTGTTTACTGGCCCTTCCCACGCTGGCGCAAGAACCGCTGTCGGGCTGGGCCGTTCATTCCACCGACAAAAGCTATGATGCGTTGGTCGCGGATACGAAGACCGCTGTCAAAGAAAACGGTCTGATTGTTGTAACGCAGGCCGGGCCCACCAAGGCGGCGGCGGCCCGTGGCATCATCATTCCCGGAAACTTAGTAATCGGTGCCTTTAACAACGACTACGCGGTGCGGGTTCTGGAAACCTCGGTCGACGCAATGATCGAAGCGCCTATCCGGTTCTACGTGACCGAGAATGCGGACGGCACGGCGACTTTGTCCTACAAAACCCCAAGCCACGTCTTTGCCCCCTATGCCCAGCAAGGCGGTGAGCCACTGCAAGAAATTGCCACGGAACTGGATGAAAAGTTTCAGGCAGTAGCGGAATCCGCAGTCAATTAGTCACACTGCCGTGAACCAGCTTGCGTCCGGACGCGTCCTCCGCAATCTGCAATGACGTATTATTTCGGAGCATAACTAATGCAGGACCTTTCGCCCCGCGCCGCGGACCTTTTGGCCCAAAGACTTTACGAGGCCGGATGCCGCCATGCCTTTGGTATGCCCGGTGGCGAGGTTCTGACGTTGGTGGACGCGCTAGAGCAGGCGGGGATCACCTTTCACCTGACCAAGCACGAAAATGCCGCAGGATTCATGGCCGAGGCTGTGCATCACCGCGACGGTGCGCCTGCCATTCTGGTGGCGACGCTTGGCCCCGGTGCGATGAACGGGATCAACGTGGTCGCCAATGCCTTGCAGGACCGGGTGCCGATGATCGTGCTGACCGGTTGCGTCGATGCGGATGAAGCGCTGACCTATACCCATCAGGTCATGGATCACGCACAGGTCTATCGCTCGATCACCAAGGGCACATTTACCCTGACGGCGCAGGGCGCGGATATCGTGGCGGACAAAGCCGTATCGCTGGCCAATCAGCCCCGCCCCGGGCCGGTGCATATAGACGTTCCAATCTCGGTTGCGGATATGCGGATGTCCGGCGTCAAGAAGCGGAGACTTGTCAAGGCTGCCGCCGTCGCGCCAGAGGGTAATTGCCTTGAGAAAGCGCGCCGTTGGGTGGCTGACGCGGAACGACCCATTGCGATTGTCGGGCTGGACGTTCTGTATGACGGGTCACGCAATATCGTGCAGGCGTTTCTGGAACATTTCGGCATCCCCTTTGTAACCACCTACAAAGCCAAGGGAGTTGTGCCCGAAGATCACCCTTTGTGTCTTGGCGGGGCCGGACTATCGCCGCTGGCCGACACGCACCTTTTGCCGCTGGTGGAACAATCCGATCTGGTCTTGTGTCTTGGCTACGACCCGATCGAGATGCGCCCCGGCTGGCGCGAGGTCTGGGACCCTGAAGAAAAGCGAGTCATCGACATCTCGGCTGTGGTCAATGACCACTATATGCATCAGGCCAGCCTGAATATGGTCGCCGATACGGGTGCCACGTTGGAGGCCATGGCAAAGGGCAACCCTGCCCGCGAAACGTGGCCGGACGGCGAACCCACACGGGTCAAAACCGCGCTGGCTGAGGCGTTCCCGACCGATGAGGAATGGGGCCCCGCCGCTGTCATCGCCGAAACCCGTGCAACCCTGCCTGCCGAAACACTGGCTACAGCCGACAGTGGCGCGCATCGTATCTTGCTGAGTCAGATGTGGGATTGTTCCGAGGAACGCGGACTGATCCAGTCCTCGGCGCTGTGTACCATGGGCTGCGCCGTACCAATGGCGATTGGCATGAAACTGGCCGAACCGGACCGCCCAGTCATCAGTTTTTCGGGCGACGCCGGGTTCCTGATGGTAGCCGGAGAGCTGTCGACTGCCGCCGAAATGGGCGGAAACCCGATCTTTCTTGTCTTTGTCGATGCCAGCCTTGCGCTGATCGAGCTGAAACAGCGCCAGCGCCAGATGGGCAACAGGGGCGTGGATTTCGACCATCACGACTTTGCAGCCATGGGCCGGGCGTTTGGCGGTAAAGGTCACACCGTTCGCAACCGCGAGGAACTGCGCAATGCCCTGAATGAGGCGATGAAAGCCAACTCCTTCACCGTGATTGCCGCAGAAATTGACCGTGGCGGCTATGATGGCCGGATCTGAAGGACCGCTGAAGGGCGTCAAAATCCTGGACCTCAGTCGCATTTTGGCCGGACCGACCTGCACGCAGTTGCTGGGCGATCTGGGGGCCAGCGTGATCAAGATCGAAAACCCCGCGACCGGCGGGGATGACACCCGCCAATGGGGCCCTCCTTACGTCGAAGATGCGCAAGGCAACCGGTCCGATCTAAGCGCTTATTTCATGTCGGCCAACCGCAACAAGAAATCCGTGGCTATCGACATCACCACGACCGAGGGGCAATCTGAAATCAAACGGTTGGCCTCGCATGCGGACATTCTGATCGAGAATTTCAAACCCGGCGGATTGGCGAAATACGGTCTGGACTACGCCACGTTGTCGCAAGACTTCCCCAGCCTCGTCTATTGCTCGATATCGGGTTACGGCCAGACCGGGCCAAATGCGTCCAAGCCGGGCTATGACCTGATGGCACAGGGGTACGGCGGGATCATGTCGCTAACAGGCGAACCCGATGGCGCGCCGATGAAGGTGGGCGTGGGCATCGCCGATGTGATGTGCGGAATGTACGCAAGTGTCGGCATTCTGGCGGCCCTGCGCCACCGCGATCAGACCGGCGAAGGCCAGCAGATTGATCTGGCGCTGGTAGATGCGCAGATCGCGTGGCTGATCAACGAAGGTGCGAACTACCTGACCTCAGGCACCGTACCGCAACGGCGCGGTAACGGGCATCCGAACATCGTACCCTATGACGTTTATGAAACCGCCGATGGCCACGTCATTCTGGCCGTCGGAAATGACAGTCAGTTCCGCCGGTTCTGCGAATTCATCGATCACCCCGATCTGGCGGATGATCCGCGTTTCGCCACCAACCCAGCTAGGCTGGAAAATCGTGACGCGTTAAACGCCGTGCTGCGTCCGGTGGTGAAGACCCATGCTTCAGAGACCATGATTGAGCAGCTCGAAGCCCGCAAGGTTCCGGTTGGTCCAGTACAGACTTTGGATCAGGTTTTTTCAACCGATCAGGTCGAAGTCCGCCAGATGCAGATCGCGATGCAGGCCGCACCGGGTGATGTTCAACTGATCGGGAATCCGCTGAAACTGTCGCGCACACCTGTAACATATCGGGCTGCTCCGCCCGTCTTTGGGGCCGATACGCAGGCCGTTTTGCGCGCTGAACACCCCTTTGACGATTGAAACACTCTGCCCATTTCGGCGGCATGTTGCTGAAACATGCCATTGAATCGGCGGTTTTTTTCAATTTTTGCCCACACGGCATTTCACCAATTCGAGAGCAGGGCCGATACTGATACGACCCACCCAGAGTCTCTGCTACATCAGGTGATGTAGATATTCTCGATTGGATCGGAACATGAACATGAAGCAAGACGTTTTCGGACAGATGAACACCCTCAGCCACCCGGCAAGTGCCGAGGCCTGGGATGGTGTTCTGCTTGGGTTCATGGCCCATGCCGCCGTGACGCCGCAGCATCTTGGCAAAGTTCTGGAGCTTGAGCCCGATTTTGCCCTGGGTCACGCAATCAAAGGCTTGTTCATGGTCCTGCTGGGCCGTCGCGAGATGATGCCGGTCGCCGTCGAAGCGATGGCAGCCGCCAACAGTGCCATGGAACGCCAGCCGGTCTCAGCGCGCGAGCGACTGTATGTCGAAGCGCTGGGTCTGTATCTGGCTGACCTGCCCACGCAAGCCATTCAAAAATTCGAAGAGATTCTGCGCGACCACCCACAAGACTCGCTGGCAATGAAATTCAGCCACGCGACGCGATTTGTACTTGGCGACGCGGAAGGCATGCGCCGGTCGATCGAGCGGGTTCTGCCGGCGTACGAACCCGATCATGCAGGTCGTGGGTATTTGCTGGGCTGTCATTCCTTTGCGTTGGAAGAAACCGGTGCCTACGAAAAGGCCGAAATCGCAGGTCGGCAGGCGCTGTGGATGGTGTCGGACGATGCCTGGGGTCTGCACGCCGTTGCACACGTGCATGAGATGACAGGAAACGCGCAGCTGGGCCTTGATTGGTTGGCAGGACGCGAAGAGGCTTGGACCCACTGCAACAACTTCCGCTATCACGTCTGGTGGCACAAGGCGCTGATGCATCTGGATCTGGGTCAGGTGGATCAGGTGATGGAGCTGTATGACAACTACATCCGACAGGACAAAACCGACGACTACCGCGATATCTCGAACGCCACGTCC
Organism: Ruegeria sp. CDSC068; assembly: GCF_059610545.1. Lineage (NCBI taxonomy): Bacteria > Pseudomonadati > Pseudomonadota > Alphaproteobacteria > Rhodobacterales > Roseobacteraceae > Ruegeria > Ruegeria sp. CDSC068. Next base: position 297,419 of record NZ_JBXWNV010000005.1, read on the forward strand.
CTGCTATCACGGCTTGAGCTTGAGGGCGTCAACGTGGGCAACCGCTGGGAAGAACTGGCGGATCTCAGTGCGGCGCGTACCGAAGACGGCTGTCTGATTTTTGCCGATCTTCACTACCTTCTTGCTCTGACTGGCGACAACCGGACAGAGGCGACAGGCAAAATGTTGCAGCGTATTCAAAAAGATGCGCAGCGCAATCAGGGGGACACCCCGATCCGCATGTCCGATCCGGGCATTGCGGCCGCCAAGGGGCTTGAAGCCTTTGGCGAAGGCCTTTACGGCGACGCCTTCGACTTTTTATCGAACGCCCGAGCAGGTATGCAACTGGCAGGTGGAAGCCACGCCCAACGTGATGTATTCGAGCGCATCACAATTGATTCCGGCCTGCGCGCCGGCCGTCTGGATGCTGTCGAGCGCATCCTGGATGACCGTCGCGCCAAAAGAGCCGGGGGCGAAGACAATTACGCTCTTGCGCGCCGCACATTGATCGATGCGGCACGCGACAACGGAGACGCACAAAGCGTCCCGGCTGAATAACAAAAACTAAGACCAAGAAGGACAGAATACGTATGGCGACAGTTTCGCCCGCTTCTGATTTTGCGCCAGTGGCTGCCTCTGCGGCGGCCCCTGCCCGCACGCGCGACCCGCGCCTGGATTTCTATCGCGGCATCGCGATGTTCATCATCCTGATCGCACATATCCCGAACGATCCATGGGCCAAGTGGATTCCCGCGCGGTTTGGATTCTCGGACGCGACCGAGATTTTCGTGTTCTGCTCGGGCATGGCGTCGGCGATTGCCTTTGGCGGAGCGTTCCTGCGCAAGGGGTGGTGGATTGGAACGGCCCGCGTGTCGTTCCGTATCTGGCAGGTCTACTGGGCGCATATCTGCCTGTTCTTCTTTGTCGCCATGTCAATGGCGGCGCTGGATCAATCAGGGCTGTTCGAAAAGACCTACGTTTCGTCTTTGAACCTGCAGCACTTCTTCAACGATCCTGCGCCTCAGATCGTGGGTTTGTTCACGCTGACCTATGTTCCGAACTATTTCGACATCCTGCCGATGTATCTGGTGGTTCTGGCAATGATGCCCATGTTTATGGGCCTCTACCGGTTCGGTTTCTGGGCCGTCGCTGGGACATCCGTCGCGATCTGGCTGGTCGCACAGACCGACATTCTGGACCTCCCAGCCGAACCGTGGTCTGAGCGGCAGTGGTTCTTCAACCCCTTTGGCTGGCAACTGCTGTTCTTTACTGGTTTCGCCTTCATGCGCGGCTGGATACCTGCCCCCCCGGTATCGAAAACCTTGATCTGGGCGGCAGCACTGTTCCTGATCTTCTCGATGCCCTTTGGTTCGTGGAAGGTATTCACATGGATCAACGCAGCGGCCCCCGATCTGGCTGACGAAATCCGCAAGGTCTGGCCCGTGACGAAAGAGTTCCGCGACAAAACCGATTTTGGCCTGTTCCGCTATCTGCATTTCCTGTCACTCGCCTATCTGGGCTGGGTTGTCGCCGGGGAACATGGGCATCGCCTGATTGCAACCGGTCAGGGTACCGCGGCCAAAGTCTGGCAATTCCTGCTGACCGTCATCACCAAAGTCGGGCAGCAATCACTGGCAGTATTCGTTTTTTCCATGGCAGCGGCACGACTTATCGGCGTTGGGCTGGACCTGAGTGGGCGGGATGTTGCCAGTGTTTTCGTCGCCAACATGATTGGCTTTGCGATGATCATCGGCGTGGCATACATGGCCGCTTGGTTTAAGTCACAACCTTGGAAGTCTAAGAAATGAATTTTACACGTCGCGCATTTCTGATCTCAACTTCGGCGCTTGCATTCGCGCCAGCAACTTTTGCCACGGGCGGTGAGGTCCCATTTGACCGCAATGTCGTCATTGAGATGGCCCGAGATCTGGCCAGCCGACCTTATGCGGAACGCGAGATGGTGCCGCAGGAATGGCAGGATCTGACATATCAGCAATACCGCTCGATCCGGTTCCGATTGGACCGTGCGCTGTGGTACGAAACCGAAACACCCTTTAACGTCGATTTCTTTACGCCTGGCCTGTACTTCCCGCGCACTGTTAAAGTCGAAACCGTCGAAAACGGGATGACCACTCCGGTCGCATTCGATCTGGAGATGTTCGACAAATCCGAGGATGTCCCGGAACTGCCGATAGACGACACGCTGGGCTTTTCCGGCCTGCGTCTGCGCACCGAAATGCACCGTCCCGGCAAGACCGATGAGTTCTGCGTCTGGCAAGGAGCCAGTTATTTCCGCGCCATTGGCCTGCATGAAGTTTATGGCCTTTCGGCCCGTGGTCTGGCACTCAAAACCGGCGACCCGGATGGAGAGGAATTCCCTGAATTCATCCGCTTCTGGCTGGAGCGCCCGAAACCCGGTCAGCGCGACATGGTCGTACACGCGCTGATGGACAGTCCCAGCGTGACCGGTGCGTATCGGTTTAATGTCACCGCCGGTGCGGACTGTGTGATGGATATCGAAGCCACGCTGTTCCCGCGCGAAGAGCTGACGCATGTGGGTATCGCCCCCGGCACGTCGATGTTCCTGTTCGATCAGACCAACCACAGCCGGTTCGACGACTTCCGCCCTGCCGTACACGACAGCGATGGTCTGTTGGTGCGCAACGGTGCTGGAGAGGTTCTGTGGCGGCCATTGGCGAACCCGACCCGCCTGCAGATTTCGTCGTTCGTCGACACCAACCCGCGCGGCTTTGGCCTGTTGCAGCGCAAGCGTGAGTTCTCGGATTACGCAGATCTTGAGGCAAATTATCACAAACGCCCTAGCCTGTGGGTCGAACCCGGTGCGGATTGGGGCAAAGGTGCGGTCACGCTGGTTGAAATTCCGGCGGATCAGGAAATCTACGATAACATCGTTGCCTACTGGCGCCCTGCCGAACCCTATACGGCTGGCAGCCAGGTCGACCTGTCCTATCGCCTGATCTGGGGGGAAGAGCCCCAGCGCACACCGATGGCGCGCGTGATCAACACCGCGATGGGCGACAACACGTTTGGTGAAGGGCGTCTGGCCGTCATCGATTTTGAAGAAAGCGAGCTGTTCGAAGACCCAGAGGCGATGACCATTTTCGTAGACTCGCCGCATGCCGAAACATCCGAAGGTGTGCTGCAACGCAACCCCGACACAGGCGGTTTGCGGCTGGCGTTTTCGTTCGAGCCCGGCGACCGCGACCATGTCGAATTGCGCGCGCAGTTGCTGAAAGACAAACAGCCAGCCTCTGAGGTTTGGCTATACCGTTGGACCTCATGACCAGAGATCTTCATATCATGCCGCCTGAGACGCCTCTGGCCATGCCCGCGCAGGATTTCAGCGCAGGGTTTCGGGATGCACAGGTTCCTGATGCCAAACGTCCCTCGGCCGGGTTCTGGCGTGCGCTGGCGTTTTCGCCCGCAATGGCGGCGACGCTGGGACTGTTATGGGTGATGACGGACTGGTTCGACGCCGAAGGCATCAACCTGATCGAGGCCATCCTTCTGGCACTGATTTCATTCAACTTCTTCTGGATTTCCTTCACGGTCTGCACCGTGTTGCTGGGCATGGTCTCCCTGTCCCGGCAGGAGCGTCCCGTACGTCAAGGTCGCGCCCAACAGTTGCGTGTCGCCCTTTTGATGCCGGTCTATAACGAGGTGCCCTGGAACGTGCTGGGCAATGCCCGGACCATGCTTGAAGACTTGCAGGCGCGCGGTGGGCAGCATCACTATGCCATGTTCATCCTCTCGGACACGCGCGACCCCGAGATCGCGGCACAGGAGCAAGCCAGTGTCGAGGCCTTGCGTACCACCCTCGCCCCCGGGCTGGAACTGTATTACCGCCGTCGCGAACAAAACACCGACCGCAAGGTTGGCAACATCGCCGACTGGGTCAGCCGCTGGGGTGCCGAGTGGGATGCCATGCTGGTATTGGATGCCGACAGTCTGATGACCGGTCGCGCCATCGCCCGTTTGACCGACGCATTGGCCCGGGATCCGGGTGCTGGATTGATTCAGAGCTATCCTCAGCTGATCGGTGCACAATCGGTCTTTGCGCGAATGCAGCAATTCGCCAATGGCGTTTATGGCATCGCCTTCGCCGAGGGGCTCGCGCGCTGGTGCGGTCAGGAAGGCAATTATTGGGGCCATAATGCCATTATCCGCACCCAAGCATTCGCCAATTGCGCGGGTTTGCCGAAACTGCGGGCATTGAACGGTCAGGAAAAACTGATCATGAGCCATGACTTCGTCGAGGCCGGTCTGTTGCGTCGGGCCGGTTGGGGTGTGCGTTTCCTGCCCCGCATTCGCGGGTCTTATGAAGAAACGCCGCCGACACTGATTGATCACGCCCTGCGCGATCGGCGCTGGTGTCAGGGCAATTTGCAGCACCTGAAACTGTTGGGCTCAGCCGGGTTCCAGTCGGTGTCACGGTTCCACATGTTCCACGGCGCAGTCGGATATCTGATGTCGCCGCTTTGGTTTGCGCTGCTGGTGATGTGGGCGCTGATCGGTCAGGGTGAGGATGCCTCGGTCCTGCATTATTTTAGCCCTGACAATCCAATGTTCCCGCAATGGCCCGAGATGACGGAAACCCGCCATGTACTGATCATTCTGGTCATGTACGCGATGCTGCTTGCGCCAAAGGTGCTTGGTGTTCTGGCCCTGCCGCTCAGCGGTGCGCGCTATGCCGAATTCGGCGGCGGGCGCAAATTCCTGACCTCATTCCTGGCTGAGGTTGTTCTGTCGATCCTCTACGCCCCCATTCTGATGGTGCAACAGATGATCGCCGTCTTTAGAACTGCGCTAGGTATCCAGAAAGGCTGGTCCCCACAGGCGCGGGATGGCGGCAGCTACAGCCTGCGCACGCTGGTCCTTTGCCACACGGTCGAAACGGTCAGCGGAGTAGCGCTCAGCGTCGGAATCCTATCCGGCCTCGTCTCGGTCTGGCTGGCTCCGATCGCAATCAGCCTTGCGCTGGCTATCCCTCTTTCCGCGCTCAGCGGTGTCTCTGCCGGCGCAGCGCGCCGTATGGTTGGGATGAAGGAGGACTTCAACGAACCCGCAATCACGCGGTCTGCCCGGCGCTATCGGGACGAGTTGAAAAACGTGATCGAAGGTAAGGGCGTGATGACCCCTGCCGAGTGATCAACCACCCGGCAGGCCTTCGTACCAATCAACCATCATGTCGGCCCAGCCTTTGGGCACCATGTGACCACCGGGAAACAGCGCAAACTCCAGCGCGCTGCCGTCGTCACATCCGCTCCAGTATCGGCGCATGAATAGGCCGGTGGTCGAGAACCCGCTAGGCTTTGTATCAATACAGCCATTAGCGATGCGCCAAATTTCGAGCCCGGCAAAGATATCGCCCTGATGAAACCGGCCACCGCCCAGCAATCGCCCTTCCAAAGGCACCACGTTGTCCGTCCAGCCATGGGTGTGGAACATCCGAACCGGGCCATCGCACGCCTCAGGGTCCGGGCGCCAGAACCCGCCTGAGACAGGCGCATAGGCCGAGAACGTATTGGGCGCGGCGCAGGCGAGGTAGTAAACCATGAAAGCACCAGCCGAAAACCCACCTAGGACAACCCGGTCGGTATCAACGCCAAACCGATCCGCAGCATCCTGAACCGCCTCGGTCAAAAAGGCGGTTTCATCGCGTCCTTCCCAACCCGGAAAGAAGTTCCAGCTTTGCCGCCCGTTGTGCTCCGACCCTTCTGGCGCCATTACAGCGTAGCCGCGCGCCAGCAGCGGTTCCACCATGCCACGGTTTTTCAATGTACCGGTGGCGGTGCCACCATAGCCGTGCAGAAACACCACCAGTGGCGGGTTCTCATCCTCGGGCAATTCGATATGGTATCCGCCTGAGGCGGTTTCGCACATACCCTCCAGATCGGCACAGGCGGCCAGCCCCGACTGCCCGACCAGCGCCAAACCCGTTGCCAGTGTTAATTCCCGGATCATACTGCACTCCTGTCGTAGTCGCGAACCGGCAATCCGGCGCGTACCCATCCCGGCCCAGCGGCCGACCCCAACATGCCTTCGGGCACATCAATAATATTCGTAAATCCTGCCTCGGTCAGCCGGTTGCTCAACCGCGCCGAACGCACGCCCCGCGCACAGATCAACGCAATTGCCGCGCCCTTGTCACCTTTGACGAGCTGCGTCAGAGCGGGAATGAAATCGTCACGGCGCATGTCCAAATATTTCGCGCCCTCTCCGATCCCGGTGGACTGCCACTCTTTCGGGGTGCGAATGTCCAGCAACAACACGTCCCCGGCCACGGCCTGCGTATGTGCATCCTGCACGCTAAGTTGCCGTCCCGAATAGTCAGGCGGAATAAGCCGGTATTCGCGTATCGCAAATCCCCCCGCCACTGCGGCACAGCCTCCAATCAAGATCCACCTGCGGGATCGGTTTAAGTTTCGGGCCACGTCGCACCCTCCTGACCTGACTCCGGGTTTCTATCACAGCGCAGATTTGGAATCCGCGCCGAATTTATCCTGGCAGTTCAAGTTCACGTCATTTTTGCAGGCAAAAGCCGCAGCCTCGCTGTGTTGGCGCGCGGCAAATGAGTTGTATTAGCTGGACAGTAAGAAAATTATCCTTACAAAATCAGTACTACTTGACCGCCCAGAACGGAGTATCGCACTTGTCCCTATTCCTCATCGCGGCCCTTCCTTTTCTCGGCGCTGTTTTTCCAGCTCTTCTGATCAGGGCAGGACGAAATGCAGCTGCTTCTGCTGCTGGGTTGACCACATTTCTGGCGCTGATGGGTCTGTTGATCCACATCCCGTCTGTGATGCGAGGCGACGTTGTAACTGCGCGGTTCGAGTGGATACCTGCCCTTGGGTTGAACGCGAATTTCATGCTGGATGGGTTGGGTTTCCTGTTTGCTCTGCTGATCCTTGGGATCGGGTTGCTGATCATCCTGTACGCACGGTTCTACCTGTCGCGCGAGGACCCGATGGGGCAGTTCTACACCTATCTTCTGCTGTTTCAGGGCGCGATGGTCGGGATTGTTCTGTCCGACAACATACTGCTTTTGCTTATCTTTTGGGAACTCACATCGCTTAGTTCCTTCCTGTTGATCGGATATTGGAAACACCTGCCCGAAGGACGTCAAGGTGCGCGGATGGCGCTTGCAGTGACCGGCTCTGGCGGGTTGGCAATGATCGCCGGGATGCTGATCCTGGGCAATATCGTCGGGTCTTATGACCTAAGCGTAATTTTGCAGAACAAAGAGCTGATCCAGGCGTCACCCTATTACCTGCCCGCGTTGATCCTGATCCTGCTAGGTTGCTTTACCAAGTCGGCGCAATTCCCATTCCATTTCTGGCTGCCCCACGCCATGGCGGCCCCGACACCGGTCTCTGCCTACCTGCACTCGGCCACCATGGTGAAGGCCGGGTTGTTCCTGATGGCCCGGATGTGGCCCGTTTTGGCCGGCACCGACGCTTGGTTCTACATTGTTGCCACAACTGGACTTTTCACCATGCTGATGGGCGCGGTGATCGCTCTGTTCAAGGATGACCTCAAGGCCCTTCTGGCGTTTTCGACCGTGTCGCATCTGGGGTTGGTCACCATGTTGCTGGGCTTTGGCACAAAGATCGCCGCCGTAGCCGCGATATTTCACATCATCAACCACGCCACGTTCAAGGCTGCGCTGTTCATGACCGCAGGGATCGTGGATCACGAAACTGGTACGCGGGATATCAAGCGGCTGGGTGGGTTACGCCACCTGATGCCGATCACCTTTACGATTGGCACAATCGCTGCGCTGTCGATGGCGGGCATACCGCCCCTGAACGGGTTCCTGTCCAAGGAAATGATGCTGGAAGAGACCGTTCACACCACATGGCTGCACTCTCATTATCTTGTGCCGGGTCTGGCATTGTTGGCGGCGCTGTTTTCAGCGGCCTATTCCTTCCGGTTTGTCAGCCACGTGTTCCTGGGCCCGGAGCGGCATGATTACCCGGCCCATCCGCATGATCCACCCGTCGGTCTATGGTTGGCGCCTGCCTTCCTTGTCGTGCTGGTGGTACTGATCGGGCTGAACTCTGCCGCCATCGTGGGCCCATTGGTCGCTGTTGTGTCCAGCGCGGTCATTGGCGGTGAGAAGCTGCCGTATTATTCGCTGAAATTGTGGCACGGCTTTACGCCTGCCCTCTATATGTCCGTGGTCGCGACACTGGGCGGTCTGTTCCTGCTGAGCTTGCATCGGCATGAAGAGAAAATCTGGAATGCCCTGCCGCGTCCCGAGGCCAAGGTGATCTTTGATACTGTGATCGGAGTGCTGACAAGACTCAGTCGTTTGATCACCGATACTTTGCACAACGGCGTCCTCAGCCGTTACGCGGTCATTATGATCGGCTTCACCCTCGCGCTGGGTTATTATGCCTATACAACCGGCACAATTGGCCCCGAAACGCGGGGGGCGCTGCCCATTCAGATCATACCGCTTATCGGATGGATCTGCCTTGTCGGTGCAACGCTGGCGATTATGTGGTTCCACCGCAATCGCCTGTTGTCGCTGGTGCTGATTGGTGTTGTCGGCCTGATCGTTTCGATGGCCTTCAACTATCTGTCCGCCCCGGATTTGGCGCTGACGCAGATCTCGGTCGAAGTGGTCACGATGATCCTGCTGCTGCTGTCGCTGAACTTCCTGCCCACGGATACGCCCTGGGACAGCAGCGCCGCGCGCCGCTGGCGCGACGCGGCTATTTCAGTCGTGGCGGGCATTGGTTCGGGCGCGCTGATCTATGCGCTGCTGCTGCGGGATTTTGCCTTTCCGACGATTTCGGAATTCCATCTGGCGAATTCGTACAAAGGTGGTGGCGGCACCAATGTGGTCAACGTCATCCTCGTGGACTTCAGGGGCTTTGATACCTTTGGCGAAATCATCGTTCTGGGTATTGCCGCGCTGATCATCTTTGCCCTGACCGAGGCCGTTCTGGGCACCAATGTGCGCAGCTATCTGCTGAACCGGAAACCGCATTGGCCGCAATCGGGGGACTCACACCCGTTGATGATGGTGGTCGTGACCCGAATGATGATGCCCATCGCGCTGATGGTCGGGGCTTATATCTTTTTCCGCGGCCACAATCAGCCGGGCGGAGGCTTTATCGCGGGCCTTGTTGTCGCAATCGCCTTCCTGATGCAATACATGGCAAGCGGCTATACTTGGGCCATCGAACGCCAGAGGTTCTACTACCATGGCTCCATCGGCTGGGGCGTGCTGATTGCCGCGGCCACGGGTCTGGGTGCGTGGTTTAACGATCGTCCGTTCCTGACCAGCGATTTTGGCTATATTCACTGGCCACCGCTGGAAGAGTTCGAATGGGCCACCGCCATCCTGTTTGACACCGGCGTTTTCCTGGCTGTTCTGGGGGCGGTGATGCTGGCGCTGGACAGCCTGTCCAGGTTCGCGTGGCAACCGGGCATGGCACAGGAATTCCCGATGGATATCAACCCATTGCGGGATAATCCGCCGCAAGAAGAAGAAAACAAGGAGCAGGTCTGATGGAAGCGCTCGTAGCCTCTGCCGTTGGCGTCATGACTGCTGCCGGGATATTCCTGATCCTGCGCCGCCGGACCTTCCCTGTCATTCTGGGTCTGTCTCTGCTGACTTACGCCGTGAACGTGTTCCTGTTCGCAACGGGCCGATTGGCTTTGGACGCGCCTGCCGTTTTGAACAAATACAAAGAGGTGCCCTATACCGATCCGCTGCCGCAGGCTTTGGTGCTGACGGCCATCGTGATCTCGTTCGGAATGACCGCTGTGATCGTGATGATCGCACTCAGTGCCTACCTGTCCTCGAAGGATGACCATATCGACATGAACGCCCATGACAGCGTTGACGCGCCGGGAGAAGACGCATGAACCATTGGATCGTTGCGCCAATCGTCCTGCCCGCGATCCTGGCCCCGTTCATCATCATGGTCCTACGCTTTCACCTGGACCTGCAGCGCATCTTTTCGGTCGCTGGGGTGGTAGCCCTAATTGGTATAGCCCTGACTATCACCGCGCAGGCTGCAGGCGGCGATATTCAGGTCTACGAACTGGGCAACTGGCCTGCGCCCTTTGGCATCGTTCTGGTGCTGGACCGACTATCGGCCATGATGGTGCTACTGACGGCTCTGTTGGCTTTGCCGATCGTGCTTTATGCGATCGCCTCAGGCTGGGACGATCGGGGTAAACATTTTCACGCCCTGTTCCACTTTCAACTGATGGGAGTCTGCGGCGCATTTCTGACCGGCGATGCCTTTAACCTATTCGTGTTCTTCGAAGTTCTGCTGATCGCGTCCTATGGCTTGATGACGCATGGGGGCGGTGCAGTACGGCTGAAGGCTGGGGTGCAATATGTGGCCTATAACCTGCTTGGGTCGACCCTGTTCCTGTTTGCTTTGGGCACGCTTTATGCTGTCACCGGAACGTTGAACATGGCCGACTTGGCCGTGCGGGTGGCCGAATTGCCAGCGGATGACACCGCCCTGCTGCGGGTTGGTGCGGTTTTGCTGCTGCTGGTGTTTTGCATCAAAGCCGCTGTCTTGCCGCTGCACTTCTGGCTACCGGCGAGCTACGCCAGTGCACCCATGCCAGTGGCCGCCCTGTTTGCGATCATGACCAAGGTCGGCGCCTACTCGATCCTGCGGATGTACACGCTGGGCTTCGGGCCAAAGGTTGAGGCAACGCAGGGCCTTGTTGGCGCTTGGTTACAACCCGCCGCTTTGGTGACGCTGGCCGTTGGTGCCATCGGCATTCTGGGCACACAGCATATTGCGCGTATGGTGGCGTTCTGTGCCATCACCTCGATGGGAACGTTGTTGATTGCGATCTCGCTGTTCACGGAAACGGCCACAGCGGCGGCACTGTATTACGTGTATCATTCCACCTTGGCCACTGCGCTTATGTTCCTGGTTGCCGATCTGGTGATGGAACGCCGGGGCGGCGCGATTGCCCCAACTGCACCAATGCCGCAAACGGGTCTGATATCGGCTCTGTTCTTTGTGGGTGCCATTGCACTGGCGGGCATGCCGCCGCTATCGGGTTTTGTCGGCAAGTTGCTGGTGCTGGACGCCGCACGGGACGCACCGGATGCAAACGCCATCTGGGCCGTAATCTTGATCGGTTCCTTCGTCACCATTGTTGGCCTTGCCCGAGCGGGCTCGTTGATCTTCTGGAAAAGCCATGATGCCCAGCACAACACGGAAACGGACCCAGAAAACGAAGAAGAAACCCCGCCCGCGCCTGCGCCCGAGCCCAACCCCGGGCTGGCTTTCACCGCCGTATGCGCAATGGCGATCGGCCTTGTGCTGCTGACCCTGTTTGCGGGACCTGCGCTGGAGTATACCAATAAGACGGCCGAGCAATTGTTCACACCCGAAGATTACATCGCAGCCGTATTGGGAGGCGACACATGATCAGACTTCTGCACCGGATATTCCCGCACCCGCATCTGACGTTCCTGCTGACCATCGTGTGGGTCCTGCTGGCCAACAACATGACCCTGAATTCGCTGGTCTTTGGCCTGATCCTGGGCATCATCATTCCCTTCATCACACAGCCTTATTGGCCTGATCGCCCAAAGCTGCGCAACTGGCCCATGGTCGTTGAATACATCCTGGTTGTGCTTTGGGACATCGTGATCGCGAACATCACCGTTGCCCGGATTATCCTGTTTAAACGCGACGCAGATCGTCAGCCGGCCTGGATCTCGATCCCGCTGGAATTGCGCACACCTGAAGCTATCACAGTGCTGGCGGGTACGATCACCATGACCCCCGGAACCGTCAGCAGCGATCTGTCCGCACAGGGGCATAACCTGCTGGTGCATTGTCTAGATGCCCCCGATCCTGATGCCGTGCGCGACCAGATCAAAAGCCGCTATGAGCGTCGCCTGAAGGAGATTTTCGAATGATCGACATTGCAATCGCCTTTGCATTCGCCTGCTTCGGCGCGGCCATTATGATGTGCCTTTGGCGGATCATCACCGCAGACGGCGTCGGCACCCGCGTTCTGGCGCTGGATACGATGGTCATCAACACGATCGCTCTGTTGATCCTATATGGTCTGACTCTGGGAACAGAAGTGTTCTTCGAATCTGCCATGATCATTGCCATGCTGGGCTTTGTCTCAACGGTTGCCTACGCGCGCTTCATGCTGCGTGGCAATATCATCGAGTGAGGGTGGAATGAGTTTCATCATAGAACTTCTGATCGCCTTCTTCCTAGTTGTCTCAGGCATCTTCGGCTTTGTCGGGTCCTACGGCATGATCAAGCTGAAAGACCCGATGTCCCGCCTGCACGCACCCACCAAGGCGACGACCCTGGGCGTGGGAGGCGTGTTGCTGGCATCAATCAGCCACTCGGTTCTGATCGAACAGCACCTGTCGCTGCACGAGCTTCTGATCACACTGTTCCTGTTCCTGACGGCGCCGATCACGGCCCTGTTCATTGCCAAATGGCACATTCACCGTCATGAAAAGCCCAGCGATCTGCCAGATGCGGGCGAGGACGAACTTTGGGCCACGCACGCTGTTGAGCAGGTCGAAGACGTCCCTGATCACAGCAAGTCCTGAGTTTGATGCACCACCCACCGCTGCCCCTAACCCGCGATCTGGTTCTAATCGGCGGCGGTCACACTCATGCATTGTTGCTGCGCAAGTGGGGTATGAACCCCCTGCCCGGCGCACGGGTGACGGTGATCAACCCCGGCCCCACGGCGCCATATTCGGGGATGCTGCCGGGCTTTGTCGCCGGGCACTACGCACGTCAGGACCTGAACATAGATCTGGTCAAACTAGCCCGCTTTGCCGGCGCGCGGATCATTCTGGGCGCGGTTTCCAGCATCGACCCAGACCGGCGCGAGGTTCATGTGCCAGACCGTCCTCCGGTGGCGTTTGACGTGGCTTCAGTCAATGTGGGGATTACATCGGACATGCCAGCCCTGCCCGGCTTTGACCAGCATGCCGTTCCCGCCAAACCGCTGGGTCCGTTTGCTGCCAGATGGGCAGAGTACCTGGAAGGATCAGGTGATGCCACGGTCGCGGTGATTGGCGGCGGGGTCGCCGGGGCTGAGCTTATCCTGGCTATGGCCTTTGCCTTGCGCACCAAGGGACGCACCGCGCACCTGACCTTGATTGACAGCGCACATGCCCTGACGGCGACCCACCCCAAGTCCGCGCAGACCATTCGCAAAGCGATGGCTGATCTGGGCATCGAAGTGATCGAACGGGCATCTGTTTCGCACATCGCTCAGGATCACGTCGCGCTAGAGGATGGCCGCCAAATCCCGGCCAGCTTTGTGACCGGCGCAGCCGGTGCAAAACCGTATGACTGGATCGCGAATACAGGGCTGGATCTTCAGGATGGCTTCATCCGCGTCAACGCTCAATTGCAGTCCAGCGACCCTGCCGTTTTTGCGGCGGGTGATTGCGCACATCTGACCGAAAACCCTCGCCCCAAAGCCGGAGTTTACGCAGTGCGCGAGGCCCCCGTATTGTACCAAAACCTAAGGGCCGCCTTAGGGTCAGGTGCCATGCGGCGGTATGAGCCGCAAAAGGATTACCTCAAACTCATATCACTAGGCGGCAAGTCTGCATTGGGGGAGCGGCTGGGGACCTCGTTCAGCGGGCCGTTGATGTGGAAATGGAAAAACCACATCGACCAGAGTTTTATGGACAAGTTTCGCAACCTGCCGCAGATGAAGCCTCCGTCCTTGCCCCGCCATCACGCGGCTGGTTTGATCGAAGCCTTGGGCGACAAAACCATGTGCGGGGGCTGCGGTGCCAAAGTCGGGCGCGGCGCGTTGCAATCCGCGCTTGCCGATCTGCCCACCCCTGTTCGTGCGGACGTGACACCACTGCCTGGCGATGATGCCGCCCTGTTGCGGACCGGAGGCGCGCGGCAGGTCATGACCTCGGACCATCTGCGCGGCTTCGTAGACGATCCCACCTTGATGACGCGCATTGCAGCGGTTCACGCCCTTGGGGACATCTGGGCCATGGGTGCCCGCCCGCAGGCCGCCACGGCGACGATCATCCTACCCCGCATGTCGCCAACCCTTCAGCGTCGCACCATGGCCGAGATTATGACCACGGCCAGCGACGTCATCCGTGACGCCGGGGCCGAGATTGTCGGCGGCCACAGCTCGATGGGTGACGAGATGACGATCGGGTTCACCCTGACCGGTCTGTGCGACGCCGACCCGATCACACTGACCGGCGCCAAACCCGGCGATGCTTTGATCCTGACCAAACCATTGGGCAGCGGCGTTCTGATGGCGGCAGAAATGGCGGGCGCAGCAAAGGGCGAATGGGTTGCGGCGGGCGTTGCACACATGGTGCAGCCACAAGGCCGGGCTTCGGAAGTACTGGCAGATGCACATGCGATGACCGATGTAACGGGATTTGGTCTGGCGGGGCACCTGCTGGGCATGACCGAGGCCTCGGGTTGTGGTGCCGCCCTGGATCTTGCGGCAGTTCCGGTAATGGATGGCGCGCGGGAACTGGCCGCGCAGGGCATCCGGTCAACCTTATTCGAAGACAATCGCGCGATTACGCCCGAATTACCGACGGGCGGCAAAGCTGACCTGCTGTATGATCCTCAGACTGCCGGAGGCTTACTGGCCGCGGTACCAGCGGATCAAGGACAGATAATCTGCGAAGCTTTGCGCGAAGCGGGATATCCTGCCGTAATCATTGGGCACATGACCGATGCACCGGGGCTTCGGGTTCAAACCTGATCCAGGATGGCTTCGATCTGCGCTGCTGTTGCAGACAAGCCAGCATGATCCAGCGTCGACGCATGGATATTCGCGATAACGTCTGAACTGCGCACTCGGGCAGATTTGGCATATGCAGGATCATAATGCTGCTCGATCAACGCCTGAGTCAGTGCGCGTTTGTCACCAGCGTCAATCATGTCCAGCCAACCGTCCACCACGTCATGCCCGCGGTGAAACCGCAGCGGGGAAAGGCGGTCGCGCAGGCGGTCAGAGTCCGACAGAACGTCATCATAGGCGGATACCAAGTAGTCCGAACGCGCCTGAACGGAGGCTGTGATCTGGATGCGCGGGGCTTGGCGCAAAGCCGCCCAAAGCGTCGGCGGCAGGATCAGAGACCCGATTTTGGACGACTCCGCCTCGACCACCACGGGGCGCGACATGTCCAGACGGCACAGCACAGACGATAGGGCAGACTCGAACGCCTTTTGGCTGGGTTGTCCACCGGGCATATCACCCAGCAAGGACCCACGGTGGTTGGCCAGCCCCTCTAGATCCAGAACCTGAACGCCGCGAGCAGCAAGATGCACTAATAGTTCGGTCTTCGCCGTGCCGGTATATCCGTCCAGCGCGATCAGGCAATGCGGCAGCGGGTCATCATAAAGATACCGCTTCACCAAGCGGCGATAGGTGCGATAGCCACCCTCGACCACTTCGGCGCGCCAGCCGATCTGTTGCAGCATCCATGTGAACGAGCCCGATCTTTGCCCACCGCGCCAGCAATACACCAAAGGTCGCCATGCTCCTTCATGATGGGACAGGCTGTTCTCGATGTGATTGGCCGCATTCCGAAACACCAGCGCGGCCCCCAGTTTGCGCGCCAAAAATGGGCTTTCCTGAACATAGATCGTGCCGACGCGGGCGCGTTCTTCGTTGTCGAGAACAGGCAGGCTGATGGCGCCGGGAAGGTGGTCTTCGTCAAATTCCGCCGGGCTGCGCACGTCGATCACCGTGTCAAATTCATGCGCATATAGATCGGGCAAACTGTCGAATTTCAGAACCATGTCAGAGGTCTATCCCGCAAAGCCGTGAATGAAAAGGCAGGGCTAAGTTTCGATCGGTTCAATCAATTCCGGCCCGCTGGCGCGGTTCGAATTCACGGTCGGGCTGACGCGATGATAGCTGAGGACATCTTCGTCCCCCGGCTGCATCAGTCGCGCGGCCCCCTTTCCGGCCTCCCCCAGCCACAGCGGCCAGTCATCGGGTTCCAGAATCAAAGGCATGCGATGATGGATCGCGCTGAGGTGACGGTTGGCCGGCGTCGTGACGATGGCGCAGGTGCCCTGCCGCGCATCTTCAGGCCCCCAATCCTGCCAAACACCGGCAAAGGCAATCGGTGCGTTGTCCTGACGGAAGATGTACCATGGCAACCTGTCGCCTTGCTCCGTCTTGGTCCATTCATAGAACCCCGTCGCGGCGATCAGGCAGCGGCGTTCGCGGCATGCAGCGCGAAAGGCGGGCTTTTCGGCAAGCGTTTCCGCCCGCGCGTTGATCAACAGAGGTCCTGCGTTTTCCGCCTTGTACCAATGGGGCAAAAACCCCCAGCGTAGCGGATCAAGCGTGCGCCCGTTTTCGCCCGCGCGCACCACATGCACCTGATTGGTCGGGCAGACGTTGAAATTCGGCACCGCTGGCAAAGTGTTAGCTGGGCGGGCCGAAAAAAGCTGCGCCATTGCATCGTTGGGAAGTGTTACGGCAAACCGTCCGCACATAGGCTTTGTCCCTTTTTCAGAAATTGTAGGTTAATGTCGCCCGCGCCGATACCGAGTGGAACACCATCAAGCCGTTTCTGACCATAAGACTGAAAAGGCCGCGTCAAACGCGGCCTTTTGGTTTGTTTATCGATGCAGATTTACTTCTGCTTAATCCGCCCATCCAGATAGGGCGTGTAAGGCGCGTTTTCGGCCAGGTATTCCGCCGTTACATCTGCCAAATCGGGGCCGAAGTCATAGGCGTTCTTGTCGTCACCCGAGAACATCTTGTAGCCATCACCGCCATTGCGGACGTAGTTGTTGGTGACCACCAGATAAGTCGCGGCCGGATCGATGGGAACAAACCCGTCTCCGTCGGCAACCATGACCTCAGCGATACGCCCTTCGTTCGGCGCAACGGCCGGGTCCCAGGTGAAGGTCAGGCCAGCAACCTGCGGAAAGCGGCCTTTGACCTCTTCCACCTGGCTGACGCCGTTTTCCAGCGCATCGATGACGCCCTGGCCGCTGATCTCAAAGGTCGACAGCGTGTTCTGGAACGGCAGCACGGTCAGCACTTCGCCCATGGTCACGTCGCCCGGATCGATCGAAGCCCGCAGACCGCCCGAGTTGGCAATCGCAATCTTAACGCCCTGATCCGCGACGCGTGCCAACATTGCGTCGGCCACAAGGTTGCCCATCTGGCATTCCTGAACACGGCAAATAGCGCGGTCGCCTTCGATGGCATCGGCAGAGTTTGCAACCACTTTGTTGCGGATTTCATCCAATGGCACGGCCAGCTCGGCAATACGATCCAGAGCGGCCTGATCCTCGGTAACTGAGTTGTCCATGATCAGCGGCTCGCCAGCAGCCGAGACGACGTTGCCGTCATCGTCAAATGTCACATTCAGCTCACCCAAGAATTTGCCGTAGGCATAGGCCTGAACGATCTGCACGCCGTTTACCACGGTCGGGTACGGGCCGGCGGCCTTGTCCGAGGTGTTCGACAGGTATGTGTTCGAATGGCCACCTACGATCACGTCAACTCCGGTGGTTTCCTGCGCAACGCGCTGATCCACACCGTAGCCCGAGTGGCTGAGAACGATGATCTTGTTGACGCCTTCACCGGTCAGCTTATCCACCTCAGCCTGAACCGCAGGCACCGGGTCCGAGAACGAGATATTCGGACCGGGCGAGGCAAGCTCATCAGTGTCGATAGGTGTCAGGCCGATCAGGCCGATCTTTTCGCCGCCAACTTCGATCACGGTCGATTTCTTGATCTTGTTGGTCAGCAACTCTTCGTCCGCAATATCCGCATTGGACATTAGAACCGGGAAATCGACCGAGTCGATAAAGCCGCGCAGAACCTCGGGGCCGTCGTCGAATTCGTGGTTACCCACCGTCATCGCGTTGTAGCCCAGCTTGTTCATGAACTCGGCCGCGACCTTGCCCTTGTAATAGGTATAGAACAGCGATCCCTGAAACTGGTCTCCGCCATCAACCAGAATCGAGTTTTCGGCGCGGCCACGTGCCTCCTCGACTGCAGTGACCAAGCGGGCGGAACCGCCAAAGCATTTGCCTTCGGCATTGTCTTCATCACCGCAACCGCTGTCGTATTTGTTGATCGGCTCAAAACGCGAGTGGAAATCGTTGGTGTGCAGAATCGTCAGTTTGTACTCGGCAAATGCCATGCCTGCGGTCAGGCTAAGCGCGGCGGCAGATGTCAAAAGACGGGTGAGCATAGTTTAACTCCCTATTGTTAATTGCGGAGATGTTGCGACGCGCAACGCCGAGAGTCAAAGGGGGAAATCCGGCTTGATTCTACCCGTGGCCCGGTGCATCACGACCGCATGCTGATTTACAAAATTTTTCGGGCCGATGAATGGGCCACGTTACAGGCGCAAGGCGCATCAGACGGGGCGCCGATTGATGTCTCTGACGGATATGTTCACTTCTCGACTGCCAAGCAGGCGGCAGAAACAGCCGCCAAACATTTTGCCGGGGTCGAAGGGCTGACCCTGCTGGCGTGTGACGCCGATGCGATGGGCGACGACTTGAAATGGGAAGTTTCGCGGGGTGGCGCGCTTTTCCCGCATCTTTATCGGCAGATCAAAATGACCGATGTTGTCTGGTCGCGCGCCCTGCCCTTTGATAGAACCGCTCACCAGTTTCCCAAGGATATGGAATGACCAATTTCGTCGATCCGGACCGCGCCCAGTTTGAGGCCTTCAAGGACCTTGATCGGGACCACCCGATCGAGATGCTGAACTTGGTGAAGTTCCGCGACGCTGCTGAGTATCCCGCAGGGCACAAACTCGTGGATGCCGGGCTGACCGGCGCGCAGGCTTACGGCAAGTACGGCTCGGAAACCGCTCCGATCATAGCGCGCCTTGGCGCTTCGATCCTGTGGCGCGGCGTGTTTCAGACGACACTGATCGGCCCGCAAAACGAAAACTGGGACGCAGTATTCATCGCCCGCTATCCCACAGCGCACGCGTTTCTGGAAATGGTGACGGACCCGGTTTACCAAATGGCTGTGGTGCACCGCCAAGCCGCCGTCGAAACCTCGCGCCTTATACGATGCGCCCCTACCATTGGCGGAGAGGCATTCGGATGAAACTGACTGAAAAACTGGGGCTGGCAGCCCTGCACCGCATGGATCCTGAGACAGCTCACGGATTATCGATCAAGGCGCTAAAGGCCGGATTGGCCCCTGCGCCGGGTCCAGTGACCTCCAGTCGGTTGCGCACCGAAGTGGCGGGATTGGACCTGCCGAATCCCGTTGGCCTGGCCGCAGGATTCGACAAGAATGGTGAGGTTCTTGCGCCTTTGTCCCGCGCAGGGTTCGGGTTTATTGAGGTCGGTGCCGTGACCCCGCGCCCGCAGCCCGGCAACCCGAAACCACGCCTGTTCCGCCTGACCCAGGACATGGCCGCCATCAACCGGTTCGGGTTCAACAACGAAGGCATGGAGGTCATGGCCCGCCGTCTGGCTGACCGCCCAAAGGACGCGGTGATTGGCCTGAACCTGGGTGCCAACAAAGACAGCGACGACCGCCCCGGCGATTTTGCCAAGGTCCTGGCCCATTGCGCCGCGCATCTGGATTTTGCCACGGTCAACGTCTCATCCCCGAATACGGAAAAACTGCGTGATCTTCAGGGCAAGGCGGCCCTGAGTGCGTTGCTAAGCGGCGTGATTGAGACGCGCAACGCACTGCCCCGCCCCTTGCCAATCTTCCTGAAGATTGCTCCGGATCTGACCGAAGGCGAATTGCAAGACATCGCCGATGTGGCCCGCGAAACCGGCGTGGATGCGGTGATTGCCACCAACACGACCCTGTCACGCGAAGGTCTGCGCAGTGCCCATAAGGGTGAAGCAGGCGGTCTGTCCGGCGCACCGTTATTCCAGAAATCGACCCGCGTTCTGGCACGTCTTAGCCAGTTGACCGACGGGCAAATCCCATTGATTGGCGTTGGCGGGATCGGGACGGCAAAGCAGGCTTACGCCAAGATCTGCGCCGGGGCTTCGGCTGTGCAGTTCTATACGGCCATGGTATATGGCGGCATTTCATTGGCCGCAGAAATTGCCGAAGGTCTGGATGAACTGCTGGCGCAAGACGGGTTCACTTCGGTGGCAGAGGCGGTTGGCAGCAAAAGAGAGGACTGGCTGTGATTGAATATTGGCATAACCCGCGCTGTTCAAAATCCCGCACAGGTCTGGCGTTGCTGGAAGAAAAAGGTGCGACCGTCAAGGTTCGGAAGTATCTGGAGGATGCGCCGTCGTCTGATGAGCTGCGCGCGGTGCTGTCCCAATTGGGAATTCCGGCCATCGAGATGATGCGGACAGGCGAAAAGCGGTTCAAGGAACTAGGCTTGACGAAAACGACACCCGATGATGACCTAATCCAGTCTATGGCGGAAAACCCCATCCTGATCGAGCGTCCTCTGGCCATTGCCGGTGACAAGGCCGCGATTGGTCGTCCGCCCGAAAACCTGCTGTCGCTGCTTTAAGCGATCTGCGCTTCCAGCTTAGGGTAACGCCAACCCAACGTGACCCCGCGCACGATGTTCAGGACCATCAGCGCGGCCCAAAGCCCATGGTTGCCGAACGTCGGCACCAGCAGGAACAGGGCCACCACATAGATCGCGACGGACTGGATCATCGCCTGCCGCATGGCGCGGGTCCAGGTCGCCCCGATATAGATACCGTCGAACATCCAGCTGGCTACGCCGATCACCGGCGCAAGGGCCGCCCAGAGCAGAAACTCGCGCGCGGCAACCCGTACTTCGGGTGAGGTTGACATCAGATCAATCAGGGATGGTCCGGTCAGAAAAAACACAAGACCCAGGGCAAACGCACCTCCGACGCCCCATTGCGAGGCCATGATCGACGCGCGCCGTACCTGGGCCCGATCACGCGCGCCGACCGCACTGCCCACCAGCGCCTCGGCAGAGAATGCGAAACCGTCCAAGGCAAAAGCCGTGATCTCAAGAAATTGCAGCAGCACCTGATTTGCCGCCAGATTGACGTCCCCCAGATCGGAACCAACAAACAAAAAAGTGGTAAATGCGCCGGTCAAAAGCACCGAACGCACCATTATGTCGCCGTTCACCTGCATCATTCGGCGCAGACGCGCTGGGTCAAAGATCCTGGGCCAGTCGCGCCACTGATTTCCAGCGAAAGCGTCGTGGCACAACCAGAGACCAAGCGCCAACCCGGTCCATTCGGCGATCAGCGTCGCGATGGCGACACCTTCGACGCCCCAGCCAAGGCCAAGAACAAACCAGAGATCCAGAACGATGTTCAGCCCGTTCATCCAGATCTGCAAAACAAACACACCCTTGGTGCGCTCTACCGCGATCAGCCAGCCCGTGACGGCAAAAAGCGCAATCGTTGCCGGGGCACCCCAGATACGGATCTCCAGATAGGCGCGGGTCAGCGACTCGACCTCGGGACTGGCTGGAGACAGGGCGAACGCCCCCCAGAACAACCAGACTTGTGTCAGGATAAAGAACAAACCTGCCGCGCCGCCCAACAATAGCCCGCGCATCAGCAAGGCTCCGGTTTCCGCCGTGTCCCCTGCACCACGTGCCTGGGCAGCAAGACCGGTTGTCCCCATACGCAAGAACCCGAACACCCAGTAGATGGTCGCTAGAATAACGGCTCCCATGCCGACCGCACCGATTGGGGCCGCCTGACCCAACTGCCCCACGACACCAGTATCCACCGCCCCCAGAATTGGCACCGTCGCATTGGACAATACGATCGGCGCTGCAATCCGGAGCACCCGCTTATGCGTAATGGGTGCCGAAGCGTCCTGCATAGCTTTCTATTTTCCGTCGGTAGTGGGCCGCGGCATCAGGAAATGCCCCGAAGCCTGTGCAAAGAGCTTCGCGTGATTGTCCTGCCAGGCCTCGACCCGGACAGAGGCATAGCGACGCCCGGCCCGACTGATGAACGCGCGTGCATAAGCATCACGCGGCAGGCCTGACCGCAGATAGTCGACGGTGAAATCGACGGTCTTTGGAAAACGTACTTTTTCGTAGTCGGCGATATCACTGGCATTCAGTTCCCCGCTTTCGATCTTGGGCAGCAAGAACTCCCAACTCAGCGTGATGACGGCCGTGACTTCTAGAAACGCCGCCGTGACGCCGCCATGCAATGCGGGCAGTAACGGATTACCGATCAGTTTCTGGTCAAAGTTCAAAACACCAGTCAGTTCATCACCGCGGCGATCAAAGCCGATGTCGAGGAACCGAATGTAGGGCACACCATCGACAATCGCGTTCAACGCCGCATCCCGGCGTTGTTTTACGACCTGGACGGGTTCCGGGCGAGTACGCACCATTACAGACCCTCCACCGTGAATGACCCTGCCGCTGTGGCCACTGGAAGACCTTCGTCTTCGTCCATCGCCGTCGCGCGCACAAAGGCGACGTTCCGTGTGATGTGGTAGCATGTCGCCTGGGTCGTTATCGTCTGTCCCGGTGTTGCCGCCCGCATATAGTCGATCCTCAGGTCAATTGTCGCCGTACCCCCTGGGGCCGACGGATGGCTCATGACGGCGGCACCACAACAGGTATCCAGTGCGGCGAAAACAGCGCCGCCATGAATCACCCCGGTGCGCGGATCGCCAACAAGCTCTTTGCTGTACGGCATTGTAATACCCGCTTCGCCATTTCCGATTGAGGTCAGCTTCAGACCCAACGCCCTTGCATGCGGGATCGCCTCGATGAACTGGCGCGCAATTGCGGCTTTGTCGACCATGTACTTGAATCCGTTCTTTTGGTTTATCCCTTTATGAGCCCGTGTCCGCCAAAAGAGCAAGCCCGCCGGTTGCGCTTGCCGCTGACAGAACATAGGCTGCGCCAGAGGAGATCAGGAATGTCCGACAACCGTTTGTCATTCAAAGAGATGTGCGCCGAGTACGATGTGACTCCACGTACCCTGCGCTACTATGAGTACATCGAATTGCTGCAACCCGATCGGGAAGGCAGATCGCGATATTATGGTCCGCGGGAATGCGCACGCATGACTTTGATCCTGCGCGGCCGCAAATATGGGTTTTCGCTGGAAGATATCCGGCAGTGGCTGCTGATCTATGAAAATGAAGGCAACGAGATCCAAATGCGTGCATTTGTCGACGTCGCGGATAAGCAGATCGTCGAACTGAACCAGCAAAAACAGCAATTGGACGAGGCAATTGATGCCCTGACCGAGATGCGCGACCAGACTGCCAAATCGCTCGAGTGATTCCGTTGGCGCACCATCGCGCACTCAAAAAATGAAGCGAATCTCGCACACTTCGGCCATGCCTTAAGGTGTGTTGGGTCGCTCTGCGGGAATTGGCACCCACAAATTCCGTTACGTTAATTCCGAAAAAGTCGGAAATCCGCGACTTGACGCGCGCGGAAGTTACGTAAACTTCTGTTGTGACGCAGCGTTCACATTACGTGAACGTCATCTACATGTTGTAACGTGCGCATCGACTGCGCAACTGACTTTCATTGACGCCAGTGACGAGAGTGCTGAAACCATGACCGAAGATCTGATGACCATCCGAGAAATGTGCGAGACATATGATGTCACGCCCCGCACGTTGCGGTTTTACGAGGCCAAAGAGCTTTTGTTTCCGATCCGCGAAGGTCAGAAACGGCTGTTCACCAAAAGTGATCGTGCCCGCCTGAAACTCATCCTGCGCGGCAAGCGCTTTGGGTTCAGCCTTGAAGAAATACGCCAGCTTCTGGACCTTTACCATGTCGGCGACCAACAGATGACTCAGATATCACGCACCTATGAAATTGCGTGCGAGCGCCTGGAAGATATGGAAGCGCGCCGTGAGGAACTGACCCAGGCGATCGACGATCTGAAAGAACAGTTGCGCTGGGGCGAGAAAGTCATCGCCTCGGTCAAACAAGACAAAAAGGCTGCCGAGTAACCCCCTCGCCTGCCTACCACCCGGACATATGAATTAAAGGGAGCTTCACATGCCCGTCTACAACGCGCCAACCAAAGATACGCAGTTCATTCTGCACGACGTACTGAAAATCTCGGACTCCGACGTTCCGGGGTACAACGAGCTTGAAGCCGAATTCACAGGCGCCGTTCTGGAAGAAGCAGGCAAAGTGGCCACCAATGTTCTGCACCCGCTGAACGTGGTTGGGGACACCGAAGGATGCCGATTGGAAAACGGTATCGTATACACGCCCACCGGGTTCAAAGACGCTTTTGAGCAGATGAAAGAAGGTGGCTGGACTGGCCTCGACATGCCGGAAGAGTATGGCGGTCAGAACATGCCATACGTCCTGGGCACCGCCGTTGGCGAGATGTTCTCGGCTGCGAACCAGGCATTCGTGATGTATCAGGGCCTGACGCACGGCGCGGCGTCAGCGATCCTGGCGCACGGAACCGACGAACAGAAAGACAAATACCTGCCCAATATGGTCAGCTGCGAATGGACCGGCACCATGAACCTGACGGAACCGCATTGCGGCACCGATCTGGGCCTGATGCGCACCAAGGCAGAACCACAAGGCGATGGCAGCTATAAGATTTCGGGCCAAAAGATATTTATCTCGTCCGGCGATCACGACATGGCTGACAACATCATCCACCTGGTGTTGGCCAAGATCCCCGGCGGCCCCGAAGGCATCAAGGGCGTCTCCCTGTTCATCGTGCCCAAGTTCATCGTCAATGAAGATGGTACGCCGGGCGAGCGTAACGGTGTCTCGGTCGGCAAGATCGAAGAGAAGATGGGTATCCACGGCAACTCGACCTGCGTCATGAACTATGACGAAGCCACCGGCTGGCTGCTGGGCGAAGAGCACAAAGGCATGCGTGCCATGTTCACCATGATGAACGAAGCGCGTCTGGGTGTGGGCATGCAAGGCCTGTCTCAGGCAGAGGCCGCGTACCAGAATGCCGTCGAATACGCCAAAGACCGCCTGCAGGGCCGTGACGTGACCGGTGTAAAGAACCCGGACGGCCCCGCCGATCCGCTGATCGTGCACCCGGACATCCGCCGCAACCTGATGGATCAGAAAAGCTTCACCGAAGGTGCGCGCGCGTTCATCCTGTGGGGCGCGACCATGATCGACAAAGCACACCGGTCAAACGACAAAGATGCGGACGGACTGATCTCGCTGCTGACACCGGTCATCAAAGGCTTTTTGACCGATCAGGGCTATGACATGACCGTTCAGGCACAGCAGGTCTATGGCGGTCATGGCTACATCGAAGAATGGGGCATGTCGCAATACACCCGCGACGCACGCATCGCGATGATCTACGAAGGCGCCAACGGCGTTCAGGCGTTGGACCTTGTCGGTCGTAAGCTGGCGCAAGACGGCGGCAAGCACGTCATGGCGTTCTTCGACATGGTCAAGACCTTCTGCAAAGACAACGCTGGTAAAGACGAAGCCTATGACAAGGCCTTCATCGAACCGCTGAAGGCTGCGTCCAAAGACCTGCAGGCCGCTGGCATGTACTTCATGCAGGAAGGCATGAAGAACCCCAACAATGCTCTGTCCGGTTCTTATGACTTCATGCACATGTTTGGACATGTTTGCTTGGGCTTGATGTGGGCGCAGATGGCCAAAGCCGCGCAAGATGCGCTGGATGGCGGCGCGTCGGACAAGGAGTTCTACGAGACCAAGATCAACACCGGCCGTTTCTACATGGCGCGCCGCCTGCCTGCTACAGGCATGCATCTGGCACGCATCCAGACGGGCGCGGACACGGTCATGGCTCTGGACGCGGCGAACTTCTGATCTCAGTCTGGGTCCGGGCGATAATGCCCGGACCCAGCTTACCGGAGGAACCACATGCCAAAGCGTTTTCGACTAACCCGCCGCTTTCCCGTCGCAATGACCGAAGACGGGTATCGCAAGCTCAAGGCGTTCGCGCGTGATGCTGGATTGGACGAAGGAGAGGCGCTGTCGTTTCTATTCGAGAATTTCAACAGCGTGATCAACGAGGACAACCTGACCCATCGCCTGCGAATCTTCAATTCCGAGTTGGATGACCGCAAGCGTTAAACACTACAGCCACCTTCACTCAGGTGGGCGTGTTTTCAGCAAGACAATGCCCTTTGGCGCACAGCCAAGCGGATCGTCTTTCTCGAAATACGCGAGTTTCGACTTCGCACCGTACGCCTTGGGAGGGGCGATCGCATGACAATCGAACTTCATTGCTTCGGAGAAAGCGGAAACAGCTACAAGGCTGCCTTGGCCCTGGAAATGTCCGGGCTGGACTGGGAGCCGGTTTTTGTAGACTTCTTCAAAGGCGTGACACGTACTCCCGAATACCGCGCCGAAGTCAATGAAATGGGCGAAGCGCCCGTGCTGGTCGATGGCGATTTCCGAACCAGCCAATCGGGTGCCATTCAGGCCTATGTGACTGAGAAATCCGGCAAGTTCGGCGGCAAGAACCGGGATGAGAACTACGACGTTCTTCGCTGGGTGCTGTGGGACAATCACAAGCTCAGCTCAATGGCTGGCTTGACCCGTTTCCTGATCAACTTTCTGCCGGAACAGCACCGAAATCCTGATGTAATTGCCTTCAATCAAGGTCGCCTCAAAGCGGCTTATGACGTTCTGAACACTCATCTTGAAGGTCGCGATTGGATTGTTGGTAATGACGTCACGAATGCCGATCTCAGCTGCTGCAGTTATCTGTACTATCCTGAACCATTCGGCTTTGACCGTGCCGACTGGCCCCATATCGACGCCTGGCTGACCCGCTTGTCGGAACAGCCAGGCTGGAAACACCCCTATGACCTGATGCCCGGCAAACCGTCGGATCGAGCTTAAGGAGAGACCCCATGACCGAAGCTTATATTTATGACGCCCTGCGCACCCCGCGCGGCAAGGGCCGCAAGGATGGCAGTCTGCACGAGGTAACCTCGGTACGCCTGTCCGCCCTGACCCTGAATGCGATGAAAGAGCGCAACAATCTGGAAGGCCACGCCGTTGAGGACGTGATCTGGGGAAATGTCACGCAAGTGATGGAACAAGGCGGCTGTCTGGCACGCTCGGCTGTTCTGGCCTCGGACCTGGACCAGTCGATCCCCGGTCTGGCGATCAACCGTTTCTGTGCGTCCGGCATGGAAGCAGTGAACCTGGCAGCAAACCAGGTCAAAGGCGGCGCTGGCCAGGCGTACATCGCAGGTGGCGTGGAAATGATGGGACGCGTTGCCATGGGCAGCGACGGCGCAGCGATTGCCGTTGATCCCTCGCTGGCGATGGACACCTATTTCGTGCCACAGGGAATCTCGGCCGATATCATCGCGACCGAATATGGCTTTAGCCGTGATGACGCAGACGCGTTGGCGATGGAATCGCAACGCCGAGCCGCGGAAGCATGGGCAGACAACCGCTTTGAGAAATCGGTTATCACCATCAAAGATCAGAACGGCCTGACCATTCTGGACCGCGACGAATACATGCGCCCCGGCACTGACATGCAAAGCCTTGGTGGCCTGAACCCGGCCTTCCAGATGATGGGCGAACAGATGCCCGGCTTCGACAAGGTGGCCATGCTGAAATACCCGCATCTGGAAAAGATCAACCACATCCACCACGCGGGCAACAGCTCGGGCATCGTGGACGGTGCTGCGGCGGTTCTCATCGGCAACAAGGAATTCGGTGAGAAATACGGCCTCAAGCCACGTGCCCGCATCAAAGCGACTGCCAAGATTGGCACCGATCCGACCATCATGCTGACTGGCCCGGTACCGGTGACCGAGAAGATTCTGGCCGACAACGGAATGAAGATCAGTGATCTGGACCTGTTCGAAGTGAACGAAGCTTTTGCCTCAGTCGTTCTGCGGTTCCAGCAGGCGTTTGATGTCGACCCCGGTTTGGTCAACGTCAACGGCGGTTCGATCGCCATGGGCCACCCGCTGGGCGCAACCGGTGCGATGATCATCGGCACTCTGCTGGATGAACTGGAGCGTCAGGACAAGGAAACCGGTCTGGCCACGCTCTGCATTGCATCCGGTATGGGTGCAGCGACGATCATCGAGCGCGTCTGATGCCCAAGCTGGATCTCTCTCAGATCCCGTTTCAGGGTGGCTCGGCCTATCCCGGCAAACTGGCCGAGGCGACCGCAGGTCGTTTCGTCCAGCGTGTGGGCGATGCAGGCGGGCTGTCCCAATACGGGGTCAACATCGTGCGGTTGGAACCGCAAGGCATGTCTTCGCTGCGCCATTACCACATGGAGCAGGACGAATTTGCCATCATGCTCAGCGGCACCTGCGTGCTGATCGATGACGATGGTGAGCATGAGATGCAGCCCGGCGATTGCGCCGCTTGGCCCGCAGGTGAGGCCAACGGCCACCACCTTGTGAACAAAACCGATGCGCCCGCGACCTTTCTGGTGGTGGGCACACGGACCCCGACCGAGACCGGCTATTACAGCGACATAGACATGATGGTGAAGGATGATGAGAACGGATTCGCCTTCACCCGCAAAGATGGCAGCCCGCTGACGGCTGACCAGATTGGAGATGACAATGACTGATTTCACTCTGAGCAAAGACGCAGACGGCGTCGCCATTATTACCTGGGACGTGCCCGGGAAAACCATGAACGTGATGTCCTTTGACGGGCTGGCGCAACTGAGCGATCTGGTCGATCAGGCGCTGGCTGATGAAGACGTCAAAGGGATCGTTATCACATCCGGTAAGGAAGGCTCCTTTGCAGGCGGCATGGACCTGAACCTGCTGGCCGTGATGAAGGAACAGGCGGGCGACAACCCGGCAAAAGGCTTGTTCGAGGGCACGATGCAGATGCACGCCCTACTGCGCAAGATCGAGATGGCGGGCATGGACCCCAAGACCAAGAAGGGCGGCAAGCCGATTGCGACCGTTCTGCCCGGCACTGCCGCAGGCATTGGCATGGAACTGCCGCTGTCTACGCATCGCATATTTGCGGCCGAAAACCCCAAGGCCAAATATGGCCTGCCCGAGATCATGGTCGGCATCTTCCCCGGCGCGGGCGGCACCACCCGGATGGTCCGCAAGGTTGGCGCGATTGCCGCCGCTCCGCTGCTGCTGGAAGGCAAAATGCTGGACGTCAAGAAAGCCAAGGGCGCGGGTTATATTGACGAGATCGCAGCCGACCCAATGGCCGCAGCCAAGGAATGGGTGCTGAACGCCAAGGACGCGGATATCGTCAAACCCTGGGATGCGAAGGGCTATAAGATGCCCGGCGGCGCCCCCTACCACCCAGCCGGTTTCATGAACTTTGTCGGCGCGTCGGCGATGGTGAACGGCAAAACCCAAGGCGCCTTCCCTGCGGCTAAGGCTCTGCTGAGTGCAGTTTACGAAGGCGCACTGGTCGATTTCGACACCGCGCTGAAGATCGAAGCGCGCTGGTTTACATCTGTTTTGATGAACCCGTCGTCGGGTGCGATGATCCGGTCGCTGTTCCTGAACAAGGAAGCGTTGGAAAAAGGCGCTGTGCGTCCGGCGGGCGTACCCGATCAGCGGGTCAAGAAGATCGGCGTTCTGGGCGCGGGCATGATGGGTGCCGGTATCGCGCTGGTCTCAGCTCAGGCCGGTATGGAAGTGGTTCTGATCGACCGTGACCAAGAGGCCGCGGATAAAGGCAAGGCCTACACCGAGAGCTACCTGGACAAGGGTATGAAGCGCGGCAAGGTCACCGCTGAGAAGAAAGAGGCCATGCTGGGTCGCATCACCGCAACCCCGGATCTAGACAACCTCAAAGGCTGCGATCTGATCATCGAAGCCGTGTTCGAGGATGTGGGCGTCAAGGCCGAGATGACCAAGAAGGTCGAGGCGATCATTCCCGAGGATTGCATTTTTGCGTCGAACACTTCGACCCTGCCGATCAGCGATCTGGCCAAGGCGTCGGTGCGTCCGGATCAGTTCATCGGCATCCACTTCTTCTCGCCAGTCGAGAAGATGTTCCTGGTCGAGATCATCAAAGGCAAGGAAACAGGTGATCGCGCGGTGGCCAAGGCACTGGACTATGTCCGCCAGATCCGCAAGACGCCGATCGTGGTCAACGACGCACGCTTCTTTTACGCCAACCGCTGCATCATCCCCTATATCAACGAAGGTTTGCGCATGATCACCGAGGGCGTCAGCCCTGTGCTGATTGACAACGCCGCGCGTCAGCTGGGCTTCCCCGTTGGGCCGATTCAGCTGAACGATGAAACATCGATTGATCTGGGCGCCAAGATTGCTCGCGCCACCAAAGCCGCGATGGGCGATGCCTATCCGGAAAACCCGGGCGATGATCTGATCTTCTGGATGGAAGAACAGGGCCGTCTGGGCCGCAAGGCAAACGCGGGCTTCTTCGACTATGACGAAAAAGGCAAGCGTACCGAGTACTGGATGGGTCTGCAGGAGAAATACCCGCATGCCGAGGACCAGCCTGACCTGATCGCAGTGCAGGAACGACTGATGTTCGCGCAGGTTCTGGAAGCGGTCCGCGCGCTGGAAGAAGGCGTTCTAGAGGACATCCGCGAAGGCGACGTGGGTGCGATCCTTGGCTGGGGCTTTGCGCCATGGTCGGGTGGTCCGCTCAGCTGGCTGGACATCATTGGCACGCCCTACGCCACCGAGCGTTGCGACCAGTTGACGGCACAGTATGGTGAACGTTTCGCCTGCCCGCCGCTGCTGCGTGAGATGGCTGAGAAAGGCCAGAGCTTCTATGGTCGCTTTGACCCCGAAGCAAAAGCTGCCTAAAAAATAGACGCTGGTGCGGGTTACCGCGCCAGCGCCATTCTTTAATCAATAGCTTTCAATAAATTAGAATATCGGAGCAGGCCGCCCCGGCCGCCCGGGACGTCGCGCGCCCATAACAGGCCGCGCTGGAAATATCGGGTTCTGCATGATCGGCGCCGGTAGCGCGCCCAGTGAGTTTGCAAGCACTGCTATATCCCTGCTATGCGCGACCATGTCGATCAGATCTTCGGTCCGCTCAGCATCGACCACCTTGTAAGAGGCGTTCGCGGGCCGGCTGTTCGACCCAAAGCGGCCCGCAGGACAAAAGGCGCGCAGGCCGCCCTCAATGTAGATCACTTCGTCTTGCTCAAAGAACAACGAACAAACCTCAAACAGCAATGATGGCGCGCTGGACGAAAGCCGGAACGTACCGCTGAGAACCCGCGCAGGGACCACGGGCATGCTGATCGGCAGCGTGATCGGACCCCGGTTCAGTTTGGTATTATCCAACGCCACGCCCTGCTCTGGCATCAACCAGACCGGATCGCCATTATACAAAGTGTTTGACGGCACACGGACCGGCAGGTTTTCCGCTTTGGTCTCACTGGCAGGGATTGCGATGCAATCGGTCGCAACCCGCGAGACTGCCCTGAACCCGTTGTCCATCGTTCGGATCAGATCGCCTGCTTGCAGTCCTTCAACAGGCTGCCAACCGCGATCCGTCGCGATCTTAGTTCCGTGGACAAAACCACCCCGACGCGCGTTCAGCGAAACCGCAGGGTTGTCCTGCACTTGATGGTTCGGAACGGCCTCATAACTCAAAACACTCTGTACTTTTAACACGTGTCGCACCCACTTCTGACACAAAACAACTACTCATAACGACTAGCACAACTTAAACATGGCCAACTTTGTTTAGACACATTGTTGCCCAATTTGCGTCCTTAAAGCTGTGAAAAACAACAATTCTTTGAACAACACTGCGAAATTGGGAAATATTGGCGGGCTTTTGGAAACTATAATGACCGCCAGCGCTCATGCGTGCGGCCGAATCTGTCGGAGCCCGTCGATTGAAATCGCCCGGGTCATGTTACACCCATCGGGGTCAGGTCTGAATGATCCCCGCTTGCCCTCTCAAAACAATAAGCTGGCCTCAGGATACGGCTAAACCGGTTCTGGCCGAGCAGCCTCGCGCCCTGCACGCCATCCCAACAGGGCACCAGCGATTGCGATCAAGCCAATCCCAGCAATCTGCATCGGCCCGATTGCCTGCCTGAAGGCCGCAAAAGCAAAAAGCGGACCGAAGATCATGACCGAGTACTCAAAGACCGCGACATAGGACGGCTCGCCCACCTGATAGGCCTTGATCAACATGAAGACGGCAATCGTGGAACCAACCGCCTGTATTGCGATCCACAGCAATGCGGGCTGCATCTGCCAGACCCACCCCCGGGCGGCGAAGCCGTCGGGGCCATCCGGCGCGGCCACCGGAATCAGCTCGAGAACCAGAAGACCGATCCCCCCGGCCGCCCCCAGCGTGATGATCATCGCGGCCAACAGAGCGACGGTGCTTTCATCCGAACAGTGGCTGCGCGTGATAACGGCACTCAGCGCGTAGAACATGCCCCCGGCGACCGGCAACAGGCTGCGGGTATCGAAATCGTAGGGGTCAAGCTGCAGCACGCACAGGATCCCTGCAAACCCCAGCAAAACCGCAACGATACGCCAAGGACCAATCCGTTGTTTCATTGCCAGGGCCGAGATCAACAGGACAAAGATCGGCGATGTGAACAACCCGGCCAGCGCCTGCGCAATCGGCATGACCGCAAGCGACGCGAAATAGAACAACATGGCCAGGGTGATCAGTACGCTGCGCAGAATCACCGGGCCAAATCGTTTCGGGCGCATACTGCCCAGCCCCAATAGCGACAGACCAAAGATCAGCGGCAACATCAGCAACGCGCGGCTCAGGTGGAATTGCCACAGGCCAACCGTTTCCGCCAACAGGATCACCACGTTGTCTATCACCCCGATGATGGCCATCGCGCTGATCATCAGCACCGATGCCAGTATGGGTGACGTCTGAGTGTCCGCCTGCATCATTCACCTCGGCATAACAGTGGAGCACGACAGGCCGATCCTTCGCGCGCCGTTGTATCCAGCACATTTACCGCAGACGGCGCAACTGGTTTGCGCCCTTTGAATTTACCATGTTAAGCTGGGGCAAAATAATAACGAGCAAACTTCACCTTGATGACGGCTCTGAAACAGTACGAACGGATCGAAGCCACCGGTCTGTGGCGCCCCTCGCCCGACGTGCAGCGGCGCGAGGTTGTGGTGTCGATTGGCGAAGCAACGCTGACGATTTCTGATTTCAACGATCGGGCATTGACCCATTGGTCATTGGCTGCGCTGGAACGACAGAACCCAGGACTTTATCCCGCAATCTTTAACCCGGACGGCGACCCCGACGAAACGCTGGAGCTGGAAGAAACAGAGACCACGATGATCGCGGCGATCGACCGTTTGCAAAAGGCAATTGATCGGTCGCGCCCGCATCCCGGACGGTTGCGCTGGCTTAGTGTTGCGGGAGTGGTTGCTGCAGTTGCCGCACTATTGCTGTTTTGGGTTCCGGCCGCACTGCAAAGCCACGTCGTTTCTGTTGTCCCCGAGATCAAGCGATACGATATCGGGGATGCGATCCTGCACCGAATTGAACGGGTTTCGGGTGTTTCGTGCACCTCCGAGGATGCACAGGCTGCGTTGGATCAACTGGCAGCCCGAACCGGAGTGCGAGAGGTCGTTATTCTGCCCGCTGGGGTACAAACAAGCCTCGGCCTGCCTGGTGGGATCATTCTGTTGAACCGCTCATTGGTTGAAGATCACGAGGACCCATCCATCGCCGCCGGTTACATCATCGCCGAACGCGCGCGGGCTGCCGCACAGGATCCCTTGGACGAAGTACTGGACCGAACCGGCCCAACTACGGCGTTTCGCCTGCTGACAACCGGAGAGCTGACGCCCGAGATCGTTGACGCCTATACCGAACAGGTCTTGTCAGAACCGCGCCCAACTTTGTCCGATCAAGCTTTGCTAGAGGTTTTCGCCCAGGCGGCGCTGCCTTCAACGCCATATGCCTATGCTGTGGATGTCACGGGGGAAGACACTCTGGGCTTGATCGAGGCCGACCCGATGGCCGGACGCCCGCTGCCACAAGTGCTGCCGGACCGCGATTGGGTCCGACTGCAGAATATCTGTGGCGAGTAGGCCGGTTACTTGGTGCCGAACATCCGGTCGCCGGCATCGCCCAACCCAGGCATGATATACCCTTTTGAGTTCAACTCGCGATCCAGCGACGCCGTGACGATGTTCACGTCAGGATGCGCCTCTTTCATGCGGGCGACCCCTTCGGGCGCGGCCAGCAGGCAAAGGAAGCGGATATCGGTCGCCCCTGCCTCTTTCAGCAGATCAATCGCCGCAGCCGAGCTGTTGCCGGTGGCCAACATTGGGTCAACGGCAATGACAAGACGGTCTTTTAAGCCTTCGGGCGCTTTGAAATAATACTGAACGGGTTTCAGGGTTTCTTCGTCGCGGTACAGCCCGACAAAACCCACACGCGCTGATGGGACCAGTTCCAGCACCCCGTCCAGCATTCCGTTGCCGGCACGCAGGATCGATACCAAAGCCAGTTTTTTACCGGCCAGAATGGGGGCGTCCATTTCCTCCATTGGGGTTTCGATGTGGCGGGTGGTCAGCTTCAGTTCACGCGTGACCTCATAGGCCAGCAACAGGGTGATTTCGCGCAGCAGCTGTCGGAAAACAGCGGTCGAGGTGCCCTTGTCCCGCATGAGCGTCAGTTTGTGCTGCACCAGCGGGTGGTCAACGACGGTCAGGTGTTCGCTCATGTTCTCTCCAGTCTTTTCTTGACCCGTTCGCGGGTGTCATCATCGCAGAAGGCCGCATTCAGGGCTGTGTCGTTCAGGGCCGCAAAATCCTCGGCGTCCCAGCCAAAGGCCTGATGCAGCATCTCATATTCGCGCCGCATGGTGGTATGGAAAAACGGCGGGTCGTCGGTGGAAACTGTGACGTTCACACCTTGATCGCGCAACCGGGCAATCGGATGTGCCGCAAAATCGGGGAACAGGCCCAGAACCACGTTGGAACCGGGGCAGACTTCAAGCGTGACTTCGCGGTCGACAAGTTCCCGGATCAGATCGTCGTCCTCGATGGCCCGCACGCCGTGGCCGACCCGTTCGACACCGAGGTCCCGAACAGCATCGCGTACGCTTTCGGGCCCGCCGAACTCTCCGGCATGGGTGGTCAGGCGCAACCCAGCTTCGCGAGCGCATTCAAAGGCCCATTTGTAATCGCCCTGCGTCCCGACGCCCTCATTACCGCCCATGCCAAACCCGGTGATCCAGTCACCGGCGGTTTCCGCTGCGCAATAGGCGCTTTGTTTCGCCTGTTCGGGTCCGAAATGCCGGACGCACGTGACAACGCCGCGCAGGGTGATATCGAACTTGCGCTCGGCCTCGTCTGCCGCATCCTGAATGGCGTTCAGATAGTCACGCCAGGCGTGCACATCCCCGCCGCCGCAGAAATCAGGGCTGAGGAAAGTTTCCGAATAGACCACCCCATTCGCAGCACTCTCCTCCAGAATGGCCAAGGTCAGGCGACGGAAATCCTCGGGTGATTTAAGCACCTCGCAGGCGGCCTCGTAGACACTGAGAAAGTGGGCGAAGTCGCGGAAGTCATAACTTCCGTCTGATTTAAAGATACCGCTCAGGTCTATGCGTTTTTCATGCGCAAGCTGACGGATGAATTCAGGCGGTGCTGCCCCTTCATGGTGCAGGTGCAACTCGATTTTGGGTAGGTCTGCGACGGTCATAGAAAACTCTTCCCCGGCCCTTGTGCCGGAATGTTCAGATGGTGTGCGATACTTGCAGCGACATCGGCAAAATCGACGGCCCCGATTTGGCCCGTGCCCTGCCCCGCGATCAGAACGGGCACCTGTTCGCGCGTGTGGTCGGTTCCGATCCAACTGGGGTCATTGCCGTGATCGGCGGTCAAAAGCATAAGATCGCCCGGGCGCAGCTTGTTCAGAATCAAACCGATCTCGCGGTCGAACCATTCCAAGGCGCGGGCATAGCCGCTGATATCACGGCGGTGGCCATAGAGGCTGTCGAATTCAACAAAATTGGCGAAGGTCAGGGTGCCTTCTTCGGCCTGATCGACCAGATCGGACAAGTGGCCCATCAACTCGGCATCCGACCCTTTGCGCAGCGTGTCGATCCCCTGCATCGAGAAAATGTCGCCGATCTTACCCACCGCATGGACGCGACGCCCCGCATCCTGCACCCAATTGGTCAAAACCGGCGCTGGTGGCAGGATGGCAAAATCCTTTCGGTTGGTGGTGCGGGTAAAGCCCTGATCAGGTGAGCCTGTGAAGGGTCGCGCGATAACCCGACCCACTTTCATCTCATGCAACCGCGGGGCAAGCGCCTTGCACATGTCCAGCAGGCGGTCGAGGCCAAAGCTCTCCTCATGTGCCGCGATCTGGAACACGCTGTCGGCGGAAGTGTAGCAGATTGGCCGACCCGCCCGCATATGCTCGGCCCCTAGTTCGGCGATAATGGTCGTGCCCGAGGCGTGACAATCACCTAGAATACCGTCTGTTCCAGCCGCCTGGGCCGCAGCCTGGCTTAAGTCGGCGGGGAAGGTTGGCGTGGTATCCGGGAAATAATGCCAATCCCACGGCACCGGCAGACCGGCCAGCTCCCAGTGGCCCGAAGGCGTATCCTTGCCCAGTGAATGCTCTCTCGCGCACCCCCAGCGCCCAGACGGATCGACCTCCAACCCCGGCGTTTCTGACCCCGATGCCAACCGCGTTGCGGCCCCCAGTCCCAGCGCATCCAAGTTTGGCAGGTACAGTGGACCTGAGCGCCCGTCTTCAGCCCGCCCTTCGGCGCAGGCCTGTGAAATATGGGCCAGTGTGTTTGCACCCGTGTCCGACACATCGCCATTAAAGAACCGATCAGCATCCGGCGCGCCGCCGATGCCAACCGAGTCCATCACCACAAGAAACGCGCGGGTCACGGCGTAATCCTTTCGTGGACAAGAGTGGGCTCTGCCGGGGCATCGGCACCTATCGTGATCGCGCTGAGAACGCTCTGGGCGGCCCGCCGCGCGGCATCCTCCCGCGAAGCGTGGATTACCGCCAAAGGCGCGCCCTTCTCGACTTTGTCGCCCAGCCGGACGATGTCAGACAGACCCACGGCCGGGTTGATGACGTCGTCTTCAACCTGCCGTCCGCCGCCCAGTGCAACAACTGTCAGGCCCAGCGCCTCACCGTTAATGGCAGTGATGTGTCCGTTGGTCGGTGCCGGAACTTCAAGGATCACGCTGGCCTCTGGCAAGTACCGGGACCAGTTTTCAACAAACTGCAGTGGCGCGCCTACGGCTGCCATCATACGCCCAAAGCGTTCCGCCGCGCGACCGTCGCGGATGACATCCGTGATCTTGTCGCGCCCTTCTTCGGCGGTTGCGAACATCCCGGCATCCGCCAGCAGAACCCCGCCCAACTCGGCCGAGATTTCGGCCAGCGGGGCATAGGGGTCTTGCGTCATGACCTTCATCACCTCGGCCACTTCCAACGCATTGCCCAGCGCGGGCGCCAAAGGTTGGTGCATATCGGTGATGACCGCCGAGGTCCGGCAACCTGCTGCATTCGCAGTTTCCGACAGGGCCTTTGCCAGTTTGCGCGCATCCTCCAGCGTCTTCATAAACGCGCCGCTGCCGACCTTGACGTCCAGCACCAAAGCCTCGGGGCTGGCGGCCAGTTTCTTGGACAGGATCGACGCTGTGATCAGGTCCAGACTTTCAACGGTCGCCGTCACATCACGGATCGCATAAAGGCGTTTGTCTGCCGGGGCGATCTGCCCCGTGGCCCCGACAATGGCCGCGCCTGTATCCCGCAAAATCTGCTTCAGGCGGTCCTGACCGATCTGGGTGCTGACACCGGGAATGGCCTCAAGCTTGTCCAGGGTACCGCCAGTATGACCCAGACCCCGCCCCGAGATCATGGGGACATAAGCCCCCATCTCAGCCAGTGCAGGGGCGAGCACGAGGCTTACGCTGTCTCCCACCCCACCGGTCGAGTGTTTGTCAATTACCGGGCCATCGAAATCCCAGCTGAGCACATCACCGCTGTCGCGCATGGCGATCGTCAGATCGGCGCGCCCTTTGGTGCCCAATCCGCCCATACAGACGGCCATGGCAAAAGCGCCCGCTTGAGCGTCGCTAACACCACCATCGGCCAAACCTTGCGCGAACCAGTTCAGCTCATCTCCGGTCGGCACCTCATTCCGGCGCAGTTTTGCAATGATCGAACGGGCGTCCATGGGGTCACACGTCCTCCATGTGCGAGGCGTCGAAAGCGCCCGGCAGCAATTTTCCAATCGTGGTTACAAACTCGGCGCCTTCCATGGTCGCCAGCGTCACCTTGACGTCCCGCTTGCCAAATTCGGCCAGCTTTTGCCGGCAACCGCCACACGGCGGAACCGGTTGCGGGCTTGAGGCAACAACATAGACCTCGGACAGTTCCTGTTCGCCCGCAGCGACCATCGCGGCAATAGCTCCGGCCTCGGCACAGGTGCCTTCAGGGTAAGCCACGTTTTCCACGTTACAGCCGGAATAGACCTCACCGCTGGCGGACCGGATTGCCGCCCCAACTTTGAAGTTGGAATAAGGCGCATAGGCTTTTTCCCGGACAGACAACGCTGCATCTTTCAAAGTCATGGCGATTCCCCATTTTTGATCAACTGGTCAGAAAATCACACCCTAAAGGAAACTGCCCGGGGAGTTGAACCCCCGAGTACAAGATTCCCAGGCAAATTCTCACCTAGACCAGATCGGTATTGAAGACTCCTGGAAGGGTGACTTCAAGCAATTCGACATCATCAGAAGGTTCGGACAGTTTGGTGCGCATACCGGGCGGGATCACGAACGCATCCCCTTGTTCCAGACGGTAGGGGTCGCGCCCTTCACCTTCCAAAGTTACCTCGCCCGTCATGACGAAGGTAAAATGGATATCCGTGTCATGCGTCGCCCAGACCGGTTCACCCTGCCCTTTTCGTACGACCTGCACGCCTGCAACACCCTTGGTTTTCTCGGCAATCGTCGTGTCGCGACAGATGTATCCTGGCAGGCGGAATGGTCCCCATTCTGAATTCTCGGCTTTGTTATAAACAAAACGCTGCCCTTGCCATTCGCGGTCCGGGCGGAAATTCGGCGTAGGCAGGCCCATCTCGTGGTCGATTTCGGTGACATGTTCGGCGGGAACACCGATTTCGATCACCTGAACATTATCGGAGGCTTCAAGAACGCGGTGGCGGATTTCTGGGGGTTGGATAAAGCAATCCCCGGCTGTCAGGCGCATTTTTTCGCCCTGATCCTCGTACACGACGTCGACCCAACCATGGATGCAGAAAATCAGTTGAAACCCGACCTTGTGGAAATGCACCATATCCGGCACCGGCCCCCCATCGGGGATACGGATATGGCTGGCGATGATCGACCCACCCAGCCGATCTGGCACCAGATCGCGGTAATGCATCCCCGCCCGCCCGATGATCCAGGGTGCCTGATCCTTGAGCCTGCGAACCACAAAGGAATGCACCGTTTCAGGCATCACCATCGGCGGGTTCAACTCGTCAATTTCAACCCGTGTACCATTTGGCGCGACCAGAGTCCGCTGTCCGCCCGCAAAACCGTCAGGATCGTCTGTCAGGATGCGGATCGTGCCTGCCGCTTCAGGCGCGTCCCTCTCAACCCGAAGGCGCAACCCGTGGCCTGAAAACACGGCAACACTCGGATCGTCAGCGGGATAGATCATATCCATCCTCATTCCGAGGGTCTTTGTGAAAAACGGGATATCGTCGCGCAGCTCGCTGGTGGGCAGTCGGATTTCAGCGCGCGTCTGGCTGTTGTTCAAGGTCGAGGTCATTCAGCGTCTCTTCGGCATCGGATTTTGGCCATCCGATCAGAACAGAGGCCAAAATGCCAATCGAAAAGAACATCTCAAGCGTTTCTTCCAGCACAAAGAGCCGCACTGTCATAAGTGTGGACAGATCTGCCTGGTAAATTCCGGAAACTTCCTCGAGCAGCTGAGCGGTTACCGCCAGCAATCCCGCCAGCACGAAAATCACGAAAAAAGGCGCCCGTCGCTTTGCCGCCCGCCATGCCGTCGGGGCTCCATGCCATAGGGCGCCTCCGATCACGATGACGGCCAGAACAATCCGGACCGACGTCATATCAAGCACACTGTCCAAACCGTTAAGGACCCAATATGGCAGGCTGTCGACTGGATAGATTTCCGCCTCAAGCTCTCTTTCCGCCAGCAACAGACAGACCAGCGCAATATAAAGACGGGTGATGCCGGGATAGCGCCAGAGCGCGGCCAGACCTGAGGCAAAAAGCGCTGCGGCCGAAATCGTTTCGAACAATCCCCCCTCTTCGTTCAGAGCAAGGGCTTGAACCGGCCAGATACTGACGGCGACAAGGATAAGGATGGCGATCAGCAAAACCGATACGTAAGCGGCGCGATCCGGGCCAACCACAACTTGTTCCGCCGGGAAGGCAGTCCCGGCCTGAATTTCGTCTTTATAGCTCATTTATGGCTTTCAGTGCTCGACAGGTCTAAGTTGGCTCCAAAGTTGCCCGAATGTAAAAGCAATACGACGCTTTTCAACGGGAAGTCGGTGAACTTTAGCGAAACTGTTGCAAAATGACGTAGCGTAGCCAAAGCCGGGGAAATAGTTTAACACTAAATCAAATTTTCTGAGGAGTTGAGTCGCCGATGTCGGACACACCCAGCCTGCGGCAGGCCGCGCTAGAATATCACGCCCATCCAAAGCCCGGTAAGCTTGAAATAAAAGCGACTAAACCAATGGCGAACGGCCGCGATCTGGCACGCGCCTATTCACCCGGTGTGGCCGAAGCCAGCCTGGAAATCAAAGCGGATCCTGCCAACGCCGAGCTGTATACCGCACGCGGGAATTTGGTTGCGGTCGTCTCAAACGGAACAGCGGTTCTGGGGCTGGGAAACATCGGCGCGCTTGCTTCTAAACCGGTGATGGAAGGCAAGGCCGTCCTGTTCAAGAAATTCGCCGGGATCGATTGCTTTGACATCGAGCTCAATCAACCTGACCCCGAGAAACTGGCGGATATCGTTTGCGCATTGGAACCGACCTTTGGCGCGATCAACCTTGAAGACATCAAGGCGCCGGACTGTTTTATTGTCGAAAAGCTGTGCCGGGAACGGATGAACATCCCGGTCTTTCACGACGACCAGCACGGCACCGCGATTGTCGTGGGTGCCGCGGCCAAGAATGCGCTGCACGTCGCCGGCAAAAATTTTGAAGACGTCAAAGTGGTCTCAACCGGTGGCGGCGCGGCGGGAATTGCCTGCCTGATGATGCTGGTCAAACTGGGCGTCAAACGCGAGAATATCTGGCTGTGCGACATTCACGGGCTTGTCTATGAAGGCCGTAAAGAGGACATGAACCCGCACAAGGATCAATTCGCACAAAAAACGGATTTGCGCACGCTGGACGATGTAATCGGCGATGCAGACCTCTTCCTTGGCCTTAGCGGGCCGAACGTCCTGAAGCCCGAGATGGTTGACAAGATGGCCAAGCGCCCGATCATCTTCGCGCTGGCCAATCCAAGCCCGGAAATTTTGCCACAAGCCGCACGCGAAGTCGCGCCGGACGCGATCATTGCCACCGGCCGCAGCGACTTTCCCAATCAGGTCAACAACGTGCTGTGTTTCCCCTTCATCTTCCGGGGCGCGCTGGATGTGGGTGCGACCGAAATCAACGACGAAATGCAGATCGCCTGTGTGGACGGGATCGCCGAGATGGCACGCGCCACGACCAGCGCCGAGGCGGCTGCGGCCTACAAAGGTGAGCAACTGACATTTGGCCCCGATTATCTGATCCCCAAACCCTTTGACCCGCGCCTTGTCGGCGTCGTGTCCTCGGCCGTTGCCAAAGCCGCGATGGAAAGCGGTGTGGCCAAGCGCCCGATCGACGACTTCGAGGCATACAAAGAACGGTTGAACCAGTCCGTCTTCAAGTCTGCCCTGCTGATGCGCCCGGTCTTTGAGGCCGCGGCCGTGGCCTCGCGCCGGATCGTGTTTGCCGAGGGTGAGGACGAGCGTGTTCTGCGCGCAGCTCAGGCCATTCTTGAGGAAACAACCGAAACCCCAATCCTGATCGGCCGCCCCGAAGTGATCAATGCACGATGCGAGCGGTTGGGGCTGACGGTCCGTCCCGGCAAAGACTTCCAGATTGTGAACCCGCAAGACGACCCGCGATATTATGATTACTGGAACTCCTATCACGAGATCATGCAACGCCGCGGTGTCACGCCGGACCTGGCAAAGGCGATCATGCGGACGAACAACACCGCCATTGCGGCCATCATGGTGCAACGTGGTGAGGCAGACAGCATGATCTGCGGCACCTTTGGCGAGTATCGTTGGCACCTGAACTACGTCGAACAGGTTCTGGGCGATGTCGATCTGCACCCGCATGGCGCGCTGTCGCTGATGATCCTCGAGGACGGACCGCTGTTCATTGCCGATACCCATGTTCGGCAGCTACCAACCCCAGAAGAGCTGGCCGAGTCGACCATTGGCGCCGCGCGTCATGTTCGACGTTTCGGGATCGAGCCTAAAATCGCCTTCTGTTCTCAGTCGCAGTTTGGCAATCAGGCTGAAGGATCGGGCAAAAGGTTGCGGGCGGCACTGGATATCCTCGACGCCGAGCCGCGCGATTTCACATATGAAGGTGAAATGAACCTGGATCTGGCCCTCGACCCTGAACTGCGTTCGCGGATCTTCCCGAACTCACGCCTGAAAGGAACAGCAAACGTTCTGATCTTTGCCCATGCGGATGCGGCGAGCGGAGTGCGCAATATCCTGAAAATGAAGGCCGATGGCTTGGAGGTCGGCCCGATCCTGATGGGCATGGGCAACAAGGCGCATATCGTGACGCCGTCGATCACAGCGCGCGGATTGCTGAATATGGCGGCGATCGCGGGTACACCCGTAGCGCATTACGGTTAATAAACCTGAGCACAGTATTCAGGGCGCCAGTATCGGCGCCCTGTTTGATTCACAGCAGGCAATAATTTGCACGCCAAAATATTCAACTTTGCAAAAGCGCAAAATTGGTCGTTAAAAGTCAGCAAAAAGGCGATGATTTGCAAAAATTTGCAGGCCAACCTGCGGATTCTTGCAAATTTTTTGCGATAAAGTGACGCTCCGTCACAGCGCTCGCTTGTGCGGTGCCCCTAGGCCACATAACACATTTCTCAAGGAGATTTAGGAGGAGTTCACCGTGGCATATCAGGACATTTACGAAGGCTGGAAATCGGATCCAGAGGCTTTTTGGATGAACGCTGCAAAGGCAATTGACTGGGTTCAACCGCCGACCAAAGCCCTGTTTGACGACAACGCCCCTTTGTATGAGTGGTTCAGCGATGCCAAAGTGAACACCTGCTGGAACGCGGTCGACCGGCATGTCGAAAATGGTCGCGGCGAACAGGCCGCAATCATCTATGACAGCCCGATCACCCACACCAAGCGCGAGATTTCATATGTCGAACTGCGCAATCGCGTGGCCAATCTGGCCGGGGCATTGCGTGCCAAGGGCGTGGAAAAGGGCGACCGGGTCATCATCTATATGCCAATGATCCCCGAAGCGCTGGAGGCCATGCTCGCCTGCGCCCGTCTGGGGGCCGTGCACTCGGTGGTTTTCGGCGGCTTTGCTAGCAATGAGCTGGCTGTCCGGATCGACGACGCCAAGCCCAAGGCGATCATCGCCGCATCCTGCGGGATGGAACCAGGTCGCGTCGTGCATTACAAACCGCTGCTGGACGGGGCCATCGACATGGCCAACCACAAGCCCGAGTTCTGCGTGGTCTTCCAGCGCGAACAGGAAGTGGCACAATTAATTGAAGGGCGCGACTACAACTGGCATGGATTCCAATATGGTGTCGAACCGGCAGAATGCGTTCCAGTCGATGGCAATCATCCGGCGTACATCCTGTATACTTCCGGCACCACCGGCGCACCCAAAGGTGTTGTACGCCCGACCGCAGGCCATTTGGTGGCGCTGAACTGGACAATGAAGAACATCTACGATGTCGATCCGGGCGATGTGTTCTGGGCAGCGTCGGATGTGGGCTGGGTCGTGGGGCATTCCTATATCTGCTACGCTCCGCTGATCCACGGCAACACGACGATTGTGTTCGAAGGTAAACCTGTTGGCACCCCCGACGCAGGCACGTTCTGGCGGGTGATTTCCGAGCATAAGGTCAAAAGCTTTTTCACCGCCCCGACCGCCATCCGCGCCGTGAAGCGTGAAGACCCCAAGGGGGAAATGCTGGCGAAGTATGACCTCTCCTGCTTGCGCGCCTTATATCTGGCAGGTGAGCGGGCTGATCCCGATACGATCGAATGGGCGCAGGACGCGCTGAAGGTGCCGGTGATCGATCATTGGTGGCAGACCGAAACCGGCTGGACCATCGCCGGCAACCCACTGGGGATCGAGGAACTGCCGGTCAAGCTGGGTTCACCCGCCAAACCGATGCCTGGCTATGATGTGCAAATTTTGGACGAAGGCGGTCATCCGATGAAGCCAGGTGAGCTGGGCGCTATTGCGATCAAGCTTCCCCTGCCCCCGGGCACCTTGCCAACGCTGTGGAATGCCGAGGATCGGTTCAAAAGTTCATACCTGAACCAATTCCCCGGTTATTACGAGACCGGCGATGCAGGAATGGTCGACGAGGATGGCTACCTTTACATCATGGCGCGCACTGATGACGTGATCAACGTCGCTGGTCACCGCTTGTCGACCGGCGGG
The DNA here is from genome assembly GCF_059610545.1 of Ruegeria sp. CDSC068. NCBI lineage: Bacteria > Pseudomonadati > Pseudomonadota > Alphaproteobacteria > Rhodobacterales > Roseobacteraceae > Ruegeria > Ruegeria sp. CDSC068. Next base: position 342,016 of record NZ_JBXWNV010000005.1, read on the forward strand.
ATGGAAGAGGTTCTGGCCGCCCACCCCGACGTGGCCGAATGTGCAGTGATCGGTGTGACCGACCAGTTGAAAGGTCAAATGCCAGTAGGGTTCCTTTGCCTGAATGCAGGCTGTGACCGCGACCATGGCGAGGTGGTTCAAGACGTCGTCAAACTGGTGCGCGAAAAGATCGGGCCGGTCGCTGCGTTCAAACTAGCCGTGGTGGTAGACCGCCTTCCCAAGACCCGCTCGGGCAAGATCCTGCGTGGAACGATGGTGTCGATTGCGGACAGCAAGGACTACAAGATGCCAGCTACCATCGATGACCCGGCTATTCTGGACGAGATCACCGTCGCGTTGAAAACCCTTGGCTACGCTCAGTAGCAGACATGCGGGCGACGATCCGTCGCCCGCATGTCTTCCTCTTGCAACCTGAAACAAGCCCCCTACTGTCATCCCAAGACAGCGAGGGCCCATGACACAAACCGATATCTGGCGTCTGAACGCCACCGACCTGACCGCCTTGACCCGCAGCGGTGAGTTGAGCGCGTTGGAGGTCACTCAGCATGCAGTCGACCGAATGCATCAGGCCAACCCAGACCTGAACGCGGTGGTCGAAGACCTGAGCACCGAGGCGTTGGAGCGTGCGCGTGAACTGGATGCGGCCGTGGCAGGCGGTGCACCCGCGGGGCCGTTGCATGGCGTTCCCGTCACTATCAAAATTAACGTCGATCAAAAGGGGCGTGCGACCTCGAACGGTGTTGTTGCCCTGAAGGATGTGATCGCGCCCGACGACGCGCCGGTTGTGCGCAATCTGCAGAAAGCCGGGGCCATCGTGATCGGGCGGACGAACACGCCCGAATTCTCATTCCGCGCCGATACAGACAACCCGCTGCATGGCCGGACACACAACCCTTGGGGCCGCCATATCTCACCCGGCGGGTCTTCGGGCGGGGCCGGTGCGGGCGTGATGGCTGGGATTGGCGCGCTGGCGCATGGCAACGACATCGGTGGCAGTCTGCGGTTTCCCGCGGCGGCCAATGGCGCGGTCACAGTCAAACCAGGGCTGGGGCGCGTCCCCGCGTGGAACCCCAGCCAGCAAGCCGAACGCGGAATTCTGGCACAATCCATGTCGGTGCAGGGGCTGATTACCCGCTCTGCCGCCGACTTGCATCTGTCCATGCCCAGCCTGATCGCCGCCGACCCGCGCGATCCGTTTCACGTTTCAATGCCGTGGCGAGGGGAAGCCTTGGATGATCCGATCAAAGTTGCCTTCACCAAGAACACCTTCGGCTACGCGCTGCACCCCGAGGTCGACAAGGCGCTGGACACGGCCCGCGATGCGCTGGTCGACGCCGGCTATCTGGTGGAGGAGATCGACCCGCCGGATGTATTCGAGTGTGGTCGGTCAGGGTATCGCGCCTTGATGGGCGAAGTCCTGACATTGATGCAAAACGACATCAAGGCGGCAGGATCTGAAACCATCCGCGAGATCTTTGACGTCTATTTTCAGGAATTCCCGCCCATAGTTGAAACCGACCTGATCCGAATGTTGGCCAAGCGGAGCCACTATGCCCGTGAATGGTCGTTGTTTACGGAAGACTATGCTTTGGTCTTGTCGCCCTTCCTACCGCAACCATTCTTCAAGCCGGATCGGGACACCGAAGGTGCCGAAGGGGTGCACGAGGTTCTTGGCTGCGCCGTTTATTCCTATGCGATGAACTTCCTTGGCCTGCCCGCCGCTTGCGTTCCGGCCCGGCTGGCGGATTTGTCCAGCGGCCCGCAGCCGATCAATGTCCAGATCGCTGCCCGCCGCTGGCGTGAAGATATGGCCGTGGATGCCGCCGCCGCAATTGAGGCGCGCGTCGGTCAAATGTGCTTGCCCTTGTGGGAGAAGATGGACACGTAGTGCGACCCAAAACGAAAATAGACCCCGGGGTTTTGTGCCCGGGGTCCGCTTACTAAAATAAGCCCAGATATCATTAACGAGCGTAGCACCACCTACCCTCGCCAGCGCGTAAACTGCGCAATCGTTCGAAAACGTCGTTTGGTGGCCACTCACTCCCACCTAGACGTGTTCTCCGGGCAAGATCAGATTAGCGGAAAGTTAATGAAGCTCATGTGAACTGCTTCACACAAGTTCTAAAAAATTCGTAAGTCCCAAAATTTAGGTGAATTGCTCGGATATCAGGCGCTCTTCCAACCCATGCCCAGGGTCGAACAAAATGCGGTGCTGGATTGCAGGTTCAGAGCGGATCTCGACCCAGTCGATATCAGGGAATGAAACCGAATCTGCATCGGCCATGACCGGGCGTTTGTCCGCATCCAGCACATCGAAACGCACCTTGGCGATCTTGGGCAACAGCGCACCGCGCCACCGACGCGGCCTGAATGCAGCAATAGCCGTCAGGGCAAGAACATCTGATCCAATTGGCAGAATCGGGCCGTGAGCCGAGTAGTTATAGGCGGTCGATCCGGCAGGCGTGGACAACAACGCGCCATCACAGACCAGTTCATCCATGCGAACACGGCCATCGACACTTATCCTGAGGCGCGCGGCTTGTGGCCCTGCGCGCAGCAGCGACACCTCGTTGATCGCCAGCGCCTCGTGCATCTTACCTGACTGATCCATCGCACGCATGGCCAGTGGGTTGATGACTTCTTCCTCGGCTTCGCCCAGACGGGCCATAAGGTCGGCTTCGTGGAACTCGTTCATCAGAAAGCCGATTGTTCCTCGGTTCATGCCATAAACCGGCGTGTCCAGATGCTGCATGCTGTGCAACGTATGGAGCATGAACCCGTCACCGCCCAGTGCAACGACAACATCGGCATCCCGCGGTGCCGCGTTTCCATAACGTTTCACCAGCACGTCGCGGGCTGTTTGGGCCACTTTGACGTCGCTGGCGAGGAAAGCGATTCTCTGGATCATTTGTTGCGGTTTCCGGTCTTGCACATTTGGTTCCGAAACAACCATACCTTTCCCCGATAAGCCAGACTTGACGCCACAGCGGGCCAATTCGTCGCTTTAAAGCTTTTGCGCATGTACCGTTTCCGATAGGAAATCCGCAAGATTCTTACCCAGCCATGTGGAGCCCCCATGAACGCCAATCTCCGTGATACCGGATTTTTCACCCAGTCCCTGTCTGACCGTGATCCCGAGCTGTTCGGCTCGATCACATCCGAGCTGGGTCGTCAGC
>NZ_JBXWNV010000006.1:0-303431 GCF_059610545.1 Ruegeria sp. CDSC068
ACAGGCATCTCCCACCCAGCAAAATCAACCAACTTACCCCCCAACTCAACGTGAAGATCATACAACGGTGTGCGTTTTAATTCGGTCATATCTCTAGCCTTTCGATCAGCGAGATTGGTCACGAACGACCATGACGGTGCAATGCGCGTTGCGCACGACACGGGCCAGGTTCGGGCCAATCTCATAATTCGGGAAATCGCCTTTGGTCGACGCCATGACGATCAGATCAAAGCCGTCCTTGTAGGCCAGCTTCAGGATTTCGCGGTAGACGCTGCCTTCTTCGACATGCACTTGCACGTCAGAGGCGTTGCCGTGATCCAGTATGGCCTGAACCGCATTGCGCACGTGGTCTTTGGCACCAGCGCCGTAGTTGGCAGGCAGGTTCGGCAATTGGATGATCTCGGGGATGACGGCAACTGCATGCAGTTCGGCACCGTAGAACTTCGCCTGTTCCAGTGCGACCGGCAGGGCCAGTTTCCACGAGCGGTCGTCGGTGTGGTCAATAGGCAGCAGGATTTTCGTGGCCATCACGTCTCTCCTCGAGATATGGAATTCTATTTCAAAGGCGGGGGGCCGGAATGGCCCCCCGTATTCTTCAGGGCCGGATTATTCGGCAGGCGTGCCGCCCGGCTCTTCGGATTTGCCGCCCGAGGCAAAGAACTCTTTCGTCAGTTTGAAGACGATCGGGCTCAGCAGGGCCAGGGCGATCAGGTTCGGGATGGCCATCATGGCGTTCAGCGTGTCCGCCAGCAGCCAGATAAAGCCCAGATCCGCGGTTGCGCCAAAATAGATCGCGATGATCCACAGGATGCGGTACGGCATCAGGGATTTGACACCCAGCAGGAACTCGACGCATTTTTCGCCGTAGAACGACCAGCCGAGGATGGTTGTGAAGGCGAAGATCGACAGAGCGATTGCGATCAGAGCACCGCCACCCGGCAGCGACGTGGCGAATGCCAGCGAGGTCAAGGCCGCACCGGATTCACCGGAGGTCCATGCACCTGTGGAGATGATCGCCAGACCGGTGATCGAGCACACGATGATGGTGTCGATGAACGTACCCAGCATCGCGATCAGGCCCTGGTTGACCGGACCTTTGGTCTCGGCTGCCGCGTGAGCAATCGGAGCCGAACCCAGACCGGCTTCGTTCGAGAACACACCACGTGCCACACCAAAACGGATGGCGGCCCAAACGGCTGCACCTGCAAAGCCACCTTCGGCGGCGGACGGCGTGAAGGCGTAGGTGAAGACCAGCGACAGCGCGTTGCCGATCTCGCCAATGTTGATGATCAGAACCAAAAGGCCTGCAACAATGTATGCAATTGCCATGGCCGGAACCAGTTTACCAGCAACCGCACCGATGCGGGTGATGCCGCCCAGAATAACGGCTGCGGTCAGGACCATCAGAACAACGCCGGTGACCGAAGTGTTCACGCCGAAGTTCGATTCCAGAACCTGCGCCACGCCGTTGGCCTGCACGCCGTTTCCGATGCCAAAGGCTGCAACTGCGCCGAACAGGGCAAATGCAACGCCCAGCCAGGCCCACTTCGCGCCGAGGCCGTTCTTGATGTAGTACATCGGGCCGCCAACAAAGTTACCGAGCTCGTCTTTTTCACGGTATTTCACCGCCAGAACGGCTTCGGCATATTTGGTGGCCATGCCCACCAGGGCGGTCATCCACATCCAGAACAATGCGCCCGGACCGCCCAGGAAGACAGCAGTGGCCACGCCGGCGATGTTGCCGGTACCAATGGTTGCCGACAGCGACGTCATCAGCGCGTTGAACGGGCTGATCTGACCATCACCTTGGCCTTCGCGGCCAGCAAACAGCAGCTTGAAGCCGGTGCCAACTTTCAGGATCGGCATGAATTTCAGCCCGACCTGCAGGAAGAAGCCGACGCCAAGGATGAGGACCAGCATCAGCGGCCCCCATACGACGCCATTGATGGCTCCTACGATTGAATTTAACGCTTCCATGGTTTCCCTCCCATTTGCGTTTGGTTTATGCCCCGTTGGCGATGGCCCGCTGGCGGGCCTGCTTGAGGGCGGCAAAATCTTCGTCGGCGTGGAACGAGGAACGTGTCAGCGGCGTCGCCGACACATGCAAAAAGCCCTTGGACCTTGCGATCTGTTCCAGTTGGGCGAACTCCTCCGGTGACCAGAACCGGTCAATTGGATGGTGTTTTGGGGTCGGCTGCAGGTATTGACCCACGGTCAGAAAATCGACCTGAGCCGCGCGTAGATCGTCCATGACCTGACGCACGTCATTCAGGCTCTCGCCCAGGCCAACCATCAAGCCGGATTTCGTAAAGATTTCTGGGTTTGCGCGCTTGGCATCATCCAGAAGTCGCAGTGAAGTATAGTAGCGTGCGCCGGGGCGAACGGTCGGGTACAGGTGCGGAACGGTTTCCAGATTGTGGTTGAACACGTCCGGGGCAGCATCGAACACCACATCCGCCGCATCGCCTTTGCCCAGAAAATCGGGGGTTAGCACCTCGACCGTGGTGCCGGGGTTCTGATGACGCACGGCACGGATGGTTTGCGCGATATGCTCGGCCCCGCCGTCTGCCAGATCATCGCGATCGACCGAGGTGATCACTACGTGGCGCAAGCCTAGTTTCATAACCGCTGCAGCAACACGGCCCGGCTCGAACAGGTCCAGTGCATTGGGGCGTCCTGTTGAGACGTTGCAGAAGGAACAGCCGCGGGTGCAGACTTCGCCCATGATCATCATGGTGGCGTGGCGCTTGGACCAGCATTCGCCGATGTTGGGGCATGCAGCCTCTTCACAAACCGTCGTCAGATTGTGGTCGCGCATCAGGCGGCGGGTCTCGTAATATTCGGGCCCGTCGACCTTTTTCTTGCGAATCCACTTGGGCTTTCGCGGGATGACGCTGTCAGCCTTTTTGGCTTTTTCCGGATGGCGGGTGCGAAGCTGGATGGTCATCTGGCTGTTCCCTCTCAGGCGTGAATTGCGCGGCCCATGGCGTCCAGGCAGGCTTCCTTGACGGCCTCGCCCATTGCCGGATGCGCATGACAGGTTGAGGCGACTTCGGCGACGGTTGCGCCCTTGGTCATGGCCAGAACCAGTTCGGCGATTAGGTCACCGCCATGTGCGCCGCAGATATGCGCGCCCAGGATTTTGCCATTTGGGTCGGCCAGTACTTTGACGGCTCCGTCTGTCTCGCCAGTCGAACGCGCGCGTGAGTTGGCCATGAAGGCAAACTTGCCGACAGCGTATTCGGACCCGGCTTCTTTCAGCGCTTCCTCGGTCAAACCGACCGAAGCGACCTCGGGGTCCGTATACACAACGCCAGGAACGGTATTGTAGTCCACATGCCCGGTTTCACCGGCCAGCATTTCGACACAGGCGACGCCGTCTTCTTCGGCCTTGTGGGCAAGCATCGGGCCGGGGACACAGTCGCCAATCGCATAGATGCCGGGAACCGAGGTGCGGAACGACGTGTCCACCTGAATGAAGCCGCGCGGGTCAAGGGTTATCCCCAGATCTTCCAACCCAAGCCCGCGCGATACGGGGCGGCGTCCGACGGCGATCAGAACCTTGTCGGCTTCGATCACCTCTTCCTTGTCTTTGCCGACCCGGTCCAATGTCAGCGTCAGCCCAACGTTGGTTTTGTCGATGGTTTTCAGTGCGCGCCCCAGCTGAAACTTCAGGCCACGCTTTGACAGGGCGCGCTGTGCGAGTTTTGCTATCTCGCCGTCGATTCCGGGCAGAATGCGGTCAAGATACTCAACAACCGTGACCTTCGCGCCCAATCGGGACCAGACCTGTCCAAGTTCCAGGCCGATCACGCCAGCACCGACGACCACCAGATGTTTGGGAACAGCATCCAGCGCGATCGCTCCGGTCGAGCTTAGGATATCCTGCTCGTCAATCTCGATCCCGTTTAGCGGGGTTGGTTCGGAACCGGTGGCGATCAGGATGTTTTTGGCTTCATAAACATCGTCGCCAACTTTGACCTGCCCGTCAGAGGGGATACTGGCCCAGCCCTCAACCAGATCGACGCCGTTTTTCTTGAACAGAAACGCAATGCCCTTGGTCAGATCGCCGACGATCTTGTCCTTGCGACCCATCATCGAGCTCAGGTCGATGCTGGCCCCCTCGACAGCAATGCCATGGGAGGAGAGATGTGCAAGCTCGGCATACTTAGCCGAGGAGGTCAGCAACGCTTTGGAGGGTATGCACCCCACATTCAGACAGGTTCCGCCAAGCGAACCGCGGCCTTCAACGCAGGCGACTTTCATGCCCAGTTGTGCTGCGCGGATTGCTGCAACATATCCGCCGGGTCCGCCCCCGATGACGATTAGGTCGTAGATACTCATTGAACGGTCTTTCAGTAGATCGGGTGGCTGGCGCAGAGTGCGCGGACTTTTTCGTGGGTTTCGGCTTCGATCTTCGCGTCGCCCTCGGGGGATTGGGCCAAGGCCTCGAGCACGTCGCCGATCAGGTGACCGATCTGTTTGAACTCTTCCGGTCCAAACCCGCGGCTGCAGCCTGCTGCGGTACCCAGCCGGATACCGCTGGTCACGGTAGGTTTTTGCGGATCGCCCGGCACGCTGTTCTTGTTGCAGGTGAAACCGGCACGCTCCAGCGCGGCTTCTGCGTCTTTGCCGGTCACGCCCAGCGGGCGCAGATCGACCAGCATCAGGTGGTTTTCCGTGCCGCCCGAAACGATGTCACATCCACGCGCCATCATGACGTTTGCCAGCGCCGATGCGCTATCCACAACGCGTTGCATGTAGTCCTTGAATTCGGGCTTTAGCGCCTCGCCAAACGCGACAGCCTTACCGGCAATCACATGCATCAGGGGGCCGCCCTGAAGGCCGGGGAATACGGCCGAATTCATCTTTTTCGCCAGCGCCTCGTCATTCGTCAGAATGATCCCGCCGCGCGGACCGCGCAGGGTTTTATGTGTGGTCGAGGTAACCACATGCGCGTGGCCGATAGGCGAGGGGTGCAGCCCGGTTGCGACCAGACCGGCGATATGTGCCATATCCGCCAGCAGCCAAGCGCCGACCTCATCCGCAATGGCGCGGAAGCGGGCGAAATCGATCTTTTGCGAATAGGCGGATGCGCCAGCGATGATCAGTTGCGGCTTTTCGGCTTTCGCCAGTTCTTCGACCTGATCATAGTCAATCAGACCTGCGTCTGTCAGACCGTACTGAACCGGGCGGAACCACTTGCCGGATTGTGCTGGTTTGGCGCCGTGCGTCAGGTGGCCACCTGCATCCAGTGACATACCCAGGATCGTGTCGCCGGGGCTGAGCAGGGCCAATTTAACGGCGCCGTTTGCCTGCGCGCCCGAATGCGGCTGTACGTTGGCGTATTCGCAACCGAACAACTGTTTCAGACGATCGATGGCCTCGGATTCAACTTCGTCTACAAATTCGCAGCCGCCATAGTAGCGACGACCAGGGTACCCTTCGGCGTATTTGTTGGTCAGGACTGACCCCTGCGCGTCGATCACAGCTTGCGAGACAATATTCTCGGACGCGATCAATTCGATCTGTTCAGCCTGACGTTTGCCTTCTCGCGCAATTGACGCGGCGACAACCGGATCTGCTTCGGTAAGCGACGTTTTGAACATGGTTTCCTCCTCAGGCACCGAATCCTCAGTACGAAATTTTGTTTCCTATAGTGGAATTCGTGCAGCTAAAGCAACATATATCTCACATTTGTGAAGTTGTGTGGTTTGAGGGAAATCTGTAACCTCCGGTAAAACAGGGAGATATTTATGGGCGACGAGACTCGCGGTGATGTTTCCTCACCGGAAGATCAGGACGAAGGTGAGGTTCTGGGGCGTTCCATCCGCGATGCACGACGTGCAAAAGGCTGGACTTTGGAGGAAGCCGGACGCGCGGCGGGAATCGGTCGGTCCACCCTGTCGAAGATCGAGAACAACCAGACGCGGCCAAGTTTCGACATCGTGCGCAGGCTGACACAGGCGCTGGATATGAGCACGCCGCAGCTGTTTCTGCAGTCCGGGCAATCGGGGATTTCGGGAAGGCGCGACTTTACGCCGAAAGGTGAAGGCGAGATAAAAAGCACACCGACCTATTTGCACGAACTGCTGTGTCCCGAGCTGACCAGCAAGCGGATGCTGCCCTATATCGCGACAATCAAAGCCCGCGACCTGTCAGAGTTCGAAAACTGGATCCGGCATACGGGTGAAGAGTTCATGTATGTCATCAGCGGCGAGCTGATCTTTGTATCAGAGCATTATCGCCCCCTGCCGATGAAGGCTGGTGACTCGCTTTATTATGACAGCGGGATGGGGCACGGGTGCATTTCAACCAGTGAGGAAGATGCGAAAGTGCTGTGGGTGTCACTCGAATAAGCGCGACGCACAAGGCATGAATTAAAGCGGTCCCAGCGGCCGCTTTTTTGTAGGATAAGACGGTCTCTGGGTCAGGTGTGGCCCAGCACCTTGCGGGCAACGCGGAAACACTCCAGCGCTTGCGGGACGCCACAGTAGATGCCAATCACGTGGATGATGGCTCGGATTTCCTCGGGCGAGACGCCGTTGTTGATCGCGCCCTTGCAGTGAATTTCCCATTCATGCATTTTGCCCAACGCGCCGATCATGGACAGGTTCATCATCGATCGCGTCTTAGGGTCGATCACGTCATCGCCCCAACCAAACCCCCAGCACCACGCCGTCATCGCTTCTTGAAACGGGCGGGTAAAGTCATCGGCCGCCGCCAGGTTCTTTTCTACATATTCCGCACCAAGCGTGTTCTTGCGCTGCTCCAGGCCTTTCAGGAACAGGTCTTCGTCGAAAATATCAGCCATCTATGGTCTCCGGTTCTTCATCGCTTTGCGCGGTGTTCGTAAATGCGATCATAATGTGGGTTCGTTTTGAACTGTACCCGTTCGATCCGATCCTGCAGGTCACTTTTGGGCGCACACAGATTACTCCACCCCCTCGCGCATCCATTGCTGCAAACGGGCAATCGAGTGTTCCGACATCACACCACAACCCGGGTCCAGTACGAGCGGACCGGGGCGGTAGCCGCGGGATTTCAGGCCGCGATGGACGCTTTCAACCAGATGGATGTCTTCCTCGACCGTGGTTTCACGGTCCTGTACAGCCAGTTGCCGGATCACCGCACTTTCCGAGCCGCCCTCGGTGTACCAGCCGCGCCAGACGGTGCAGTGATCGGCATCGACCGCGCGCCAGTGATAGGTGTTCAGCACATTGCCCGGGTAACACTGGAACGAGAACATCGGCCAAAGGAACCATGACTGGTAGTCGCCCGCATGCGGCACCGACAGGTCGACCGGGTAGGTCATCTTGTCGAGGCTTTGGCATTCGGTCGTATGGCGCAGCACGTAACCGCCGCCTGCATCGGGCTGGACGTCGTAGGTCTCGGGCTTGACCACACCTTCGGCAAAGGTCGGGTGGTTGGTCGGGCAATGATAGCACTCCGAGTAATTCTCGATACTGACCTTCCAATTGCAGTTTTCCGGGATTTCGACCCATTCCAGCGGTTCCAGATCATCGATATGCTGAACGAACGCGCGGATTTCCTCGCGCACGCCGGGGTACCATTCATCCATCGGGGCGGCGTTGTCGTCGAGGTTGACGAAGATGAATCCGTTGAACACCTCGGTCCGAACCGAAGTCAGGCAGATGGCGCTGCGGTCAAAACCGGGGACGGATTTGATATTGGGTCCCGCGCGCAGCTGGCCGGACAGCTCATAGGTCCAGGCGTGATAGGGGCAGACCACGACGCGGGTGTTACCAGCACCGGTGACCATTTCATGCGCGCGGTGCTGGCACACGTTATAGAACGTTCGAATTTCGCCGTCTCGGCCCCGAATGCAGAACAGGTTTTGCCCGGCGATTTCAAAAGCAAAGTAATCGCCCGATTCCCGAACCTGCGCCACATGCCCGGCGAATTGCCATGTGCGGGCCAGAAGCCCCTGCATCTCCTGCGCGAAAATCGCGGGGTCGGTATAATACCGCGCGTCCAGTGAATGCGTCAGAGGTGCGTTCATTCGGGTTCCTCCGCGTAGAGGCCAAGCTGGTGGCGACGTTGGTGAAATCGTTCCACCCGCTCGACGATCTCATCGCTGGAAACGGCGATCACAAAGGACAGCAGCGTTTCCAGCAAGGCGATGGTCGAAACCGAGGACGGAAAGAACTGCGGTGTGTCGGCGGCAACGACAAAACCGTGCTGTGCGTTCAGGATCACCGGGCTGGCCGGGCTGTCCGAAATGCCGATGACGGTCAGCCCCTGTTGGCGGGCCAGTTTGATCGCGTCGATGACTTCAGTGCGGTAGGGATGGCAGGTGATCGCGATCAGTACGTCTTGCTCATCCGCCCAAGCCAGATCGTCGACTGGGGTCGAGCCGGGGCGCGGGATGGCGTGAAACTGCTTCATGCCGGTTGAGGCCAGATAGGTGAAGTTTCGCGCGTTAGAATTGTTGACGCCAACGCCCAGTGTGAAAATCTGGCGACAATTCCAGATATCCTCGGCCGCGGCCTTCAGGTTTGCGGCGTCGATCCCGGCAAAGGTTTCTTCGATATTGCGGATCGCGGCGCCGATCATATCGGCATAGAGACCGCCCAGTTCCCCTGACTTGCCGATGTCCTGCAACCAGCGGGCGCGGTCCGGAAATGACACACGTCCCTGCCGGATCGCATCCCGGAACGGGGCACGGAAATCTTCGTAGCCTTCGAACCCCACCTGCTGGGCCATCCGCACGAAGGTGTTCGGTTTTACTCTGGCGGCCTCGGCAATCTCGCGCACAGTAGAAACCCCAACGTCCGTCGGGTTTTCCAGCACGTAGCGCGCGGCCTTCTGCGCCTCGGGCGTCAGGGCGTCCCATTCTTCGGACAAGCGTTCCAGAACGATCGATGATACATTTGTGTCATTCATGATTGACGATGGTACATTTGTGGAATTAGCCTGTCGAGCAGAAACGCGACTCGGGAGAGGAAAAATCATGTCCGAGAAGAATCTGCCGTCCCATTCCCGCGTGGTGATTGTCGGTGGCGGCGTCATGGGGGTCGGTCTGGCCTATCATCTGGCGCACGAAGGCTGGGGCGACGACACGGTTCTGCTTGAAAAGGCCGAGCTGACCAGTGGCAGCACCTGGCACGCCGCTGGGCAGATCACGCATTCGACGTCCAGTTTTGGGTTGGGCAAATGCGTCGACTACAACATCGGTTTGTATTCCGGCCTGCTGGAGGCTGAGACCGGCCAGCCGGTGACATGGCATGGGTGCGGGTCTTTCCGTCTGGCCTATACCGAGGATGAGATGGACTGGCTGCGCCACACCTTGTCGGTGGGCCGGTCGCTGGGGTTCAACATTGAGCTGGTCGGACCTGAAAAGGTGGCCGAACTGCACCCGTTCTACAATCTCGAAGGCGTGTTGGGTGCACTGCACACGCCTGATGACGGGCATGTGGACCCGACCAACGTCACCATGGCAATGGCAACTGGAGCGCGGCAAAAGGGTGTACGCATCTTCCGCAGCTGCCGTGCGACCAACATCACCCAGGCCGAAAACGGCGAGTGGGTGGTCGAAACCGAGCAGGGCGCCATTACCTGCGAGCACGTGGTGAACGCTGGCGGCACGTATGCCCGTCAGATGGGTGAGTGGTCGGGACTGCAACTGCCCATGACTTCGATGACGCACCATTATTTTGTAACGGAACCGGTGCCCGAATTCCAGAATCTGGACAAGGAACTGCCGGTGATTCGCGATGACCGCAAGGTCTCGGGCTATATCCGGATGGAGCAGCAGCGCGGCCTGATCGGGATATACGAGAAAGAGAACCCGAACTCGGTCTGGCATGATCATTGCCCCTGGGAATACGAGAACTGGCTGTTCGATGCCGATTACGACCGGGTGATGCCGTGGCTTGAGGAAAGTCTGAACCGCATGCCGATCTTTGCCGAGTTGGGCATTCAGCGCGATGTGCATGGGGCAATTTCGCATCCGCCCGATGGCAACCCTCTGATCGGGCCGGCGCCAGGTGTGCGGAACTATTGGTGCTGTTGTGGGACGCAGATCGGCATCGGCTGGGGGCCGGGTCTGACCCGCGAGTTGGCACGCTGGATGGTGCATGGCGCGGCCGATATCTCGATGCGTGAGTTCGATCCACGCAGGTTCGGAAGCTACGCGAACAAGGATTGGCAGGTGATCAAGGCTGAGGAAGACTACTGCCTTCGCCACGAGATCCCGTTCCCGCATTTCAACCGTTTGGAAGGGCGTCCGATCAAGCCGTCGCCTCTCTATGATCTGTTGAATTCCAAGGGTGCAGTACATGAAGAGGTTTATGGCTTTGAGCGCCCCCGCTGGTTCGCGCGGGATGAGGTCGAGCAGCGTGATCACTACTCCTTCCGCCGGACCCCTGCGGATCACATGGTCGCGGCTGAGGTCAAAGCGGTGCGCGAACGCGTGGGCATCATGGACGTGACCGCCTTCACCAAGGTCGAAGTCTCGGGCCCTGATGCCTACGCGCTGCTGGACCGGCTGATCGCCAACCGGATGCCGCAAAAGGTCGGCTCGATCACTCTGACGCACATGTTGAACCGCCGTGGCCGGATCGAATTGGAAACAACCATCGTTCGGATGGCCGAAGACCGCTTCTATCTGGTCTGCGCTGCCTTCTTTGAGCAGCGTCTGCTGGACCATCTCGCGCAACAACGCACGAAGGAGAATGTTCAGGTCACGGCCCTGTCTTCCGACTGGTCCGCCCTGTCGCTGAACGGCCCCCGGTCGCGGGACGTGTTGGGGCAGTGCACCGATGCCGATCTGACCAACGCTGGTTTCCGCTGGCTGTCAGCACAGGCAATCACCATTGCAGGTCACAAGATCTGGGCCTTCCGCATGTCTTATGCCGGCGAGTTGGGGTGGGAACTGCACATGCCCAATGCCGCCTGCCTCGATGTCTACACCGCGCTCTGGACCGCTGGCGAACCGCATGGCATCGCCGACTATGGCAGCTTTGCCATGAACGTGATGCGGATGGAGAAGGGGTTCAAGGGCGCGGGCGAGCTGACCAACGAGGTCACTTTGGCCGAGGCTGATGTGTTGCGCTTTGCGCGTACGGACAAAGAGTATCTGGGCAAAGACAAAACCCTGAACACTGACTTGCCGTGGGTGTGTGCCTATCTCGAAATTGAGCCGGATGGTGAAATTGATGGCCACGGTGGAGAAGCGGTGATGCTGGATAGTCGTGTCGTGGGCTCAACTGCCTCGGTCGTCTATGGGCACACGGTCGGCAAGATACTCGCCTTTGCGTACATCAATCCCGAGGCTGCTGCCCCGGGCACTGAGTTACAGGTCGTGATGCATGGCCAACCCCGCGCGGCCTGTGTTCTGGGCGAACCTGCTTATGATCCGCAAAGCCTGCTGCCCCGCACCGACGCTATTCTGGAGACTGCATAATGAGCTTGCCTGACAAAATGAAGGCCATGGTCACGATGGGCCATGGCGGCTTGGAACAAATGGTGCTGCACAAAGACTGGCCGCGCCCGGAACCCGCGGCCGGCGAGGTGTTGATCAAAGTCGCTGCCTGCGGGCTAAACAACACGGACGTCAATACGCGGTCCGGCTGGTACTCAAAAGCCGTGACCGATGCGACGACGGGCGACGCGTTCGAGGAAGTCAGTGACGAGGATCCGACATGGGGCGGCGCGCCCATCACTTTTCCCCGAATCCAAGGGGCTGATATCTGCGGGGAAATCGTCGCCGTGGGTGGCAGTGTCGATCCCGGGCTGATCGGCCAGCGCGTCATCACCGATGGCTGGCTGCGCGACCCGTCTGATCCGGGCAATAAGGACAAAACGGGTTATTTCGGCTCGGAACGGGACGGTGGTTTTGCTGAATACGCCACGACTCTGGCGGTTAACGCGGTGCCGATCCGGTCCGACCTGTCGGATGCCGAACTGGCCACGTTCTCGTGTTCCTATTCGACCGCCGAAGGCATGCTGACCCGCGCAAATGTAACTGACACTGACACGGTTCTGGTGCCCGGAGCCTCGGGCGGGGTTGGCGGTGCCTTGGTGCAACTTGCCAAACGCCGGGGTGCACGGGTGATCGCGATGGCGTCGGATGCAAAACACGCAGACGTTGCCGAACTGGGTGCCGACAAAATCTTGTCTCGTGCCCCGGAAAATCTGCGCGCGGCGCTTGGCGATGAAAAGGTCACCGTTGTGGCCGATGTGGTTGGTGGTCCCTACTGGCCAAACCTGATCGACGTTCTGGAGCGCGGCGGGCGGTACACCTGCTCGGGCGCGATTGCCGGGCCCATGGTCGAATTCGATCTGCGCACGTTCTACCTGCGTGATCTGACCTTCACCGGCTCTACTGTGATTGATCCGCAGGTGATGCGTAACATCGTTCAGTATATCGAGGCCGGTGAGATCAAGCCCGCCCTGGCCGCGACCTATCCCCTGGAAGAGTTGCGCGAGGCACAAGCCGCATTCATTGCCAAGCAGCACACCGGCAACATCGTGGTGATCCCATGACGCTGGACGACGTTCTCGAAGCTGCCCGACAGCTGCATCAATCACATCCTGAGCTTTCAGATTTCGGAGTCTGGCCTGATGACCTGGCGCCAACGGATCAGGAGCCAAACCAAATCCCTGCCGTTGAACTGATTCAGCGGACCGGTTTCCGGACCGGGGATGCAACGCGATCCCTTTCAGACGCGATCAGGGCAACCGCACATCTGGCGCTGTGGAAACACACCTATACTGAGGAAGAGGTCGGAGCCGATTTCCTTAATCGCTATGGCTATTATGAGCTGTTCGGCCCAACTGGGCATTTCCACTCGACCCAAATGCGCGGCTACGTCGCTTACTGGGGGGCGGGCCTGAATTATGATTGGCACAGCCATCAGGCCGAAGAACTCTATCTGATCGTAGGCGGTGGGGCGATGTTCCGCGTCGAAGAAGACGAGACTTACGTCGGCCCCAATCAGACACGACATCACTGCAGCTGGCAAAGCCACGCCATGACAACAACCGACGAGCCAATTCTGGCTTTCGTTCTTTGGCGAGGACAAGGATTGAACGACTTGCCACAAATGGATGCGGCATGAAAACCATCCCGATACATATCTGGTCACCCCAATGTGGGCGGGCCTGTTTTGCGAAATGGCCCAGTATGGCCATTGAGGAGTTCCGTCTATGAGACCGCAAGCCGAAGCCACTCAGATGATTGACGACGCCCGCGTGCGTGTGACGCGATTTGACTTTGCACCGGGGGCCGAAACGGGATGGCATCGTCATGCAATGGATTACGTCATCACCGCCATAACGGATTGCCATATGCGGCTGGAACTGCCCGATGGTTCGGCCAATGAAGTGACAGTTGCTGCGGGAGTAACTTATCGCCGCGACGAGGGTGTCGAACACAACGTGATCAATGCCGGGGACGCGCCGATGACCTTTGTTGAAGTGGAACTGAAATGAAAATCACTCGTCTTTCAGTCTACCATGTCGACCTACCGCTTGAGCACCCGTATTGGCTGTCTGGTGGGCGGTTGAAGTTTGAAACGCTCGACGCAACGATTGTAAAGATCGAAACCGATTCAGGTCTGACCGGTTGGGGCGAGGGTACCCCGTGGGGCCACACATATGTTCCAGCCCACGGTCCGGGTATTCGCGCCGGAATTCAGACGATGGCACCGTTCATTCTGGGCCTTGATCCGCGTCGGGTGCTGGATGTCGAACGGGCGATGGATATCGCTCTGCCAGGCCACCTCTATGCCAAAAGCCCCATTGATATGGCTTGCTGGGATATTGCGGGTCAGGCCGCCGGTCTGCCAATTGCCGATCTGATGGGCGGCGGGTCTCGCACGCCGCGCCCGATTGCCTCGTCGGTCGGTGCGAAGACCGTCGAAGAAACGCGCGAAGTGATGGAGCGCTATCGCAGCCGAGGCTACGTTGCGCATTCGGTTAAAATCGGTGGGGATGTAGAACGCGACATTGCCCGCGTCCGTGACGTGGAAAGCATCCGACGCCCCGGCGAGATCGTCCTTTATGACGTCAACCGTGGCTGGACCCGGCAGCAAGCCCTGCGGGTGATGAGCGCCTGTGAGGATCTGAACGTGATGTTTGAACAGCCCTGCGAGTCGCTGGACGATATCGCCGCGATCGCGGGCCGCCATGCCTCACCCGTTTCGGTGGATGAAAGTCTTGTGACCCTGCAAGACGCCGCCCGCATTGCCCGCGAAGGGTTGGCTGAGGTGTTCGGAATAAAGCTGAACCGTGTCGGTGGCCTGACCAAGGCGGCACGGATGCGGGACATCGCGTTGGCGCATGGAATCGACATGTTCGTGATGGCCACCGGTGGTTCGGTTCTGGCCGATACTGAGGCGCTGCATCTGGCGGCCACCATTCCGGACGATAATTGTCACGCGGTCTGGGCGTGCCAGGATATGATCACCGTCGATGTCGCTGGTGGGCGAGGCCCCCGCAATATCGACGGCCACCTGCATTTGCCGAAAACGCCGGGACTTGGTGTGCACCCTGACGA
This sequence comes from Ruegeria sp. CDSC068, assembly GCF_059610545.1. Lineage (NCBI taxonomy): Bacteria > Pseudomonadati > Pseudomonadota > Alphaproteobacteria > Rhodobacterales > Roseobacteraceae > Ruegeria > Ruegeria sp. CDSC068. Next base: position 14,525 of record NZ_JBXWNV010000006.1, read on the forward strand.
AGGTGCGTTGGGCGATCCCGTCGGAGTTTATCATTGAGGATCATCAGGATAACGCTCTGGGCCGTCGATCTGACGAGTCATGAGACCTATCACATGGCTGAGGGTAAGACCTGCGCGACCGTGACCTCTCATATCCTGTGCCTTGAGACAGATACAGGCTTGAGGGGTTGGGGCGAGGTCTGCCCGATCCCGCACTACCTGCCAGCGTTTGCAGGCGGAGTGCCGGGCGCAGTGACAGAGATGGGCCGCGAGATTCTGGGCATGTCCCCTTTCGGGGTAGATGCGCCGATGAGAAAGCTGGACGGGTTCCTGCAGGGGCATCTCTATGCCAAGTCTCTCGTCGACATCGCGCTTTGGGATTTGTTCGGGCAGGCAACGGGCCAGCCGGTCTATGCGCTGCTGGGTGGGCGGACGCGGAAGGACATGCCGCTGTACCACTCGATCACCTGCGTCGCGCCGGATGATATGGCGCGGATCTCTAAGACGGCTTACCAGACCGGCATTCGCCAGTTTCAGGTCAAGCTAGGGGTCGAAGGCGACTGGCAGGCCGACGCCGAGCGTTTGACCAAAGTGCGTGAGGCCGTGGGACCGGGGCCTCTGGTCTATGGTGACTGGAATTGTGGTGCGTCACGCCTGCAAGCTACGCGAACGGGCAGGGCGGTCGCGCAGCTGGATGTGATGCTGGAACAGCCCTGCAAAACGCTGGAGGATTGTGCCGCGGTTCGACGGGCCACCGGCTTACCTATGAAGATAGACGAGAACGCCCATGATCTGGCGTCGCTGCGGCGCGCATATGAGCTGGGCTGCATGGATGCTGTCGCTTTGAAACTGTCGAAGTTCGGCGGTTTGTCGGCCATGCGCCGGGCGCGCGATCTGACCGTGCATTTCGGGGCCGAGATCTGTGCCGAATGTACCTGGGGCTCGGATATTGTCACCGCTGCATCGCTGCATTTTGCGGCCTCGACCCCGCACGGGTCACTGATGAATACATGTGACCTGTCATCTTATGTGGCGCCTCGCATTTGCCCCGACGCACCAAACCGTGAAAACGGCCGGATTGCCCCGCCCGACGGACCGGGGTTAGGTGTTGTGCCAGACCCAGAGGTTCTTGGTCCGCCAATTTTGGAGATCGTTTGAGATGCTGAAAATCAACACCCAATCCGAATGGATCGCCCGCGCGAATGAGGTACTGCCCGCCGGTGGGTTTGGTAATTTCGATCCCGGAATCATCATCGCGCGCGGCGAGGGCAGCCATGTCTGGGATGAGGATGGCAACGAATATGTGGACTACCTGATCGGTTCGGGCCCGATGTTGCTAGGCCATGGTCACCCCGAAGTCATAGAAGCCGTGCTGGAACAGCTGCCCAAGGGTATGACTTTCTTTGCCAACAACGCCCGGGGCATCGAACTGGCCGAGGCCATCGTTGACGCGGTGCCGTGTTGCGAGCAGGTCCGCTTTGTCGCTGCGGGGGGGGAGGCTGATATGTACGCCATTCGTCTGGCCCGTGCCTATACTGGCCGTAGCAAGATCCTGAAATTCGAAGGCGGCTATCACGGGATGAGCGCCGAGGCACAGATGAGTCTGGCCCCCAGCCGCCACGTCAACTTCCCACAGGCGGTCCCGGACAGCGCGGGCATTCCGGACAGCGTGGCCGAGCAGATGCTGATCGCGCCTTTCAATGATCTGGAAGCCGTTGCCAACCTGCTGGCCGAGCATGATGACGTTGCCGCGATCATGGTTGAGCCGTTACAACGAATTGTCCCTCCGGCACCCGGATACCTTCAGGGATTGCGCGATCTCTGCGACAAACACAATGTCCTGTTGATTTTCGATGAAATCGTCACTGGATTCCGTTTGGCCTATGGCGGTGCGCAAGAGAAATATGGCGTAACGCCCGATATCTGCACCCTGGGCAAAATCATCGGCGGCGGCTTCCCTTTGGCCGCGCTGGGCGCAAGCGCCGAGATCATGCAGCATTTCGACAAAGCGAAAGTAGGCGAGGATGGCTGGCTGATGCAGTTGGGCACGCTGTCGGGTAACCCCGTCGCTTCGGCTGCCGGGTTGAAGACGATGGAGGTTTTGCGGCGCGACGGCATGTATGACCATCTGCGTGAAATCGGCGCCGAGCTTCAGCAGATGCAGATGGATGCTCTGACCGGGGCTGGCATTCCGCATCAAATCTGCGGGGACGAAACCCTATTCGACATCTATTTCACCGATACGGACTGTCGTGATTACCGCAGCGCCAAACATGACGACCCCCGACGAAACGCTGTCTACAACGATTCGCTGCGCGCACACGGGATTTTCAAAGCCCCCGGCAAACTCTATCCGTCTCTGGCTGTGACCCAAGCAGATCTGGATCAGACGCGGATGGCCGTTGAGAAAGCGGTTCAGGCGATCAGCGCAGCCTGAGGGTCAAAAAGGCCATAAAAGTAAGCGGGCCGCTGTCATTTCTGACAGCGGCCCTAACTGGTTGGATTTCAGGGTCTGGTCTCGCCCCCTCGAATACCACTTAAAAGAGAACGGACTAAAAAAACTTTCGACTATTTCGAGACCGACCCGACTTCACAACCGGTATGAATACTTTATGCACCATCGACGGTGCTGTCTCAGTGAAGTAGTTCACTTTTCATAAACTTTTTTATTTCTTCCAATCAAAAAAGCCTGGGCCTGCCTGTTTCAGCAGGGATTCTGCCATGGCGCGACCTATTTCCGGGCCATCTGCGACCGACCCAGTGGTGTCCTCGGATATGGATTCGGACCCGTCGGGGCGCAAAACCTCACCGCGCAGGCGTAGTTGATCACCTTTTTTTTCTGCCAAACCCGCGATCGGCGTTTCGCAAGAGCCGTCCAAAGCGGCCAGCAACGCGCGTTCTGCTGCCAATCGCTGCGCGGTCTCAGCATGGTGGATGGCCTCGAGCATTTCGGCCGCACGGGAATCATCGCCACGGCGTTCGATGCCGATCGTGCCTTGGGCGATGGCGGGCAGCATATCTTCGACGGCGATGGCGGTTGCGGGAACCTCCTCCATATTCAGACGCCGGATGCCGGCCATGGCCAGAAACGTGCAATCGGCCACACCATCTGCCAGCTTCTTGAGGCGCGTTTGAACATTGCCCCGAAACTCGACCACGTTCAGGTCCGGGCGACGGTTCAACAATTGTGCCCGCCGCCGCAGCGATGAGGTGCCCACAACTGCACCCTGCGTGAGGTCACGGATCGAGCTCAGGCTGGGTGAGATAAAGGCGTCGCGCACATCTTCGCGCGGCAGAAACGTGTCCAGGACAAGACCTTTTGGCTGTTCAGCTGGCATGTCCTTGGTTGAATGCACCGCGATGTCGATATCTCCGCGCAGCATCGCCTCTTCGATTTCCTTGGTGAACAGGCCCTTGTTGCCAATCTCTTTCAGCGGGCGGTCCGCATCAATCATGGCGCGGTTGTCACCGGTGGTCTTGATCACCACAATCTCAAACGCGTCTTCGGGCAGATCAAAGGCTTTGCCCAGTCGCTCACGGGTTTCATAAGCTTGCGCCAGCGCCAGCGGTGAGCCACGAGTGCCGATTTTGAGCGGTGATGCGGGGGTTGGCAGGGTCAGTGTCATATGCACAGCTTTAGTCGCGTCACATTGCCCTGACAATGGGGGCAGACCTTGACAAATTGACGCCGAAGGCAGACCCGTTTGCCGCAAACCAGACGAGTGGGGACAAAGATGGCCGAGACAAAGAAACTGCTGCGGGCGCTGGCTGGCGAAGTACAGGACGTGCCACCAATCTGGATGATGCGGCAGGCGGGGCGTTATTTGCCGGAGTACCGCGCAACCCGGGCGCAGGCCGGGGACTTTTTGTCTTTGTGTTATAACCCCGAGTTGGCGGCCGAGGTGACGTTACAGCCGATCCGCCGCTATGGCTTTGACGCGGCTATTCTGTTTGCTGACATTCTGTTGGTGCCGCAAGCTCTGGGTGCGGATCTGTGGTTTGTCACAGGTGAGGGGCCGCGGTTGTCGACGATCACTCAGCAATCCGATTTCGATGCGCTGAAACCGGTATCGGATATCCATGAAACCCTGTCGCCGGTGTACGAAACTGTCCGAATCCTTTCGCGAGAATTGCCATCCGAGACCACCCTTATCGGGTTCGCAGGCGCGCCATGGACGGTTGCGACCTACATGATCGCCGGTCGCGGCACGCCCGATCAGGGACCGGCTCATGCGCTGCGCGAGGAAAACACCGCCCTGTTCGAAGCGCTACTGGAGCGGATCACGCTGGCCACCATCGAATATCTCTCGGCCCAAATCGAGGCCGGTGCCGAGGTGGTGAAGATTTTCGACAGCTGGGCCGGGTCGCTGAAGGGCGATGCCTTTCAGAAATATGCGGTCGAGCCTTGCCGTGTGATCACGCAGGCCATCAAGCAGCGCCATCCGGGCATCCCGGTGATCGGTTTCCCGCGCGAGGCAGGTGATGGTTACATAGGTTTTGCCAAGACCACCGGCGTGGATTGCGTTGCGCTGGACAACTCCGTGTCGCCGGATTGGGCGGTCGAGCATGTGCAGGTGGATGGTTGCGTTCAGGGCAATCTGGCCTCGTCACACATGGTGACCGGCGGACAGGCGCTGGTGGATGAGACGCGTCAGATTGTCGAGGCGTTCTCGAAAGGACCGCATATCTTTAATCTGGGCCACGGGATCACGCCAGATGCCGATCCTGAAAACGTTCAACTGATGATCGACACGGTGCGGTCGTGGCGGGACGCGTAGAGGGGCCAGCCCCACTCGGATTTTGGCCAACTCACCCAGGGAGATTTTTAGCCAGGTGAGGGGTCAGGAGGCGTGTTGGTAGACAGCTGATCCAGAATATCCTGCCTGTGTTCGCCTCGGCGTGGGCTGGTTTTGGGCTGCCATGTCTCGGTCGAAAAGCGGGGCGCAGCCGCAGCCTGCAGCGCTCCGTCATGGTCGATCCAGGTATGGCGCGCGGCGTTCATGGGATGGGCTTGCGCCTCGACCGGGTCGAGTACGGGCGCGACGCAGGCGTCGGAACCTTGGAATATATCGGCCCAGTGGGCGCGGGGTTTACTGGCGAATAATTCGGTGAGCCGTTGCGTGAGTTTGGGCCAAAGTGCCGGAACATATTGGTTTTTGAATTCGGGATCGTTGGTGAGTCCCAGTTTTTGCAGGAATTCGGCGTAGAACTTGGGCTCAAGACACTGGACGGACATGAAGCCCCCGTCCAGGCACACGTAAGTGCGGCTCCAATGTGGGCCATCCAGCAGGCTTTGACCGCGCGCTTCTGACAGGTTTCCGGTTTGGCGCATACTCATCAACAAGTTCATCATGTGGGCCGATCCGTCATAAATGGCGGCATCAACCACGGTACCCTGTCCGGTCCGCTGCGCGTTGAGAAGCCCGGCAAGAATACCGGCAACTAGATACATGGCACCGCCGCCTATATCCCCGACCAGGGTCGCCGGGGTCTGCGGGGGCTGGCCCGCTGCTGATGCATACCACAATGCCCCGGACAATGAGATGTAGTTCAGATCGTGCCCTGCAGTTTCAGACAACGGGCCGTTCTGACCCCATCCGGTCATGCGACCATAGACCAGTTTGGGGTTCGACGCGTTGAACGTGTCGGGACCCAGTCCCAGCTTTTCCATCACGCCGGGGCGGAACCCTTCGATTAGCGCATCGGCCGAAGAGATCAGACTCCTTGCGATGTCCAGATCGGCGGCATCCTTCAGATTCAAGTCAATCGAGCGTTTGCCGCGGTCCAGGACGGATTGCTCGGGCATACCCGGTACGGCAGGCTGGCCTTTGCGGTGGATCGTGATGACGTCCGCCCCCAGATCGGCCAGCAGCATGGCGGCGAACGGACCTGGCCCCAAACCTTCAATTTCAATGATCCGTATTCCGCTGAGCATGAGCCCTCTCCTTTCTGCGCAGGTTTTCGGGGATACCCGGGGATTGCAAGCCCGGATTCTGTTGGCTTGCCAGATGGTCACGCGATCCTTAGCGTTCCGAATGGGATGGAGAGCGAGGCTCGGATGCGGTTGTGGTTCCTTTTTGGTGGCGCCGTTGCGCTGGCGGTGTTGGTAGGCGTGTTTTCGCGCCTGCATCCCCCTGGCAGTATGATGTTGGCGGCGGGTCCAGAAGGCGGCGCTTATGAAACGGTTGCGCGGGACTACGCCGAAATTCTGGCGCGCGATGATATTCAACTGGAAATACTGGATACCGCTGGTTCGGTCGAAAATGCTGAACTGCTTAGCGCGGGCGATGTCGACGCTGCATTTCTACAAGGCGGTATCCGGGTTGATCCAAAAAAGGCTGAGGCCGTCGGGGCAGCGTTTTTTGAACCCATCATCTTTTTGGTCAACGAAGGCGCAACTATCCCCAAAAACCCCGCCTTGTGGACCGGTTTGAGGATCAACAGCGGCGCACCAGGCTCAGGTACGGCTGCGGCTTTTCGGGATTTCGAAAAGGCGGTCGGCTTGAATGAGGGGGATAATACACATTTCTCAATCCCCTATGCAAAAGCCGCGGCCGCTTTGTTGGACGGAGATTTGGATATCGCTGTCTATGTTGCGCCCATCGAAGCTCCCTATCTGAAGGCCGCATATGCAGAGCCGGGGCTTCGCGTGCTGGCGCTGGCTCATGTTCAGGCGATTTCGCGGCGGTTGGAATACGCGACGGTGGTGACAGTTCCGGCGGGAGGAATGTCGTTGGACCCAGTTCTTCCGCCGCGACCGGTAGAGTTGATAGCGATCGAAGCCCGTCTGGTCGTGCGACCGGATTTGCACCCTGCGCTGATCAACCGTCTGACGATGGCGGCGATTGAATTGCACAGTGCCCGCGGAATTATCGCCGATCCGGGGGCATTCCCCAACCTCGAAGGTGCAGGGATGACGATCAACAATACGGCCCGGCAGCTAATTGTTGATGGTCCTTCGACCTGGCATAATTGGCTGCCCTATTGGATCGCAGCACAGATTAACCGGGTTCTTTTGCTGTTGCTGCCGTTCTTTTTCATTGTCGTGCCTCTGATCCGACTTGTGCCTATGGCCTATGCCTACGCGATGCGGTGGCGGGTTTGGCAGCACTACCCCGAAATCCGGGAAATTGAGGAGGAACTGGCCAACAATCCCGGTGTCAACGAGCTGCGCGAGATGCAGGCGCATCTGAACGCCCTAGATGAACGCCTCGCAACGTTGCGGCTGCCCGCGGCCTATCGGCAAGGACTGTACGATGCGCGGTTGCATGTCGAACTTGTACAAAAACGGGTGGCCGAATTGCAGCAGCATAGTCAGACCTGACCCAGCCGCGCGCCCACAAAAAAGCGCAGAACAATGTGCGGAATTGACCTGTTCTGTGACGGGCCATCGGGGTAGTGTCCCCGCCAGAACAGGGAATGTGCATGACAACTATTCTGTCCATTAGGGATTTGCGTAAGTCCTATGCCGACGGATTCGAGGCGCTCAAAGGAGTGTCCTTGGATATCGAGCAGGGCGAAATTCTGGCGTTGCTGGGCCCAAACGGGGCTGGCAAGACAACGCTGATTTCCACCGTGTGTGGCATTACCACGCCGACTTCGGGCACCGTTACCGTAGGTGGGCATGACATCCAGACCGAATTTCGTGCCGCGCGCCGGATGATCGGGCTGGTGCCGCAGGAAATCGCGCTTGAGCCGTTTGAGAAAGTTTGGAACACGGTCCGGTTCTCTCGCGGCCTGTTCGGATATGGCAGCGACAATGCCCGGATCGAAGAGATCCTGCGCAAGCTGTCTCTGTGGGACAAGCGTAAAAACGCGATCAAGGAACTGTCCGGTGGCATGAAGCGCCGCGTGCTGATTGCCAAGGCCCTGGCACATGAGCCGCGCGTGCTGTTCCTGGATGAGCCGACCGCCGGCGTAGATGTCGAACTGCGCAAGGACATGTGGGAGATCGTGGCCGAGCTGAAAAAGGCCGGGGTCACCATCATCCTGACGACACATTACATCGAAGAGGCCGAAGCCATTGCCGACAGGGTAGGTGTGATCGACAAGGGTGAGCTGCGGCTGGTGCAGGACAAGAACACCCTGATGGCCCAGATGGGCAAGAAACAGATCGAGGTTATGCTGGCCGATCCTATCCAGGCCATTCCCGATAGTCTGGCTGTGCATAACCTGACGCTGAACGGCAATGGCGATGCGCTGGTCTATACCTATGACACGCACGCGGACCGCACTGGGATCACCACTTTGCTGAACGATGTGGCGCAGGCGGGGCTTGTTCTGCGCGACGTGCAGACCCGGCAGTCGAGCTTGGAAGAGATTTTCGTGAACCTGGTATCCGGAGAACCCGCATGAACTGGTCTGCCATCGCTGCAATCTACCGGTTCGAAATGGCCCGGTTCTTCCGCACTCTGGCGCAGAGCTTTCTGTCGCCGGTCCTGTCGACCTCGTTGTATTTTGTGGTCTTCGGCACTGCGATCGGCAGCCGCATCCAAGAGGTCGAGGGTGTATCTTATGGCGCGTTTATCGTGCCGGGGCTTATCATGTTGTCCGTTGTGATGCTGGCAATCTCGAACGCGTCATTCGGGATCTACTTCCCGAAATTCCTTGGTACGATCTACGAACTGTTGTCGGCGCCGGTGAATTTCATAGAGATCGTAATAGGTTACGTCGGGGCCGCCGCCACCAAGTCGCTATTTGTCGGGCTGGTAATCCTTGTGACAGCCACATTCTTCGTGGACATACGCATAGAACATCCCTTTGCGATGGCGGCGTTCCTGATCCTGTCCTGCCTCAGTTTTTCGCTGTTAGGCTTTATCGTCGGGATATGGGCCAGCAACTTTGAACAGATATCATTGGTGCCCCAACTGGTTGTCACGCCACTGATATTTCTGGGCGGCACGTTCTATTCGATCTCGATGCTGCCGCCGGTGTGGCAGACGATCACCCTGTTCAACCCGGTTGTTTATCTGATTTCCGGGTTCCGCTGGTCGTTTTACGGGTTGGCCGATGTCCCGATCGGATTCAGCCTGTTGGCGATTCTGGTCTTCACGGGGACTTGTCTGGCTGTGATCGGCTGGATCTTCAAAACCGGTTGGCGCATTCGCAGCTAGGGCGTTGCATTTTTGCCCGCCATGTGTGTGAATTTGGTTCACGTCACGTCTAAGGCCCGAACGGTCCCTTGTTTAGGGCCCGGCTGCACTCTACATCGGCACCCATGAAGCTCAGCCTGCCATTTGTCAAAAAGCAGCCCCTCGTGGCCGTGGTTCGCCTGTCCGGCGCCATCGGAATGGCGGGGCGTGGATCGTTGAACGACACCGCGCTGGCCCCCGTTCTGGAAAAGGCGTTTCGCAAAGGTAAACCTGCGGCCGTGGCGCTTGAGATCAACTCGCCCGGTGGATCGCCGGTACAAAGCTCTCTGATCGGGTCGCGAATCCGGCGGCTGTCGGAAGAGCTTGAGATCCCCGTTATCGCCTTTGTCGAAGACGTTGCAGCGTCTGGCGGCTACTGGCTGGCCGCTGCCGCCGACGAAATCTGGGCGGATGACAGCTCGGTCCTGGGTTCGATCGGTGTGATTTCGGCTGGGTTTGGCGCGCATGTCCTTCTGGCGCGGCAAGGCATCGAGCGGCGCGTACATACGGCGGGCAAATCAAAATCAATGCTCGACCCGTTTTCGCCGGAGAAAGAAGAAGATGTCGCGCGGCTGCAAGGGTTGCTGGGTGATATCCACGCGAACTTCATTGACCATGTCAAAGCCCGTCGCGGTGACAAGCTGGATCAAAGTGCGGATCTGTTCACCGGCGAGGTCTGGCTTGCCAGGCGTGCGCAGGAACTGGGCCTGATTGACGGCGTCGCGCACCTGAGGCCGAAAATGCAGGAGCGGTTCGGCGACAAGGTGAAGTTCCGCCGCTATGGCCTGCGCAAACCGTTCTGGTCGCGGTTCGGTGCCACACTTGCGCAAGACGCCATAACCGGAATTGAGGAGCGGGCGGCTTACGCGCGCTTTGGTTTGTGACGTGATTGTCAAGATTGTCACCCTTTTCCTGATTGCCATGGGTGTCTTGGCTATGTTCGGCAAGCTGCGCTTTCCGGGGCAGAAGAAGTTGCAATCTGCAAGATGTCCGCGCTGTGGACGGTTCAGTATCGGTAAGGGGCCTTGCTCCTGCGAAAAAGGAGGCCGTACATGACGGCATGGCTGTTATCCGGCCTCGGCTTGCTGATCTTGCTTCTCGCAGGTGATGCTCTGGTCCGCGGCGCAGTGAACCTGAGCCTGCGCCTGGGTGTACCAGCCCTGATCGTCAGCCTGACCATTGTGGCCTTTGGCACCTCGGCCCCCGAGCTGTTAATCGCGATCAGTGCGATCAAGGAAAACGCGCCGGGGATTGCGCTGGGTAACGTGGTCGGGTCGAACACGGCAAACATCTTGCTGGTTCTGGGTTTGCCAGCCTTGCTTGCCACGCTGCACACCAGCGAATGCAACACCAGAAGAAACTATGTTTTCATGCTGCTGGCCACGGTGCTGTTCATCGGCCTGGCATTTTGCGGCGTGTTCAACATTGCCAGTGGTGCGATCTTGCTGGCTGCTTTGGGATTGGTCCTGCTTAACGCGTTCCGCGATGCGCGCGCGCATCGCAAAGCCTGCGGTGAAGCCTGCGCGGAAGAGGATGAGTTGGAAGGTCTGGAAGAGGCCGATCCGGACATGCCCTATTGGAAACTATCGATCTATCTGGTCCTGGGCCTGATAGGCCTGCCGATGGGTGCGCATCTATTGGTCGACAACGCCACGATCATTGCCCGCACATACGGCGTCAGCGAAACGATTATCGGACTGACGCTGATCGCAGTTGGGACATCCCTGCCGGAACTGGCAACGACTGTGATGGCGGCCTTACGTAGGCAAGCGGATGTCGCCTTGGGTAACGTGATCGGGTCGAACATGTTCAACCTTTTGGCCATCGTCGGTATCGCCACTTTGTTTGGACGTATCCCGGTGGACCCGGAATTCCTGCGTTTCGATCTGTGGGTCATGCTGGGCGCATCGCTTCTGTTGATCCCGTTCGTGTTCTTGAAACAAGATATCACACGCGGCTGGGGTCTGGTGTTGACGCTGCTGTATGCCGTCTACATCGTCTCGCTGTTGGCGTGACCTGAAGATAGGGGAAATCGATGGCCCGAGCGTTGGTGACCGGTGCAGGTATTCGTCTTGGTCGGGCAATGGCCCTGTATCTGGCAAACCGGGGATATGACGTCGCCGTGCACTATGCGACGTCTGAACAACCTGCCTCCGAAACCGTTGCCGAGGTGCAGGCGCTTGGGCGCAAGGCGGTCGCCTTGCACGCCGATCTGCTGGATGAGGCGCAGGTCCTGACCTTGCTGCCCCGTGCGGCAGAGGCGTTGGGCGGACCAATCACCTGTCTGGTGAACAACGCGTCGATCTTTGAATACGACAGCCTTCAGTCCGCCACGCGGCAAAGCTGGGATCGACACCTCGACAGCAACCTGCGCGCGCCTTTCGTACTTACGCAGGCCATGGCCGAGCAGGGGCTGCAGCCGGGCACGGACGAGGCGGGTGAGCCTGTTGCCACCGGGCTGATCGTGAACATGGTGGATATGCGGGTGCGCAAGCTCACGCCAGAGTTCATGACCTATACGATTGCCAAGATGGGTCTGTGGGCCTTGACGCGCACCTCGGCGCAGGCGCTTTCGCCAGCGATCCGGGTTAACGCGATCGGGCCTGGTCCAACGATGCAGGGTCATCGGCAAAGCCAAGAACACTTCAATGCGCAGCGCGCGAACACGGTGCTGGAGCGCGGGTCAAACCCATCCGATATCACCGCGGCTCTGGGTTATTTCCTGGATGCGCATGCGGTCACAGGCCAACTATTGTGCGTCGACGGAGGTCAGCATCTGGGGTGGAAAACACCGGATGTTCTGGGGCTTGAATAAGTAAAACTGCTGCAAGTTTTGCACCGCTCTCGGTTCTGTTACCTTCGCGTTACAAAAATGTCTTTTTTTTCATACACTTGCCTTGTGAATGAAATTATATACAATGAAAACAATGAGTTAAATATTTGCTTATTTTTTGTGCAAATCAAGGATTCCTTAATGAATCAAGGGAATTTCGCCACGCTCAGAAACTTATCTTCACACTTATCCACAGAAACCGTGGATTTGTTTTCTCTTGATCTGGGGGCCACAAGATTGCAGCCATGGTCAGAGAATCATATCTCAAGCAAATGACAACAGACAGCGACTCGACCCCTGACACTCAATTGACCGGCTATGCCTGCATTTTGCGGTACGTGAAGACGCTGGACAGCTCACCCGGTGTGTATCGGATGTTGGATGCGGACAGCCGGGTGCTGTACGTCGGTAAGGCGCGCAACCTCAAGGCGCGGGTGTCGAACTATGCGCGGCCGGGGCATTCGGGGCGGATTGAGCGGATGATCGCGGCGACAGCCTCGATGATGTTCCTGACCACGCGGACCGAGACCGAGGCGCTGCTGCTTGAGCAGAACCTGATCAAGCAGCTCAAGCCCAAGTACAACGTGCTGCTGCGGGACGATAAAAGTTTTCCCAATATTCTGGTCGCCAAGGACCATGCCTTTCCGCAGATCAAAAAGCACCGTGGCGCGAAGAAAGAGAAGGGGACCTATTTTGGCCCCTTCGCCAGTGCTGGCGCGGTCAATCGAACGTTGAACCAGCTGCAAAAGGCGTTTCTGTTGCGCAATTGCTCGGATTCCATGTTTGACGGCCGCACGCGGCCCTGTCTGCTTTATCAGATCAAGCGGTGCTCGGGGCCATGCGTTGGCCTGATCTCGGAAGACGAATACGGCGAAAGCGTCAAAGATGCCGAGCGGTTCCTGTCGGGGCGGTCGACCAAAGTGCAAGAGGAGCTGGCCGAACAGATGATGGCCGCGTCCGAGGCGATGGAGTTCGAACGCGCCGCCGGGCTACGAGATCGCATCCGGGCGCTGACGCAGGTGCAGACGTCCCAGGGTATCAATCCGCGCGGCGTGGCTGAGGCGGATGTAATCGGCCTCTATATGGACAGTGGGCAGGCTTGTGTTCAGGTGTTCTTTATCCGCGCAAATCAGAACTGGGGGAACAAAGATTTCTATCCTCGTGTCGGTGTGGATGTGTCCGCGGCTGAAGTGATGGAGGCCTTCCTTGGCCAGTTCTACGACAACAAGGAACCGCCCCGGCAGCTGATCCTTTCGGATGCGGTTGAAAATGCCGATCTGATGCACGAGGCGCTGAGCGAGAAGGCGGGCCGCAAGGTCGAAATCCTGGTGCCTCAGCGCGGCGAGAAACAAGAACTGATTGCAGGGGCCTTGCGCAACGCGCGGGAATCCCTGGCCCGTCGGATGTCGGAAAGTGCCACGCAGGCCAAGCTGCTGCGTGGTGTGGCCGAAGCGTTTGATCTGGACAGCCCACCGAACCGGATTGAGGTTTACGATAACTCTCATATCCAGGGCACCAACGCCGTTGGTGGGATGATCGTGGCAGGCCCAGAAGGGTACATGAAAAACGCCTATCGAAAGTTCAACATTCGGGGTGATGACCTGACCCCCGGTGACGACTTTGGTATGATGAAAGAGGTTCTGACCCGCCGCTTTACTCGCCTGCAAAAAGAGGATCCGGATCGTGACAAGGGGTTGTGGCCCGACCTGTTACTGATCGACGGCGGCGCGGGGCAGGTGAGTGCTGTGCGCGAGATCATGGTGGAACATGGGGTCGAAGATATTCCTATGGTGGGTGTTGCAAAAGGCGTTGATCGCGATCACGGCAAGGAAGAGTTCCATCGTACCGGCCAGCGCCCCTTTGCCTTAAAACGCAATGACCCGGTGCTGTATTTTATTCAGCGTCTGCGCGACGAGGCGCACCGGTTTGCAATCGGTACTCACCGTGCCAAACGGGCCAAAGCGGTCGGCGCGACGCCGTTGGACGAAATCCCCGGAGTTGGTGCTGCGCGCAAACGGGCATTGCTGGCGCATTTCGGCAGTGCCAAGGCTGTTAGCCGGGCCAATCTGGCGGATTTGAAAGCGGTCGAGGGGATCTCAGCCGGGTTGGCGCAGAAAGTTTATGATTTCTTCCACGACAAGGGCTAGACCTTGCGCCCGCGCCACAGGATGTAGAGGCCGGAGGCCACGATCAGACCACTACCGATCCACATTGTCTGGTCCAGATCCTCGCCGAAAAAGATCACGCCCAAGGCAACACCGAACAGCAGGCGGGAATAGCGGAAGGGCGTGACGGCGGACACCTCTCCGGTTCGCATGGCCTTCATCAGGGATGTGTATGCGATTGCGCCAAGGCCCACAGCTCCGGCGATATGCAGGCTTGTGAGCAACGGCACAGGCGCGATGGGGGCCTGTTCCCAAAAGCTGTAGGCAAACCCGGCGACAATCACGCTGACAAAGCCATAGAACCCTAAAACTTCGGTTCCAAGGCTGGCGGGTGCGACCCGACTGGCCAGATCGCGACCAGCAAATCCCAACATCCCCAGCACGGCCAACAGAGACAAGATGGTGAAACTGTCTCCGGTTGGTTGGATGATGATCACAACGCCGATCAGGCCAACGAGAATGGCACTCCACCGCCGCCAGCCAACAGTCTCTCCGAATAGAAGCGCGGCACAGGCGACGACCACAAGCGGGGTGGCCTGCAGGATAACAGTTGCTGATGACAAGGGCGTCAATGTGATGGCCAGTACGTAGAACAGCCGCCCAAGAATCTCGAAAACCGCGCGGATCTTCATTGCAGGCGACAGCACATCCGGTTGCAGCAGCTGCGTGCCACGTGCCATTGCGACACAGGCAAAGATGAGCGCGCCACCCAATCCGAACAGGACAAGTATTTGCCAGACGGGCAAGGCAACCGCCGCCGCTTTCAGCAGCGCGTCTTCCAGTGCGAAACATGCCATCGCGCCGATCATCCATGCGCTACCGATCAGGTTGGCGCGCGCGTCGGTCTCAATATTCGGGGTCATCGGTTCGTCTTTGCCATTGGGCTTGGTCGGCTGCACTCTGACGACAATCCGACCCGGGGCCAAGGCCAATAACCGGTGCCGCGCCGGACTGCGGCGCTTTGACCAAGCCTCTGTGATCGGTACAGTTTTTTTCCGCCCCGTCTTTCCTGTCCCCGGCCAGCGATGTAGGGTCTGCTTCATGAAGTGGAACCTGCCGAATATCCTGACCGTCCTGCGCCTGCTGGCCGCGCCCGGTCTGGCCGTAATGTTTCTGTATTTCACCAGACCCTATGCGGATTGGTTTGCGCTGATCCTGTTTCTGACCGCAGCCATTACCGACTGGTTTGATGGGTACTTGGCGCGCGCGTGGAAACAGGAAACCAAGATCGGCGCCATGTTGGACCCGATTGCGGACAAGGCGATGGTGGTGATCGCGCTGATGATCCTTGTGGGTTACTCCGCTGAGCACTGGACGCCCTGGCTAGTGCTGCCAGCGACGGTCATCCTGTTCCGCGAAGTTTTTGTCTCGGGCCTGCGGGAATATCTGGGCGATACGGCCGGAACGCTGAAGGTCACAAAGCTGGCGAAATGGAAAACGACCGCGCAGATGGTGGCGATTGCCATTCTGTTTTCGCAGGGGATTTTCGAGCACTATTTTGTGATGGCTACATTCGGCATGGATGCCGCAACGATGGATCAAGTTCTGACGGGTCAATTGGAAGACCTGAATCATATGCGCTGGCACCTTGAGGCGATGTTCTGGTCCGGTCGCATTGGGCTGTGGCTGTTGTGGATCGCGGCAGCGCTGACATTGATCACCGGCTATGACTACCTACGTAAAGCCATGCCCCATCTGAAGGAGAGCTAAGGGATGGACGTGCTGTATTTTGCATGGGTACGCGAACGGATCGGCCTGCCGAAAGAGCGGATCGAAACCGAGGCCGCAACCGTATCCGATCTGGTCGCCGAGCTGAGCGCGCGTGAAGACCGCTATGCTGCCGCATTTGCGGACCTGTCCGCATTGCGCGTGGCACTGGATCAGGAACTGTCCGATTTTGACGCATCGCTTTCTGGCGTGCGCGAAGTGGCTTTTTTCCCGCCGATGACCGGCGGCTAAATCCATGCGCATCGCGGTTCAGGAAGAAGAATTTGATCTTGGGGCCGAAGCCAATACCTTCGCCGCCGGAGACGATGCCAACGGCGCCATTGTGACCTTTACCGGCGTGGTGCGCGATCTGGCATCCGGCGATCTGGATGTGATGGAGATCGAGCATTACCCCGGTATGACCGAACGGGCGCTAACCAAAATCGCCGAAGAGGCACAGCAGCGCTGGTCGTTGGGCGATGTGCTGGTGATCCACCGCCACGGGCGCCTTGCCCCGGGGGATCGGATCATGATGGTGGCCACTGCCGCGCGGCACCGCAAGGATGCGTTTGAGGCGGCAGAATACCTGATGGATTACCTGAAATCCCGCGCTCCCTTTTGGAAAAAGGAAATCACCACATCCGGCGCGGAATGGGTCGCAGCCAAGGATGAGGATGAAGATGCGCTGACGCGGTGGTAGGTTCTGTGCCCGGCACCGGATTATCTGGTGCCGGGTCTATCATAGCGAGTTAGGTGCTTTGTTCGGTGTTACACTGCCGTGCCGCTTCGATGGCTTTTTTAGTACCATCCAGACTAACGGTGAATGCGAACTCTTTCTTCGGAAACACGGTCATTTCGTATTTGTTCATGACGTCATCCACAAACTGGGCGTTGTTCGCAAGGATGTATCCGCCTGTATATCCGTCGGCGAGATGCTTAGTCTTCTTGTGCGCCTCAGCTTCGTAGACGTTGCCGTCGAGTGACAGGAAGATCTTTTCCTTCTTACCCTTCAGGCCAATGTCGTTCTTCGTGAACACACCAAGATAGCCCATCTCGTGGTCCTTGGTCAGACCCATCTGAACGACGTTCTGGTTTTCGTCCATACGCTCGATCAGGCAGGACCCGCGGGAGTCATCCACAAAGATAGTCCAACCGGATTCTTCGCCCCAGTTGGTGAAGGTATCGTTCTCTGACGGTATGACGTCACTTGAAGCCCAAGCGGCTACAGCAGAGAAGATGCTTAGAGTCGCAGCGGTTGTTAATGATGATTTGAAATTCATAGTACACTCCAATTTTCTGGATAGTGAACAGTGATGTGCATGTGTAAAAAATGCACCAATTCCTAATATTGAATTTGTTGTAAGAATTGAAGGCGATTGCCTCGGATCGGCTGATTTGTGCCGAAGGTGCAGTCGGCCCCAACCGGGGTCAGCTATTAAGCCCGGGGCTGGGATCAATCCGCGTTGTTGATACGCCCGCGTAGTTCTTCCGCCTCTTGCCGGGCGGCGCGCAGGCCGTCCATGGCGGCGGCCAATTCGGCCTCGGTCTGGGTCAGCTGGTTGGTCAGTTCGGCCTCGCGCTGCTGCAGATAGGTGATGGCCTGGTCGCGGGTTTCTTCTGCCTCATGCAGCTCCTGGCTCATGCGGTCCAGATCGGCGACGTCGCTTTGGCGGACGCGCGACAGGCGATGGGCCAGCCAGTTGGCGAACCATCCCATGCTAAAGGCGGCAAACAATATGACGGCGGTCGCGATAATGAATTCGATTCTGTTCAATTTACTGGTCCCCTGCGCCCGAGTCGGTTTCCGCATCCGTTTCCGCGGCTTCGGCCTCTGGCTCTGCGTCTTGTGACGTCTCTGTTTCGTCTTCCATCGCTTCCAGCGCGGTTTGAGATTCGGCGGTGGATTCGGGCCGGATCAGGCGGAATTCGATGCGTCTGTTTTCTTCCCGCCCGATTTCGGTGTCATTGTCGGCGATTGGCTGGGTTTCACCATAGCCCAAGGCGGTAAAGCTGGCTGTGGGCACGCGCCGCGCGCGCAGTTCATTTAAGATGGATTGTGCACGCGACTGGCTGAGCTGCTGGTTCATCTCTTCGCGACCTTGGCTGTCAGTGTGGCCCTGAATCTCCAGCCGGATGGGTCCGCATTCCCGCAGGATGTCGGCGATCTGATTGACCGTATCGCGCGATTCGGCGGCGACCGTGGCAGAACCTGGTTCAAAGGCGATTTTGGAACCCGCCTGAACCTCGGCGATGCGCTCTTCGCAAACATCAGGGTCGGGCAGCTTGTCTGCGGGCTCGGGTGGCTTTTGATAGGTGATCGACAGGCTGAAATCTTGTGCCTCGCCCAATTTTTCCGACAAGAGCCCCGAAATATAGGCCCGGGTTTTGGGGTCGTGACTGATGCCGTTTAGAACCACTTCGTCCGGTGTCACGGTCAGCGCGCCATTGTGCAGTTGCGACAACGCTTCAAGCCCACTGAGGACGCGAATTGGCCAATCAGCGGGCAGGTCAGGGGCCACGCGGGTTGCGGTATAGACGTGTTCATAACCAAAGGCTGCACGGGCATAACTGTCGACCATGTCGCGCTGGGTTTCATCCCCTAGCCGGCCGCGCATTTGCACCAGGCCTTCGGGACTTCGTGTTGCTGAGAATTCGGGCGGGCCGGATTGGTTTTCCGTTTCGGGTTCCGGCAGAACCGCGTGCAGGGCAAAGACCTCGGGCAGCGCGTTTTCCAGTTCACCGATCACCTGATCAAACAGCGCGGCACCAGTACCTTCGGCCGCGACCAGAGTGATATCCGCATCTGACAAAGTCACCGTACCCTGGCCGATTTCCGACAGCGCCCGAATGCTTAACACGGCGGCGTCGGGCCAGCGAGGCGAGGGTTCACCCAGACCGATGGTGCAGGAATAAGGCCCGGTCAGACCAGCATCCTGGGCGGCTGCGACGATCCGGTCCCGCGCCTTTTCATCCTGGGCCGAACAGGCGTCGAATTGCCCGCCATTTTCGTCGATCAGATAGCGCAGGGTGAAGGGTGTAATGACCGGGCGCGGCGCGGAAATGGACAGGCCAATGCGCAGGCTGGGCGGTGCCGCGCGCGTCAGCTCTTGCTCCAGCCGTTCTTTTTCCTGCTGGCTGTCGGCAATTGCTGTCACCTTTACAAGCCCGGGGCTGGCCGAGATTTTGGCCCGCGGCAGTCGGGTCAGCGCCTCAACAGCAAAAGCGATCGCATCGTCCCAGCCTTTGGGCTTTGGATAGTCGGCGGTTTCCAGCAAATCAGATATCGGCCCGTCATTCAGCGTGCGCAATCTTTTCGTCAGTGCGTCGCGGTCTTCGCTGGCCGGGATCAGGCCAATAACCGAGATACCGCTGTCATTGCGAAGAATTTCGGCTGAAAAGCGCGGGGAGGCCAACTGCGTCGAGGGCGCGACTTCCATTTCATCAATCACGCGCGAGGTGTCGACCTCGGTCCCCGCCGCCGTCAGAGCGTTGAATCGTGTGGCCTCATCCGTGGCGGTGCCGGTCAGAACCACCCGCAGCCCGTCTGACTGGACCTCGGCCCAGTTATGGCCTTTCAGGTCCAGCGCACGCCGAACGGCGAATTCCGAGGCTTCTTCGACCTTTGTTACGGCAAAGCTTGCCGCCAGCAGAGACAGCCCGACGGACGCAAGGAAGACAAAGGCAACGACGAAGAAATAAGGCAGACGCATGTGCGAACTATCGACTCCTCGGGTGAGTGTTCAGAACTCTTACAGAGGCCTAGGCCCGGGTGCAATCAGAGCAGCAAGGCGACGCAAAGGAAGATCAGCGGAATAAGGCCGGTGTCGCGGTTGGCGCGGAACAATTGCAGCAGTTTGGCGTTGTCCTCAATATCAAGCCCCCGCAATTGCCATGCCATGTGCCACCCCATCGCCCAAGGCCCGCCAAGGGCCACTACCAAGGCAATGATTGACGCCTGGGTCGTCGCGGCGTCGATGATTGCCAGTCCCATAAGCGCCACTGTGGCCATCAGGAAATACTTCAACCATCGCGCAGTGTCGGTGCCAAACAGCCGGGCGGTGGACTTGATCCCGATCAGTTCGTCATCTTCGGCGTCCTGGTGGGCATAGATCGTATCGTAGAACAGCGTCCATGCGATCCCGGCTAGGTACAGCGTGATTGCGGGTATACCCACGGTTCCCGTGTGGGCAGCCCAGGCCAGCAGGATGCCCCAGTTGAAGGCCAGCCCCAGAAACACCTGCGGCCACCAGGTGAATCGCTTGGCAAAGGGGTAGATCGTCACCGGCAACAGCGACAGTACGCCCATCGCAATTGCGGCCTGGCTGAATGTCAACAGAATCATCAGCGCCAGCAGGCATTGTAGCCCCATCCAGATCACTGCCTGCCGCACGCTGACCTGACCCGATGGAATCGGGCGGGATCGGGTGCGCTCCACCTGACCGTCAAATTCGCGGTCGGTGATGTCATTCCATGTGCAGCCCGCACCGCGCATCAGAAAGGCTCCGAAGGCGCAGCCGATGGCGATCCACAGATCCTCCCACCGCGGGGTGCCGTCACTGAGGATGGCCAGTGCCAATCCCCACCAGCAGGGAATCAACAGCAACCACGTGCCGATGGGCCGGTCAGCGCGGCTCAGGCGCAGGTAGGGACGGGTGAACGCCGGCGCATATGTATCGACCCAGTTGCCGCTGACAGCGTCGGCAACCTGACCGTCTGGTGTTGGGGCATTGCCTTGCATATGTAAGGTCTCATGAGTGCAAAGATCAGACTGTATGTAGAGCACCCTCTGGGTCAGGGGCAATCGGTTCCTTTGACGCGCGAGCAGGCCCATTACCTGTTTGGCGTCATGCGCCTGTCCGTTGGTGGACAGGTCGCGCTGTTCAATGGGCAGGACGGAGAGTGGCTGGCCGAGGTAATAGAGGCAGGCAAGCGGGGCGGTGTCTTGTCATGCGTTGAGCAATCCAAACCGCTGCAACTGCCACCAGACCTGTGGTTCCTGTTCGCGCCGATCAAAAAGGCGCGCACTGACTTTATCGTTGAAAAGGCAGCGGAAATGGGCGCAGCGCGGATCATGCCGATGCAGACGGAATTCACCAATTCGGAACGCATTCGTCAGGACCGCTTGCAGGCGCACGCCGTTGAGGCGACCGAGCAATGCGGCGGAACATTTGTGCCCGAGGTGGCTGATCTGCAGCGATTGGATCGCGTTTTGGAAAGCTGGCCCGAGGGGCGGCAACTGATGTTCTGCGATGAGGCCGAGGTAGGCTCGGCCCTGCGGTTGGCTGCCAATGAAACGGACCAACCCTGGGCTATTCTCATCGGCCCCGAAGGCGGCTTTTCCGAGCGTGAACGCGCGAGGCTGGCCGCGTTGCCTTATTCACATGTGGTCAGCCTTGGCCCGCGCATCCTGCGCGCCGATACTGCTGCCGTAGCGGCGCTGACCATGTGGCAGCAGGCGCTGGGAGACTGGGTGTGAACTGGCAAGAAGCGCAAGGCGCAGACGTTCCAAAGATCGACAGGTTCCTGTTCGAACACATCCAGACGTCCATGTTCCCTCTGGCGAACCTGCGGGATTTCGGCTTGCGCGGCTCAGACCCGCGCGCCGTGAACTTGTGGATATTGGGTGATGGCCCACGGGCGGTTTTTGGAATTACCAACGAAGGTATGGTCCTGCCGCAATGCCCTGAATGTTCGGATAATGAACTGAGCCATGCGATTCGCCTGATCCGGGGGCGCAAGCTGTTCGGTCTGGCGGCTGAGGCCACTCAAGCCGGTCGGATCATGCAGCTTGCGGGATGGGAAGACCGGCCTGCAACCCTAAACAGCGACGAGCCGGGGTTCTCGCTGGATCTGAATCGACTTGTCATGCCGGACGCCACCGGCGCGAAACTGGTGCCGCTGGATGAACTGGACCGATCTACAACAGTGGGATGGCGGCAAGACTATCTGATCGAAGCAATGGGCTTTGACCCCGAACGCGCGCAACCTCAGGCACAAAAAGATATCGCTGCCTATATCGAACGCGATTCTCATCGGGCCTTGTTGATGGATAACCAGCCGGTAGGAATGACCGGGTTCAACTCGCGTTTGCCAGAGGTTGTCCAGATTGGGGGCGTGTACACGCCGCCCGATCTTCGGGGGCATGGATACGCGCGACTGGCAGTGGCGCTGCATCTACGCGAGGCGCACAGCAACGGCGCAACCCGCGCTGTT
This sequence comes from Ruegeria sp. CDSC068, assembly GCF_059610545.1. Taxonomy (NCBI): domain Bacteria; kingdom Pseudomonadati; phylum Pseudomonadota; class Alphaproteobacteria; order Rhodobacterales; family Roseobacteraceae; genus Ruegeria; species Ruegeria sp. CDSC068. The sequence goes on from NZ_JBXWNV010000006.1 coordinate 36,553, forward strand.
CTGTTTGCCGCTAGCGATGCTGCCGCGCGTGCCTATATAGCAATTGGGTTCCGGCCAGCAGGCCACTATTCCCTGATTCTGTTCAAAAACCCCGAGGACACGGCATGAGTTTCATCCGACCCGAAGCCAAACTGGCCCTGTGGCGCTGGCGCGAAGTGCTGGTGGCAGGGGTCGTCTTGTTGGTCGGCCTCAGCTGGATCGGCGGACCCGGTGGATTGCTCGGTTGGCTGGGCTGGGTTCTGATCGCGGTCTCGGTGGCGCTGGCCGTTATTGGCATTCAGCGCGCCCGGTTCCGTTCCGGTGCAGGTGGCCCCGGTCTGGTGACAATCGATGAAGGTCAGATCACTTACCTAGGGCCGCTGACAGGCGGCATCGTTGCGACACGTGAAATCGAGCGCCTTGCGCTGGACCCGACATCGTCCCCGGCGCATTGGATTTTGGATCAACAGGGGCAGCCGACGCTTCACATTCCTGTGAATGCGGAAGGTGCCGAAGCGCTGTTCGATGTGTTCTCGGCCCTTCCGGGCTTGAAAACCGAACAAATGCTGTCGGAACTGAACGGTGGTGCGACGCATCCTGTGGTTATTTGGGAACGTACTCCTCTGCGTCCGGCCCATTTGAGGCTGCATTGACACTGGCGCGGTTTAAGACCACGACTGACCAAACGACAGACACATCAGGATCGGAGCACGGTTCATGTCCATTCCCCAGTCCGGCGGCGGACCGATCGAACGCCATGAGCAACTGGCCGAATATCTGGAATCGGGCTGCAAGCCCAAACAGGATTGGCGTATCGGAACCGAACATGAGAAGTTCGGTTATTGCAAGGACACGCTGAAACCGCTGCCCTTTGAGGGTGAGCGTTCCATTCTTGCGGTGCTGCAGGGGCTGCGCGATCTGCACGGCTGGGCCCCGGTGGAAGAGGCCGGCAAGCTGATTGGGCTGGAAAAAGACGGCGCCAATGTCTCGCTGGAACCCGGTGGGCAGTTGGAATTGTCAGGCGCGCCGCTTGAGACCATTCACGAAACCTGTGACGAGGTGAACGCGCATCTGCGCGACGTGAAGGATATCGCTGACAAGATCGGCGTCGGATTTATCGGCCTTGGGGCCGCCCCGATCTGGACCCATGAAGAAATGCCGCTGATGCCCAAGGGGCGTTACCGGCTGATGAATGACTACATGGAAAAGGTCGGCACCATGGGCCGGTCGATGATGCGCCGGACGTGTACGGTTCAGGTCAATATCGACTTTGGATCCGAGGCCGACATGGTGCAGAAACTGCGCGTCGCGCTGGCGTTGCAGCCGGTGGCAACCGCACTGTTTGCCAATTCGCCGTTCTTTGAGGGTAAGCCAAACGGTCAGAAAAGCTGGCGCAGCTATATCTGGCGTCATCTGGATGATGCGCGCACCGGTATGCTGCCCTTTGTGTTCGAAGACGGGTTCGGGTTCGAGGCTTGGGTCGAGTACGCCTTGGATGTGCCGATGTATTTCGTCTATCGCGACGGCAAGTATATCGACGCGCTGGGCCAATCCTTCCGTGACTTTCTGCAAGGCAAACTGCCTGCATTGCCGGGCGAAACGCCGACTTTGTCAGACTGGGCGGATCACCTGACCACAGCCTTCCCCGAGGCGCGGATCAAGAAGTTCATGGAGATGCGCGGGGCCGATGGTGGCCCATGGCGGCGCCTGTGTGCCTTGCCCGCATTCTGGGTGGGTTTGACCTATGATCAGGGTGCGTTGGATGCGGCCTGGGATCTGGTCAAAGGCTGGGACGCCGAAACGCGCGAAGAGCTGCGGGTTGCCGCGGCCCGGGACGGTTTGCAGGCGCAGGTCGGCGACATCAACATGCACGATCTGGCTGGTGAGGTGGTTTCGATCGCCCAAGCCGGCCTGAAATCCCGCGCCTTTCCCGGTGCAGGTGGGTTGGTACCGGATGAGACGCATTTCCTGAATGCGCTCAAGGACAGTATCGAAACAGGCAAGGTTCCGGCGGATGAACTGCTGGATCACTATAACGGCGACTGGAACGGCGATCTGACCCGGATTTACCCCGATTTCAGTTACTGACTGTCTTTTAGGTCTGTTGCCTTTTTAGGAGAGTATTTGCCAACTAACGCGATGTGACCTTGCCATGTGGCAGGGTCTTGCGAGTATGATTGGCGGGATATTCCCGAGCGTGATGGCGTCATGGCCCGTATCAGCGAACTGCATTATTCCAATGCCTACGCCGCCCAAAGCGGTGTGTCCGAGTTCCTAGAGGTTGCGCTGAGATCCGATGAGGATCCGGCCAATTTCACTGTGTCCTTCTATCAGGCGAATGGTCAGGTCGGGATCGAAATTCCGCTGGATCACCCGTCAGTTCAGGTCTCGACAGACCCTGACAATAACGAACAGGTCTTTGTGATTTCAGCGGATTTCTTTCCGATCCTGCTGACCGATCCCAATGGCGGTGGCTCTACCAACTATGAAGCCTATGCGCTGACCAATACGTCGACGGGCGAGGTCATTGATTTCTACGATATCGGTGGCGGAACCACAGATATCGTCGCTCAAAACGGGTTGGCCGCCGGGGAAACTTCGGAAAATCTGCCGGTTCTTGTCGGGCCGAACCAAACCACAACGACCCTGCAATTCAATCAGCCCAAACCGGACACACTGGTGCATGCGCCGCTCTCGCCCGGCGATTCAGGCGCGCCGTGTTTCGCGGCTGGTACGTTGGTCGACACGCCGGATGGTCCGCGCAGGGTTGAAACTCTGGGGCCGGGTGACCTGGTGCTGACGCAGGACGATGGCGCTTGCATCATTCGCTGGACCGGTGGCTGCACTGTTTCAGGACGGGGTCGTTTTGCGCCCGTTCGCATCCGTTCCGGCGCGTTGGGGGCGGAAAGGGACATTTACGTCTCGCCGCAACACCGCCTGCTGGTCTCAGGTTGGCAGGCGCAGCTGCTGTTCGGAGAAGATGAGGTTCTTGTGGCGGCCAAATCAATGGTCAATGACACGACCATCACATCCGCGCCTTGCGACCTTGTCCACTATGTCCACCTGTTCTTTGACCGGCATCAACTGGTGTCGACCTCTGGCCTGATCTCGGAAAGCTTCTTTCCCGGGGCGCAGGGCTTGTCGAGCCTTGATCGCGAAGCCGCAGACGAGCTGTTCGCCCTGTTCCCCGAGCTTTTGGATCAGCCGCAAAATTATGGCCCGACTGTTCGCCCGGTCCGGTGCGGCCCACAAGTGGCAATGCTGCGGGCGATCTGATCCGCCCCTCTTGCTTTCGCAGACTGCTGTGATAGCAGAGCTTCAACAGCATTCAGGGAACCGTCATGGACGATCTTAAGGCAAAATATCTGGGTCAGATCGCCGATGCAGGCGACGAAAACGCGCTCGAAGCGATCCGTGTCGCGGCTGTCGGCAAAAAAGGCGAAGTCGCGCTGAAGATGCGCGAGCTGGGCAAGATGACGCCCGAGGAACGCCAAGTTGCGGGCCCCGCGCTGAATGCCCTGAAGGATGAGATCAACTCGGCCCTGTCCGCCAAGAAAGCCGCTTTGGCCGATGCCGCACTGGATGAGCGTCTGCGCACAGAATGGTTGGACGTCACCCTGCCGACCCGCGCCCGCCGTCAGGGCTCGATCCACCCGGTCAGCCAGGCGACTGAGGAGCTGACCGCGATCTTTGCCGAACTGGGCTTTTCGGTGGCCGAAGGGCCGCGGATCGAAGACGACTGGTACAACTTTGACGCCCTGAACATCCCCGGCCACCACCCCGCGCGGGCCGAGATGGACACGTTCTACATGCACCGCGCCGAGGGCGACAATCGCCCGCCGCATGTGCTGCGCACCCATACCTCGCCGGTCCAGATCCGCTCGATGGAGAAACAGGGCGCGCCGATCCGCATCATTTGTCCGGGCGGTGTGTACCGCGCCGACTATGACCAGACCCACACGCCGATGTTCCATCAGGTCGAGGGGCTGGCCATCGACAAGGACATCTCGATGGCGAACCTGAAATGGGTTTTGGAAGAGTTCGTGAAGGCGTTTTTTGAGGTCGACGATGTCGAACTGCGCTTCCGCGCCTCGCACTTCCCGTTCACCGAGCCATCGGCTGAGGTCGATATCCGCTGTTCCTGGGATAACGGTCAGCTGAAGATCGGCGAGGGCGACGACTGGATGGAGATTCTGGGTTCGGGCATGGTCCACCCCAAGGTGATCGCCGCCGGTGGAATTGATCCGGATGTCTATCAGGGCTTTGCCTTTGGCATCGGCATCGACCGTCTGGCGATGCTGAAATACGGTATCCCTGATCTGCGAGCTTTCTTTGATTCCGACCTGCGCTGGCTGCGGCACTACGGGTTTGCCGCGCTGGATATGCCGAACCTGCATGGTGGTTTGAGCCGTTAAGTGTATCAGCTCAGCGCGGTAATGGCTTGGTGCTACAACTGGTGCCTTACTCGCGCTGAAAGCATGCCGCGCTGGCAAGGTTACGTTATTGAGATTTTAGCTGCCTTAGGCTTTATCGCAGTGGCCATACTTGCGCCTAATTGGGTGTTGTTTACCTATTGGGTGATCGTGTGTGGCCCGGTCAGTGTTTTTGGCGCAGCGCATCACAGCGTTTGGAAAGAACGTGATGAAATCTGGCGCGACCAGCAAAATCAATTGCAGAAGACTAAAAAGCTAATCGGCCGCTTCAAGTGAGCTAACCATCGGTTTTGCCTGCGCAAGGCAGGGCTGAGCAAAATCGATAAGCCGCGCCCTGGACATCCCTCCGTCTAGCGACGGCGCTGCTTGTTACACTCCCCCACGAGGTTGTGACGTGACAGGTGGTGTTAGGCAGCTAGGCTCCGTCCAATGATTTATCGTTTGCTCTGCCTGCTTCTGCTCTCCTCTGCTCCGGCCATTGCAATGGGGCCTTGGAAATCCAATTGCCATGGCGATACCGCCTGTGAGGTCGGTGACCGCTCATACCATGTGCTGGAACCCGATGGCTGGGACGGTGAAACGCCTTTGCCAGTGTTGCTGCATTTTCACGGCTGGGCGCGGCAGGGGACGGTGGTGGTGAACCACGAACGTATCGCCGGGGCCACGAAGCTGCGCGGCGTATTGCTGGTGGCCCCGAACGGGTTGGGCAAAAGCTGGGATTTCTGGACCTCGGACACCGGCGACGTGCCTTTTGCTGATCGTGTGCTTGAGGATGTGGCCCAACGCTATCCAATTGACCCGGACCGCATCTATGTCTCGGGCTATTCCTTTGGCGGTGCGATGGCGTGGCGCTATGTGTGCCAGTCGGGCAATGACACGGCCGCTTTGCTGGCGGTCGCAGGCTCGATCCGGCAGACCGAGGACTGCCCGCAGGCCCCGGCCGAAGTGCGACATGTGCACGGAACCAGCGATACCGTAATGGATTTCCCCTTTGGGCCGGGCGGGGATACGACCTATCCGGTGGCACTGTGGCGGCAGAAGTTCGGGTGTGAAACAGCGACGCCGCGCGGGGATTGGAGCGTCGTGCCGATCCTGACACTCAGCCGGGTGGAATGGACCGATTGCGCACAGGGACAGGTTTCGCTGGATACGCATCCCGGCGGGCACTTCATCCCGCATGGCTGGATTGGGCGGCAACTCGACGAGCTTTTGGGCCGCACCCCTACCTATCCGTGACTTACAGCGCTTGCACCTTGGCGTAATCTTTGCCATTGCCTGTGCCGACTGGATGTTTGCCAAAAAAGGCCCCGTGCAATGAAATTCACTCTTTCCTGGCTGAAAGACCACCTCGATACCGATGCGTCGGTGGATGAGATTGCAGAGACGCTGACCGATCTTGGACTGGAAGTCGAAGAGATCGTGAACCCGGCGGACCGTCTGGCAGGCTTTACGCTGGGCTATGTGAAGCACGCGGAAAAGCACCCGGATGCGGATAAGCTGCGCGTTTGCACGGTCGCGACTGATGAAGGCGATCTGCAGATCATCTGCGGCGCGCCCAACGCACGCGAAGGTATCACGGTCGTGGTTTGTAAACCGGGCATGTATATCCCCGGTCTGGATCTTACGATCAGCGTGGGCAAAATCCGCGGCGTCGAAAGCTTTGGCATGATGGCCTCGGAGCGGGAGCTGGAGCTGTCAGAAGAACATGACGGCATCATCGAGCTGCCCTCGGGCGAAGTCGGCGACAAATTCGTCGACTGGTTGGCCGAGAACGAGCCGGCGAAAGTCGATACGATGATCGAAATCGCGATCACGCCGAACCGCCCCGACGCGCTGGGCGTGGCCGGGATCGCTCGCGATTTGGCTGCACGTGGCGTCGGTACGCTGAAAGAACGCGGCTATACACCGGTGCCGGGTGAGTTCGAAAGCCCGATCAAGGTGACGATCGACGAAGATACGCTGGACGGTGCGCCGCATTTCACCGGCCGCTTGATCAAAGGGGTCAAGAATGGCCCCAGCCCGCAATGGCTGCAGGATCAGTTGAAGGCAATCGGCCTGCGTCCGATCTCGGCTTTGGTGGATATCACCAACTATATGACGTTCGACCAGAGCCGCCCGCTGCACGTTTTCGATGCGGAAAAGGTGCAGGGCAACCTGCGTGTTCACCGTGCCAAGGGCGGTGAAAAGCTGGTTGCGCTGGACGAGAAAGAATACACTCTGCAGCCCGGTATGATGGTGATTTCGGACGATAAGGGCCCGGAGTCGATTGCCGGGATCATGGGCGGTGAGGAAACTGGTTGTACCGAGGACACTGTGAATGTGTTCCTTGAAAGCGCGTTTTGGGATCATGTGCAGATCGCGTTGACCGGCCGTGCGCTCAAGATCAACTCGGACGCGCGTTATCGGTTCGAACGTGGCGTGGACCCTGAATACACGCTGGAAGGGTTAGAACATGCGACGCAGATGATCCTGGATATCTGCGGTGGCGAAGCCTCGAAAGTGGTCGAAGCTGGCAAGGCACCGGATCACTCGCGCGCCTACAAGCTGGATGCTGAACGTGTGCAGTCGTTGGTGGGCATGGACATTCCGGAAAGCGAGCAACGCCAGACCTTAACCCGCCTAGGTTTCCGTCTGGAAGGCGAGATGGCGCATGTCCCCAGCTGGCGCCCCGATATCATGGGCGAAGCTGATTTGGTGGAAGAGGTCGCGCGTATCGCATCCCTGACCAAACTGCAGGGCAAGCCACTGCCGCGTGTGACGGATGGTATTCCCAAGGCGGTGATGACCCCGACGCAGCGGCGGCAGTCGATGGCGCGTCGCACTTGTGCGGCGCTGGGGTACAATGAATGCGTCAGCTATACGTTCATCGATCAGGCTTCGGCTGCCTTGTTCGGTGGCGGGGATGAAGCGACGCAGTTGGAAAATCCGATCTCGTCCGAGATGAGCCATATGCGCCCGGATCTGCTGCCCGGTCTGCTGCAGGCCGCCGCCCGTAATCAGGCGCGAGGGTATGCAGATATCGCGCTGTTCGAGGTTGGCCCGGTTTTCCATGACGGCGAACCTGGCGATCAGAAAACCCAGATTACCGGGCTGCTTGTCGGTCGCAACGGCCCCAAGGACGTGCACGGTGCCTCACGCCCAGTTGACGTGTTCGATGCCAAAGCAGATGCCGAGGCCGTGCTGACGGCCATTGGTGCACCCGCCAAGGTGCAGGTCCTGCGCGACGGTGACGCCTGGTGGCATCCGGGTCGTCACGGCAAAATTTGTCTGGGTCCCAAAAAGGTGTTGGGTGTCTTTGGCGAACTGCATCCACAGGTGTTGCAGGCGATGGACATCAAAGGCCCGGCGATGGCCTTCACCATCTGGCCAGAAGAGGTGCCTCTGCCGCGTAAATCCGGCGCTACCCGCGCCGCGCTTGAACTGCGTGATTTGCAGGCGGTCGAGCGTGACTTTGCATTCGTCGTCGACGAGAGTGTCGAGGCGCTGACATTGGTGAATGCCGCAGCCGGCGCCGACAAAGCCCTGGTCGAGGACGTCCGCGTCTTTGACGAATTCATCGGCGGCAGCCTGGGTGAAGGCAAGAAATCACTGGCCATTACCGTGCGCCTGCAGCCGACGGATGCGACGCTGAAGGAAAAAGACATCGAAGCGGTCGCCGAAAAGATCATCGCCAAGGTTACCAAGGCAACAGGCGGTACATTACGCGGTTGATGCTTGGCCGCCGCTGGCGGGAGTGTTTTTGAAAAGATGAAGGGGCGGTCGCGCCCTTTCTGTTTTTGCGGAGGACAAAAGATGCTGAACGTTTACCTATCTGGCGAAATCCACACTGATTGGCGGGAACAGATCATTGAGGGTGCTCAGGGTTTGGATGTCACTTTCAACAGTCCGGTCACCGATCACGCGGCCAGCGACGATTGCGGTGTAGCCATTTTGGGGGCCGAGTCGAACAAGTATTGGCATGACCACAAGGGCGCGATGGTCAACGCGATCCGCACCCGCAAGGGTATTGCGGATGCCGATGTGGTCGTGGTCCGGTTCGGCGAGAAGTACAAACAGTGGAATGCAGCCTTCGATGCGGGTTATGCTGCGGCTTTGGGAAAGTCCTTGATCGTACTGCACGGTCCTGATCACCAGCACGCGCTGAAAGAAGTGGATGCTGCGGCGCTGGCTGTGGCCGAGCACCCGGGCCAAGTGGTTGATGTGCTGCGTTATGTTCTGACGGGCGCCCTGCCAAAATAACTCACGCTACGTTCCGCTTGCCTGATTTCAGGGCGCTTTCTACCGTCCGATAGGACAGTGGGGGAGAGCAGCCATGGAATTCGATTACGTCATCGTGGGCGGCGGGTCCGCTGGTTGTGTGATGGCCGCGCGGCTGAGCGAACAACCAGACACAAGCGTTTGCCTGATCGAGGCGGGCGGGGCAGGTGAGGATCTGGTGATCCGGGCTCCGGCCCTGGTGGCGGCCATGGTTTCGGGGCGACCCAAGCTGAACAATTGGGCCTTTCAAACGGTGCGCCAGCCCGGGTTGAATGGTCGGAAAGGGTTTCAGCCACGCGGCAAAGCGCTTGGGGGCTCATCGGCGATCAATGCCATGCTTTACGTGCGCGGTCATCCCAGCGACTATGATGAATGGGCAGATTTGGGGTGCGAAGGTTGGGATTGGAAGAATGTCCTGCCTTACTTCCGCAAGACCGAGGGCAATGCGCGCGGTGCGGATGATCTCCACGGCGGTGATGGTCCCTTGCAGGTGTCGGACCAGTCTGAGCCGCGTGCCATCTCTCATGCGTTTGTCGAAGCCTGCGGCCAGCAACAAATTCGCGAGACAAAGGATTTCAACGGGCCGGAGCAGGAAGGCGCAGGCCTGTATCAGGTCACGCAGTTCCACGACGGGGCGCATAAGGGTGAACGTTGCTCGGCAGCTGCGGCCTATTTGCGGGGCGTCAAATCGCGGCCGAACCTGACAATCATGACAAGGGCAGAAGCCCAGAAGATCCTTTTTGACAAAAAGCGCGCAACCGGGGTTTTGCTGCGTCAGAAAAGCAAAGAAGTCGAAATTCGCGCCCGCCGGGAAGTCATCCTTTCGGGGGGTGCATTTGGTTCGCCACAATTGCTGATGTTGTCCGGTATCGGGCCCGAAGACGAGTTGAAACAGCACGGTATTCCTGTTCTGCACGACTTGCCCGGCGTTGGTCAGAATCTGCAGGACCATCTGGACTATGTCCTCAGCTATCATTCGAAACGTAAGGATGTCATCGGGCTGACCCCGGGCGGGCTATGGAACCTGGCCAAGGCAGGGTTGGACTGGCGCCGCACTGGAGAGGGGCTGTTTGCGACTCCCTTTGCCGAAGGCGGCGCGTTCTTCAAATCTGATCCATCCGTTTCCAAACCGGATCTTCAGCTGCACTTTGTTGTCGGAATCGTTGACGACCACATGCGCAAGATTCACTTGCCGCACGGGTTTTCGTGCCATGTCTGTGTGTTGCGCCCGTTCAGCAGGGGCAGCGTGGGTCTAACCTCGGACCGGGCCGGAGAGGCGCCGCGTATTGATCCGGCTTATCTCAGCGATGACCGCGATCTGGATCTGTTGAAGCGTGGGGCTCGTATCATGGAATCAATTCTCGAATCCGAACCACTGGAACCCTGGCGCAAAAAGCGACTCTATGCCCATGACGGCAGTGATCAGGCCTTGGAGGCTGATATCCGCAGCCGTGCCGACACGATCTATCACCCGGTGGGCACCTGCAAGATGGGGATCGACGATATGGCCGTTGTCGATACCGAAGGTCGGGTTCATGGGGTCGAGGGGCTGCGGGTGGTGGACGCTTCAGTCATGCCGACTTTGGTCGGCGGCAATACCAATGCGCCCACTATCATGATTGCTGAAAAGATCGCCGAAGCAATCAGTCCCGGGGCGGCGTAACCAGGCCTTTTTGCACCGCGGGCCGCTCTAGGAACCGGTCGAGATACGCCACCAGATTGGCGTGGTCTTCCCAACCAACAAGGTCGTGGGCATTGTAGAATTCGAGCCCGCGCAGCCACGGCGCGATTGCGATATCGGCAATCGAATAGTCTCCGGCAATCCAATCCTGGCCTTCAAGCTGTTGGTTCAGGACATTCAGCAATCGCTTGGCCTCGTTCACGTAGCGTTCGCGGGGGCGCGGGTCTTCGATCTCGCTGCCTGCGAATTTGTGAAAATAGCCCAGTTGCCCGAACATCGGACCGATGCCGCCCATCTGGAACATCACCCATTGGATCACGCGATATTTGTCGGCTTTGGTCTGACCCAGAAACTTACCGCTTTTCTCGGCGAGATATATCAGGATCGCTCCGCTTTCGAACAGACCAATGGATTCTCCGTCCGGACCATTCGGGTCGATGATCGCCGGGATTTTGTTGTTGGGGTTCAATGACAGGAATTCGGGGCTTTTGACATCCGAGTCCGAAAGCGTAACCCGATGGGCTTCATAGGGCAGGCCGGTTTCTTCCAGCATGATCGACGCTTTGACGCCGTTCGGCGTGGGGAAAGAATAGAGCTGAATCCTGTCGGGAAACTGCGCAGGCCAGCGGGCTGTTATCGGGTGAGAGGCGGTGTCCAGCATGGGGGGGGCTCCTGTCATGGGTTGCCAGCAATAGTTAGGTACACCTGCCCAGTCTTGCCAGTATCCGGGCTGTGCATACAAGGTCAGGGGCTGTGTGCGTGAGAACAACGGGGAAAACCTGCGTATCTCACACCTAGACCGAAGCGCGCTTATGGATCACTATTCCGCCAATCCCGCGCTGAGAGACGCGGGTTTGCCGTGAATCGAAAGGAGATGCGCGTGGATGATGTCGTAACACAGGTGGGTGCCTTTGCCCCGCTGATCATAAGCGCAGTCAAAGCGCTGGTCGTACTGATCCTTGGATGGATCATTGCTGGCGCCATTGCCGGTGTAGTCCGGCGCAGGATCAATGCGACACCGCATATTGATCAGACGCTTGGGAATTTCGTCGCCAGTCTGGTAAAATGGGTCATATTGGCCATGGTACTGGTTGCAGTGCTGGGCATCTTTGGCATTCAGGCGACAAGCATCGTCGCCATTTTGGGTGCTGCTTCTCTGGCCATTGGTTTAGCCCTTCAAGGAACGCTGAGCGATCTTGCTGCGGGCGTTATGCTGGTTGTCTTCCGCCCTTACAAGCTGGGTCAGTATGTTGATATCGGCGGCACCGCAGGCACTGTTAAGGATCTGAACCTGTTCACGACCGAGCTGGTGACGCCGGATAACGTGCAGATCATCGTTCCCAACGGACAATCCTGGGGATCGATCATCACAAACTACTCGGCGCATGACACGCGGCGTGTCGATCTGGTGTTCGGCATTGATTACGGTGACAGCGCTGATGAGGCGATGAAGATCATTCTGGATGTCGCGAAGGCCGATGACCGAATTCACTCAGATCCAGAGCCGTGGGTGCGCGTGACCAACCTGGGTGACAGCTCGGTAGATCTGACCGCACGCCTGTGGTGCAACGCCGCGGATTACTGGGACCTGAAGTTTGAGATCACTAAGGCCGTGAAAGAGGCGTTTGACGCCAAGGGTGTGTCGATTCCGTACCCACATACCGTGGAAATTCGGAAAGAGGGCTGAACTCTCCCGCCCGTCGAGCGGGCATTGGAAATGCCCTCCTCCGGTTGGGCCCGGCGCCGCGCTATTAGCGCGGCGTTTTTTTGTTGGTGCAAAAGTCGTTCGATCAAAAGAAAAGCGGCGCGCCAAAGGCACGCCGCCATACCCAACGCTGCAAAGCAGCCGCTTCAGCGGCTCCTTACAGGGGCGGGAGTGCTTCAGGCGTTGACGATTGCCTCGGGCGAGACAACGTCCAGACCCAGCGCCGTACCAACAGCTTCGTAAGTCAGCTGACCGGCATGGACGTTCAGACCTGCCAGCAAATGCGGGTCGTCCTGACATGCTTTCTTCCAGCCTTTACCCGCCAGTGCCAGCAGGAACGGCATGGTCGCGTTACCCAATGCGATAGTCGAAGTCCGCGCAACCGCGCCCGGCATGTTGGCTACGCAGTAGTGCATGACGCCGTCCACTTCATAGATCGGGTCAGCATGGGTGGTCGCTTTGGAGGTTTCAAAGCAGCCGCCCTGGTCGATCGCAACATCAACCAGAACCGCACCGGGTTTCATGGTGGACAGCTGCGCGCGCGAGATCAGCTTGGGTGCCGCAGCGCCGGGGATCAGAACCGCACCGATGACCATGTCGGCTTCCTGGATCAGCTCGGCCGTTGCGCCGGCTGTCGAGTACTGGCTTTTGAACGTGCCGCCAAAGACGTCGTCGAGGTAACGCAGGCGTGGCAGAGACCGGTCCAGAACGGTGACGTCAGCGCCCATGCCGGCCGCGATCTTGGCTGCGTGGGTACCAACAACGCCGCCGCCGATCACGATGACTTTGGCCGGGCCAACGCCGGGAACGCCACCCATCAGAACACCGCGGCCGCCATTGGCCTTTTGCAGGGTCCACGAACCGACCTGAGGTGCCAGACGACCGGCAACTTCGGACATCGGCGCCAGCAGCGGCAGGCCGCCTTTGGAATCTGTTACGGTTTCATAGGCAATCGCCGTGCAGCCCGACGCCAGCAGGTCGTGGGTCTGGTCTGGATCAGGTGCCAGGTGCAGGTAGGTGAACAGCAGCTGGCCTTCACGCAGCATCTTGCGCTCGACCGCCTGGGGTTCTTTGACCTTTACGATCATGTCCGCGGTCGCAAAAACTTCTTCTGCGGTGTCGACGATGCGCGCACCTGCAGCGACATACGAGTCGTTGTCAAAGCCGGAACCCATGCCGGCATTGGTTTCAATGATGACCTCGTGGCCGCGCGCAACAGCTTCTTGCGCAGCGTTGGGGGTCATCCCAACACGGAATTCCTGGGGTTTGATTTCCTTGGGGCAACCGATTTTCATTTCTCGCTCCTCCATTCATAAACTGCCCAAATTATGTGCAATTCGGGATGCAATTTCTGTGAAACTCTGCCCGTCATTCGGGTTTTCTTTGCGAGAATCTTCGGTATTATTGGAGTTTCTTGCAAAGGACTTGCGCGTATGAGCCTCGATACGACCGATAGAAAGATTCTGGCCGCCCTGCAGAGAAACGGCAGGATGTCGAATGCCGAGTTATCAGATCAGGTGAATCTGTCGCCGTCGGCGTGTCACCGGCGCGTCCAACGGCTTGAGGCCGAAGGGTACATCCGAAACTATGTTGCGCTGCTGGATGCACGCAAGATGAACGTCCCGACCACCGTGTTTGTTGAGATCACCTTGCAGGGGCAAGCCGAAGAGCTTCTGGACGCGTTTGAAAAGGCGGTGGCGCGTATTCCTGACGTTCTGGAGTGTCATCTCATGGCGGGGACGGCGGACTATATTCTGAAGGTTGTCGCCGAGAATACCGAGGATTTCGCCCGAATTCACCGTCAGTACCTGTCGCGCTTGCCCGGCGTGGCGCAAATGCAAAGCTCATTTGCTTTGCGCACTGTGTTCAAGACGACGGCCTTACCGGTGTGACCGTCAGGCTGGGGTCGGGTAGGTGAACAGGAACAGATGCACTGCATTGAAGCCGAAATGCATCAGAACGGGTACCCACAACCGACCGGTTGCATAAAATCCCAAGCCACAGGCGGCACCAAGAATCGCGGCATAAGCGACTAGGGCCGGACCGCCCGGAAAATGAGCTAGACCAAACAGCAGGCCGGCCAGAGTCACACCAAGTGCTGCACCAAGTTTGGACGCAATAAGCGACTGCAGATACCCGCGGAAAAAAGCCTCTTCCGTCAGGCAGGTCAGAAACAGGTTCGACAATGCAAAAATCAGCCACCAAGGCGGTAGGCTGAGTTCTGGCCGGATGGCCTGCGCGGCCAGCCCAACGGCGAAGAGGGCGGGCAAGGTCGCAAGGCCCACCAGCAACGGTGTTCTTCGGACAGGTCTCGCTGAATCGGTCATTCCCGGCCAGGCCAGCAGGACCGCAAACAGCACCATTGGCTTGTCCAGATTCAAGTACATTGAAAACGCCGAACTGTCCGGTCCGGCGTAGACCCGGTCCAGTACCATCAGGTTTTGAAATCCGGGCACCAGATGTGCGCCCAATGCAAGACACCAGCCGATCAACATCACGTGGCCAACCGCCGCGCCGGTGCCTGTAAGATGGTTCAGGGCCGCAGCCCCCAGCAATCCGGCAGCAACAACTCCAACAGCCAAAGGTGTGACCAGCCCTAGGGCGAGGGCGGTAAGACCAAACACCAACAGCAGCGTCAGGCCAAGTTGCCGCCGGCCCGAGGCCGCACTGACCATGCCGGCGATCAGTATGGACCAGGGCCATATCAATGGCAGAAGGGATAAAAAATACGCCACGGCTCTCTCATGTATTCAGGTGCGTATTGATGCCGTCGGACGCCCCCAAATGGCAAGGCCGTGCAAGGGTTAGCCTGTGCCTTACTGCCAGCGTTGCGTCAAATCAGACGCTTGTATCTAGGCGCAGGTCGGTTCAATTATAGGAATGACCGAACGTCTGCCTGTTTTACGGCCCCGCACCAACTTGAAATTGAACCGGCGCGGAGCGTTCATCAATTATATCTGATGACATCAGGCGGTCACACTCTCTGGGTATGGTCGGAACCCGTTGACTGATAAGGAGCAGATCTTGGCTTACCAACAAAATGACGCCCCAAAAGACTGGCTGGAAGCCGAGCTCGAAGACACGCTGGACGAAGATTTCGAAATCGAATTCAGCGAGCCGATGCTGTCGATGGAAGTTCGCAAGATCTATAAGGAACAGCATCCGGACATGCTGGACCGCAAGGTCTATTTCCAGAACTTGCTGCGATTGCAGGCCGAACTGATCAGGGTTCAGGATTGGGTGCAACACACCGGTGCCAAAGTGTGCATCCTGTTCGAAGGTCGCGACAGTGCCGGTAAAGGGGGGGTAATCAAGCGGATTACCCAGCGCCTGAACCCGCGTGTTGCACGTGTGGTTGCGTTGCCCGCACCCAGTCGCAGGGAACAAAGCCAGTGGTATTTCCAACGCTACGTGCCGCATCTGCCAGCAGCTGGCGAAATCGTTCTGTTCGACCGGTCCTGGTACAACCGTGCGGGTGTCGAACGGGTCATGGGTTTTGCCAGTGAAGATCAGGTCGAACAGTTCTTTCAGGACGTTCCTGAATTCGAACGGATGCTGGTGCGGTCGGGTATCATCCTGCTAAAATATTGGTTCTCGATCACCGACGAAGAACAGCAGTTGCGATTCCTGATGCGCATTCACGATCCGATGAAGCAGTGGAAGCTGTCGCCGATGGATCTGGAATCGCGCATTCGGTGGGAATCCTACACCAAGGCCAAGGAGGACATGTTGTTTCGCACGAACATACCCGAAGCGCCCTGGTACATCGTCGAAGGCAATGACAAAAAGCGCGAGCGCCTGAATTGCATTGAACACCTGCTGACCAAGATCCCGTATTCGGATGTGCCGCAGGAAAAGGTCGATCTGCCGGATCGAAAGTACAACCCGGAATATGAACGCCGGATTTTGCCTGACGATCTGTATGTTCCAAAGGTCTATTGAACTATTGAAGTTGAAATTGGTGCGAGGCAGGGTCGCCCCCGCCCCGCACCATGGTATCCGTTAAGCGGCGTCCATCATGCAGTCGAAATCATAATAGTTGAACACAAAGACATCACCTGAATTGTCCCCGGTCATGTCAGAGCAAGTCTCGACATCGTCCACAGGATTGTCATCGCCGGTCATCACCATATCGAAATCGTCGGTTTCGGGTTCCGCATCGGCATAGTCTGTGTCGTTCCAATCAAACTGGTCGAACTGCGCCTGAATCGATTGGACGAATGTCCGGATCTCGGCAAGAAACTCCTGAACGTCAAAACAGGCAAACTCTTCGGGTTCTTCCGTTCCGGGCGTTTCGGCCACCGGTTCCTCGGGCTCGGTAACTTCTGGGTCAGGTACTTCGGCCACAGGCTCCTCGGGCTCGGTAACTTCTGGGTCAGGTACTTCGGCCACAGGCTCCTCGGGCTCGGTAACTTCGGGGTCAGGTACTTCGGCCACCGGTTCCTCGGGTTCGGTAACTTCTGGGTCAGGTACTTCGGCCACAGGCTCCTCGGGCTCGGTAACTTCTGGGTCAGGTACTTCGACCACCGGTTCCTCGGGTTCGGTAACTTCAGGATCAGGCACTTCGGCCACCGGTTCCTCGGGCTCGGTAACTTCGGGGTCAGGTACTTCGGCCACCGGTTCCTCGGGTTCGGTAACTTCAGGGTCAGGCACTTCGGCCACCGGTTCCTCGGGCTCGGTAACTTCAGGGTCAGGCACTTCGGCCACCGGTTCCTCGGGCTCGGTAACTTCGGGGTCAGGTACTTCGGCCACCGGTTCCTCAGGCTCGGTAACCTCGGGTTCTGGCACTTCGGCAACCGGCTCTTCGGGCTGCGGGGTTTCTTCAACCGGTGGCGTCGGCGCCGGCGGAGTGGCAGAGCCGTTGTCCAGCATGACTTCACCCTGGGTGGCAGCAAAGTTCTGCGTCACCATCACAGCGTCGAAACCCTGCATGTCGCCGGTTTCAATTCCGATTCCGATGTATTTGAAATCCGGGTTCAGAATATTGGCGCGGTGACCGGGGCTGTTCATCAGGTTCTGATGAAGCTGGGCGACGTCATCGCTGATGCCTGGCGCGCCGCGCTCGGATTGCCAGGCGATGTTTTCACCTGACCGCCAGTTGCCCGAGAAGTCGAACCCGGCCATTTCCATCCGCTGCGTGGCGCTGGAACCACCCGAGCCGGTGTGGCTGAACCTGTCCGTTTCCAGCATCCATTCACTGTGATCCTCAGACGAGTCGTTCAGCCGCGTTTCAAGCTGTAGGGGGTCCAGCCCGCGGGATGTGCGCTCTTGGTTAATCAGCGCCAGCATTTCTTGTTCGATACTACTTGCAGTCGACATTTTTGCCTCCGATTGGTTTTTTGTCGTGGTAGACGGCGCCAGTTACAAAGGCTCGATACGACCTTCATAGGGATGGCGTGTTCAGAGGCGAGTTTTGGCGGGTCAGTGCTACCGCCACGGGATTCGCTGCGCTGCAAAATGCCGGGCAAAATGTTGCTGAGGGGGAAATGGCAGCTTGTCGCGCGTGGGCGGCTCGAGTCGGCGTAAATCATCCGACCCTAGAAACGACAAACCCCCGGGCGATGCCTCGGGGGTCGTCAAATAGTGTCATCCAAAGCTGGACGAACGAGGTTTTAGAGCAAACCTTCGCGCTGTGCTTTCTTACGTGCCAGTTTACGGGCACGGCGGATCGCTTCAGCTTTCTCGCGCGCTTTTTTCTCGGACGGTTTCTCGAAATGTTGCTTGAGCTTCATTTCGCGGAACACGCCTTCGCGCTGCAGCTTTTTCTTCAGGGCACGAAGCGCCTGATCGACGTTATTGTCGCGAACACTAACCTGCATGTGGTTGTCACCACCTTTCTAGATAGAGTTGCAAGGAAATTGCAGGAATTGGCCGTATAGCAAAGCCGTTCTATCTTGTCTAGTACTGGTCCCCAGAACCGGAGAACCGCCATGACCACCACATATGAAGACTCCAAGCAGCAGTTGTTGGACGCGATTTTGATCCATGTGCCGTTTGACGGCTGGTCCGAAGCCAGCTTTCGTGCAGCTATCTTAGATTGCAATATGGATGACACGCTGGCGCGCGCGATTTGTCCCCGTGGCGCGGTTGATCTGGCACTGGCCTTTCACGCGCGCGGCGACGCGGCGATGGAGGATCGGCTGAAGTCCTCGGACCTGAGCGAGTTGAAGTTCCGCGAGCGAATCGCCGCTGCAGTTCGGTTCCGGCTTGAGGCGGTTCCGGACAAAGAGCTTGTTCGCCGGGGCATGACGTTGTTTTCGCTGCCGACCCACGCAGCCGATGGGGCAAAAGCCTTGTGGAAGACCTGCGATCTGATCTGGGACACGCTGGGCGATTCCTCGGAAGACGTGAACTGGTACACGAAACGGGCGACGTTGTCGGGCGTCTATTCCACGACTCTGCTGTTCTGGCTGGGCGACGATTCCCCCGATCACCAGAAAACTTGGGAGTTTCTGGATCGGCGGATAGACAACGTCATGCAGTTCGAAAAGATCAAGGCGCAGGTCAATGACAACCCGTTGTTCAAACCGTTTTTGGCGGTGCCGAACTGGTTGGCTGGTCAGGTAAAAGCGCCGACGAGGATGCGGGCTGATTTGCCGGGTATGTTGAACCCGCGCAAGTAAGCGTCTGGGCCTTCCAGAAATTGCCTGCTAGGCATTGGGCAAAGGAGATTTGCCCATGACCCAGATGATGCGCGCTGTCGAAATCACCAAACCCGGTGGTCCGGATGTTCTGCAACTGACGGAACGCCCGGTGCCGGAACCACAAGCCGGACAGGTGATCCTGAAAGTGGCCTATGCGGGTGTGAACCGCCCGGATGCGCTGCAGCGTGCCGGGGCCTATGATCCGCCGCCGGGCGCCAGCGATTTGCCGGGGCTTGAAGCATCGGGTGAGGTTGTTGCCGTTGGTGCCGGGGTCGAGGGTCTGGCCATCGGCGATCAGGTCTGTGCTTTGCTGCCCGGTGGCGGATATGCGGAATATGTGGTCACACCCGCTGCGCATTGTCTGCCAGTTCCTTCGGGAATGGGGATGAAAGAGGCCGCGTGCCTGCCCGAAACCTTCTTTACTGTGTGGTCCAACGTTTTCACGCGCGGCGGTCTGAAGGCAGGTGAGCGTTTTCTGGTGCATGGCGGGTCCAGCGGCATTGGCACAACTGCGATCCAGCTGGCGAACGCGTTTGGTGCGCGGGTGTTTGCAACCGCGGGATCTGCTGAGAAATGCGAGGCCTGTGTGAACCTCGGGGCCGAGAAGGCGATCAATTACCGGGATGAGGACTTCGTGGGCGTCATGCGGGCTGAGGGTGGGGCGAACCTGATCCTCGACATGGTCGGCGGCGATTACATCCCGCGCAACGTGAAAGCTCTGGCCGAGGATGGGCGTCTGGTTCAGATCGCTTTCCTGCAAGGTCCGAAGGTCGAGTTGAACTTTGCGATGATGATGGTCAAACGCCTGACCCTGACGGGCAGCACGTTGCGCCCGCAAAGCGATCTGGCAAAGGCGAAGATTGCGCAGGATTTGCGCGAGGCTGTCTGGCCATTGCTGGAGGCTGGGAAGGTGGCCCCCGTCATGGACAGTGAGTTCGATTTGGCGGAGGCGGCAGCCGCCCATGCTCGGATGGAAAGCTCGGGCCACATCGGCAAGATTGTCCTCAAGGTCGCTGGTTAAAACTTTGGCGCGGGCAGATCCCGCGCTTTTTCCGATCAGACCACTGCGCGGCGGTAAAGATGCCAGGTTGCATGGCCCAGGACTGGCATGACAACGATCAGCCCCAGCAGCATCGGGATGGCTCCGATGATCAACAGGGCCGCTACGATGAACCCCCATGCCAAAATCACACCGGGGTTATGCCGCAACACCCGGACCGACGTCACGACCGCCACCGGCAGTCCGACAGGACGGTCCAACAGCAATGGAAAGCTGACGACGCTCATGGCCAATGCGACCAGCGCGAATAGAAACCCGATCGCATTGCCGAAAATGATCATGGACCAGCCTGCGCCGGTGGTGAATACCTGAGTCACGAAAGCCCCGAGTGAGGTGGGCAGATCAGGCCCAAGCGTATGCACATAGATGCTCTGCGCGACCATCAGCCAAATCAGCAGCAGCATGACCAGATAGAACCCCAAGGCCAGAATTGCACCGAAGGACGGGGACCGGAAGACGCCCAAGGCGTCCAGCCAATGGACCTCGCCGCCTTGCTCGCGTTTGCGGCTGATTTCGTAAAGGCCCACGGCTGCTATCGGACCGACTAGTGCGAAACCCATGATCAGCGGTGCCAGAAGGGGAACCATGTTGCGATTAAGGCCGAACCCGAACATCAGCAGACCCGCGATCGGATAAACCAGTATGATGAAAATCGCATCCGCCCGTGTTTCCAGAAAATCATTGTACCCGGCCTGCAAACAGGCCTTCAGGTCCTGCATCGTCAGTGTTTGCACCTGCGGCAGATGCCGAGTTTCCGCGCTGCCGATATGGTTCACGCTTTCGGTAATATGATCGCCGGTCGCGCCGATGTTTCGGGCGGCCCAACTGATCGGATTTCCTATTGTTTTGGCCATCTTGATCCCCTCCCTTTGCCAGTGCGCAACGGGTTGAATCCGGCGGTGGTTGCCTTTGGCCGGACCAGCCGGCAACGCTCACACCCCAGTATAGCACAGTTTTTCCCGTTGTGGTTGCGCGGCAGCGAAAACCTACCAATTGCCCTGTTTCACAGGCGTGTTAGCTTGGCGTCAGGCAACAGGAGGTCAGCATGCAGCAAACGGCAAGAACCGTCGTCATTCATGAACACGGCGGTCCCGAAGTTCTAAAGATCGAAGACCGGCCCTTGGGCGACCCCGGACCTGGCGAGGTTCGCATCCGCCACCGGGCCTGTGGGCTGAACTTCATCGATGTCTATCAGCG
The DNA here is from genome assembly GCF_059610545.1 of Ruegeria sp. CDSC068. Taxonomy (NCBI): domain Bacteria; kingdom Pseudomonadati; phylum Pseudomonadota; class Alphaproteobacteria; order Rhodobacterales; family Roseobacteraceae; genus Ruegeria; species Ruegeria sp. CDSC068. The sequence goes on from NZ_JBXWNV010000006.1 coordinate 57,509, forward strand.
CACCGGGTTGTACCCGATGGATTTACCGCACGCGCTGGGCATGGAAGCGGCAGGTGTGATTGAGGCTGTTGGCGAAGGTGTTACCCATCTGAAACCGGGCCAGCGCGCGGCCTATGCCGCAGCTCCCGCTGGGGCCTATTGTGAGGCGCGCGTGATGCCAGCGGCGCAGGTGTGTCCGTTGTCCGAAGGGATTTCTTTTGACGCGGCTGCGGCGATGATGCTCAAGGGGATGACGGTCGAGTATCTGTTTCACCGGACAACGCCTTTGAAACGGGGTGACACGGTTCTGTTTCACGCGGCCGCCGGTGGCGTTGGTCTGATTGCCTGCCAATGGGCCAAGTCCGAGGGCATCACCCTGATCGGAACAGCCGGAACAGACGAAAAATGCAGCCTCGCGCAGTTCAACGGGGCTGCGCATTGCATCAACTACCGGACCGAGAACTTTGCCGAACGTGTGGCCGAAATCACCGGCGGCAAAGGTGTGGATGTGGTCATGGATTCCATCGGCGCGGACACGTTCAATGGCTCGCTGGACTGCCTGAAACCCTTGGGAATGATGATCTCATTCGGCAATGCCTCAGGTCCGGTCCCGTTGATGGATATCGGTATTTTGGGCAAGAAAGGTTCCTTGAAAATCACCCGACCGACGTTGTTTACCCATATCGCCGACCCTTCCGTTTGTCAGGCAATGGCACGGCGGCTGTTCGGCAAGGTTGAGGGCGGCGAGGTCAAAATCCACATCGACCAGCGGTTCCCGTTGGATCAGGTGGCCGAGGCGCATCGGGTTCTTGAAGCGCGTCAGACTACAGGCAGCACGGTCCTGGAGCCGTAAGACCGACTGAGCCCGGCTCGTTGGTGTTTGATCTTGAAACGAAAAGCGGCGGCAGAACACTCTGCCGCCGCCTATTTGGGGAATGTCAGAAATTATTGCTGCAGTTCCGCCGGTGTTTTATCCGCGATGGTTTCCCAATTGGCGCTGGCTTGTTCGACAAAACCAGGGATGTCACCTTCCCAGCGCTGCTGGATGTCTTGCGACAGGTTCAGGTACAGCTTGTTGTCGACGATCTTCCAATAGGTCGGGTCACCGTCAAACTTGAAGCCCATCGCAGCGCCGAATGCGCAGTAGCCACCATATGCAGGCAGGTAGGCCTCGGGGTTTTCTTCGAACGCGGCTTTGTTTTCTTCATTGGCAAAGCGATACATCGCGTCGTTGTGCAGTGTGGTGATGCGGTAGTCACCTTTGGTCGGCTCGCCAGCGGTGAAGTAGGCAACCGGATCATAGCCCTGCATAGCCAGACCGGTCGAGCTTGCGTTCAGTTCAACACCAGCGGCCAGAGCCGAGCTTGCAATGGCAACAGACAGCGCGACGCCGCCGATAAGAGATTTGAACTTGTTCATTGTTTTCACCTTTCGTGAAGGGGCTGCCACGTGACGCAGAAAATTGCGCCCAGACAACCCAAGAGTTTTTTTGTCCGTGAGACCCGCAATTGGTCGTCACGGAACCCAAGTGGGCAGGCGGCCCATCACGTTCAAAGCAATCAATTGTGAATGTGCAGGGGCGAAGAGGCACTGTTCACAAATGCAGGGTAGGCCTTAGGTATCGGGCGTCAGATCCAAAACGAATTCGGTGACTTTTTCCGCGGGCATTTCGCAGGGGCGAAGAAGAGATCCGCGTTTGGTCAGATAAAGGTTCAGGCTGATGTAGTCGCTGCCGTCCAGTGCGCGTGCGACAAGTTTCTGCGACTTGCCGTCTGAAAATTCCGTTCGACTGACGATATACCGCCTGCCGTGGGCACGCCCGGTCGACGACCCCTTGGGGATGGCAAAAAAAGCGGTCAGGAAGGCGTTCGGGGCGCTCAAGACTGCCCGATTTTTGGTTCAGTGCCGGATTTGATGCGGGCAATATTCGCGCTGTGGCGCCAATAGACCAACAGGGTCAGGACGCCAGCCAGTAGCAGCGTTTGCGAATCTGTCAGCAGAAGGGCCCAGATAGTGGACGTTGCCGCCGCTGCAAGTGCCGCAAGGGATGAGATGCGCCAGATTGCAGCAGCAACCAACCAAGTCAAACAACAGGCCACACCGACGCGCCAGTCCAACGCCAGCCAGATCCCCAGAAACGTGGCGACCCCTTTTCCGCCCTTAAATCCCAGCCAAACCGGAAAGCAATGGCCCAAAAGTGCTGCCAGCGCCGCAATCTGCGCAGCATCCTCGCCCGCCAGTGCACGCGCCGACAGTACGGCAACTCCGCCTTTTGCGGCGTCGAAGATCAGGGTCAGGGCAGCGGCGGTCTTGTTGCCTGTCCGCAAAACATTGGTTGCGCCGATATTGCCCGATCCGATGTTGCGCAAGTTGCCCAACCCCATCACCTTGGCCAGGACCATGCCAAACGGGATCGACCCCATCAGGTATCCAAGTGCCGCCCACAGGATCAGCTGGGTCATTGTGCTGTCGATGATCGGCATCAGGGTCTCCGGTAAACTTCTTGTCCTGCAACGAAAGTTGCGGTGACCTTACCCTGCATCCGCTGGCCGTCAAACGGTGTGTTCTGAGATTTGGATTTGAGCGAGAACCGGTCCAGCACAAAGGGCACATCCGGGTCAAACAGCACCAGATCCGCAGGCGCGCCTTCGGACAGACGGCCACTGTCCAGCCCTAATCTTTTCGCCGGGTTTAGGGCCATTGCGCGGAACAGTGTCGGCAGGTCCAACTGCCCGGCATGATACAGACGCAAGGCGGCGGGCAGCAGGGTTTCCAGCGCTACCGCGCCGGAGGCCGCCTCTTCAAACGGCAGGCGTTTGCTTTCCTCATCCTGAGGCGTGTGCATGGAACTGATCGTATCAATCAGGCCGGTCCGCACCGCTTCGATCACTGCTTGCCGGTCATCCTCGGATCGCAGCGGCGGCTTGACCTTGAAGAAGGTGCGATAGTCGGCCACGTCCAGCTCGTTCAGAGTCAGGTGGTGAATCGACGTACCTGCGGTGATATCCAAACCATTCCGCTTGGCCCGTTCAAGCGCGGGCAGGGCACGGGCGGTGGTGATCTGGTCAGCGTGATAGGCGGCTCCGGTCATCTCAAGCAAGGCAATGTCGCGGTCCAGTCCCATCCGCTCGGCCATGGGCGAAACGGCGGGCAAGCCACGCAACACGGCGAACTTGCCACTGGTGGCTGCGGCACCATTGCTGAGAATGGGCTCTTGCGGGTGGGCGATGACAAGCGCACCGCAGGCCCGGGCATAGGTCAGGGCGCGCGAGAACACTTTGGTATTGGCAACGACGTGGTCGCAATCGGTGAAGGCGACGGCCCCGGCATCCTGCAGGAACCCGATCTCGGTCATCTCACGCCCTTCGCGGCCCTTGGTCAGCGCGGCCATGGGCAGAACGTTCACCGGAGTGTCTGCCTGCGCGCGGCGGGTGACGAACTCCAGACTTTCGGGCGTGTCGATCGCGGGGCTGGTATCGGGGCGGGTCACGATGGTGGTCACGCCTCCGGCCGCAGCGGCCAGACCGGCAGATTTATAGCTTTCCTTGTGTCGCTCACCCGGTTCACAGACCTTGACGCCGATATCGACAATGCCGGGGGCAAGGCACTGCCCGCCACAATCGACGACCTGCGCCTCCGGCGTCGGAGCGGCCCCTTCGCCGCGCGCAGCAATCCGGCCATCGGATACATGCAGCCAGCCTAGGCTGTCGGTGCCGGTTTCCGGGTCGATCAGGCGGGCGTTGGTGAAAAGTGCAGCAGTCATTTCGAGGCCTCTTGGGCTTGGTGCAATGCCGCCAAAGCGGCTTCTTTGTCTTCTAGGCTATCAAAGAAAAAGAACGGCTTTAGTTCGATCCCAAATGGCGCGGGCCTGATATTAAGAGATGGAGTGATTTCAACGCTCTTTGAATGCCATTGCCTTGAAACCAAAAGCTTCCTGACGATCCATGCAGATTTTCTTGTAATCGCGTAGATGCAATGCGTGCGGTTGTAATAATCGATGAACAAAAAAGCGGTTGTGCTTATCGGGATGATGTAGAGCGGCAGATATTCCCACGACACCTTCAGTGAGAAAAGCACTGGAATCCAAACCACTAAAGAAATAGCAGCTAGCCAATGTCCAAAAAAGGACGCGTGCTTTGGGATCACGCGTTGATCGGGGTGAACGACCCACAAAACCTCTTCTTTGAGAGGTATCTTTGAACGCACCCAATCTTCTACGGCTGTCATCTAATCGCCCTCTCGATGGCGGCTTTGGTGGCGGCGGGATCAGCCTGATATTTGATCAGGTGTTTGTCGCCGCCCTTGGTGACGATCTGGACAAAGCTGCCCATGAGGTTGACCGCCTGTATCTGGTTCAGCGCCACATTGCGCGGGCCAGGGCCGGTTAGGGTGGTGTCCGTCATCTGCCATGTGGTGGTCAGTTCTTCTGAGGCCAGGTACCATGCGCGAAAGGCAACCGCGGCAAGACCGGCGGGCGCCCCGGTCCAGACGTAGGGGTTGCCGACCAGCCACAGCACGATCATCGCGACGGCCATGGCCCCGGCGGCCAGCCATGTATTCGTGCGGATATACGCACCTTTGTCGGGGGTGAAGGTCACAGGATCAGCCACAGGATGCCTCCGATGACCACCAGCGCCACCACTGCCAGCATGGCCGACCCAATACGGCCGGGTTTATCGTCCTGTGGCGGGGTTTGCGGTGCCGAGAACGGTTCCGCGCTTTCGGTTTTAATTGCTCCACCGGTCCAGCTTGTCGCCTCTTCTGTATAAAGGCCGATCAGTTGCACTTTGGGGTCCGGTTGCAAAGTGGCGGCACGTCCCTGAAACGCGGCACTGCGCACGACCATGACCCAGCCTTCAACGCTGCCAAGTGCAGCCCGATCCAGTTGATCTTTGGGAACGCCGCACCCTTCGTTGAGATAGCCGAAAAGACCCAGTTCCTCGAGATCTGATACGGGAAAGACGTCGATCTGAACGGGATCCAGACCCTCGACACCCAGAATCTGGTCGGCGGCGCCCGGTTCGCGCAGGAACTTTGCTGCTTCGGGCCGCATGTCCAAGTGAAACAGGCGGAGGACGCCATGTTCGTGGGGGGCGACGTTCAGATCACTCATGCGGCCTCACCAAGGTTGCGGGCCAACAGTTCCATTGCGGCCATGCGAACGGCGACGCCCATTTCGACCTGTTCCTGAATAACGGACCGGTTAATGTCGTCCGCCAGCGTTCCGTCAATCTCAACACCGCGATTCATTGGGCCAGGATGCATGACGATGGCGTCCGGTTTGGCCTGCGACAACTTAGCGGCGTCCAGACCATAGCGGTGATAGTATTCCCGTTCCGAGGGGATGAACCCGCCATCCATCCGTTCTTTCTGGAGGCGCAGCATCATCACGACGTCGACGTCCTTCAGGCCCTCGTTCATGTCGTCGTAAATTTCAGCGCCAAACTCGGCAAACTGGCTTGGGAGCAGCGTCGGTGGTCCAATCATACGAATACGGTTTTCCATTTTGCCCAGCAGGATCAGGTTTGACCGCGCCACGCGGGAATGGGCGACGTCGCCGCAGATTGCGATATTCAGTCGGTGCAGGCGACCTTTGGCGCGGCGAATGGTCAGTGCGTCCAGCAGAGCCTGCGTCGGGTGTTCATGTTTGCCGTCACCGGCATTTAGCACCGCGCAGTTCACCTTCTGCGCCAGCAGGTCGACCGCGCCGGAATGCGGATGGCGCACCACCAACAAATCGGGGTGCATCGCATTCAGCGTCATCGCTGTGTCGATCAGCGTCTCGCCTTTTTTGATCGAACTGGCCTGCATCGCCATGTTCATCACATCCGCGCCCAGCCGCTTGCCTGCGATTTCGAAACTGGCCTGCGTGCGGGTTGAGTTCTCGAAGAACATGTTGATTTGGGTCAGGCCCGACAGCACGTCGGAATGCTTGGTCGACTGGCGGTTCATGTCGACGTATTTCTCGGCCAGATCGAGAATGGCAGTAATATCGGATTGCGACAGATGCTCGATGCCAAGAAGGTGACGATGGGCGAAACGCATTGGCGGGCTCCTGTCTGACAATCGCGCCGCTTATAGGAAGCCGCGCTGCGCAAGGCAACCTAAGGATCAGATCCTTCGGGCAGTTTCTCGCATCCGCCTTCGGGCAGGCACTGTTCGCCGGGCTTGCACCACTTGCCGTATCCGCAATCGATGGCCTTGACGGGAACACAGCCCTGATTTTTGGAACACTTGAACCCCTGACGGCACTGCGACCCGGTTTTTTCGCAAAGATACCAGCCGGGGCGTGAACATCCGCCACCCGGCAGGCAAGACGATCCGGATCCGCAAATGCGACCGTCGTCGCATGTCAGTGAAGGCAGTTCCAGAATGTCAGGTGTATTGCGCTCGCATTCGCCACGGGCATTGCAGATGCTGCCGCCGGGGCAGTCCAGACGCGACCTGCACTTATTTTGCCCCGCTGGTGCGCATCGGGTGCCGCCTGCCACGCAGCGTTCGAATGGGCCGCAGGTACGGCCGCCGCCGCAATAGGTGCCGCCCAATGGAATGCAGTGGCCATCAAAGCTGCATCTTTGGCCACCCGAACAGCATGTGCTGCCACATTTGAATTGGCCCGCGCGGCACTGGCCATATCTGTCTTTGAACTGCGCAGAAGTAGGACTGCTGAGAATGATCAGCAGCAAACCAAGAAACAAGAATCGCAATACAGACAACATGAATATGGCAATCGTCGGCGCGATGGACTGACCAATCAAGGTCTATCTGCTTTCCCTCGTTCAAAAGGTGGTTAGATTGAGAGCTATGGAATCGGCTTTGGACTATCATACTGCCCGTGCTCTGCTGGAATGGCAGATCGAGCTGGGCGCAACGGATGCTATCGGTGATGCACCGGTGGATCGCTATGCGTTGCCGGATACTGCGCCCAAAGCCAAGAAACCCGCAAAGGCCCAGACCGCACCAGAAAAACCCAAGCAAGTTGATCCGGTTGCGGTTGCGAAATCTGCGGCACAGGCTGCAGGGTCGCTGGATCAGTTGCAGGCGGCCATGGACGCGTTTGACCATTGCGAGTTGAAGCGCGGTGCGCGGCAGTTGGTCTTTGCCGACGGCACCCCGGGTGCGCGGGTAATGATTATCGGAGAGGCCCCGGGCCGCGATGAGGACCGCGAGGGCAAGCCCTTTGTCGGACGCGCCGGTCAGTTGTTGGACCGAATGCTGGCCGCGATTGATCTGAATCGGACCGAAAACGTCTATATCACCAACGTCCTGCCGTGGCGCCCACCGCAGAACCGGGATCCCAAGCCCGAAGAGATTGGCATGTTGAAGCCGTTTCTCGAACGGCACGTGGCCTTGGCCAAACCCGAGGTTTTGGTGGTGATGGGCAATATCAGCTGTCAGGCTGTTCTGGGCAAACGTGGGATCACACGGCTTCGGGGTCAGTGGGATCAGGCGATGGACTTGCCGGTTATTCCGATGTTCCATCCTGCATATCTGCTGCGACAGCCACAGATGAAGCGGCAGGCATGGGCCGATTTGCTGGAACTCAAAGCAAGGCTGGAGGGCAAGGCATGAAGATCCTCGCATTCTCGGACCTGCATATGGCGCGAAACCGTGCCGCAGACGTTGTTGCAGCCAGCGATGAGGCCGATCTGGTTATCGGAGCCGGAGATTATTGCAACATGCGGCAAGGGCTGGATGACGCGATGGCGATGCTGTGCGGCGTCAATGCACCGCTGGTTCTGGTTCCGGGCAATGCCGAAAGTGCAGGTGAACTGACCGACGCTGCGCCGGAAGGCGTGCATGTTTTACACGGGACAGGCATGACCGTGGATGGACTGCGTCTGTTTGGCCTTGGTTACGGCGTGCCAGTGACGCCATTCGGTGAGTGGTCCTGTGATCTGACGGACCCTGAAGCGGCTGAGTTGCTGGACCGGTGCGAAGGGGCTGACATCCTGATTGCCCATTCTCCGCCCAAGGGTCACGGCGATCTTACGTCGACGGGTGATGCGGTAGGATCGGTGGCGGTCCGTGACGCAATCGAGCGGTTGCAGCCGCAATTTGCCCTTTGTGGCCATATCCATGACAGCTGGGGTTACCGAGGCGCAATCGGCGTGACGCAGATCGCCAATCTTGGCCCCACAGTAAATTGGTTCGAGGTCACCACGTGATTGAAACAGTTACGCTGCTGGCGTTTATCCCGGCGGCAATTGCCCTGAATCTGACCCCCGGGGCGGACATGATGTTCTGCTTTGGGCAGGGACTGCGGTCCGGGGCGCGGCCTGCAATCGCCGCCAGCGCAGGTATCTCCGTCGGATCGATGGTTCACGTTCTGGTGGCGGGTCTCGGTCTAGGAGCGGCTGTGGCGACGATGCCCTGGCTGTTCGATGTGATCCGCTGGATGGGCGTTGCTTATCTGCTGTATCTCGCCTGGGGGGCGTTTCGGAATGGGGCGGTTTCTGCGGATGCTCCCTCCGGTCCCACCCAATTGGCATTCCGGGACGGGCTGGTGGTGAACCTGACCAACCCCAAAGTAATTCTGTTTGTTCTGGCTTTTATTCCGCAGTTCGTGAACCCGGCGGCGGGTTCGATCCTGCTGCAGTTTCTGATTTTCGGATCCATCATTGCGCTGGGCGGATTTGTGGTGAATGGGCTAGTGGGAATTTTTGCCGGTGGTGCGGGGCGGATGCTAATCGCGAACCCGCGCGCTTCGCGCATCATGGGCTGGGTGACAGGAGGGATTTTCGCAGCCCTCGCGATCCGGCTTGCCATCTTGGAAAGGGCCTGAGGAAACATGTCGCGCATTGATGAGACCAAAGACTTCATTCCGGTCCGTATCGCCGTGCTGACCGTCTCGGACACGCGTTCGCTGGACGAGGACAAATCCGGCCAAACACTTGTGGACCGCATCGAACGCGCCGGGCATCACGTTGCTGATCGCAGCATAATACAGGACGAACGCAACAAGATCGCTGATCAGTTGCGGACTTGGATCGCTAACCCGAAAATAGATGTGGTAATTTCAACCGGGGGTACCGGTTTGACGGGGCGCGACGTAACTGTCGAAGCGCATCGCGATGTCTATGAGAAGGAAATCGAGGCTTTCGGCACGGTGTTCACAATCGTTTCAATGGAGAAGATTGGTACGTCGGCCGTGCAATCACGTGCGACCGGTGGCGTGGCGGGTGGTACCTACCTGTTTGCATTGCCCGGCAGTCCCGGAGCCTGCAAGGACGCCTGGGACGGGATATTGGAGAAACAGTTCGATTATCGCCACCGTCCCTGCAATTTCGTCGAAATAATGCCCAGATTGGACGAACATTTGCGACGGAAGTAGACTGGTCGCACGTTAAACCGTTCATAACCGCTTTGTGGCTTGGCATTTTTTGCTGCCCAGCTACCTTTTGCTAATGGCAGCCTGATGCAACCGGGGTGAATTTTATATGCGATTTCTGAGGCAAAGCCTTGTTGGAGTCTTTTTGACGTCGTTGACAGTGGCCCTGTTGTTTGTGGCGGCGCAGATGATTTCGGGCGCCGTGCAAGACGTTCTGACACGGGAGGAGTCGGCTCCGCAGGCGCGCGAGCGTGTCTTTGCCGTTTCTGTTCGGTCTGCGGAATTGGAGACCGTGACACCATATCTTGAAGCTTTTGGCGAGGTTCAAAGCCGTCGCAGGTTAGAGTTGCGCGCCGCGCTGGGCGGGCGCGTTGTCGGGCTGGCCGAAGATTTTGAAGATGGCGGTGTGGTAACAACAGGCGAAGTTTTGGTCGAACTTGATCCCGCAGACGCCCAGTCCGCGCTGGACCGGGCAAAATCCGATTTGCTGGACGCGCAGTTTGAAGAGCGTGACGCGGAGCGGTCGCTGCTGCTGGCGCAGGATGAATTGAATTCGGCCGAGGCACAGGCAGAACTGCGCGGGCGCGCCTTGCAGCGCCAACAGGATTTGCAGACCCGCGGGGTCGGGGCCGCAGCATCTGTGGAAGAGGCCGAGTTGGCCAAGGCTGCCGCGCAGCAGGCGGTGTTGGCGCGGCGGATTGCGCTGGCCCAGGCAGAGTCCCGCGTCGATCAGGCGACCACCCTGTTGTCACGAGCCCGCATTTCGCTTGAGGCCGCTGAACGCGATCTGGATGATATGACAATCCGCGCCCGGTTCGGGGGCACATTGACGGATGTAACACTGGTCGAAGGACGGCTGGTGTCCGCGAACGAAAAGCTGGCGGAACTTGTCGACCCCAATGCGTTGGAGGTGGCATTCCGGGTCTCAACCGCGCAATACGTCCGATTGCTGGATGCAGCCGGTGATCTGATCGACGCACCGGTGACTATCTCGCTTGAGGTCACGGGCACCGACCTGACCGCACAAGGCCGCATTAGCCGCGACAGCGGATCGGCGGGCGAAGGGCAGACCGGGCGTTTGATCTATGCTCGACTGGATGAGGCGTCGGGGTTCAAACCGGGCGATTTTGTTACCGTCACAGTGCAGGAACAACCGCTGGACAACGTAGTACTGCTGCCGTCTTCGGTTCTGGATGCTGTGGGCACAGTGTTGGTGCTGGATGAGAATGACAGGCTCGAAGCGCTGCCAGTCCAGTTGATCCGCCGTCAGGGCGATGAGGTCTTGCTGCGGGGCGAAGGTTTGGTTGGGCGTGAGGTCGTGATAGGCCGCACGCCGCTGCTGGGATCGGGCGTGCGTGTCCGGCCCCTGCGGATAGATGATAGCGCCGGGGCCGCACCGGATATGGTTGAGCTGTCTGTGGAACAGCGCGCTAAGTTGGTCGCTCAGGTTGAGGCCAGCACCCGCATGCCAAAGGACGTCAAAGAACGGGTTCTGGGTCAGTTGAGCGAGGCCAAGGTGCCCGCCTCGCTTGTCCAGCGGCTTGAAAACAGGGCGGGGGGCTAAGCGCCATGATGCGCGAGATCCCCGGCGCGGCAGGCGGCATACTTAGTTACTTCACGCGTCACAAAACAGTGGCAAACCTGCTGCTGCTGGTGATGCTGGTCCTGGGCGCAGCGGCAATCCCGAACATGCGGGCACAGTTCTTTCCGGATGTGATCCTGGAACGCGTCGACGTGAGTGTGGACTGGGATGGGGCCGGTCCCGAAGATGTGGACAACGGTATCGTTCAGGTGCTTGAGCCCGCCTTGCTGGCGGTCGAGGGTGTCGCCAGCACCGAGTCCACGTCACGCGAGGGGCGCGCCAGCATTCGGCTGGAGTTCGAGCCTAACTGGGACATGTCCCGCGCAGTCGAGGAGGTCCGGACTGCCGTCGACAGTGTAACCAGCCTGCCGGACGATGCCGAAGAACCAACGATCCGGCGGGGTGCCTGGCGGGACCGGGTTACCGATGTGGTTGTGACAGGGCCTGTCGATCCTGATCAATTGGCCAAATTCACGGACGAATTAATCAACCGTCTTTTCGCGGTTGGGGTTACCCGTACCACGATTCGGGGGCTTGCTGCGCCGCGCATCGTGGTCGAGATACCGACCGCCCAACTGATTGCCAACGACATCACCCTGTCCGAGGTCGCATCAGCTGTCGCGGCCGAGGTCAACGCAAACCCAGCAGGTGATGTGACCGGCGCGAATGCCCGTATTCGCACGGGTACGGAAAAGCGCACACCCGAAGAAATCGAAGGTATCGCCCTGCGCAATTTTGCGGACGGATCTAAGTTGCTGGTGGGCGATGTGGCGCAGATCCGGGTCGAAGGGGTCAACCGCAATCGCAGCTACTTTGTGGGCGAAAATCCGGCAATGTCGGTGCGGGTAGATCGCTCAAACCTGGGTGACGCGATCGAAATCCAGCACGCGGTCGAAGACGTTGTGACGGAAATGCAGGCCAGCGTTCCCGAAGGTGTGACGATCGAGCTGATCAGAACCCGCGCTCAGGCGATCACCGACCGTCTGGATATTCTGGTCGACAACGGCCTTGTTGGCTTGGGCCTGGTGGTCTGTCTGCTTTTTCTGTTTCTGAATGCGCGGATCGCCTTTTGGGTCGCTGCCGGCATTCCGGTTGCCATGTCTGCCGCGATTGCCTTTATGTATGTCGGCGGGCTGTCGATCAACATGGTGTCCCTGTTCGGCTTGATCATCACGCTGGGCATTGTTGTGGATGACGCCATCGTCGTGGGTGAGCATGCCGATTTCCGCGCGCGCCGATTAGGTGAGGCCCCAATGGTGGCCGCTGAACGAGCGGCGCGACGCATGGCGATGCCGGTCTTTGCGGCGACCCTGACGACGGTGATTGCCTTTTTTGGTCTGACCCTGGTTGGCGGCCGGTTTGGCGAGTTGATCCGCGACATCCCCTTTACCGTGATTGCGGTGCTGATTGCCTCGCTGATCGAATGCTTCCTGATCCTGCCGAACCACATGGCGCATGCCATCGCGCATTCCACCAAAGAGCACTGGTATGATCTGCCCAACCGCGTGGTCAATCGCGGGTTCCGCTGGGTACGGGATCATCTGTTCCGACCGCTGATCGCCTGGGTTGTCTGGGCACGCTATGTGGTGGTTGCCATGATGGTGGTGATCCTGGCCAGCCAGTTTGCCCTGTTCATTCGAGGTGATGTGAACTGGCGGTTCTTTAACGCGCCCGAGCGCGGCTCGGTCACGGGCAACTTCATAATGGTCGAAGGTGCCACCCGCGCCGAGACTGTGGCCATGATGCATGAGCTGCAGCGCGCGACCGAAGAGCTGGGCCAAATTTATGAAGACCGCCACGGTCATAACCCGATCGACTATGTGCTGGCCGAGGTGGGCGGGTCCGCAGGATGGGGATTGGCCGCCGCCGATGGTAAAGACGCTGACTTGCTGGGTGGTATTTCTATCGAGCTGATCGACGCGGATCTGCGCCCCTATTCCAGCTTTGAGTTTGTGGGTGAGTTGCAGGATTTTGTTCCGCGCCACCCGAAGGTCGAACTGCTCAGCTTCCGGGGATGGCGATCTGGGCCCGGTGGCGATGCCATTGACGTTCAGTTCTATGGCGCGGATGTGAACACGCTCAAATCCGCCTCAGAGGACTTGCAGACCGAGCTGTCAAAATACCCTGAAGTTTCGGCGCTGGAAGACAACCTTGCCTATGACAAGGAAGAGTACATTCTGGACCTGACAGCGCAGGGTCAGTCGCTGGGGTTCAGGATCGAAACGCTGGGACGCGTGTTGCGCGACCGGTTGAACGGGATCGAGGCGGCGACCTTCCCGGATGGCCCGCGCAGTGCCGAGATCAGGGTTGAACTGCCCGAAGGAGAGCTGACCGCCGATTTCCTGGAGCGCACTCTGATGCGTACACCCGATGGAGTGTATGTGCCGTTGGCCGATATCGTGTCGGTCGAGCGAAAGTCCGGCTTCTCGACCGTCCGGCGCGAAAATGGCCTGCGGGTGATATCGGTGAATGGCGACATCTCGGAAGATGACCCGACGCGCGCGGCTGAGATTGCACGTGCCATGGGCGAGGAAATCCTGCCGAAAATCGCCTCGGAACGACAGGTCGAATGGCGGATGGCCGGTCTGAGCGAACAGGAAGACGAGTTCCTGTCCGAGGCGCGCACCGGCTTGATTCTGTGCCTGACGGGTATCTATCTTGTACTGGCCTGGGTGTTTGCCAGCTGGACGCGGCCACTGGTGGTGATGGCGATTATCCCATTTGGGTTGGTCGGCGCGATCTGGGGGCACTACCTGTGGGAAGTTCCGCTAAGCATGTTCACGGTCGTCGGTCTGCTGGGGATGACGGGGATCATCATCAATGATTCGATTGTTTTGGTGACGACCATCGACGATTACCAGAAAGAGCGCGGGCTTGTGCCTTCGATAGTTGAAGGCACCGCAGACCGGTTGCGGCCTGTGATGCTGACGACGCTGACCACGGTTCTGGGGCTGACCCCGTTACTGTATGAAGGGTCGCAGCAGGCGCAGTTTCTTAAACCCACAGTCATTACTTTGGTCTATGGGCTGGGCTTTGGAATGTTGCTGGTCCTGCTGCTAGTCCCGGCGTTGCTTGCCATTCTGAACGATCTGTCTCGCCCAATGACCGCGATGCGTCGGGCGGCACGTGCCCCGGACCGTGTGGTGCAGGGGACGTTGGCGTGTTCGGGCCTCGCCCTGCTTTCATGGTTTACGGTCACGATGGTGTGGCCCGCAATTTACGGCGCGCCCATCGGGTTCTTGTCCGGGCTTTATGCGGGCGAGGATGGCATGGCTATTCTTCGGATGGGCTTGGGCGCATTCGTTACAGGTGCTGCGCTGATACTGTTCCTCAGCGTGGCAGTCTCAGGCTTGCTTTATACCCGGCTCAAAAGGCCCGCGACCTAAGTCCGGCGCAGGGCGGTTTCCAGCAGATCGATGACGCGGTTGCTCATCTCTAGTTCGCCGCGGCGGATCTGATCCACAGGGAACCAACGCGCATCGAGCGCGTCGTCACCTGCATTGGGGTCGCCGGTTTGATACTGACAGGCCACGCCTACCAGCAGGTAGTGTGTCTGGACGTCGCCGTTTTCGTTCCAGCGCAGCAAATCAAGATTGTCTAAGTAGTGATGTGGGTCTGCAATGACCGAGGTTTCTTCGCGCAGCTCTCTTTGCGCGGCTTGCAAAACAGTCTCGCCCCATTCCACGTGACCCCCAGGAAACCCCCATAGCCCAGCATCAGGTTGCTTGCTGCGTTGAACCAGCAGCACTTGGTCCTGATGCAGGACTACTGCCAAAGCGCCGATTTTTGGAGTTTGTGTCATGAAATCACCGGGCTCAGCTTGCGCTGCATCCCCGAATGTCGACTGCGTGATTTGCCCCCAACACGGTGATCCGAATTTCCGACCGATCCAGCGCAAACGGTCCACCGGATGCATTAATCACCTCAGAGGTTGCGATCAGAGTGTTGCCGGTTCGCGTCGTCTCGGTCTGCGAAGCCCAGAGCGCCGGGTTCCCCGGCTCGATCACGGCCACCTCGCGACCGCCTGCCGAGGGCATGGTCACCCGGGCCTCGATCTTCATCCCGTCTGATGTGGGTGAGAGGTGACAGGTGGTATGGGCCACTCTGGCCTCGTGTTCGGAAAAGGGCCTTTGTGCCAGTGCAGCGGCGATGGTGGGGTTGCGCCCGGCGTCTGCGTTCAGCGTGTGGTCGAAATCCAGCTGTTCCGGGATGCAAACATCCTTGCAGACGCCCAGATCCATCGTTCCCTGCAGGCGTACGGGCTTGGCCGGGTTTTTCGGCGTGATCTCGACTGGCAAAACCAGTTGGTTTTCGTAGCCGATCGATTGCAATCCGTTCTGGTCAAAAACATTGGGTGCGGGCCATGTAATCGACACATCCCCGACGTTGTTCGAACGGTTCCAGTCGAATTGCGGTGGAATGCCAGCATCCCCCGGCGCACGCCAATAGGTTTTCCAACCGTCCTGCAGCGTCACACGCACGGCGCTGAGGTACGTTCCTTTAGCGGTGCGTCCGCCATCCAGAATATCCAACTCGGCAACGGGGCCGTTGACCTGCGCTGTTACAGGTAAGGCCAGACCAAAGGTTATGGCGATTGCCGCTAATACATTTTTTACGCTCATGGTTCATAAATGCGCGGTTGCGGCACAGAATCCAAGTCACGTTCCGGTAACCGGGATGAAATCTGCGGAAATGTGCGCTGATCCCTTGCCATTCGGGGTGACCAAGGGTCATTGTTGAAGCATACCTGATAAGAGATGTCGGCCCATGGATCTTACCGGAAAACTGTTGATTGCGATGCCTGGCATGGGCGATCCGCGTTTTGATCATTCGGTGGTGTACCTGTGCAGCCATGGCGAAGATGGTGCTATGGGGTTGATTATCAACAAACCTTCGGATCTGCGGCTGAAAACTCTGTTGAGTCAGCTCAACATCCCCTGCCGGATTCCGGTTGTGGGTGAACGTTTGGTCCATTTCGGCGGTCCGGTCGAGATGTCGCGTGGTTTTGTCCTGCACAGCTCGGATTACGAGGCGAACTTGCATTCCATGCACATCACGGATGAGTTCAGCATGACGGCAACGCTGGATATCCTCGAGGATCTTGCCTCGGGGCGCGGGCCTTTGAACTCTACTTTGGTGCTGGGCTATTCGGGCTGGGGACCTGGCCAGCTTGAGGACGAGATCGCCATGAACGGCTGGCTCACAACTGAGGCGTCGTCACAGCTGGTCTTTGATGTGCCGGATGATGAGAAATGGAGCGGTGCGCTTGCGACTTTGGGCGTTGACCCCTTGATCCTGTCTGCCGAGTCCGGGCGCGCCTGATCAGCCGTTACGCGGGGCCGCAGCGCGGCGCAGGCGGTCGTTAATGGCCGCACCCAAACCATGTTCGGGAATTTGGGTCACCGCAATTGGTCTGCCGGTGTCATTCAGGCTGTGCAGTGCGGCGAACAGGTTGGCAGCGGCCTCGGCAAGATCACCTTTCGCTGACAGGTTCAGATCGCAGTCCACTGGGCCAAACCCCAGCAGAACTTCATCGCCTTGCGCGGTGCTGGCGTTCAGACGAACGGGCGCATCCGGAGCATAATGCGATTGCAGCTGGCCGGGCGCGTTCAGCGCATCACCCGGCTGGTGGTGGTGCAGCTGAGTATCCAGAACCGCCTCGATCTGTTCCAGCGAAACGCCGCCGGGGCGCAAAAGGGCAGGCTCGCGCGCAACGCCCACGATGGTGCTTTCCAACCCGACCCCGCAAGGTCCATCGTCCAGAACCGCGGCGATGCGCCCATTCAGGCCGGACAGGACGTGTGCGGCTGTGGTCGGGCTGATTTGCCCGGACGGATTGGCAGATGGCGCGGCGACCGGGCCGTCGAATTCGGACAGTAGCGCACGGGCCGCAGGGTGGGCTGGCACTCGCACGGCGAGCGTGTCCAGCCCAGCTGTCACCAGCGATGAAATCCCGTGATCCGGTCGCAGTGGCAGAACCAGAGTCAGCGGTCCGGGCCAGAACGCGGCCGCTAAGGCCTCGGCCTGATCGGACCATGTCACGAACCGCTGGGCGGCTTCGATCGAGGCCACATGCGCAATCAACGGGTTGAAGCTGGGTCGTCCCTTGGCGGTATAGATGCTTGCCACCGCTTCTCCGTTACGGGCATCCCCGCCCAGGCCGTAGACAGTCTCGGTTGGGAAAGCCACCAGAAGGCCTTGCCGCAGCAGGTCTGCCGCCTGCGCAATTCCGGCAGGATCGGCGTTTAATGTCAGAGTGCCGTTGGGGATCATTGGTGGTGACGCCGCGTTTTGATTGCGTATAGCATTTGGACCGATACCTAATCGGTGGAACTCAGATGCATAAAGGTGGGCGGTGGAAATTCCAAGCCCGTCGGCGTAAACGCAATCAGACAGCCTAGAGGGAAGACATGCCATATCGCGCCCCAATCTCTGATTATGAATTCTTGTTCCGCCACGCGGTCAATTTTGACAAGATCGCTGCCACCGAGAAGTTCTCGGAAGCCAGCGACGATGTGGTCAGTGCCATTCTGACCGAAGCCGGAAAACTTTGCGAAGAGGTGATGGCCCCTCTGCAACGCCCCGGTGATCTTGAGCCCGCGCGCTTGGAAAACGGCGTGCTGCGTACCTCGACCGGGTATGCTGATGGCTGGAAAGCCATAGCCGAAGGCGGCTGGGTCGGGATGAGCGGTGATCCGGAATATGGCGGCATGGGTCTGCCGATGACGCTGACCACCGCCGTGAACGAGATGATGTCGGCCTCCTGCTTGTCGCTGCAACTTGCGCCGCTGATGACACAGGGCCAGATCGAAGCGCTGGAACATCACGCCAGCGATGAGCTCAAGGCGCTGTATTTGCCTAAGATGATGGCAGGTGAATGGTCTGGTACCATGAACCTGACCGAACCACAGGCCGGGTCGGATGTGGGTGCGTTGACTTCGAAAGCCGAAGCCAATGGGGATGGCACCTTTTCTGTGACAGGGCAGAAAATCTTTATCTCATGGGGTGACAACGATTTTGCTGAGAATGTCTGCCATTTGGTACTGGCGCGCCTGCCAGATGGCGTTCCCGGAACCAAGGGCATTTCGCTGTTCCTGGTGCCCAAGCTGCTGCCGGATGAGAACGGCAATCCCGGTGTGGCCAATGATCTGAAGGTCGTATCGGTCGAGCACAAGATGGGCCTGCACGGCTCACCAACTTGCGTGATGCAGTTTGACGGTGCCAAAGGCTGGCTTGTAGGCAAGGAACATGGCGGCATGGCCGCGATGTTCACCATGATGAACAACGCGCGCCTAGGTGTTGGCGGTCAGGGCGTGGGTGCAGCCGAAGGTGCCTATCAGCACGCGCTGGCCTATGCGTTGGAGCGGAAACAGGGCAAAACCCCCTCGGGCACCATTATCGACCACGCGGATGTGCGTCGGATGTTAATGAGCATGCGTGCTGACACTTTCGCTGCGCGTGCGATTATGCTGGCCAACGCCGCGGCCATCGATATGGCCAATGCAACGGGCGACGCCGATTGGATGTCTCGTGCCGCTCTTTTGACGCCGATTGGCAAGGTTTTTGGCACCGAGACGGGAATGCGCGTATCTGAGACCGGTGTTCAGGTACATGGCGGTATGGGCTTCATCGAGGAATCCGGTGCTGCTCAGTATTATCGCGACGTCCGCGTGACCGCGATCTACGAAGGCACCAACGGTATTCAGGCGATGGATTTGGTGGCGCGCAAGATGATGGATGGCGGCGAAGCAGCCTCGCGCCTACTGGACGAGATCGAAGATCATGCTGAACAGGCGCGGGCGACGATGCCCGAACTGGCTGGCCCGGTTTGGGAAGCGACCGAAAGCTTGCGCGAGACGACCGAGTGGATGGTGGCGCAGTCTGATATGAACAATCGGTTTGCCGGGGCGTTGCCGTATCTGCACGCCTTTGCCCGCGTTTTGGGTGCACATTACCACCTGAAGTCGGCTTTGGCAGAACCGGGTGGCCCGCGCTTTAAGCTGGCCCGGTATTACATCAACGCGCTGTTGCCTGAATATGCTGGGCTGCTTGTTCAAGCACAGAACGGGGCAGATGATGTATTCGGGCTCAGCGCCGAGGAGTTTGTATCCTGATGGACGGAGAAACCCCTTTGGCAATCAGATATCCCTGGTCAGAGCCTCCGGCCGAGGGCGAGGCGACCGAGATTGCCGAAGGTGTTCTGTGGATGCGTTTGCCGCTGCCCATGGCGCTGGATCACGTTAACATTTACGCGCTGGACGATGGCGACGGCTGGACCGTGATCGACACAGGAATGTCGTCGAACAAAACACGGCGCATCTGGGAAAAGCTGATGGCAGGCCCATTGGCGGGCAAGCCGATCACGCGGGTGGTTGTGACTCATCATCACCCCGATCACGTGGGCAATGCGGGTTGGTTTCAATCCGAGCATGGTGTGGAACTGGTGGCGTCGCGCACCGCCTGGCTGTTTTCGCGGATGCTGCAACTGGATGTTCAGGAAAGTTGGCCCCAGGAGACGCTGGACTATTACCGCAGTGCAGGAATGGCACCCGACGTGCTGGCCAAGCGGATGGCCGAGCGCCCCTTCAATTATTGCGACACAGTTTATCCGATGCCGCTGGGTTTCACTCGGATCAAACAAGGCAGTGTGATCCGCATGGGTGGGCGCGACTGGGATGTTCATATGGGCAATGGCCATGCCCCCGAACACGCGACATTCTGGAGCCGCGACGACAATCTGGTGATCACCGGCGATCAGATCCTCAGTTCGATCAGTCCCAACCTGGGTGTCTATGTCACCGAACCTTTGGCGGATCCGGTTGCTGAATGGCTTGAGGCCTGCGAACGGCTTCAGGGGCTGGCGCGACCCGATCATCTGGCGCTGGGCGGGCACAAGCTGCCATTCACCGGGCTGCCCATCCGGATGAGGCAACTGATCGACAACCACCACAGTGCATTGGATCGTTTGGAAAAGTATTTGGACCAGCCCAAGACCGCTGCCGAATGTTTCATGCCCTTGTTCAAACGGCAGATCAGCGGTGGCGAGTATGGGCTTGCGCTGGTCGAAGCGGTTGCACATCTGAATCATCTTTACCACATTGGAGCTGTCACCCGAACGCGCCGCGCGAACGGGGCGTGGGAGTTTCAGCGCAAAGGGTAAAGCTATGCAGGATCAGATCGAAACCTCGGCCGAGGCCGCCGAAGCCGCAGCTTTGCCGCGCTGCTACGAAGTGCATTCCGACCCCGAAGCAAAGTCAGGCGCAAAAGACCTGCCCGGTCCGTTGCAAAAACCGGTTGAAACAAAAAGCCCCGCGCAATGGGCGTATGAACGTCTGATCCTCTATATCCAGAATTTCGAGAAGACCCTGACAGGCGACCAAGAGGTTGCGATGGGATTCACCGGCGGCGACGCAGGCGTCATGCGGATCGAGGGGATGGGGTATTTTGATCCCGATATCATCACCTTTTATGGGTCCGATGCGACCGGCGCGCGCACTCAGCTTGTACAACATGTCAGCCAGTTGAACGTGATGCTGCGGGCCCTGCCCAAATCGGTCGAGGACAAACCCGCCAACCGGATCGGGTTCCGTCTGGCGGCGGATCTGGAAGAAAGCTGATCACCTGACTTGCAATTCACGTCTGCGCAGCCTTGAATGAGTTTACCATTCAAGGGGGCCTCGCGTGACCACTTTCTCTGCCGTTACAAGTGCCTACAAAGGTGCGTGGGCCCGTCGCCGTGTCTTTGTGCCGATCTATCTTGTTGTGCGCCTGCTTTTGGTTGCGCTGATTGCGCCCGGCGTGGCGATCACGGTGAATCTTGCCGTATCGCTATCTAACCAGACGGCGCTGACTGATCAGGCGATCGCTGCATTCGTTCTCTCACCTGCCGGGTTTATTGCGGCCGTTGTGGTGCTCAGCCTGTTTCTACTGGCCGAAGTGTTTGTCTTCTCGGTCATGGCCGGGTCGCTGCGGATGGCAGAGCCGGACCCATGGCGCGCCGGCAGTTCTTCGATCAGGCTGATCCTGTCGCGGCTTCCATCCCTGTTCGGATTTGCGGTGCGCTTTGTTGTGCGTGTTTTGCTGTTGGTTCTGCCCTTTGCGATCGTTTCTGCCGTGATCGCGTGGTGGACGCTGACTGAATATGACATCAACTATTATCTGACATTCCACCCGCCCTCATTCTGGGTGGCTGTGGTGCTGATCGGGGCGGTTGTGCTGGCTATGGCCTGGGTGTTGATCCGACGCCTGTCAGCCTGGGCTTTGTCGCTGCATTTGGTTTTGTTCGAGGGCGTTCACCCCGGACATGCGTTTGGCATCAGTGCCAGTCGGATGGAAGGTAAGCGCGGACGCCTCAAGGTAGAACTGGCCATGTGGCTGGCTGTGCGCTTTGTCATCGCTGCCGTGATCGCCTGGTTGGCCGGGCTTTTGTTCGCACTGGTGCCGCTGCAAGGCGCAGCCAACCTGAGATTGGCCCTGATTTACAGCCTCGCCGTCGCCGGTATCTGGTCACTGGCCGGACTGGTATTGGCAGCCACGGCTCTGGGCGCATTGGCAGTTCTGCTCGATGGGTTCTTTGATATCCAGACATCGGAACCAACCCCTCCAAAGCCGCGCAACCTGCGCAGAACAATGGTCACGGCTGTTGGGGCCGCCATCGTTGCTGTTCTTGTTGGGATATGGTTCGGGCAGCACCTTCTGGAAAGGGTGCAGGCATCGGACCGTGCAGAGGTTATCGGTCATCGCGGCGCTGCCGCGCTGAAGCCCGAAAACACGATGGCCTCGGTTCTCAAGGCGATCGAGGACGGGGCCGACTGGGTTGAGATCGACGTGCAGGAAACAGCGGATGATGTAGTCATCGTCGCCCATGACAGTGATTTCATGAAACTGGCCGGTGTTAACCTAAAGGTGTGGGATGCCACGATGGAGGATATCGATCAGATCGACATCGGCAGCTGGTTTGGCCCTGAATACGCAGATGAGCGGACGCCGACGCTGCGTGACGTGCTGGAGGCCGCGAAGGGCAAGGCCAAGGTCATTATCGAACTGAAATACTACGGCCACGACGTAGACCTTGAGAATCGGGTTGTCGCCCTCGTCGAAGAACTGGGCATGCAGGACGACATTGCAACGATGTCCCTGAAATACCCGGCAGTGCAAAAGATGAAGACGATTCGCCCCGACTGGCGCGCCGGTGTTCTGGCCGCGACTGCTGTGGGTAATCTCTCAGGTCTCGAAGGTGATTTTGTTGCGGTGAACGCCGCGATGGCGACGCCGGGTTTGGTCAATTCGGTCCATGCGGCGGGTAAGGACATCTATGTCTGGACAGTGAATGATCCGCTGCAAATGTCGGCGATGGCGTCGATGGGGGTGGATGGGCTGATCACGGACCGACCAGCGATGGCAAATGAAGTTCTGCGTGTGCGCGCCGAATTGGGGCCGGCAGAGCGGTTGTTGTTATGGCTGGCGACGACCTTTGGCATGTCCTTTGATACTGAGGCGATGCGCGATGAAAGCCCCTAATCTGGCAGCAATCCTTTTGTTGAGTGCCTCGCCAGCCTTCGCGCAAGACGTCATGCGCAGCTTTGAGTTGCCCGCGCATCGCTCCCTGATGGCAGAGCGCAGCAGCGCAGAGTTGACTCCGTTTGAAACGGATGGCTGTTCGGGTGGTCTTTCGGCCAGTTGGCGCTTTGTGGCGGATACGTTCCCCAGCTTTCGGGGACTGTATGAGGCGCACCCACCGTGGGAATACTGCTGTGTGACCCATGATCGCGCCTATCACCATGCTGGCGGGGCTTTGCGGGCCGAAGACAGCTATGACGCACGCCTGTCTGCAGACGAGACCCTGCGTGCTTGCGTCAAAAAGCATGGGACAG
This sequence comes from Ruegeria sp. CDSC068, assembly GCF_059610545.1. NCBI lineage: Bacteria > Pseudomonadati > Pseudomonadota > Alphaproteobacteria > Rhodobacterales > Roseobacteraceae > Ruegeria > Ruegeria sp. CDSC068. The sequence goes on from NZ_JBXWNV010000006.1 coordinate 80,274, forward strand.
ACCATGCCGAGGAATATGCCGAGCGCTATGACATGACGGCCGAACAGATTCGCACCGCTCATTCTGTCACGGCCGAGGCGATGTATGCGGCGGTCCGATTCGGCGGCGGCCCCTGTTCGGGCCTGCCCTGGCGTTGGGGTTTTGGGTATCCGGGGTGCTCGGTGTTCCCACCTTTGGCCCCTGCGCGCGAATGACGTGGTGACAGGCCCCGGATTTTCCATTATCCAACATTTCAAACACGCGAATTAGGATTCTGAGACTCATGGCTGAACACAAGCACGGCGAAATGGATATCACTGTTCAAACCAAAACCTTTGATGGTTTCGTCAAAGCCACCACATGGTGTGTGGTTGCCATCGCCCTCCTTTGCCTGTTCCTGGCGGTCTTCGCCGCATAATCCAAAACGGGGTTGACCTTGATCCGGATTTTGATTGCCTGCCTGCTGGCAGCAACTGTTGCTGGCTGCACGGGATCGCAGCGTCCGCAAGCCGACCGGGCCGAGGTCGTTGCCCGATCCTATCGTGATCCAGGGCCTTCGACCCTGACGCTGTATACGATGATCAGCACGCGCACCGGGTCTGGTGCCCATACTTCGTTGATGATCAGCGGCAGCGAGCGGGTGATCTTTGATCCTGCGGGGTCTTTCCGCGCAGATGTGGTTCCGATCAAGGACGACGTGCTGTACGGTATCACCCCGAATGTCGAGCGCGCCTATCGCAGCTCACACGCGCGCGAGACACATTATGCGCGTATCCAGACGATTCAGGTAAGCCCGCAACAGGCCGAGATTGCCTTGCAGCTGGCCAAACAATCCGGTCCGGTCGCTGGCGCCTATTGTGCGAATTCCACCGCGTCGCTGCTGAAGCAGGTTCCGGGGTTCGAACAGATCGACGTGACCTTTTTTCCGGTCAAGCTGTCAGATCAGTTCGGTCAGATTCCGGGTGTTGTGACAACGGAGTATCGTGAGAACGACGATGCCGACCTGCAAAAAGGTCTGGCCGCCAACAATGCGGCACTGAACCAACTGGAAACGGTCTCAACCCAATAAGTACAGCAACCCGTACAGAGTTGCGGCACCGCTGAAGATCGCTGCCAGCACATTCTTTGTGATCACTCCGACGCTCAGCGCAACCGCGGCGGCCGCCATCCGTGGAATGTCGGGCTGCCCTTCGGTTGCGGTTGGCCAAACAACCAGCGGTGCAATCAGGGCGGGCAGGATGGCGACAGCGGTATAGCGCAAGTGGCGCAACAGCCAGGGAGGCATCGGGCGATCCCCGACGAGGCCGATAAAGACAAACCGCAAACTATAACTGCCAATGGCAAGTCCAATGATGATGGACCAGATCGTGACCGGATCAACAGGGGTCATGATGCGGCCTTTCTGCGTTCGGCGAACAATTCGGCCTGAGCACCGGCCATCATGCCGGCACATCCGGCAATCAGCAGGCCCAGATTGTATGGGATGCCAGCGGTCATCAAAGAAACAACAATGGCGACCAGCGCAGCCACCACATGGGGCAGGGTGCGCATCATTGGCCCGATCATTGCCAGAAATGTAATCGGCAAGGCAAAGTCCAGCGCCCAGCTTTCGGGAATGCGCGTGCCAAGAACCGCGCCCAGATAAGTCGCAAATATCCATAGCGGCGTGATGGGGGTGACCGAGCCCACGAAATAAGCCATGCGCTGGGGCACTGTCATCCTGGGTTCTTTTTCAAACTGCACAATCGAACAGGCATAAGACTGATCGACAGTCAGGTAGGCGGCACAGGCCCGCTGCCACATCGGCGCAGCCCCCAGATAGGGCGTCAGTGACGCTGAATACATCGCCATCCGCAGGTTCACCGCCAGGGCAGAGACAAGAATAATGGCCGTCGGCGTCTGATCCTGCAGCAATTGCAGCGCGGCAAACTGCGCAGCACCCGCAAAGACAGTGGACGTGAAGGCCATGGTTTGCACGATATTCAACCCGGCCTCGGTCGCGAAGACGCCGAACAGGGTGCCAAACGGGATCGCCACAAAAATGAACGGGGTCCCGTCGCGAAAACCCTTCCAGAAGTATGACTTGGATGTGGTGTCTGCCATGGCTAAATCCTATGGTGATCCCCGCAGCAGTAGCGGTCTTGGGAAAGGGTTGCAATTGGCCACGGAACAGAACCAGTCAGACTACATCATCGCCCCAGATCCCGGTGCGCCCCGCCTGACCCGCGCCGTTGAAGGCGTGGACCAGAATGGTGAGGTCAGTCGGATCTCGGTGGTCGAGGAGCGCCCGCTGACGATTTTCCTCAATTCACAGGAAATCGTGACCGCAATGACCATTGGCGATTACCCGGAATACCTGGCGCTGGGTTTCCTGCGCAATCAGGGGATGCTGTTGGCAGATGATGAGATCACGCGCGTTGAATACGATGATGATCTGGAAACCGTGATCGTGCGCACTGCGCGCGAGACCTCGTATGAGGACAAACTGAAGAAAAAGACCCGCACCAGTGGCTGTGCGGTCGGCACGGTGTTCGGTGACATGATGGAAGGATTGGAGAACGTGCGCCTGCCGCAGGTCTCGGTCCGCACGTCGTGGCTCTATGATCTGGCGGCCAAGATCAACCGTACCCCGTCGCTGTATCTTGAGGCTGGGGCGATCCACGGTACAGTGCTGTGTCACGAGAACCGCCCGTTGGTTTATATGGAAGACGTGGGCCGCCACAACGCTGTCGACAAGATCGCCGGCTGGATGCTGTCCGAAGGTGAGGGGGCTGAAGACAAAATCCTCTACACCACCGGACGTCTGACCTCGGAAATGGTGATCAAGACCGCGATGATGGGCATCCCGGTTCTGGCGTCGCGATCGGGCTTCACCGCATGGGGCGTAGAGATTGCCCGCGAAGTCGGACTGACACTGATCGGTCGGATGCGCGGGCAGCGCTTTGTATGTCTTTCAGGTCAGGACCGACTGATGCGTGATGTGGATCCGGCGACTGTGGCGGTCGAGGATAAGAAACACAAAAGGAAAAGCTCCCAGTCCTGAAATCCGTTGGGTAACCAGTCGTTCTGAGAAAACTCTGCAAGTTCCAGAAGATATACACTAAGGTGGAGCAACTCAGAGTGGAATTTTGGATGGTTGCCACGTAGGGAAGCTATGGAATTAATCAGTTTAATTGCACCGGTCTTCGCGGTGATCTTGACGGGGTACGTGTTTTCTTGGACGAATCTTCTGGGTGAAGACACGTCAGAAGCTCTGGTGCAGTTTGCGGTTTACGTCCTGATCCCTGCCATCATGTTTTACCTGATTGGTCAGGAGGAGTTTGAGAACCTTCTAAACTACGGTTTCTACGTGTCGTATGGCGGTACGATACTGGCTCTTTTTGCCGTCCTGTTCATCGGTTTGAAGGCGCTGACGAGTTTTCAGGTCGGATCAGCAACCGTTTTGGCCTTTGCTGGCGTTGCCTCGAACACAGCGTTGGTTGCGCTGCCCATCCTCCATGCGATTTTTGGATCAAAGGGGGCGCTGCCGGCGGTATTGGCAAATCTGGTGGTCGCCATTCTGCTGTTGATCATGACCACCATTCTAGAAACCTCGGCCGGGCACAAGGCAAGCGCCAAGACACCCATTTACAAGATCCTTCTGAATGTTTTGAAAAACCCGATAATCGCGGCAACGTTGTTGGGCGTTCTTTACTCTTTCACAGGTATTGGGTTTTCTGACGCCGTTTCGGATTATTTAGAGCTTATGAGTCAGGCGCTTGCAGCTGTTGCGCTGTTTGCGATCGGGTTTACCACAAGTGTTCGCACGATTGTTCAGACTGGACCGATGATCCTGTTCTTGACGGTAGTAAAACTTCTCGTTGTTCCGGGGGTGGTGCTGCTTGCTGGGCATTTGATTGGGCTGGACCCGCTTTGGATCATTGCGGCGACGGTCTCTGCAGCAGCGCCCACGGCAAAGAGCATCTTTTTGCTGGCCAAACATTATGATCAGGAGCCGCAGCTCGCCGCTCACATCGTGTCGGCGACCTCGTTCCTGGCGGTTGGGACTTTGATCCTGTGGCTGTTTGTCCTGCATCATCTGCATCCTACCGCGTTCCAATTGAATTGAGTTCGCTCTACAAAGTTGCGATCTATTGATCACTTGGACGCAAGCAACAAGGTGCAGCAATGAACACCCCTTTGGGCGTAATCCTCGCAGGCGGCCTCGCCACCCGTATGGGCGGCGGCGACAAGGGTCTGTTGCAGATCGGGGGCCAAAGCCTGCTGTCTCATGTCATTGACCGGTTTGGCCCGCAGGTCGACGGTCTGGCGTTGAACGCCAATGGCGACCCCGAACGGTTCGCCGATCTGAACCTGCCGGTTCTGCCCGATACCATCGAAGGTTTCGCCGGGCCTTTGGCGGGTGTGCTGGCGGGGCTCGACTGGGCTGCTAAGCAAGGCGCCGACAGCATAGTCACAGCCGCCGCCGACACGCCGTTTTTTCCACGCGATCTTGTGGCGCGGCTGACCGACGCTGCCCAAGGGCAAACACATCCTCTGGTGCTGGCCACCACGCCGCGCACCGGGGATGAAGCGCTGAAGTCCGGCGGGAAAAAGCGGGTCAACAGGCACCCAACCTTTGGCCTCTGGCCTGTGGCGTTGCGCGATGATCTGCGGGACGCCTTGAATGACGGGCTGCGCAAGGTTGTGCTGTGGACCGACAAACATGACGGGCGTGAGGCCCTGTTCCCGGCGGACCCATTCGATCCTTTCTTCAACGTCAACACGCCCGACGATTTGGCGCGGGCGCAAAAACTGCTGGAGCAGGCATGAGGGTCTTCGGCGTCACCGGCTGGAAAAACGCGGGCAAAACCGGCCTAATGGAGCGGTTAGTGGCCGAGATTACCGGGCGCGGCTTCACGGTTTCGACAGTCAAACACGCGCATCACGCCGTCGATGTCGACCAGCCCGGAACCGATAGCTTCCGCCACCGAGAAGCCGGTGCGTCCGAGGTGCTGTTGGCATCCGGCAAGCGCATTGCGGTGATGCAGGAACTGCGCGGCGCACCTGAGCCGCCACTGGCTGATCTTCTGGCCCGGCTTCTTCCGGTCGATCTTATCATGATCGAAGGGTTCAAACGGGAAAACCACCCCAAGATCGAAGCGTTTCGGGCAGAGGCTGGCAATGCGCTGATGGCCGGGGAGAACAATACGATCCGCGCCGTCGCCAGCGATACGCCCCTGCAGGTACAGGTTCCGGTGCTTGATCTGAACAACACCGCCGCAATCGCGGACTTCATCTTGAAAGAGGTCGGATTATGACGCCGCCAAACTTCACTCCTCCGCCCCTGCGAAATGATTGTTTTGCCTTGCCTGCCGGGGTCAACTGGACACCTGTGAACGACGCGCTGGCTTTGTTGCGATCTCGGTTGACGGTGGTGACTTCGGTCGAAACCGCTCTGATCGGGCAGGCTGTGGGGCGGATACTGGCAGAAGACGTTTTCGCGAAACGTTCAAACCCGCCGCAACCGAACACGGCCGTGGATGGTTATGGGTTTTCCGGGGCTGCCCCCGAGGGTCCCCAAGTGATGCCGTTGCAGGATGGGCGCGCTGCGGCCGGTATTCCTTTTGATGGCGCGGTGACACATGGCAAGGCGCTGCGCGTGTTGACCGGCGCAGCGCTGCCTGCTGGTGTGGATACGGTCATACTGGAAGAAGACGTGACCGTTCAGGATGGTCACATCGCCTTTCACGGCCCGCTGAAACAGGGCGCAAATACCCGTAAAGCTGGAGAAGACGTGGCCGAAGGCGATTTGGCGCTGCCTGCCGGGCGCAGGTTGACCCCCGCGGACATGGCCCTTCTTTCGGCCACAGGAATTGCCGAGGTCTCTGTGCGCAAAACGCTTCGGGTTGCGGTGCTTTCAACCGGGGATGAACTGGTCGAGCCTGGAAACTCTGCCGGGCCCGGCCAAATATTTGACGCCAACCGTCCGATGCTGTTGTCGATGATCGCGCGGCTGGGCTATGAGCCGGTGGATATGGGGCGCGTGTCCGACGACCGGGAAGATCTGCGTGACAGGCTGGACAAGGCGTCGGAACAGGCCGACGTCATTCTGACCAGTGGAGGCGCGTCCGCCGGGGATGAGGATCACGTCTCGGCCCTGTTGCGAGAGGCCAGTGCGATGCAGGAGTGGCGCATTGCGCTAAAGCCCGGCCGCCCATTGGCGCTGGGTATGTGGAACGAAACGCCCGTATTTGGCCTGCCGGGTAATCCCGTCGCTGCCAAAGTCTGTACGTTGATCTTTGCCCGCCCTGCGCTGGGTCTGATGGCGGGCGAGGGCTGGTCCCAGCCGCAGGGGTTCGACCTGCCAGCCAATTTCGAAAAGCGCAAAAAACCGGGGCGGCGCGAGTACTTGCGGGCCCGTGTCCGAGACGGTCGGGTCGAGGTTTTTGCCTCGGAAGGGTCGGGTCGTATCAGCGGCCTTAGCTGGGCCGAGGGATTGGTCGAGATTCAGGATGGTGCATGCCACATCAGGCCGGGCGAACTGGTGCGGTTTATTCCCTATGGCAGCTTTGGGCTGTGATCAATCGAAGGTACCTGCGACACGCCCCAGCAGCATGAACGCACGGGCGGTTCGCGTGTCGCCCAAAGCGGTCAGGTCCGCGTCGCTGGCAACCGGTTCAAATTCAACGATCATGTGATCAAAACGGCGTAGGAAATGATGCACGGCGTCCCGGAATATCGGGTCCTGCTTCATCCGCGCTGCCGTCAGTGCCAGCGAAGACCGGTCCCTGATCCCGCCCAACGCGGCAACCGCGCGGCCGCGCGCGCCCTGTGCGAATTGCCGCCAGATTTCGGGACGCGCCATATCCGGGCGCAGGTCATCCATATAGATGCCTTCCTGGCTCAGCAGGGTAAGCACGTCTTGCGAAGCCTGCACCAGTTGGGCGGTCTTGCGATCTCGTAGCGCCAGCCTAAGGGCGTCGAACCCTTCAGCATCATCCTGCGTTTCCGGGAAATTCAGCGCTCGAATGAAGGTATCGGTCGTCAATGGCGGCGCGATATCTTCGGCCGGGGTGCCCAGTTCCAAAGACGTCTGGTCGCCTGTGGCAACAGATGCTTCGCCGCGAACCGGCTCGGTCCGTTTCGACGAAAACGTCGCCAGCGCGGTTTCTGCTTTTTTGGCGGTCTCGGCGATTTCATCCAGCTTTTTGCTGACACCGGGTTCTTGCAAGCTGGCGGCGCGCTGTTGCTGAATCACGTAAGCCTGACGGATCGCATCTATCGCTGTCTGCAGCCGAGCGCTTTCTTCGCGCATGACGCGACTGGCGCGCATCGCCATAGCGGCGACCCAAATCATCGCCACCGGCATGAAAACGGCCAGCAGAGTCACGACGAATCCGCCGCCATCGACCTTGTCGGGAAGCACCAGAAACACAATCGACACGATCAGCCAAACCACGCTAAGCGCGACGGCAACGATCTCGATCTCGGTTACCGAAGGATGCGAAGGCTTATCATATATACCCAAAGGGGTTGGCCGTTCGGGATCTTGTTCGGGATTGGGCTCTGACATGGTCAAGGCTCCGGTCAGGCATACTCGATACTTAGAACTTCATAGGACCGCACACCGCCGGGGGTGCGTACTTCGACACTGTCGCCTTCTTCCTTGCCGATCAATGCCCGCGCGATGGGGGATTTGATATTCAGCAGGCCGTTTTCGATGTTGGCTTCGTATTCGCCAACAATCTGCCAGGTCTTTTCTTCGTCAGTGTCTTCATCCACCAGGGTGACCTTTGCGCCAAATTTGATCGCGCCGTTCAGTTTGGCGGGGTCGATCACATCGGCAAGCGACAGAATGCCTTCCAGCTCTTTGATGCGACCTTCGATGAAGCCCTGCTTTTCGCGGGCCGAATGATACTCGGCATTCTCTTTCAGGTCGCCCAGCTCGCGCGCTGTTGCGATGGCTTCGATGATCGCCGGGCGCTCGACGGACTTGAGGTTTTTGAGCTCCGCCCCAAGCGCGGCATTACCCGCAGGCGTCATTGGAATTTTTTCCATGTTCTTGTCGTCCACGCATAAATTGGTTCGCCCCGCCGCATGAGACACGCGTCGGGGCGATTTGATGGGTCGTCAATTAACTGACCCAAATGAGGCGTGAATTGCAAGGGGGCTCGGTCGCACAACGCGCGGATTACGGCCTATGGTGTTCGGGAAAAGTCTGAATCGCCAATACCCTGCCACGCTCGTGGCTCTCGGGGCATTGGCGATGAAGAATCTATCGGGTGTTTCCCAGAACGCCTTAATCGTAGCTAATCACTTCGAATTCGATGTCATTGTCGTCATTGAAATAGAACCGCCGACCCGGTTCATAATCAGCATGGGACTTGGGCGTAAAACCGGCGTCGATCACCTTCTGCTCGGTCGTGTCGATGTCTTCGACCAGAACGCCCACGTGGTTCAGCCCACCGACGATGTCATAGCTGCTTTCCCCGGACGGTTGTGGATCGCTGGGCGCGTAAAGCGCCAGATAGGTGTGCTTGGAGCCCACGTGAACCGTGTAACCGCCTGCAATTGCCGGGCCTTCCCAGCGTGTTTTCCAACCGAACACCTTGTGCATCCACGCAGCCGAGGCCTGCGGGTCGCGAACGGTGAAGTTGGTGTGTTCAAGTGTCGCCATCATGGGATCTCCTTCGTGTTTTGAGGCTTGTCCCGACTCACCATAATTCCTAAACCTAACTTTAGATCAAGGGATTTTTCAGGAGGATGTGATGGCGGCTTCGGAAGGGTTGGCAATTGGCGCATTGGCCCGACGCACAGGCTTGGCCGTTTCGGCGATCCGGTACTATGAGGCGCAAGGTCTGATATCGCCCTGGCGCAATGCGGGCGGGCAGCGGCGGTATCAGCGCGCAGATATCAGACGCCTGAGTTTTGTGATGATTGCGCAGCAGTTCGGCCTGACCTTGCCCGAGATCCGCGAGGTCCTGTCTGGCCTGCCTGGAAACCGCACGCCAACACCGCAGGATTGGCAGGACATCAGCAAGGGGCTAAGGGCCCATCTGGACCAGCGAATCGATACCCTGACGCGCTTGCGTGACAATTTGGATGGCTGCATCGGCTGCGGATGTCTAAGCCTGCCGAAATGCGCCCTCTACAATCCGGATGACCGCGCAAAATCTAATGGTAGCGGTCCCAGGTACCTGATGGGGGACTCACCCGAGGCATAACTGCCGCATTGCAGCAAAGTTACGCCGTGTTTTGATTGACCAAGGTGTTTGCGACCATGTAATCAGCCGTGAAACAAAATTGCGCAGAGCATGCTGTGAAAGCGCCAATTCGGAAAGTTAGCTAGGGAGCCCGCGATGGCCGAGATTGAACGCGAAGCGATGGAATACGACGTGGTGATCGTGGGCGCAGGCCCCGCGGGCCTGTCGGCGGCCATCCGTCTGAAACAGCTGGATGCCGACCTGAACGTCGTAGTTCTTGAAAAGGGCTCGGAAGTGGGCGCGCATATCCTGTCGGGCGCGGTTCTAGACCCTTGCGGGCTGGACGCACTGATCCCGGACTGGAAAGAAAAAGGCGCGCCGCTGAACGTTCCGGTGCATGAAGACAACTTCTACATGCTGGGCGAGGCGGGTAAGATTCGCATTCCCAACTTCCCAATGCCGCCGCTGATGAACAACCACGGCAACTACATTGTTTCGATGGGCAATGTCTGCCGCTGGATGGCTGAACAGGCGGAAGAGCTGGGCGTGGAAATCTTCCCCGGCATGGCGTGTTCGGAACTGGTTTTTGGCGACAATGGCGAAGTCAAAGGCGTCGTCGCCGGTGTCTTCGGCCTAGAGCCTGATGGATCATACGGGCCGCAGACCGAGCCAGGTATGGAACTGCATGGCAAGTACGTCTTCCTGTCGGAAGGTGTGCGCGGCTCGCTGTCCAAGGAAGTGATCGCCAAATACGACCTGTCTGCGGGCAAAGAAGTGCAGAAATACGGCGTGGGCATGAAAGAGATCTGGGAGATCGACCCGGCCAAGCACAAGGAAGGCTCGGTCACGCACACCATGGGTTGGCCGCTGGGCAGCAACGCGGGCGGCGGGTCATTCATCTACCACCTTGAAAACAATCAGGTCTATGTCGGTTTCGTGGTTCACCTGAACTACAAGAACCCGCATCTGTATCCGTACATGGAATTTCAGCGCTTCAAGCATCACCCGATGGTGGCCGAGCTGCTGAAAGGCGGCAAGCGCGTCGCTTACGGTGCCCGTGCGATCACCGAGGGTGGTTATCAGTCTATGCCCAAGCTGGTTGCGCCGGGCGTGGCTCTGTTGGGCTGTTCCGCAGGCATGGTCAACGTGCCGCGCATCAAAGGCAACCACAACGCGATGCTGTCCGGCAAAGCGGCGGCTGAAGCGGCGTTTGACGCCATCAAGGCCGAGCGTTCGGGTGATGAACTGACCGCCTATGAAACCGACGTGCGCGAAGGTGCAATCGGCGCAGACCTGAAGAAGGTGCGCAACGTCAAGCCGCTGTGGTCGAAATACGGCCTGACCGCCAGCCTGATGCTGGGCGGCATGGATATGTGGACTAACACGCTGGGCTTTTCGCTGCTGGGCACTCTGGGTCACGGCAAGAACGATGCTGAATCGACCGAAGAGGCCAGCAAGCACAAGCCCATCGATTATCCAAAGCCCGATGGCAAGCTGTCCTTTGATCGTTTGACCAACGTGTCCTTTGCGATGACCAACCATGAGGAAAGTCAGCCTTGCCACCTGAAGCTGGCCGATCCGGAAATCCCGGTCAAAGTAAACTTGCCCAAGTTCGACGAACCGGCGCAGCGCTATTGCCCGGCTGGTGTGTACGAGATGGTCGAGGATGAAGATGGCGCACGATTCGTCATCAACTTCCAGAACTGCGTCCACTGCAAAACCTGCGACATCAAGGACCCCAGTCAGAACATCACCTGGACCACGCCGCAGGGCGGGGATGGACCGAACTATCCCAACATGTAAGCGAAAACATGGGCAATGGCGGGGTCGTGAGGGCTCTGCCATTGCCTCTTTCCGGTCAAAGCCCTAGCTTGTTGTCCAGTCAACGATAGCAAGGCAGGATTTTGGTGGCTTCCCTCGTTCGTCGCGCGGCATTTGCCGCGCTTTTAACCTCGTCATTTGCATTCCCGGCGCTGTCGGACTCTGGCTCTGGGTCGTATCTGGCCGGGCGTCAGGCGATTTATCAAAGCGATTATATTTCTGCCGAGAAATATTATGCGCAGGCCCTGCGCGCCGACCCTGAAAATGGCAAACTTCTGGAAAACGTCGTTGTAGCGCGTCTTGCATTGGGTGAGATTGAGCGCGCGCTGCCGGTTGCGCAGTCAATTGAGGCGCTCGAACTACCAAGTCAGGCGGCAAAGATGGTCATTATGGCCAACCTGATCGACGACGGAAAGCTCGATGAGTTGCTTGCACGTGATCCTGAAACCCAAGGCGTTGGGCCATTAGTAGATGGCTTGGTTCTGGGTTGGGTCTATGTGGCGCAAGGTGCCATGACCAAAGCGATGGAAAAGTTCGACGAAGTTGGCACCCAAGAGGGGCTTCTGGAATTCGCGCTTTACCACAAGGCGTTGGCGCTGGCGTCCATTGGTGACTTCGAAGGGGCCGAAGAGATTTTTGCGGCAAACAACGGAGCGGTGTCGCGGTTCTCGCGCCGGGCGGCCTTGGCCCGGACCGAAGTATTGTCGCAGCTGGACCGCAACGAAGACGCCCTGCAATATCTGAAAGACGTTTTCGCGGCGGGCAGCGACCCATCCATCGAAGGTTACGTGGCGCGTTTGAAGGCGGGTGAAACGTTGCCATTTACACACATACAGTCGGCGCAGGACGGTATGGCTGAAGTGTTCTTTTCTGTCGGTGCCGCGCTCAGCAGCGAGGCGTCACAGGACTATGTACTTCTCTATGCCCGGATTGCCGCGTTTCTGAGCCCGGACCACGTGGACGCAATCCTACTAAGCGCCGAGTTGCTAGATGCACTGGAACAATATGACCTGGCCGTCGAAGCCTATCGTATGGTGCCGTCCACCAGCAGCGATTACCACGCGGCCGAGTTGGGCCGGGCCGAGGTTCTGAGCCGATCGGGAAAAACGGATGCAGCCGCCGAAGTTCTGCAGAACCTCGCGGCGCAAAGCCCCAGCCTGCCCAGTGTGCATGTAGCCCTGGCTGATCTGCAACGGCGGCAAGAAAACTATGTCGATGCCGTTGGGACCTATGACACTGCTATCGAACTGACCGAGCAGGGTGTCAGCGGCAACTGGTTTTTGTATTACGCCCGCGGTATCTCGCATGAGCGTCTCAAGCACTGGGAAGCGGCTGAGGCCGATTTCCGTCGCGCGCTGGAACTGAACCCTGATCAACCACAAGTTCTGAACTATTTGGGCTACTCGCTGGTCGAACGGCAGGAAAAGCTGGACGAAGCACTGAACATGATCGAACGCGCTGTCGCGGCGCGCCCTGACAGCGGCTATATTGTCGACAGTCTTGGCTGGGTTCTGTTCCGACTGGGCCGCTATGACGAAGCCGTCGCGCATATGGAGCGTGCGGTCGAACTGATGCCGGTTGATCCTGTGGTAAATGACCACCTTGGCGATGTCTATTGGGCCGTGGGCCGCGCGCGCGAAGCTGAGTTTCAGTGGAAGCGTGCTCTGTCCTTTGTTGATCCCGACGACACGGATGGTGAGGCCGACCCCGAGCGCATTCGTCGCAAGATTGAGGTGGGCCTGGACGCGGTCTTGGCCGAAGAAGGCGCCGATCCCCTGAAAGTCGCCAATGGCAATTGAGGGTTTTGCGCCCGCCAAGATCAACCTGACCCTGCATGTGACCGGCCGACGCGATGATGGATATCATCTGCTGGACTCTCTCGTCGTGTTTGCAGATGTCGGGGATAAGCTGGAATTCACGCTGGGGTCAGAGCTGTCGATGTCAGTGGCCGGTGAACACGCCAAGGGCGTTCCGGCGGACGACCGAAATCTAGTCTGGAAAGCTGCCGCCGCCGCTGGATGGACCGGGCATATCAACCTGAACAAAGCGCTGCCCCACGGTGGTGGCATTGGCGGCGGATCATCCGACGCCGCGGCGACATTGCGCATGATTGCAGATCAGGGTGTGGCTATCCCCAGCGAAACTGCCCTGACCCTTGGTGCGGATGTGCCGGTTTGCATGATGGCAAGGGCCACCCGGATGCGCGGCATCGGCGAGCGGTTGCAGCCGGTCTCACTGCCGCAATTGCCAGCGCTTTTGGTCAATCCTGATGTCGAAGTCCCAACCGGCGCCGTATTCTCTGCCTTGCAGAGCCGCGACAACCCGCCAATGCCTGATGAAATCCCGGTCTTTGAAACGCCCAAGGCATGCGCGGATTGGCTGCAGGAACAACGCAATGACTTGGAGCCACCGACAAAGGGCATCGCAGCCGAGGTTGCCCGGGTGCTGGATGATCTGTCGGATACGAAAGATGTTCTGCTGGCTCGGATGTCAGGTTCGGGTTCGACCTGTTTTGCGCTCTACCCAACCATGAAAGCCGCCCATTTCGCAGCTTACGAGATTGGCGCGGCGCACCCCGATTGGTGGTGCCGCGCCACGCAGCTTAATTGAGGCGCGAAACCACGTAGTCAGCCAGATCGCGCAGCAACGACCGGATCTCGTGATCCGGCAGCGCATCCAGCGCGGTCTTGGCTTTGGTGGCCCACCCAAACGCATCCGACCGTGTGGCGTCCAGCGTGCCGTATTTGTTCATCAGGCTCAGCGCATGGTCCAGATCGCCGTCTTCCTGACGGCCTCGACCAATTGTACGCTCCCAAAAGGCGTGCTCTTCCGGGGTGGCCTGTGCGATAGCCTTGATGACGGGCAAGGTCAGTTTGCGCTCGCGGAAGTCGTCGCCGACATTCTTTCCGGTCGCCTTGCTGTCCCCCTGATAATCCAGCAGGTCATCGGCAATTTGGAACGCAATTCCCAGCGCATCGCCGTATTCGTATAGCGCCTTAACCTGATCCTCAGCCGCGCCAGCAATCACGCCGCCCACTTCGGTCGCGGCGGAAAACAGCGCGGCGGTCTTGCCGCGCACGACCTGCAAATAGATTGCCTCGGTAGTGCCCAGATCGGTGGCAGCTGTCATCTGCAACACTTCGCCCTCGGCAATGGTGGCCGAGGCATTGGCCAGAATGTCCAGCACCCGCAGCGACCCGGTCTCAACCATCAGCTGGAAACTGCGGGAAAACAGGTAGTCGCCGACAAGAACGCTGGATTTATTGTCCCACAACAAGTTCGCCGTGGGGCGGCCACGCCGCTGTGCGCTTTCATCAACGACATCGTCGTGCAACAGGGTTGCGGTGTGGATGAATTCAACCGTCGCGGCCAGTCGCACGTGATGATCACCCGGATAGTCAAACATCCGGGCCGCCGCCAGCGTCAGCATTGGGCGCAGACGCTTGCCGCCTGCTTCAACCAGATGCGCAGTCACTTCCGGGATGCGCGGAGCGTGTTCCGAGGCCATGCGCGTGCGGATCAACTGGGTTACGGCGTCCATTTCGCCGTCCAGAATCTCTGCCAGGCGCTCATGCGGTTTCGAGATCGTGTCGATGTTCATCACTCTCCTGATACAAGGCTCGACTTCCGCCTTGCCTTGCCCTTACATCCATCCCCATGAAAGAACTTTTGCGCAGCACCGATCCGACGATTCTGGCCTTTGCTTCCGCCCTTCTTGAGGGCGAGGATATAGACTGCTTTCAGATGGACGTAAATATGAGCATCCTCGAAGGAGGCATAGGAATCTTTCCGCGCCGCCTGATGGTGCGGGTCGATGACCTGACCCGCGCAGAACGGGTAATGCGTGACAACGAAATCCCTCTGGGCAGATGAACCTGTTTTCCGATAGTGAATTGACCCAAAATGATTTTCTGGGCGGGCGCGTGCGTTTGCTGCAGCCACGCGCAGGGTATCGTGCAGGTGTTGACCCGGTTCTGCTGGCGGCGGCGGTCCCGGCGACACGTGGTCACACCGTGTTGGAACTGGGCTGCGGCGCGGGTGCCGCGATCCTGTGCCTGCTGGCCCGCGTGCCGGGTCTGCAGGCCGTTGGGGTCGAGTTACAGGCAAGCTATGCAGAATTGGCACGCCGAAACGCCGCGGAAAATGACGCGCCGCTGGAGGTAGTCGAGGCCGATATCAGTGCATTGCCAGCTACGCTCAAACAGCGGCAATTCGATCATGTACTCGCAAACCCGCCTTATTACCGTGCTGGCGCGCATAGCCCGGCCGATGACACGGGGCGTAGTATTGCGTTGGGTGAGCAAACGCCTTTGGAGACATGGATTGACTGCGCGGCCAAGCGCCTCGCGCCTCGCGGGTACTTGCATATGATCCAGAAAGCCAACCGTCTTCCCGACATATTGATGGCATGCGAAGGGCGGCTGGGATCGGTCGAAATCCTGCCACTGGCCGCTAGAGCCGGTCGCAAGGCAGAATTGGTAATTTTACGGGCCAGAAAGGGTGGGCGCGCCGATTTTCAGCTGCGTGCGCCAGTCGTATTACACGACGGGGATCGACACGAACGTGATGGGGAAAGCTATACGCCACAGGTCTCAGACGTATTGCGCAAAGGGGCCTCGCTGCCGGGGTTTACTGATCAATAGGCATTAACCAGCCGAATTTGTCGGATTTATTACAGATTCTGTGCGTCTGCGGCGTGACAGGCTGGAAACGATGTGGTCAACTTCTTACGTGAACCTGAGACACCAACGAAGGAGTATCGCCATGAGCGTGAGCGCACATCTGACCGAACTGAAGAAAAAGCACGAAACTCTCGGTCTTGAAGTTGAACAAGCCCAACGCGCGCCAGGTATCGATGATCTCCATATCGCTCAACTCAAAAAACAAAAACTAAGGCTAAAAGAAGAGATCGAACGCCTGTCAGCCTAGGTTTTCATACTCGCCCGCGCGGCAATGGCCGCGCCGCCAGTAATCAATAGCGCCGCGATCGCCAGACCCCAAGACGGGGCGGCGATCCCGGCCACAGCCAAAGCTAGCGTAGACAACACGGGTGCCGCGTACGACGCCGTCCCCAAGAGTTGTATGTCGCCTTGCTTGACCCCGATATCCCAGACATAGAACGCCAACCCCACCGGCCCCAGGCCCAGTGCGATCACTGACGCCCAGCTAAAGGCACTGTCAGGCCAGACGGTATCTTCGACAACAAGGTGCAGCACACCGGATGCTATGGCAGTCGCAATGCAGAAAACGGCAACAGAGCTGGTTGGTGTATCGCCCAGCCGACGCGACAGGACCGAGTATCCGGACCATGTCAGCGCGCATAACAAGGCCATGGCGTAGCCGGGCAGGTGGTCGGTCTGAAACCCAGTGCTACCTCCACCGGCGATGATCACGGCGGCCCCTGCAAACCCAAGGCACGCGCCGAACAAATGTCCGATGCGCAGGTGTTCGCCCGGCAAAAGCCCGGAAAACAACACGATGAGCAACGGCCAGAGATATGCGATCAGACCCGCCTCGGCCGCCGGGGCCATGCGCAGGGCTGAGAAATATAGCGCGTGATAGCCGAACAACCCGATTGTGCCGAACAGATAGGTGGTCCACGGCACGTCCCGCAATTGCCGCAACCCACCGCTGCGCCAAGTCCAGATCAGGCCAAGTGTTCCACCAATCGAAAAGCAGATTGCATTCAGCAACAGTGGCGGCGTGGGGGATGACCCGACGGTGAACAAGGCCAGCAGCGACCACAGCAAGACGGCGGCAAACCCGATGGCTGTAGCGCGCGATTTGGTCATAGGCTTTGAACCTCTTCGACCGGGATGATGTTGAATTCGTCCGAGATATGCGCGGTCTTTTCGATCTCGGCCATGAACCAGTCGCGGAAGGCGGCGATTTGGGGCCTATTTTCTGCACCCGGCAAGCACAGAAACCGAAACCGGCCTTGTGATTCGATAGCCGTTTTGAACGGAGCAACAAGACGACCCTCTGTCAGATCCTTCAAGATCATCGCCCGACGACCCAGCACCACGCCAACGCCCGCAACCGCAGCATCAATTGCGTGGTCTGCGTTCGAAAAATGCGCCCCATGGGTTGGGGCATAATCCACTCCGACCGCGCGGAACCAGGTCGGCCAATCGCTGGGCGGTTGCAGGAACGCAATCGAATCGTCAAAGATCAGTGGTGCGTCCCGCAGGCTGTCGGGGGTGGGGAATTGCTCGGCTAGATCTGGTGTCATTACCGGGGTCAGCCATTCCTTGCGAACCGGCAGGGAATACAATCCTTCATCCCCACCGTAGCCAAATCGAATGGCGACATCCACGTCATCACGTTCAAGGTCCATGATCCGCAACGTTGCCGAGAATTTCAGGTCAATCTCGGGATGCGCCCGTGCAAATTCATACAGGCGCGGTGCCAGCCACTTGGCTGTCAGTGCCGGGCCTGCTGTCACGGTCAGCGAGGTATCGTTGCCTTGCCGGCGCGCAGCTTGCCACGCCATCTGCAGTGCGGCGAATCCTTCAGCCGCGCCGGGGGCAAGGGCGCGTCCGGCCTCGGTCAGCTCAACCGCCCGGTTCAAGCGGTGAAACAAGGGCCGGCCCAGATGTTCCTCCAGTGATTTGATCTGGAAAGACAGGGCTGCCGGGGTCACGCGTAACTCCTCTGCGGCTTTGGCAAAGGACATGTGGCGTGCTGCGGCGTCGAAGGCACGCAGGGCGGTTAGCGGAGGAAGGTAATCGCTCATCAATACGCAAGAATATCTTAACTGAAACCCAAAGAAAGCTCGTTTGTCGCCTTTCTTGATAAGGCGCATATTGGGTTCAAGTCAAACATAGCTGAACTGAAAGGATGACTGCCATGATCGAAATGACGACCAACCCCGCAGCTGCCCGCGCCTTTCAGCGGGCCCATGCTGAACGTGGCAAGATGATCAAACACGCCCTTATGTGGCTATTCGGTTCCCGCTGAGCGCAGCGCGCGCGTTCTTACGGGATAAAAAAGGGCCGGTCCGAAATGGACCGGCCCGTTGTCTTTTCTACGCTTCAAATCAGACGAAGAATTGCGCACCGTTGGCCGAGATGGTCGAGCCATTGATGAACTGAGAATCGTCGGATGCCAGGAACGCCACGCAGCGCGCGATTTCTTCGGGCTCACCCAGGCGACCTGCTGGGATCTGGCCGATAATGGATTCGCGGACTTTTTCAGGAACAGCCATCACCATCTCGGTTGCGATATAGCCGGGGCAGATCGCGTTGGCGGTAATGCCTGCACGCGCGCCTTCCTGCGCCAGCGATTTCACGATGCCCAGATCGCCTGCTTTGGTCGCGGCATAGTTCACCTGAGCGAACTGGCCCTTCTGACCATTGATCGAGCTGATGACGATGACGCGGCCGAACTTACGCTCGCGCATGCCGTTCCAGACAGGGTGCACTGTGTTGAACACGCCGGTCAGGTTGGTGTCGATTACCTGGTGCCACTGTTCGGGGGTCATCTTGTGGAAGGGTGCGTCGCGAGTGATGCCCGCGTTTGCAACCACGATGTCGATCGCGCCAACCTCGGCTTCGACTTTTTCAATTCCGGCTTTGGATTCGTCATAATCAGCGACGTTCCACTTGTAGGTGGCGATGCCGGTCTCTTCGGTGAACTTCGCGGCGGCTTCGTCGTTCCCCGCATAGGTGGCTGCAACATTGTACCCTTCGGCCTTGAGCGCCTTGGAAATTGCTGCGCCGATGCCGCGGGAGCCGCCGGTAACGAGTGCTGTACGTGCCATTTAGGAATCCTCCAATTAAAGTCGTCTTGGTAATGCTGTTACTTTGAGAGGTGATCGTGCGCAATATTGTTTCGTCATGATTTTCTAAATTCCGCGTGGCAATATCGTCGCATCTTTGGGTTAAGGCCCCAATGTAACAAAAAAGGGCGCCCAAGGGACGCCCTTTTCTATTCGCTTGTCAAAGCACTTAGTCGCGCTCCACGCACAGGGCGACGCCCATGCCGCCGCCGATGCAGAGAGTGGCGAGACCTTTCTTCGCGTCGCGGCGTTTCATTTCGAAGAGCAGCGTGTTCAGAACGCGGCAGCCCGAAGCGCCGATCGGGTGACCGATGGCAATGGCGCCGCCGTTCACGTTCACGATCGACGGATCCCAGCCCATGTCCTTATTCACGGCGCAGGCCTGTGCGGCAAACGCTTCGTTCGCCTCGACCAGATCCAGATCGTCAACGGACCAGCCCGCTTTTTCCAGCGCTTTGCGCGAAGCGTAGATCGGGCCTACGCCCATGATCGACGGGTCCAGACCGGCGGTTGCATAGGATGCGATACGGCCCAGTGGCTCGATTCCGCGCTTTTCAGCATTTTCGGCGGACATTAGCAGGGTCGCCGCCGCGCCGTCATTCAGGCCGGATGCGTTTGCGGCCGTGACCGAACCGTCCTTTGCGAAGGCCGGACGCAGCTTTGCCATCGCTTCCATGGTGGCGCCGTGGCGGATGTATTCGTCAGCGTCCATCACGATGTCGCCCTTGCGGGTCTTGATGGTGAAGGGTGTGATTTCGTCGGCGAACTTGCCAGCCTTTTGCGCGGCTTCAGCCTTGTTCTGCGAAGCGACGGCGAATTCGTCCTGCATGTCACGGCTGATCTGCCATTTCTCGGCGACGTTTTCAGCGGTCTGGCCCATGTGATAGCCATTGAACGCATCCCACAGACCATCGCGGATCATCGTGTCGATGTATTTCATGTCGCCCATCTTTTGACCGGCACGCAGAGCGGCGGCGTGGGGCGAAAGAGTCATGTTTTCCTGACCACCGGCAGCAACGATTTCGGCGTCGCCCAGTTGGATGTGCTGAGCACCCAGAGCCACGGCGCGCAGGCCCGAGCCGCAAACCTGATTGATACTCCAAGCTGCGCTTTCCTGCGGCAGACCAGCGTTGATATGTGCCTGACGGGCGGGGTTCTGACCCTGAGCTGCCGTCAGCACCTGTCCCAGAATGGTTTCGCTGACTTCGCCCTTTTCCACGCCTGCGCGTTCGACTACGGCCTCCAGTACGGCGGCTCCAAGATCATGCGCGGGTGTGTTTGCAAACGAGCCGCCAAAGCTGCCCACTCCGGTGCGCGCGGCGGATGCGATTACTACGTTGGTCATTTAGACAATCCTTTACCGTCAAGGTCCTGCGGGATATTCGACGGCGCGGATCGCACAGAGACAACTCTGTGGCAGTGAGAGCGCCTCATGTTCCCCGCTCCAACTCCACATGGCATAGCGCAACGCTGCAGTTGCAGCAACGGTCAGCTTGCCTCAGGTCGGGTGTGGACCGGCCAAATCACGCTAACTGGCTGTACGCTTGGGTTTTTCCGCCTTCCATGGGGCGGAAACGGTCGGGGGGCCAAACAGGAACCCCTGCAGGCAGTCGACGCCGTTGGCAATTAGGAATTCGGCATCCTTCTGTGTTTCGACTGATTCGGCGGTCACCAGAATCTCGAATTCTCGCGCCACGGCGATCAGGGCCCGTACCAACGCCTGATTGTCCCGATTTTCGCCGATTCCGTGGATGAACTGGCCGTCGATCTTGGCAGCATCAAAGAAAAACTCGCGAAAATTTCGAAAGCTGAAATTGCTGGCCCCAAAGTCGTCAAGCGCAAAGGCGATGCCGCGCGGCTGCAGCCGGTCCATGAAATCGATCACCAGCTCAGGCACCGTCATAGCCGAGCTTTCTGAGATCTCCAAAATCAGCCTTTCGCCGATATTGGGGTCTTTCTTCAGAAACCGTTCTAGTACACGTGACCATCGCGCGTAACCGATCGAGCGGGCAGACATGTTGATGGACAGGCGAATGTCGGGGTTTTTGGTCAGCGTCCGCAATCCCATTTCAAGCGCGACACAGTCCAGTTCGCGCCCGATTGGAGTGTTTTCCAGTTGTGGCATGAACTCGCGCGCGGGGATGACCCGACCGGTTTCATCCAGCACTCTGATGAACCCTTCATAGAAAGCGACGTCATGCTGCCTGTTCGCTTGCATCACAGGTTGAAAGGCCAGTTTGCACTGTTTGTGCTTCACCGCCTCGGTCGCCATTTCAATCGTCGAGGCATCGCGGGATTTGACAGCCGCGTTCAAGGGGCTGTCCCCACCTTCGGGCAAATCTGCCAGTACCTTCTTCCGCATGTGCAACCCGTTTCCCTTAACGCCGCCGGTCCGGTGACGATTTCAGAGGAAAGGTGTGAATCTGCGGTTAAGACAAACGCAATTGATTGAAGTCAGGCTTGGGTCAACGTGTCGTTTCCCAGATGCGTCCCAGCGCTGCAAAGCCACCGACCACCGCACCCATGAACCCCAAAAGCATCATACCAAAGCCCAACGCGACAATCCCCGTCGCGCCTCCAGCCAGCGCCGTCAACATAGCGAGCACCACTCCGGTAAGACCCATAACGGTGGAAAGGGTTGTCAGTCTGGTCATGTTGCCTCCGGTTACTCGCACTGCACACATCGATTGGATATGGGACGTGAGGGCCGGATTTCAAGAATCAGGTCGGATAGGTCGGCGGTATCAGGCCTGTTTTGCTTGCGTGTTGGGCTGTTTGGTGTCGAATTGTTCGAATCCGGGCGTTCCACGATCTTCCGGGTGGCGGTCCAGATGCTTGGCTTTAATCTGTTCGGAATTGTCCCGGCTGCCATCATGGCTGTAGCCGGGGGGGGCAAAGCAATAAGCCAGTCGCTGACGCATTGTCAGGCCCGGTTGTGTCGCGTCGCGCCAAATTCCAACCCATTCGTGAAAGGCCACACGCAGCGGGTTGAAGGTGCCGATATTGTGAACCAGCCCATAGTCGACGCGGTCGTCTTCCTGTTCCGGCACGAAGGTCCCGAACAGCTTGTCCCAGATGATGAAAACGCCGGCATAGTTGCAGTCCAGGTAGCGTGCATTGCGACCATGATGGGCGCGGTGGTGGCTGGGCGTGTTCATCACCGCCTCAAACCAGCGGGGCATTTTGCCAATCGCCTCGGTGTGAATCCAGAACTGATAGATCAGGTTCAGACCACCCACGAACAGCACCATCGCCGGATGGAAACCCAGTAGGATCAGAGGCGCGCGAACTACCATCATGAAGGTAAACGTATAGGTCCATGTCTGACGCAGGGCGGTGGTAAGGTTGTAGTGTTGCGAGCTGTGGTGGTTCACGTGGCTGGCCCAGACCCAGCGAATGCGGTGACCAAAGCGGTGCACCCAGTAATAGCGGAAATCATCCAGCACAAAGCACAGAAGGATAACAGGGATAGAGGTGCCCAGGTTCAGCGGCGTGATCTGCCACAGCCACATGAAGAATGCATAGGCGATAAACCCCAACAGAAAGCCGGATGCGATGTTGCCAGCTCCCATGATCAGCGATGTAACGGCGTCCCGCGTCTCATAGCGGCCGCCGCGTCCTTTGACGGCGATCCACAGAAACTCGGCCAGAATAGCAGCTATGAAAAAGGGGACGGCCCACTGCACGGCGTCCGGGAAAGTCACGTGGTCGGTCATGCGGGCTCCATCAGGTGCTGCCAGTGGCGGCGTTCGCGTTCGTCAAGGTGGATTATGGCCTTGGGCGTTCCGAAGTCGTGGAATTGAACCTCGAACCCTTGCGGGTGATCCAGCAGATCAAAGTCCAGCAGATGCCGGGCCACGGTGTCTGCACCGAAAGACCAAAGCAGACCATTTCCTGTTTCGGTTCGGATCAGGGCCGCGTGCCCGTCATGTGCAACGGTGACATCGATAATCGAATCATCCGGCGCATGGCGTAGCCATTCTGACCACGCCAATTCGGGCGATAGCACGCGCAATCGGGATCTGCCTGTCAGGTGCAGCAACAGGGTTATCCCGGCGATGCCTCCGACCACCAGAACCAATAGAATTTCAAGCGGCATTCCGTCCTCCTGCGCGGCAGAGTGCAAAGCGGCAGGCAGGCTGTCAAAGGTGGCGTCGCGTCAGCTATGTTCCAGACTGTCCAGAACCTCATACTGGACAACTCGCTGGACAAACGGCACCAACCCGTCCGACCCCGAGGCGCGATCCTTTAGGTGGATACAGATATCGGGCCTGCGCGCCGCGATGATGCCCACCATCTCGCCGCGCATCCTGTCATCAAGACCGGCACCCATGATCGCGCAGGCGATGCGCGGCTCTTCGTCCAGCTGCCGTTTGACTTCTTCCTGATCATGCGCGCCAAGCCATTGGATCGGAAGGTGATCCAATTGACGCGCAACATCACCGATCACGTTGGGCAATTTTCCAATCAACAGAACTACCGGTTTCATCGTCGTCTCCCCTTCCTTCAGGTTGCAAACGAAAACCGGCCCATCTGGGCCGGTTTCAGCATAACACAAAACGTTCAGGAAGGCCTGATGCTTCAGCTGTTGCCCTCGACAAGGGTTGAAACGATGGCCTTGGCGCTGTCCGAATTCCACTCGGCATCGCCAATCAATCGAGCAATCTCATTGCCGTCGGGATCCAGAATGACGGTGATTGGCAGGGCGATCACGCCCATTTTGCGTGCAACTGCCGATTGGGGATCCTGATGACGTGGCAGGTTGTCGATGCCGTTTTCCTCGAAGAACTTTTTGATCCCTGCTGGCGAGTTGCGCCCTGTGGCCAGTGTCACGACCTCGAACTTGTCGCCGCCGAATTCTTCTTGCAGCTCTGCGATCTGGGGCATTTCCTTGCGACACGGCGCACACCAGGTGGCCCAGAAGTTCAACAGAACATACTTGCCCTTGTAATCCGCAAGCGTCGCGGTGCCGCCGTCATCCTCAAGCTGAAATTCAACTGCTTCGACTGGCTTTGGCTCTTTGTGCAGGATCAGCCGTTTTAAGGAGTCCTCCCGCAGCGGTGCCAGAGTTTCGGCATCCGTGGCCAAAGCCGCGTTTGCACCCAACGCAAGGGCCATATAAAGGGGGATCAGACGAAATAGGCGCATATCAACTCCGGGTTTTCTTACATGACCGATCAATCTTCGAACCAGATGTGGGGCGGCCGCTTTGCCGCCGGTCCAGACGCGATCATGGAGGCGATCAACGCCTCGATCGGGTTCGATCAGCGGATGGCAGCCCAGGACATTGCAGGCTCGCGTGCCCATGCCGCCATGCTGGCTGCCACAGGTGTTATTACTGATAGTGATGCGCAGGCTATTCGGGAAGGGCTGCTCACCGTTTTGTCAGAAATCCAGAACGGAGAATTTCAGTTCTCGACCGCGCTGGAAGACATCCACATGAATGTCGAGGCGCGCCTGAAAGAGGTGATTGGCGAACCCGCTGGTCGTTTGCATACAGGCCGGTCGCGCAATGATCAGGTGGCGACCGATTTCAAACTTTGGGTCCGCGATCAGTTTGATGCGGCTGAATCCGGCCTGTTGGCTCTGATCCGCGCGCTTTTGGCGCAGGCTGAGGCTGGCGCCGATTGGGTCATGCCCGGCTTTACCCATCTGCAGGTGGCGCAGCCCGTCACATGGGGCCATCACATGATGGCCTATGTCGAGATGTTCGGCCGCGATCTGTCGCGTGTCCGCGACGCACGCGCCCGGATGAACGAATCCCCCTTGGGTGCTGCTGCGCTGGCTGGAACGTCCTTCCCCATCGATCGTCAGATGACGGCTGAGGCGCTGGGCTTTGACCGTCCTGCGGCGAACTCGCTGGATGCGGTCAGCGACCGTGATTTTGCGCTGGAATTCCTGTCGACTGCCTCGATCTGCGCCGTCCACCTGTCGCGTTTTGCCGAAGAGCTGGTGATCTGGTCCTCGGCCCAGTTCCGGTTTGTGACGCTGTCGGATCGGTTCTCGACCGGGTCCTCGATCATGCCGCAGAAAAAGAACCCTGATGCGGCCGAACTGATCCGGGCCAAGGTGGGCCGCATCTATGGCGCCAACACGGCACTGATGATGGTGATGAAAGGCCTGCCATTGGCCTATTCCAAGGACATGCAGGAAGACAAGGAACAAGTGTTTGACGCCGCCGATAACTGGATGCTGGCGCTGGCGGCGATGGAGGGCATGGTCAAGGACATGACCGCCAACCGCGACAGCATGGCCGCCGCAGCTGGGTCCGGGTTTTCAACCGCCACCGATCTGGCCGACTGGCTGGTTCGGGTGCTGGGCCTCCCATTCCGCGATGCGCACCATGTGACCGGATCGCTGGTGGCGATGGCCGAAAGTAAGGGCTGTGATCTGCCGGACCTGTCGCTTGAGGACATGCAATCGGTTCATGCGGACATCACGGATGATGTCTTTTCTGTTCTTACGGTCGAAAACTCGGTAAACTCGCGCCAATCCTATGGTGGCACTGCACCGGATCAGGTGCGTGCCCAGGTCAAGCGGTGGAAGGCGCTGGTGTGATGCAGATACTACGTGTGGTCCTACTATTCGCGGCCGGGGTTGCCCTGGCAGGCTGCGGAGCGGATGGCGAACCCATCCAACCCACGATGAGCGCAAATATCGGTGTCGGCAGCAGCGGCACGTATGGCGGTGTCGGGGTCGGCCTGCGACGCGGTGGGCTGGGCGTTTTCCTGGGGCTGTAATCGTCGATGGCAATCTCGCATAACCATGCCTATTTGAACGGCATAGTGGCCGAGTGCCAAATTCAAAAAAGAAGTCAAGACAATGAAAATCATCGGCCTGATCCTCTCGCTTGTCGTACTGGCAGCTTGCGACCCAACATATAAACCCCGCCCCGAGCCCGCAGAGACATCAACCGGGAACGGCATCAAAATCTCGGGCTATGGCCGGGTCGGTGTTTCCACATCGAACTGATCTTGCGCGGAATCCATTGATCCGCGTGGCCATTTTGGTCTAAGCGCGCAGTCATGGATCACTTTCTCTACCGCGACGGCGCGCTATACGCCGAGGATGTCCCGATTTCCGAAATCGCAGCTGCGGTCGGAACACCATTCTATGTTTACTCCACCGCGACGTTTTTGCGGCATTTCCAGCTTTTCGATGATGCGCTGGACGGCATGGATCATCTGGTCTGTTATGCGATGAAGGCGGCCAGCAATCAGGCGATCCTGAAGACACTGGCACAGGCCGGTGCGGGAATGGACGTGGTCTCGGGCGGGGAATATCTGCGTGCCAAGGCAGCCGGCGTGCCAGGCGACAAGATCGTGTTCTCGGGCGTTGGTAAGACTGCGGATGAGATCCGCGCTGCGCTGAGCGGTGGTATCCGCCAGTTCAACGTCGAATCCGAACCCGAGATGGAAGTGATCAACGCCATCGCGTTGGAGCTGGGAGTGGTCGCACCAATCACCGTTCGGGTGAACCCGGACGTAGACGCCAAGACCCATGCCAAGATCGCGACTGGCAAGTCTGAGAACAAGTTTGGGATTCCGATCGCACGCGCATCTGAGGTTTATGCCCACGCAGCCAGCCTTCCGGGGCTGGAGGTGATCGGTATCGACGTCCATATCGGCTCGCAACTGACCGAGTTAGAGCCGTTCGAGCTGGCCTACACCAAAGTCGCCGAACTTACCGAAAAGTTGCGGTCCGAGGGACACAATATCCGCCGCCTTGATCTGGGCGGGGGATTGGGCATTCCATACACCCGCGCGAATGACGCACCGCCCTTGCCGGTGGAATATGGCGCGTTGATCAAGAAAACGCTGGGCCATCTGGGCTGTGAGATCGAGATCGAACCAGGCCGCCTGATTGCCGGAAACGCCGGTCTGATGGTCAGCAAGGTAATTTACGTGAAATCCGGCGAGGGCCGTGATTTTCTGATCCTCGACGGGGCTATGAACGACCTGATCCGCCCGGCGATGTACGAGGCGCATCACGATATTGTGGCCGTGCAAGAATCCGCCCCGGGTGTTGAACAGCAACCCTATGACATTGTCGGCCCGGTTTGCGAAAGCGGTGATACTTTTGCCAAGGAACGCAATATGCCGCCGCTGGTACCGGGCGATCTGGTCGCATTCCGCAGCGCCGGGGCCTATGGCGCAGTTATGTCCAGCGAATACAATACCCGCCCCCTGATCCCCGAGGTTCTGGTGCATGGGGATCAATTTGCAGTTATTCGTGAACGGCCAAGCTTTGACGAAATCATAAACCGCGATACCATACCCGAGTGGCTTTGACGCGATAACCGCGCGGGCCCGCTCAGGAGGCCTGCCTTGACCGCAAGACATAACCTGCCGATTCCAAGACTTTCCCTGTGGCTGACACACGCAGGGATGCTGGCCGAGCAGTTTTTGCGCGCGTTTTGGCCCTTTTTCTCGGTTTTGATGGCAATTCTGGCGGCTTTGATGCTGGGCTTGCAGGACGAGGTCCGCGTTGAAATCGTCTGGGGCGTGGGCGCTGTCGCACTGTTGGGGCTGGCCGCTACGCTGATTGTTGGTGCAAGGCGATTCCATTTCCCTTCACGGGCCGAAGCGCTGATGCGGCTGGATGCGGCGATGCCGGGACGGCCTATCCAAGCTTTGATAGATGATCAGGCCATCGGCGCGATGGACGCGGATTCTGTCGCGTTGTGGCGTGCGCACAAGAATAGGATGGCGCGACGTGTTGCGCAGGCCGAACCTGTCAAACCCGATTTGCGGCTGGCGGATCGCGACCCTTATGCGCTGCGCTATTCGGCGTTGCTGGCGCTGGTGATCGCGGCGATGTTCGGGTCGTTCTGGCGCATCGGCTCGGTGGCCGAGATGACGCCGGGCGCCGCCGTGGCAGGGCAAGGTCCAAGCTGGGAAGGCTGGGTTGAGCCGCCCCGTTACACCGGGCTACCGACGCTGTATCTGGCTGATCAATCCGATCCGACGTTGTCCGTTCCGCAGGGCAGTCGTATCACTCTTCGCTTCTACGGGGAAATCGGCGCGCACAGTTTGACGGAAACCACCACGCCTTTGGGCACTGAGGCGGCCACCGAGCCGGAGCAGGATTTTGTCGTCGAACGCTCGGGCCAGTTCAAAATCGACGGCCCATCGGGCCGCGACTGGGCGCTGAACGTTATTGCGGATACCCGCCCACAGGTGGCCGTGGCCGGTTCCGCCGAGTCCGAGGCCGGCGGTCAGATGAAACTGCCATTTGCTGCCAGCGATGATTATGGCGTGGTATCCGGCTCGGCTGTGATCGAATTGGATCTGGCCTCAGTCGACCGGCAGTATGGTCTGACGGCTGCGCCTGAGCCGCGCGAGGTCATAACGGTTGAACTGCCCATGCCGATCACCGGCGACCGGGCGGATTTCACCGAAGATCTTATCGAGGATTTTTCACAGCATCCATGGGCGCATTTGCCGGTAAAAATCACTTTGATGGCCCGAGACGCGGCGGATCAAGAGGGGCAATCCGAGCCTTATGCGACTGCGCTGCCCGCCCGTCGGTTCTTTGATCCGCTGGCGGCTGCCGTAATCGAACAGCGCCGCGATCTACTGTGGACGCGCGAAAACGCGACCCGGGTTTCGCAGATGCTGCGGGCGGTATCGCACCTGCCCGAAGAGCTTTTCCGGTCCGACACCGCCTATCTGCGCTTGCGCGTGATCCTACGCCGGTTGGAAATGTTCAACGAGTACGGCCTGAAACAGGAACAGCAGGCAGAAATCGCCGAGGCGCTTTGGGAGCTAGGCGTTCTGATAGAAGACGGCACCCTTGCCGACGCGCTGGAACGCATGCGCCGGGCGCAGGAACGTCTGACCGAGGCGATGAAAAACGGTGCCACCGATGAAGAGATCGCCGAGTTGATGCAGGAATTGCGCGAGGCAACACAGGACTACATGCGCCAATTGCAGCGTCTGGCGCAGGAAAACGGCGATTTCGACGAGAACCAGCAAGGTCAGGACGGCGAGTCCATGCAAATGACGCAGGACGATCTGCAGCGCATGATGGACCGAATTCAGCAGTTGATGGAACAGGGCCGCATGGCCGAGGCGCAGCAAGCGCTGGAAGAGTTCCAGCAGATGATGGAGAATATGCGCGTTACCCAGGGCCAGGGTCAGGGACAACAGTCCGAAGGCCAGCAGGCGATGGAAGGATTGGCCGAAACTCTGCGCGAACAGCAGGGTCTGAGCGATCAAGCCTTCCGTGATCTGCAGGAACAGTTCAACCCCGGCGCGCAAGCCGGCGAAAGCCAGGGCAACGAAGGCCGCTCGGGTGGGCAGGGCCGGGGCCAGAGCCACGAAGGACAAGGCGGTCAGGGTCAGGGTCAGGGGACTGACGAACAGGGCAGCGGCAGCCAGCAAGGCCAGGGGTCACTTGCAGATCGCCAACAGGCTTTACGCGATGAGCTGAACCGCCAGCAGCAAGGATTGCCCGGAACCGGAACCCCCGAAGGTGACGCCGCGCGCGATGCGCTGGACCGTGCCGGGCGCGCGATGGAGGGTGCCGAAGAAGCCCTGCGCGGCGATGATCTGGCCGAAGCAATCGACCAACAGTCCGAAGCGATGGAAGCCCTGCGCGAGGGCATGCGATCCCTGGGCGAAGCGCTGGCACAAAACCAGCAGAACCAGCCGGGCCAAGGTTCGCAGGAAGGCGACATGCAAGCCGACAACCGTGATCCGCTGGGCCGCAGCCCGGGGGCCAATGGCACAATCTCGACCGATGAAAACCTGCTGCAGGGTGAAGATGTCTATCGCCGCGCCCGCGAGTTGCTGGACGAAATCCGTCGCCGGACTGGGGAATCGGATCGCCCCCAGATCGAACTTGAATACCTTAAACGCCTGTTAGAGAGGTTCTGATCTAAGTCAGTTCTGAGAGGTGCCAGACCCGGTCTGTGCCTCAAGCCACAAACGCGCCTGATCCACCAGAGAGACATAGCTGTTGAGAACCGGATCAGCCTGCGGCACCGCTTCGGAAATCTTCTGAGAATTGCTGTAGATCAGCAACAGGATCACGCCGATAATCAGAATCAGCAGGAACCCGCGCCGGAATCCGCCAGACTTGCGCGGTGGGGGCATGTCTTCGTCCAGCTTTGGCAGGGGGTCGTCGCTGCGTAGGCTGGAATTGATTGCCTCGACGTCCGGCAACGCGTCTTTCTGACCGAAATCCTTTGCGGTTTCTGTCGCGATCAGGTCCTTAGCGGCTTTTTCCACTTCGGGCGGCGCGTCGAGTGCCAAATCGGTCTGCGTCTCAAGGCTACCGCCTTCGTGGGCGCGCAGGTCTGCTTCGCGGGCCGCTTCTTCCTTGAGGATGTTGGCAACCGCCGGGTCGACATTGCCGGTCGAGGAAGCTGCGGCAGGTTCGGGCTCTGATTTGGGCTCTTCGACAGGTTTCGCGACAATCTCTGGCGTTTCCGCCTTTGCCGCGGGTTCGTCCGCGGGCGGTTCCGGCTTTACCGGTTCAGATGCAGTTTCGGGGTATTTGGCCTGAAACCAAGTCTTTTCGCAGTTGGAACACTGCACATCGCGGCCTTCCTCGGGAATGACCTCGTCTGGCACTTCGTACTGAGCACCACAATTCGGACAAGTAAGACGCATGCTGCCTCCCGGTCGGGGGCCCGACCTGATAATAGTTTTTTCAGGGATGTTATTCCGTTAAGACCTGACCGCAAAGGGTGTTTTCGGTTTCACACGGCAAGTGTCACCAATTCGACCCGGTGCAGGCATTGAAACCACAACCGCGCTCGGGCAAGAAGGGCGGCAACAATAATTGGGGGCCCTTGTGATCGAGCTGGAAAACGTCAGCTACACCTATGGTGATGGTGAGTTGCTAAGCGACGTGTCGCTTCAGTTGCAGCCGGGGTCGTTCCATTTTCTGACTGGTCCGTCGGGTGCGGGCAAGACGACCTTGCTCAAGCTATGTTATGGCGCGTTGCTGGCCACATCAGGACGGATGACCGCATTTGAGCAGGACATTGCACGCCTGGACCGAGATCAGATGGCGCTGCTGCGTCGCCGGATCGGGGTCGTGCATCAGGATTGCCGATTTCTGGACCATATGACCTTGGCTGAAAACGTCGCTTTACCATTGATGGTGTCCGGCAAAGGCGAGAATGCGCAGAAAGAAGACCTGCTGGAATTGCTGAACTGGGTCGGGCTGGGCACACGGCTCGATGCGCTTCCGCCGGAGCTTTCCGGGGGTGAGCGTCAGCGCGCAGCTTTGGCGCGGGCGGTTATCTTGTCGCCGGACGTTGTGCTGGCCGATGAGCCGACCGGCAATGTGGATTGGGAAATGTCCCAGCGATTGCTGCGCCTGCTGGTCGAGTTGAACAAGATGGGCAAGACCGTGCTGATCGCGACCCATGACCTGAGCCTGATCCGCGCGGCCAAAAGCCAGGTTCAGGCCCGTGTCCTTCGGATATCGCAGCGCCAGATTCAATTGGCGGGGGCGGATCTATGAACAAGGGCACCATCCGCAGCATGCTGGTGCGCGACAAACGCGCAGATCGGGTTGTTCCACCATCCGGCTACACGGCGCAGCTGACACTGTTCGTTTCTGGCGCGATGGCCTTTCTGGCCGTTTTCGCGCTTGCCTTGTCGCTGGCATCAGGCCGGCTGGCCGACCGTTGGGCATCGGAACTAGCAGGGGCTGCCACTTTGCGTATAAACGCGCCCGCCGAACAGCTTTCCGCCCAGACCGAGGCCGCGCTGACCGTGCTGGCCCAAACCCCAGGCGTTGCGTCGGCACGCGCCCTGACCGCCGAGGAACAGGTCGCGCTTTTGTCCCCGTGGTTCGGTCCTGATTTGCCGCTGGATACGCTGCCTATTCCGCAACTGATAGAAATCATCGAGGGCGAACCGGGTCTAGATACCGCTGGCTTGCGCTTGCGACTTGGCGCCGAAGTGCCCGGCGCCGTGCTGGACGACCATTCACGCTGGCGCGAGCCGCTGGTCGAGGCGGCAAACTCGCTGCGGCGATTGGGCTGGGTGTCTATCCTGCTGATTGGCGGCGCAACGGCGGCGATGATCACGCTGGCGGCCAATGCCTCACTGGCGGCCAATGCCCAAATCATCGAAGTCCTGCGCCTTGTCGGTGCCCGTGATCGTTTTATCGCCAGCGCATTTGTACGGCGGTTCACATATCGCGCTTTCTTCGGTGCGCTGGTCGGCGTGCTGTTCGGCATGACCGGTGTTCTGCTGTTGCCCGAAGCCTCAGTTGAAGGCGGGTTTCTGACCGGATTGGGTTTTCAGGGGGTTGGCTGGCTGTTGCCTGCGCTGATACCTCTGCTGGGGGCTGCGGTGGCGTTCTTGGCCACCTGGACAGCGGCCGTGCGCAAATTGAAGGAGCTTTCGTGATGGCTACAGCGATCCAATGGGTGCGCTCTTTGATCTTCATGATCGTGATTTATGCGTGGATGCTGATCCTTGGTATCGTTTTCGCGCCCTACGCGCTGTTTACCAAACGCGGGGCTTTGCAGGCATGTAAAACCTACGCGCGATCGACGATCTGGTTGGCCAGCTGGATGGTTGGCATCCGTTGTGAGGTTCGCGGAAACGTTCCAGTGGACGAGGTCGTGATCGGAGCCAAACACCAGTCCTTTCTGGACATCATCATGATCTTCAGCGCCATTCCGCACGGCAAGTTCATTATGAAAAGGGAACTGCTGTATACCCCGGTTATTGGTCTCTATGCCCGTCGCCTTGGGTGTATACCGGTTGATCGCGGCAGAAAGGGTGCTGCTGTCGCCAAGATGGTCAAAGACGTGGCTAAAGAGTTCTCTGAGCCCGGGCAGCTTGTGATTTACCCGCAGGGCACACGCGTCGCACCGGGGGCGAAGAAACCTTACAAAGTTGGGACGGCAGTTCTGTATGAAGGACTGGGCTTTCCTTGTGTGCCGGTTGCGACGAATGCTGGTGTTTTCTGGCCGCGTACCGGGGTTATGCGCAAACCTGGTCTTGCAATCGTCGACTTTCTTGACCCGATCGAACCGGGTGTGGGGCGGGATCAATTTCTTGGACGTCTGGAAGACGTGATCGAAACACGATCCAATGCATTGATGCGAGAAGTGGGGTTTGAACCGGATGGAGCTCATTAAGAACATCGAAACGCTTGAGGCGCTCTACGGCACACCGGGCGCGCCTTCACTGCGCAAAGTGGCCAGACAGCTCACTCCGCTTTATCGCAAATGGATCATGGCGTCGCGCCTGTGCATCCTCAGCACCGTTGGGCCCGAGGGTGTCGATGGCAGCCCGCGAGGTGACGACGGCCCGGTTGTAGTGGAACTTGATCCGCACACACTGGCGATGCCTGACTGGCGCGGAAATAACCGGCTGGACAGCCTGCGCAATATCGTGCGCGACCCACGAGTGTCGTTGATGTTCATGGTGCCGGGGTCCAACAGTGTCGTGCGATTGAATGGAACGGCGCATGTGACGGCTGATGAAAATTTGCGCGCGCAGTTCGAAAAGCAGGGCAAAAAACCAGCAACAGTAATCGTTATAGAAATCACTGAGATTTACACCCAATGCGCCCGTGCCTTGATGCGGGCCCGTACTTGGGTCAGTGCCGACGAGACCGCGCATGTGCCGACCGTCGGTGAAATCCTCGCCGAGGCGTCGGACGGCGAGGAAGGCGGCACGCAATATGATCAGGAATGGGGTGCGCGCGCCGCGAAGACGATGTGGTAGGCGCGGGATCAGGCTGCCGCGGCACCGATCCGGGCTACCTTTGATATCCAGCGGTCCACGCTGCCAGGTTTGGGATAACTGGCGCCCGCAAAATAAGTGAACCGGGTCGGTTTGAAACCGACAAATCCCAGAATCTGATCGCGGATCTGGCGGATCAGTGCTTGCCTGTAAATGAAACGCATGAACCAACCCGGCGTGTCAGAGGTAAGGATGACCCGCGCCGTGCGTCCTGTCAGCATAGGTGCTGGAAAGCCGATCCTTGTTGTATTTCGCGTGTCGAAGGTGCGTCCGGGGATGAATGCCCGGTCAATCAAACCTTTCAGCTTGGCCGGCAAGCCGCCCCACCACATCGGTGCTGTCAGGACAAGGTGTTCGCTCCATTCAAAATCCTGCAGCACTTGTTCCAATGCGGGTTCCAACGGTTTGAAGTCCTCATAGTTTCCCTGACCGAAGTCATGGTCAAACTGCAAGTCGCTCAGGTGAATCATGCGAACGTCGTGCCCCTGTCGTTTGGCCGCGTCGGCATAGGTTTCTGCAAATGTCCGGGACAGGCTGCTTTCGCCTGGGTGTCCATCGAGGATCAGGATTTTCTTAGGTTGCATCGCGAATCTCCAAAAATGACCGTGGTCAGTTTATAAGTGAAAAAAATGACCACGGTCAATTACAAAATTTGACCACGGTCAAAAAACATGCGAACAGGGCATATGCAAAAGACAGTTCAAAAGAGAACCCTTAAAACGCGCGCCCGATTAATTGAGGCGGCAGAGGACGTTATCGAAAGAAACGGCTATCAGGCTTTGCGAGTGGAAGACGTGGTTCAGGCAGCCGGGGTCGCAAAGGGAACCTTTTTTGCGCATTTCCGGGACAAAGACGCGCTGATGGAAATGCTGATTGGTGAGAGGCTGGTTGCCTGTTTCGATCAGGTCGAACAGGGCACCGCCCCACGCACGGCCCCCGAAATCGCCGATGCGCTGCAACCGATCCACGCCTTCATGACGTCCGAGCGCTATGTGTTTGATCTGATCATTCGGTATTCAGGCGCTACGGCAATAACCGAGATAGGGCCCATAGCGCGCTGCTTCGAACGCTATGTCAGACTGGTTGCTGGCTGGTTGGAAACCGCGAAGGTTCGCAAAGACATATCCCCCGATTTGTTGGCCGAGGGGGTTCAGGCCTTTGCTATTCAGTCCATGTCGCTGAAGTTCTGCGCGCTTCATGAGGCAGAGAGTTTTTCAGATAGGTTAGAAATCTATCTGGACGCGTGGTTAACCCCGGCAGCCTGACGGGTGCCGGGGTTCTTTTATCAGCTGTGGATTGGTCCGTCGCCACAGGCCAACGCAGCCTCACGCACGGCTTCCGAATAAGTTGGGTGGGCGTGGCAGGTCAGGGCCAGATCCTCGGCCGAGGCACCAAATTCCATCGCCACGCAAACCTCGTGGATCAGATCGCCAGCACCGGGGCCGATGATGTGGCAGCCCAGAATGCGATCAGTTTCCTTGTCGGCCAGGATTTTGACAAACCCATCGGTCATCAAGTTCGCCTTGGCGCGTCCGTTGCCCATGAACATAAACTTGCCGACTTTATAGGCGCGGCCCTGTTCTTTCAGGGTCTCTTCGGTTTCGCCCACATTTGCGACCTCGGGCCATGTGTAGATCACACCCGGGATGACGCCGTAGTTCACGTGCCCATGCTTGCCCGCAACCTGCTCGGCTGCGGCCATACCTTCATCTTCGGCTTTGTGCGCCAGCATAGGGCCTTCTGTTACGTCACCGATGGCGTAAATGCCCGGCACGTTTGTCTGCCAATCGGCCCCCACTTTGATCTGACCACGCGGTGTCATTTCAACACCCAACGCTTCCAGACCCAAACCATCCGAGTACGGTTTGCGTCCGGTGGCGACCAGTACTGTATCAGCCTCGATCACATGTTCGCTGTCATCCTTGCGCAGTTTGTAGGTCACCTTTGCCTTGGTCTTGGTGGCTTCGGTCTTTTGGACCGCCGCGCCCATGACAAATTTTAGGCCTTGTTTCTTGAGGATGCGCTGGAAGGTTTTCTGAACTTCGGGGTCCATGCCAGGGGTGATCGCGTCGAGGAATTCAACCACAGTCACCTCCGCGCCTAGACGCTGATAGACCGAGCCCAGTTCCAGCCCGATCACGCCCGCGCCGATCACCACCAACTTCTTTGGCACCTTGTTCAGCGACAGAGCGCCGGTCGAAGTCACCACAACCTTTTCGTCAACGTCGACACCGGGCAGTGAGGACGGTTCGGACCCAGATGCGATAATTATGTTCTTGGCGGTGTGAACCTCGTCGCCCACTTTGACCTGACCCGCGGTAGGGATCGAGCCCCAGCCTTTCAACCAGTCGATCTTGTTTTTCTTGAACAGGAATTCGATACCCTTGGTATTGCCGTCGATCGTTTCCTGCTTGTAGCCCTGCATCTGTTTCCAATCGACCGAGGGGCTTTTGCCCTTCAGGCCCATCTTGGCAAAGTTATGCTCGGCCTCATGCAGTTGATGGCTGGCATGCAGCAGCGCCTTCGAGGGGATACAGCCGACGTTCAGGCAGGTTCCACCCAGAGTTTCACGCCCTTCGACGCAGGCAGTCTTCAGACCCAGCTGAGCGCAACGGATGGCGCAAACATAGCCGCCGGGGCCTGATCCGATTACGATAACGTCATAATTTGCCATGTGTCAGGTCCTTATCGTTTACGGGGATGGCGGCAATTTTCTGCACGCCGGGGCGTTTCCCCATTACATTATCCATGTCAGCGACTGAATCAAAAGACAGCCGCCAGCAACATTACAGTGTTGGCCGCCAAGCCAACGATCCAGATCACGGTTCGCCAAGGCGTCCAACCCAATGCGTAGGCGGGGACGTAGAGGATGCGGACGATCAAATAGATCCAGCTACAGGCCGCAGTGAGCCCGTTCGACTGGCCCGAAACCGTCACGACAAGCGCCGCAATTGCGAACAGAACCAACCCTTCGGTGTGGTTGCTGAGGGCACGGTGCAGACGCCCCGAAACCCCCGGTTTGTCAAAAGGGATATCTCGCGGGCCAACCGCAAGGCCAAGGTCAATCTTACCGTGCCCGGCAGCCAGGTAGACCACGAATTGCGCGACCCAAAGTAATGCGGCAAGGGTCAGGACGGTTAGTTCCGTGGTCATCCAGTGGTTCCCTTTGAGCAGTCGAAAGTCATCGCGTTACCCGTTCGTGCCGCGCCCCCAATGGGGAGGCGCAGCCTCATGCTTTCAGACAGGGTCCAGAACCTTGGTCTGGATATGCGCCACGCCACCGCGTTCGTGGTGCATGGCCAGCTCTTCGGATTCGATGAAGCTCTGGGCCCGGTCGAGATCGGTGATCTCGAACAAGGCGACCGCGTGGTCCTTTCGATCAGGGTCTTTCCAGATATGGAGGTCGCGGATGCCCGCGGCCTCCCTCATCGGTTTGTCTTCTTCGAACACCTTTAGCCAGACATCAAAGTCGGCCACGTCGGCTTGCCAGAGTACATGTGTCGCCATGATTACAGATCCATCAGCAGACGGCGCGGGTCTTCCAGCGCCTCTTTCACACGTACAAGGAACGTCACGGCGCCCTTGCCGTCAACAATCCGGTGGTCATAGGACAGTGCCAGATACATCATCGGGCGGATCTTGATCTCACCATTGATGACCATTGGACGGTCCTGGATCTTGTGCATGCCAAGGATACCCGACTGCGGCGGGTTCAGGATCGGTGACGACATAAGCGAGCCATAGACGCCACCGTTCGAGATGGTGAAGGTGCCGCCCTGCATCTCTGCCATGGACAACTTGCCGTCGCGGGCGCGCTTGCCCTTTTCGGCGATGGCCTTCTCGATATCCGCGAAGGACATGCTGTCGGCGTCGCGGATGACAGGAACAACCAGACCTTGCGGCGTACCGGCGGCAACGCCCATGTGCACGAAATTCTTGTAGACGATGTCCGTGCCATCGATCTCGGCGTTGACTTCCGGAACCTCTTTCAGCGCGTGACAGCATGCCTTGGTGAAGAAGGACATAAAGCCCAGTTTCACGCCGTGCTTTTTCAGGAACAGGTCTTTGTATTCATTGCGCAGGCCCATCACCTCGGTCATGTCCACCTCGTTGAAGGTGGTCAGGATTGCCGCAGTGTTCTGCGCATCCTTCAAACGCTTGGCGATGGTTTGGCGCAGGCGGGTCATGCGCACACGCTCTTCGCGGGCGGCATCCTGTGCTGCGACCGGTGCCCGAGGCGCTTGCGCCGGTGCCGGTGCTGCCGCCGTAGGTGCCGGGGCCGCAGCCGTAGCCGCTGCGCGGGCAACATCCTCTTTCATGATCCGCCCATCACGACCGGTGCCTGTGACCTGATCCGCGGACAAACCGGCCTCTGCCATAGCTTTTTCGGCGGATGGCGCGTTGGCGATGTCCTTGCCGGTGCTTGCTGCTGCGGCCGGGGTTGCCGCCGCAGCTGCCGGAGCAGCGACGGACCCTGCCGCTGCGCCGGAAATCACCGCCAGTTTGGCCGACGCCTCAACTGTTGCGCCTTCGGGGGCAACGATTTCTGCCAGAACACCCGCAGCCGGGGCCGGAACCTCGACCGAGACCTTGTCGGTTTCCAGCTCACACAGCATCTCGTCCTGTGCGACGCTGTCGCCGACCTGTTTGAACCATGTCGAAACGGTCGCTTCAGTCACGGATTCACCCAAGGTCGGAACCATGACGTCAACACTGCCGCCAGACGCCGCCGGAGCAGCCGCAGCCGCCGGGGCCGGTGCGGCTACCGGGGCAGGAGCTGCGCCTTCACCTGCAGCGATGGTGGCCAGCAGAGCGTCAACGCCAACGGTTTCACCTTCTGCGGCGACGATTTCGCCCATCACGCCAGCGGCAGGAGAAGGGACTTCGACGGTGACCTTGTCAGTCTCCAACTCACACAACATTTCATCAACCGCGACGGCGTCGCCGGGTTTCTTGAACCATGTCGCAACCGTGGCTTCGGTAACCGACTCGCCAAGCGTGGGAACTCGAACTTCAATGGACATCGATTATTTTCCTTCAATGCTCAGCGCTTCGTCGACCAGCGCTTCTTGTTGGGCTTTGTGTTGGCTGGCCAGACCCGTCGCGGGAGAAGCCGATGTGGAGCGGCCGACGTAACGCGGCCGCGTGTGCTTGGCGCCGATGCGGGTCAGAACCCATTCGATATTCGGTTCGATAAAGGTCCATGCACCCTGGTTCTTGGGTTCTTCCTGACACCAGATCATTTCGGCACCCTTAAAGCGCTCAAGCTCATTAATCAGCGAATGAGCTGGGAAGGGATAGAACTGCTCAATCCGCATCAGGTAGACATCATCGATGCCGCGCGCATCGCGTTCTTCGAGCAGATCGTAGTAGACCTTGCCGGAACACATCACCACGCGTTTGACCTTGTCGTCCTTGACCAATTTGGTTTCAGAGTTTCCGTGCTGTGCATCGTCCCACAACACGCGATGGAAGCTTGAACCAGTGGTGAACTCTTCTGCTGTGCTGACCGCCAGCTTGTGTCGCAGTAACGATTTGGGCGTCACCAAGATCAGCGGCTTGCGGAAGGTCCGGTGCAGCTGACGGCGCAGGATGTGAAAGTAATTCGCAGGGGTCGTGCAGTTGGCCACGATCCAATTGTCCTGACCACACATCTGCAGGAACCGTTCCAGACGCGCTGACGAGTGTTCAGGCCCCTGACCTTCGAAGCCGTGTGGCAACAGGCACACCAGACCGGACATGCGCAGCCATTTGCTTTCGCCCGAGCTGATGAACTGGTCGAACATGATTTGCGCGCCGTTGGCAAAATCACCGAATTGCGCTTCCCACAGGGTCAGTGCATTTGGTTCCGCCAGTGAGAATCCATATTCAAAGCCCAGCACCGCATATTCGCTGAGCATCGAGTCGATCACATCGTATTTCGACTGGCCCTCACGTATGTTGTTCAGCGGGTAGTACCGTTCTTCAGTTTCCTGATGTATGAAACCCGAGTGACGCTGACTGAACGTCCCGCGCGTCGCATCCTGCCCTGAAAGGCGCACCGGATAGCCTTCGGTCAGCAGAGAGCCAAAGGCGAGGGCCTCACCAGTCGCCCAGTCAAACCCTTTGCCGCTTTCGAACATCTGTTTCTTTTGATCCAAAAGACGCGAGACGGTACGGTGCACTGCGATATCGGCTGGTGTGTGGCTCAGCGCGTTGCCAATCTGCGCCAGCGTTTCCGGTTTAATTGCCGTGTCGCCGCGGACATATTCATCTTTGTTCTTGTCCAGATGCGACCAGCGTCCATCCAGCCAGTCAGCCTTGTTGGGCTTATAGTCTTTGCCCGCCTCGAACTCATCATTCAGATGCGCCTGGAAGGCGGCCTTCATATCCTCGATTTCGCCTTCGGGGATAAGGCCGTCTTTCACGAGGCGCTCGGTGTACAGCGACAGCGTGGTCTTATGCGTCTTGATCTTCTTGTACATGATCGGGTTGGTGAACATGGGCTCATCGCCCTCGTTATGCCCGAACCGGCGATAGCAGAAGATGTCGATAACCACGTCCTTGTGGAACTTCTGCCGGAATTCGGTCGCAACCTTGGCGGCATGTGTTACAGCCTCGGGATCGTCGCCATTCACGTGGAAGATCGGTGCCTCAACCATCAGGGCGATATCGGTGGGGTAGGGGCTGGAGCGGCTGAAATGCGGCGCGGTGGTAAAGCCAATCTGGTTGTTCACCACGATATGCATCGTGCCGCCGGTCTTATGACCCTTAAGGCCGGACAGGCCAAAGCCTTCGGCGACAACACCTTGACCCGCAAAGGCCGCATCGCCGTGCAGCAGGATGCCCATCACCTTGGTCCGGTCTTCGTCACCCAACTGATCCTGTTTTGCGCGAACCTTGCCCAGAACAACCGGGTTCACAGCCTCAAGGTGGGAGGGGTTTGCAGTCAGCGACAGATGGACACTGTTGCCATTGAATTCACGGTCGCTGGACGCGCCGAGGTGGTATTTCACATCGCCGGAACCATCCACATCTTCGGGTTTGAAGCTGCCGCCCTGGAACTCGTTGAAGATCGCGCGATAAGGCTTGCGCATAACATTGGCCAGAATGTTCAGGCGGCCCCGGTGCGGCATGCCGATGACGATGTCGCTGACACCCAGCGCACCGCCGCGCTTGATGATCTGCTCCATCGCGGGGATCAAGGCTTCGCCGCCGTCCAGGCCGAAACGCTTGGTGCCCATGTATTTAACGTGCAGGAACTTCTCGAAGCCTTCGGCCTCGACCATCTTGTTCAGGATCGCCTTGCGGCCTTCCTTGGTGAACTGAATTTCCTTGCCGTACCCCTCGATCCGTTCCTTCAGCCACGCGGCTTCTTCCGGATTTGAGATATGCATGTACTGCAGCGCGAATGTGCCGCAATAGGTCCGTTTCACGATCTCGACAATCTGGCGCATGCTGGCCATCTGCAAACCCAGCACGTTGTCGATAAAGATCGGGCGGTCCATGTCGGCTTCGGTGAAGCCATACGTCCTGGGGTCCAATTCCGGGTGGGTGCTGGCGGCGCGCATGCCCAACGGGTCCAGATTAGCAGCAAGATGGCCCCGGATACGATAAGCCCGGATCAGCATCAGTGCCCGCA
Organism: Ruegeria sp. CDSC068; assembly: GCF_059610545.1. NCBI lineage: Bacteria > Pseudomonadati > Pseudomonadota > Alphaproteobacteria > Rhodobacterales > Roseobacteraceae > Ruegeria > Ruegeria sp. CDSC068. Next base: position 121,386 of record NZ_JBXWNV010000006.1, read on the forward strand.
GACTGTCCAGAACCGCCCGTTTGATCTGGTCTTCGCTGACCTGAACGCCCTTGGCCTCGGCCTTGTCCTTAATCTTGTCGCCTGCCGCCTTGGCGTCGATTTCGGCCCATTCGCCCGTCAACGCGCCAGTCAGGTCATCCGTCGGCATCGGAGGCCAGTCGGTCCGAGCCCAGGATGGCCCTTCGGCCTCGCGCTGGACGTCCGGCGTGGCGTCGCCCATCGCCCGGAAAAAATCGACCCAGGCCGCATCTACAGCGTTCGGGTCCTTGGCGTACTGGGCATAAAGCTGCTCCAGATATTCAGCATTATGCCCCTGCATAAAGCTAGAAGCATGAAAGGCAGAATTGGGCGTATGTTCGGTCATTGGGCTACCTCATGTGGGTTGGGACCGTATTGATTGGTGCCTGGTTGGCTGGGGCGGGTCAGCCACCACAGAACCAGGAGGGGCGACACAAACAAAACAAGCAGTGTCGGGATCACGACCAGCAACGTGGCGCGGGTGAATAGGATGTCCAGATTACCGCCATGCTGAAAACTGGAGGCAAGGCCGATGCCGAAGAACAGAACCGCCCCGGCACCGAGGATCAGCAGGATCGGTAGCAAGGCAAAAAGCCCACTGCGCCCGGTGTCATGCATCCGTCGCCACGCGACGGCCAGATGCGGGATGAACACGATCAAGCCCACGATGCTTTGCACCGGCTGGTTGGACGTTGCAGTGACTTGTTTGATTTCATCGGTCTGTGTCGTGGCGACCTGTGTGAAGAACTGCCAGTCGATGATCCCGGCGATGACGTTCCAGATCACGATGAACAGGAAAAAGAACCAGTACTCGGGCCGCGAGGCACGACCTGAGAAGGTGAAAAACTTGGAGAAACAAGTGCGCATGGCGTCGGAGAAGGTCATGGGGTCACTCCTAACTCGGGCGCTCCGAAACGATTGCTTTGCGGATCTGATGCTACAAGCATCATGCCAATAACGTTGGCGGCAATTAGCGCGCTTGAGATAAATCCAACAAGGAGCACAATTGCTACTAGCACCAAAGCGAATAACCCCAGAAAAAGGATTCCGAAACCGCTACTGGTTAGCAGCACCAACCCGAGCCAGTACATCATCTGATAACCGAGCCAGAGAGTAATCAGAGGCATGAAAGGATAGAATGCCTGACGACCCTCCTCCCCAGTGTCTTGTAACCGGCGGCTCATGGCCGATAGCAGAGGAACAGATGCTACCATTACTACAAACAGTTGCCAGATGCCCAAAATCTCGGCGTTCTGCCAGTTAAGTTGTGTAATCGCTAACATCGGAAAGACCAGCGCGACCGGCGCAAACCACCAGAATTCTGAGCGTGTGGCTCTGCCGGAATAAACCAAGGTTTTCCGCAGTCCGGTCGATATAGCCTGCACTGGTCCCATCAATATTGACCCAACCGGTGAGCATTGCCGGGCAGCGCCCGACCCGCCTCGTTTTGCCGAAGGCAAACCAATGTTTTGGTGGGCGGGCGCATTGCACCCACCCTCGGGCCGGGCGCTGCCCTCAGAACATATACCCGGCCCTCGGTCACTTACCCAATCGCTTCCAGAACAGCCTCACCCAGCTGGGCAGGGCTTTCGGCCACGACGATACCGGCCGAGCGCATGGCTTCGATCTTGTCTTCGGCACCGCCTTTGCCACCGGCGACGATCGCGCCTGCGTGGCCCATGCGGCGGCCCGGAGGAGCCGTGCGACCCGCAATAAAACCAGCGGTGGGTTTCGAGCGGCCCTTCTTGGCCTCATCTGCCAGGAACTGCGCGGCTTCTTCTTCGGCCGAGCCACCGATCTCACCGATCATGATGATCGAGTGGGTTTCGTCATCGGCCAGGAACCATTCCAGCACGTCGATATGCTCAGTCCCTTTGATCGGGTCGCCGCCGATGCCCACGCAGGTGGACTGACCCAGGCCTACGTCTGTTGTCTGTTTCACAGCTTCATAAGTAAGCGTACCCGAGCGGGAAACGACACCCACACTCCCGCGTTTGTGAATGTGGCCGGGCATGATGCCGATCTTGCAGGCATCGGGCGTGATCACACCGGGGCAGTTCGGGCCGATCAGGCGTGACTTGCTGCCCTCTAGAGCGCGCTTCACCTTCATCATGTCCAGAACCGGGATGCCTTCGGTGATGCAGACGATCACTTCCATCTCGGCATCAATCGCTTCGAGGATCGAGTCTGCCGCAAAGGGCGGGGGCACATAGATCACGCTGGCGTTGGCTTCGGTCACATGCTTGGCCTCGTGGACCGAGTTGAATACGGGCAGGTCAAGATGGGTCATCCCGCCTTTGCCGGGGGTCACGCCGCCAACCATCTTGGTGCCATAAGCAATGGCCTGTTCGCTGTGGAATGTGCCCTGTGAGCCGGTAAAGCCCTGACAGATCACTTTGGTATTTTCGTCGATGAGGACTGCCATTTGGCATTCTCCTGTTTTAAGCGGGCCTGAGCCTGCCTGAATTCGTCGGAAAGGTGGGCAAATCCCACCCCACGGAATTGGGATTAGCCTTTGACGGCCTTCACGATCTTCTCGGCACCGTCTTTCAGGTTGTCCGCCGCGATCACGTCCAGGCCAGAGGTGTTGATGATCTCTTTGCCCTTCTCGACATTCGTGCCTTCAAGACGCACAACCAGCGGAACTTTGAGGCCGACTTCTTTCACCGCGGCGACAACGCCCTCGGCAATCACGTCACAGCGCATGATGCCGCCGAAGATGTTGACCAGAATGCCTTTGACCTGCGGGTCCGAGGTGATGATCTTGAACGCTTCGGTCACTTTCTCTTTGGTGGCACCACCACCAACGTCGAGGAAGTTGGCAGGCTCGGCGCCATACAACTTAATAATGTCCATTGTCGCCATCGCCAGACCGGCACCGTTCACCATACAGCCGATCTCACCATCCAGCGCGATGTAGTTCAGGTCGTACTTAGAGGCTTCCAATTCCTTGGGGTCTTCCTCGGTCGTGTCGCGCAGCTCGGCGATATCGGGGTGGCGGTAAACCGCGTTACCGTCAAAGCCGACCTTGGCGTCCAGCACCTTGAGGTCGCCCTTGTCGGACACGATCAGCGGGTTGATTTCCAGCATCTCCATGTCCTTCTCGATGAAGGCGGCGTACAGCTGGCTCATCAGTTTGACGCACTGTTTGACCTGCGCACCCTCCAGGCCCAGCGAGAAGGCGATGCGGCGGCCATGATAGGGCTGATAGCCTGTTGCCGGATCGACCGAGAAGGACAGGATTTTCTCGGGCGTTGCCGCGGCAACCTCTTCGATGTCCATGCCACCTTCGGTCGAACACACGAATGAGATGCGGCTGGTCTGGCGATCCACCAGCAGGGCAAGGTACAGTTCACGCTCGATGCCGGAACCGGCTTCGATGTAGATGCGGTTGACTTGCTTGCCCGCAGGGCCGGTTTGATGCGTGACCAGCGTTCGGCCCAGCATCTTCTTGGCTTCCTCGGATGCTTCTTCCACCGACTTGGTCAGACGAACACCGCCTTTTTCACCGGCATCAGCCTCTTTGAAGGAGCCCTTGCCACGGCCACCCGCGTGGATCTGTGCTTTGACAACCCAGAGCGGGCCATCCAGCTCACCGGCTGCGGTTTTGGCTTCCTCAGCGCGCAGAACCGCGCGACCTTCGGAGACCGGAGCGCCATAGCTGCGAAGAAGCGCTTTGGCCTGATATTCGTGAATGTTCATCGAAACTGTCCTGTCTGACTGCGTTACACCGTTATAGGGGTGTCTAGGGGGCAAGTTTAAAGGGTTTTTTGACAGGGGAGCAGTTTTTCACGAAGATTTTCATTATTTGTGATCACGGTTTTTTTGGGTGTGATCACAAAATGCAATGAAGGTTGCCCGTTTGATTCGTCGTCGTTGACGGCCTTTAGAATAAAGAGAGAATTCAGCTAGCGCTAAACCTAGCCGGTCCGCCGAGATGGCGGATTCAAACGATTACATGGCATCTGTGCCGGGGAAATGTCGATTCAATGGCGCCGCAATCGTTCAAAGAAAAACCCGGCTCACCAAAGGTAAACCGGGTTCTGAATTACCGCTCAAGAGGGATCAGGCCAGCGAGCTGTCGATGCCCTTGCAAGCTTCGATCAGGCCTTTGACGGCGTTGACCGAATTGTCGAACCCGGCCTGTTCGTCTTCGTTCAGCTTGATGTCGACGATCCGTTCGACGCCACCGGCACCGATCACGGTAGGTACGCCTACATAGAGACCGTCAACTCCCAGCTCGCCGCTGCAGTATGCGGCGCAAGGCAGTACGCGCTTCTGGTCTTTCAGATAGGCTTCGGCCATTTCGATCGCCGAAGTGGCAGGCGCGTAGTAAGCCGAGCCAGTTTTCAGCAGGCCAACGATTTCGGCACCGCCATCACGGGTACGCTGAACGATGGCGTCCAACTTATCCTGCGTGGTCCAGCCCATCTCGACCAGATCGGGCAGGGGGATACCGGCAACGGTCGAATAACGCACCGACGGCACCATTGTGTCGCCGTGGCCGCCCAGAACAAACGCGGTGACGTCGCGCATCGAGACGTTGAACTCTTCCGACAGGAAGTGCGCGAAACGGGCCGAGTCCAGAACGCCAGCCATGCCGCAGACTTTGTTGTGCGGCAGGCCCGAGAACTCACGCAGAGCCCAGACCATCGCGTCCAGCGGGTTGGTGATGCAGATCACGAACGCGTCGGGCGCGTGGGCTGCAATGCCTTCGCCAACCGACTTCATGACTTTCAGGTTAATGCCCAACAAGTCATCGCGGCTCATGCCGGGTTTGCGGGCGACGCCAGCGGTGACGATGCAGACGTCTGCGCCTGCGATATCGGCATAATCGCTGGTGCCGGACATGGCTGCGTCGAACCCTTCCGAAGGGCCGGATTCAGCGATGTCGAGCGCTTTGCCTTGCGGCAGCCCGTCTGCGATGTCGAACAGGACTACGTCACCCAGTTCTTTGACAGCTGCGAGGTGCGCAAGCGTGCCGCCGATGTTCCCAGCGCCGATAAGCGCAATCTTGGGTCTGGCCATTTGGAAAATCTCCGGTCGGAATTGAAATCGCGGCTGTGCTAGTCGCTAAATGGCTTTCGCGCAAGTGTTCAGCGGCGCGGCATGCAACCGCATACCGTTTGCACTGCCTGTGCTGATTGCGCTAAACGGCCAAGGATACAGGCCGAAACCGGGGCGCTGCATGTTCGAATTGAACCTGATGTTTTTTGTTGTAGCGATCCCGGCTGTGATCTTTGCGGGTATTTCGAAGGGTGGCTTTGGCTCGGGCGTGGCCTTTGCGTCCTCATCGATTCTGGCGTTGATATTGGAGCCGGGGCAGGCACTGGCGCTGATGCTGCCGATTTTGATGGTGATCGACGTTGCAACTCTTGGGCCCTATTGGAAACGCTGGAGCTGGCCGGATTCGCGCCTGTTGATCCTTGGGGCCGTGCCTGGCGTGGCGTTGGGCGCATGGCTTTATCGCGCCACCGATGATGATCTGCTGCGCCTACTGATCGGGGGGATTTCCATTGGTTTTGTCGTTTGGCACGTCAGTCAATCCAAAGGCTGGGTGCGCGGCTTTACAAACAGACTGCCTGCCCCCGCCGGACTGTTCGCTGGACTGGTTGCTGGCTTCACCAGCTTTGTCAGCCATGCGGGCGGCCCGCCAGCCGCCGTTTACCTGCTGTCGCAACGCCTGTCGAAGACCGAGTTTCAGGCCAGCACTGTATTGGCCTTCTGGGTCATCAACATCACGAAATTTGTGCCTTACGCCTATCTTGGCCTTTTCACTTGGCACACCGCGTGGGCCGATCTGCTTTTGACACCATTTGCGATTCTTGGTGCCTGGCTGGGCGTCCGGGCGCATTTCATGCTGTCCGAGCGCCTGTTCTTTGGCATCGCCTATGTGCTGCTGACGCTCACGGGCAGTAAACTGATCTGGGACGCTTTGACCTGATCAGACGTTGGGCGGCAGGGCATCGGCGATCATTTCATAAGCCTGACCCGAGGCAACAAGGCAGGTCATTCCATCCGGCAATGTCACGGTGATCGTCCAGCTGCCGCTTTGGTCCGACGCATAGAGCTCCATCACCGCGCCTTGACGCGCGATGCCGATCCCCTGGCGCGTTTCGCCGTAAGTTTCGGTCAGCCGTTTTATCACCTCGTCACGTGGTGCGCAGTTGCGGGCGTGGGCCTGTTGCGCAGCCAGAACCATGATTCCGAGGCCCATCGTCATCTTCAGCAGTGTCTTGTGCATCTTTGACCCTTTTCGATTTCTTTTGCCGGTCAGGGTGCCGCCGTTGGACCGAAATCCGGTTAAAGGAACGCACGTTGCGTCGCAAATGCTGCGATGCGGCGATTTTGCGCTTGAACTTTCCGACAAAAAATGCCCCATTCCGCGCAACTTTATTTCTTCGGGAGAAGCCAATGGACTCGCGCCAGCGCCCCTATCGCTCTGTTCTCTATATCCCTGGTTCAAAAGACCGGGCGTTGGACAAGGCACGCACTTTGCCTGTGGACGCGATCATTTTTGATCTTGAGGACGCGGTTTCTGCTGATGAGAAGGGCAATGCACGCGAAACGCTTAAGGCGGCTCTGGCCGCGGGCGGTTATGGGGAACGGGTCAAGATCGTGCGCATCAACGGTCTGGATACCGAATGGGGCCGTGCTGACGCTGAGGCCGTGCGCGAGATGGATGCCGATGTGGTCCTGCTGCCCAAGGTGAATTCAGCTGCGGACGTGGACGCGCTGGCCGCGATTACCGGTGACCTGCCAATCTGGGCGATGATGGAAACCCCGCGCGGGATGCTCAACGCGGCCGAGATTGCCGCCCATCCGCTGATGGCGGGGTTTGTCATGGGTACAAATGATTTGGCGAAGGAGTTGCAAACCCGCTTCCGTCCGGATCGCCTGCCCTTGATGACTTCGCTGGGCCTGTGTCTGCTGGCCGCCAAGGCCGAGGGGCTGATCGTTGTCGATGGTGTCTACAACGCATTCAAGGATACGGAAGGTCTGGCCACCGAATGTGCGCAAGGCCGCGACATGGGTTTTGACGGTAAAACCCTGATCCATCCCGCACAGGTCGATGTCACCAACGCAGCCTATGCCCCGTCGGAGACCGAGATCGATCTGGCCCGTCGCCAGATTGCCGCTTTCGAAGAGGTTGAGGCGCAAGGACAGGGCGTTGCCGTGGTCGACGGCAAGATCGTTGAAAATCTGCACGTTGTAACTGCCCGCGAAATTCTGGCAAAAGCGGAGGCAATTACAGCTTTGCAAGCGGGGTAAGCCAGCATGGGCTTTGTTCTTCTCATTCTCGGTGTGGCACTTTGGTGGGCCGCGCATCTGTTCAAACGTGTGATGCCAGAGCGTCGCGCTGCGATGGGCGAGGCCGGCAAGGGCGCGGTCGCGCTGGCCTTGGTGGCATCGATCCTGCTGATGATCTTCGGCTATCGCATGACCGATTTCATCTATGTCTGGGCCCCGCCTGCCTTCATGATTCACATCAACAACCTTCTGGTGTTGATCGCGATCTTTATGTTGAGCCCGGCCGGAACCAAGGGCCGTATTCTGAACAAGCTCCGCCATCCGATGCTGGGCGGGTTTAAACTGTGGGCTTTTGCGCATTTGCTGGTCAATGGCGATCTGGCCTCGATCATCCTGTTCGGCGGGTTGTTAGCCTGGGCTGTGGTCGAAGTGATTGTGATCAACAAGTCCGAGCCGGATTGGACCCCCGGTGAACCCGGAACCTATAGGAAGGACGCGATGTTCTTTGTGGGCTCGATCGTGCTGCTGGGTGTCATCGGCTACGTTCACGGGCTGGTCGGCCCGTCGCCGTTCCCCTCGTAAGGATTTGACATCATGGCAAAACTCTACCGTTTGTTGACCGAAGAAGACACCTCGGCCTTCTGCCACAAAGTGTCAGATGCTTTGGCAAAAGGGTGGGATCTGTATGGCGACCCGTCCTATGCCTATGACGAAAACAGCCGCATGATGCGCTGCGCGCAAGCCGTGACTAAAGAGGTCGAGGCCGACTATTTACCTGACATGAAACTGGGACAGCAATAATGGCAAAAACCAATCCGGGCCGCTTTTTCGAGGATTATTCCATTGGTCAGGTGTTGCACCATGCCGTGCCGCGCACGGTGACCAATGGCGAGCGGGCGCTGTACCACGCGCTCTATCCGGCGCGGCATGCGCTGTATTCCTCGGACGAGTTCGCCCGGAATTGTGGTCTGCCGCAAAGCCCGATTGATGATCTTGCTGCATTCCATGTCGTGTTTGGCAAGACTGTCCCTGATGTGTCGCTGAATGCGGTCGCCAATCTGGGGTATGCTGAAGGGCGCTGGCTTAAGCCGGTCTATCCCGACGATACCTTGCGTTCGGAATCCGAGGTGATCGGCCTCAAACAGAACTCGAACGGCAAGACCGGTGTTGTCTGGGTGCGCACGCGCGGTCTGAACCAGCGCGATGAGGTTGTCATCGAATACGTGCGTTGGGTCATGGTGCGGAAATCGGATCTGGATGCGCCCGCGCCCGAGACTGTGGTGCCGGAACTGAAAAAGGCGCTGGACGCGAAGGATCTGATCGCGCCCGAGGGCCTTAATTTCTCTCAGTACGATTTCGCTCAGGCTGGTGAGGCGCATCGCTGGGGCGACTATGAGATTGGCGAGAAAATCGATCACGTCGATGGCGTCACGGTCGAAGAGGCCGAACATATGCTGGCGACCCGCCTGTGGCAGAACACCGCCAAGGTGCATTTCGATCTGACCTTCCGCCCCGAAGGGCGGCTGATCTATGGCGGTCACGTGATTTCCATGGCGCGGACCCTGTCGTTCAACGGGCTGGCTAATGCACAGATGATCGTTGGCCTGAACGGTGGCGCGCACGCTAACCCCTGTTTTGCGGGCGACACGATCAAGGCCTGGTCCGAAGTTCTGGACAAGGCGGAAACTGCCATTCCGGGCGTCGGCGCCGTGCGCCTACGGTTGGTCGCAACCAAGGGCGGCGCGCCGTTTGAGTTGAAAAACGAAGACGGTCGTTATCTGCCCAATGTCCTGCTTGATCTGGATTACTGGGCTCTGATGCCGATCTGATACTCGTGGTGACAGTCATTTGATCGCAGCCAGCGCCAATCGTGTTAGGCTGCGGTCATGACCTTGCTTCGCACAATAGCTGCCTGCGTCTGTCTGACGCCACCTGCATATGCTTGCGATTTGGCATTGGCACTCGCTGTAGACGTCTCGGGGTCGGTCGATTCGACTGAGTATCGAATACAAATGGATGGCCTAGCAGCCGGTTTGCGTGACCCGATCGTGTCCGAGGCATTGGTGCGCGGGAAAGCCCGCGTGATGCTGGTGCAGTGGACAGGGTCCTCTCGTCAGATGGTCACTGTTCCGTGGACACATATCGACAGTTTCGAGGCAATTGATCAGTTTGCTGTAAAAGTGGCCAACGATCCCAGGGTCTGGCGCAACTTTTCCACCGCAATTGGCGAGGCGCTGGAATCGACCATGTCCTATTTCGATACGGTGTCGGATTGCAAACGCCACCTGATCGATATCTCTGGCGATGGGGTGTCGAACGAGGGGATTGAACCATCGGACGTACACAGAATTCTGCGGACACGCGGTGTGACGGTGAACGCGATTGCAATCGAAGAAAGCGAACCGGATCTGACCGCGTATTTCTTTGAAAATGTGATCGTGGGCGAGGGGGCGTTTGTCGTCTCAGCCTCAGGGTTTGCTGATTACCCCGAGCGGATTCGTAAGAAACTGCTGCGCGAGGTGACCCAGCAAACCGCTGATCTGAAATAGCCAAACAACAGAATCGGGTCTGTAGGCGCTAACATCATAAAGGATGGAAACTTTTTGTGATCACGAGCTTATTTTGTGTGATCACATAATGCAAATATCCGTCATTTTGCGTCAATTGTGAACTTTTTTGCATCTGCAGCACGTGACAGAACCGCAAAAAACAGTAAAACCCTCGGAAGCCAACCGTAAAGGAGCCAACATGGCCGATGTAAATCGGGGCAACCGCCCTCTTTCACCTCACCTCACGATCTACCGCCCCCAACTGACTTCGATGACATCGATCCTTGTGCGCATCACGGGTATTGCGTCGCTAGCGATCGCATTCTTTGTCGTCTGGTGGTTCCTGGCGGCGGCAACATCCGAAACGGCATTCAACTTCATCGATGGGCTGATGAGAAGCTGGCTGGGTGATCTGGTGATGTTCGCTGCGACCTGGGCGATCTTCTATCACATGCTGGGTCGTCTGCGTCACGTGATCTGGGATCTGGGGTATTGCGTAGATGTCGGTATCTCCGAAAAGATGGGGATCGGCATGCTGGTGTTGGCCACCATCCTCGCCTTCATCACGGCAATTGCGGTTTAAGGAGATTGGCCATGAATTACCTCACTGACCGCAAACGCGCGCAGGGTGCCGGTGCCGGAGGCGAAGGTACGCATCATCACTGGCAGATGATGGTAAGCTCGGCGGCACTTGTCTTTCTTGTACCGCTGTTTGTCTTCGTCTTCGCAAACGGATTGGGCAGGTCATACGAAGAAGTCCTGGTTTATTATGGCCGTCCCTTCCCGGCGATTGTGACCGGGCTGACAATGGTTGTCGTCATCATCCATCTGGTCCACGAAACTCAGGTCGCAATTGAAGACTATGTCCATGGTGTCGCAGAAAAGCTGAGCCTCATGGCCGTCGCGGCGTTTGGCTACACATTGATAGCTGCCGGGCTGTTTGCCCTGATCAAGCTGGCTCTGTGAAACGCGCGGTAAGGAAATAATCAAATGACAGCTGCATACGAATACGAAACACACGAATATGACGTGGTTGTTGTCGGCGCTGGCGGCGCTGGTCTGCGCGCCACACTGGGCATGGCAGAACAAGGTCTGCGCACGGCATGTGTCACGAAGGTGTTTCCGACACGCTCGCACACGGTTGCCGCGCAGGGCGGGATCGCCGCATCTCTGTCCAATATGGGCCCGGACCACTGGCAGTGGCACATGTACGACACCGTCAAAGGCTCGGACTGGCTGGGTGACACCGATGCAATGGAATACCTTGCGCGTGAGGCACCCAAGGCCGTGTATGAGCTGGAACACTACGGTGTTCCGTTCAGCCGTACTGAAGAGGGCAAGATCTACCAACGCCCGTTCGGTGGTCACACCACCGAATTCGGCGAAGGTCCTGCCGTGCAGCGGACCTGTGCGGCTGCTGACCGGACCGGTCACGCGATCCTGCACACGCTCTATGGTCAAAGCCTCAAGAACAACGCCGAGTTCTATATCGAATACTTCGCCATCGACCTGATCATGTCCGAAGACGGGCAGTGTCAGGGTGTCGTCTGCTGGAAGTTGGACGACGGCACGATGCATGTCTTCAACGCCAAGATGGTAGTGCTGGCAACCGGCGGTTACGGCCGCGCCTACTTCAGCGCAACATCGGCCCATACCTGCACCGGCGATGGTGGCGGCATGGTGGCCCGCGCAGGGCTGGCCCTGCAGGACATGGAGTTCGTTCAGTTCCACCCGACCGGCATTTACGGTTCTGGCTGTCTGATCACCGAAGGCGCGCGTGGTGAGGGCGGTTACCTAACCAACTCGGAAGGCGAACGGTTCATGGAGCGTTATGCGCCCCAGTACAAGGACCTCGCGCCTCGCGATTACGTCTCGCGTTCGATGACAATGGAGATCCGCGAAGGCCGTGGCCATGGTGACGGTGGCGACCACATTCACCTGAACCTCAGCCACTTGCCGGCCGAGGCGCTGGCCGAACGTCTGCCAGGGATTTCGGAATCGGCGCGCGTTTTTGCGGGCGTAGACGTCACCAAGGAACCGATCCCGGTTCTGCCGACCGTGCACTACAACATGGGCGGCATTCCGACCAACTATTGGGGTGAGGTTCTGAACCCGACCGCTGACAACCCGACGGGCGTTGTCCCCGGATTGATGGCTGTGGGAGAAGCGGGCTGTGCCTCGGTCCACGGGGCGAACCGTTTGGGCTCGAACTCACTGATCGACCTCGTGGTCTTTGGCCGCGCTGCTGCAATCAAAGCGGGCAAGGTTGTGGATGCCGAGGCACCGAACCCGGTGCTGAATCAGGCGTCCGTCGATAAGGCGTTCGACCGCTTTGACGCGGTACGTAATGCCAGCGGTGCAATCGCTACCGCCGATCTGCGTCTTGAGATGCAGAAGACCATGCAGGAAGACGCAGCGGTCTTCCGGACAGCAAAAACCATGGCCGAGGGCGTCGACAAGATGACGGCGATCGCCGCCAAGATGGACGACCTGAAAGTCAGCGACCGCTCGCTGGTCTGGAACAGCGACCTGATGGAAACGCTGGAGCTGACCAACCTGATGCCAAGTGCGTTGGCCACGATTGTCGGCGCCGAGGCGCGTAAGGAATCCCGCGGCGCGCACGCGCATGAAGATTTCACCGAGCGCGATGATGAGAACTGGCGCGTCCATACGGTGTCGCGTGTTGATGGCAACCAGGTTGATCTCAGCTATCGCCCGGTCATTGCCGATCCGCTGACAACCGAAGATGAAGGCGGCATCAGCCTGCAGAAAATCGCGCCCAAAGCGCGGACGTTCTGATGTCGTAAAACCTAAAGACGCGACAGAGACCGAGAGGCGACGCGGTGATTAGTATCGTTGAGAGAAAAGGACCATACGCACTCAAAGACTGTGGAACCCGTTTCTGCGGCCCCGCCAGTGTTGATGTGCGAGCATGAGTAATTTTTCCTCAAACGAATACTGGACCAATCGTTACGCGCAGGGCAAAAACTCTGGCGCTGGGTCTTATGGCCGGTTGGCGGTTTACAAGGCCAATTTCATCAACACCCTAGTCGAAGTTGAAGACGTACAATCGGTTGTCGAATTGGGCAGTGGCGATGGCAATCAGGCAAGCCTTTTTGATATCCCTCAATTCACAGGTCTGGATATCTCGGAAGACTGCGTGCGCAAGTGTAATGCCCAATTCAGCGAGCGTTCAGGCTGGACGTTTCTTCCGGCAGATGCGGACGTCGAGCCGCACGACGCTGCATTGTCCCTGGACGTCATTTATCATCTGGTCGAAGACGAAGTTTTTGAGGCCTATATGCACCGGCTGTTTTCTTTGGCAAAACGGTTTGTGGTGATTTATTCGTCCGATTTCGTCTTTGACCCAAACAACGCTCATGTGCGCCATCGCGAGTATTCGAACTGGGTCGCAGACCGGTTCTCAAATTGGAAGATGTATTGCGGTGAGACAAACCCGTTCAATCGGGACGGCCACGGCAATTCCCGCAGATACAGTTTCGCTTCGTTTAAAGTTTTCGAAAGGTTGAGTGATGGCGGTTAGAGCACATATGGCCTCGTACCCTTTACGAGAAAAAATGTTACCCCTTGCCGTGCAGTCGATCATCGATCAGGTGGACGCGCTGTACCTGTGCCTGAACGAATGGGGTGAAGTTCCGACGGAGTTTAGAGACAACCCCAAGATAAACGCCTTTGTACCGGAAGAGGATCAGAAGGATGTCGGTAAGTTCTTCACGACACCCGACCCCGACGACATCGTTTTCTTCGTCGATGATGATCTGATCTATAGCGAAATTTTCGTAAAGCACATGGTTCAGCGGCTCGAGGAAAAGGGGCCGGAGAAAGTGGTTTTTGGAACACACGCGTCGACCTACACTGACAAGGCTCCGACCAGCCATCGGCAACGAGATGTGGTCAAGGGCGGCCAACCATTGCGCCGGATGCAGCGCGTTGATCAACTTGCAACATGTGGCATGGTTGCGATGGGTAAGAACGTCGCTCCGTATGAATTCATGAAAGACAGCCAGAAATTCGTGGATGTCCGCTATGCGCGTTGGCTGTACGAAAATGGAATCGAAAGCTGGGCAATTGACCGGCAGGAATGGGGATTTGTCCGGCGTGTGCCCACCGAAGGTGAGCACGAAACAATCTTCAAGACTTTTACCAGAAGGACGCCCCAAGCAGTTTTGGATGAAATCGCGGTTTTTGCCGCGCGAACGACGGGTATTGTGTAACAGGTGATCGCATCTAGGTCAGTTCAATCAACGCGCGTTTCAGGTCGCCGGATATTCGGTGCGGGCTGCGTTCAACCGCAAAGGCGAGACAGGCCTGACGTTTTTCGGCCAGTTCCTCATCGGACATGCTGAGCACACGCATCATCATGCGGATCAGGCCTCTTGGGTTCCGCGCGGGATAGAGCAGATCATGACAGGCCTCCGGTGTAGTATGCTTGTGCGCATCAATGTCGGGGCCGATAATCGGCAAGCCATAGGTCTGCGCCAGCATTGCCGTTCCCGAGGTAAAAGTGGTCGTCGACGGCAGCATGTATGCATGCGCATTTGAGAACACTTGGGCTATTTCGGAATCAGGAATTCGATCAGGAATAACCGTAGTATTTCGGTTTGATCGCATGCGGCGCATCAGGCGGCGGCCGGACGGATACACCCGCCCGACGACTGATACCTGAAAGTCGTGACCACGATTGGTCATTTTTTTTGCGGCATCTTCCAACCGTTCCAATTCACGGCTGCCCCGCATTGTTCCAAAGCTTAAAAAATGGGTGCGCTCGCGCAGGGGAAGGGGGCGTTTCAATGTTTGCTCTGACGGCTCGTAAACACCAAGATAGCTCGGATGCGGAATGAGGCGCAGTTTATCCGGGTCAGCGCCATATTCATCAATCATATGTTGCCGGGCATGGGGCGTGTGAACATGAATCAGGTCGACAATTTCCGCCAATTCCCGGCGGTTATTGCGGAAGTAATCCGTCTTGACTCCTTCGGAATGCGCGAACTGATTGTGAATGGTCCAGATCACGCGCCCGCCATTGGCCTGGTATTGTCTCAAGCCGTCACAGGTAGAACGAAAAACAGAAGCCTGCACTTCCGTTTCCGGCTTGGGGAACAACCGGTCGTCCCAATGAATATGAATTATGCTTTGATCGGGTTGGAAATCAGCCTTTGCAAACGCGGACAAAGGAGCGCTTCTGGAAGCAATCAAGCAGAACTCTGGCTTGCAGGCCGAATAAAGCATGTTCTGGTAGGGGTTCTTATTGCCGTAGGGTATGTTGACAACATTAATCGGCATTCACTGTCCTGAACTCAACTCGTTTCTTCAGCGGCACGATCCTTGTGCGCCGCAGGAATTTTGTGGTGAACTTGCCCAATTTTCTTGGGTGTTTTCAAGGTTAAAAGGTTGGCTTTCCGGCCTGTCGAGTATATCTATACGCAGGATTTTAGCGAGGTCGGAAATGGTACAACTCACCCTGCCAAAGAACTCTCGGATTACCACAGGTAAAACTTGGCCAAAGCCTGAAGGCGCGGCCAATGTTCGTAAATTCCAGATCTATCGCTGGAACCCGGATGACGGTCAAAATCCACGTGTAGACACCTATTTTGTCGATATGGACAGCTGCGGCCCGATGGTTCTGGACGCGCTGATCAAGATCAAGAATGAAATCGACCCGACGCTGACCTTCCGCCGGTCCTGCCGCGAAGGTATCTGCGGTTCCTGCGCGATGAATATCGACGGGATCAACACGCTGGCCTGTATCTACGGCATGGATGAAATCAAGGGTGACGTTAAGATTTACCCGCTGCCGCATATGCCGGTCGTCAAGGACCTGATCCCTGACCTGACGCATTTCTATGCGCAGCATGCAAGCATCATGCCGTGGCTGGAAACCAAGACCAACCGTCCTGCGAAAGAGTGGAAGCAATCGATCGAAGATCGCAAGAAACTGGATGGCTTGTATGAATGCGTGATGTGCGCCAGCTGCTCGACCTCGTGCCCCAGCTATTGGTGGAACGGAGATCGCTACCTTGGGCCCGCTGCGCTTTTGCATGCGTATCGCTGGATCATCGACAGCCGTGACGAAGCCACTGGTGAACGTTTGGATGAGTTGGAAGACCCGTTCAAGCTGTATCGCTGCCACACGATCATGAATTGCGCCAAGACCTGTCCGAAGGGTCTGAACCCGGCCAAGGCGATTGCCGAAATCAAAAAGATGATGGTTGACCGCGCAGTTTGAGCACAGCCGAAAGAAATTATGAAGCCCGGGATGGTAACTTCCCGGGTTTTTTCGTGTTCTGCGAGTATTGAAAATTCGGAGAACATCAATGACTCAAACACTTACTAAGGTTTTGTCTGTCGCCGCGATCACGGCTCTTTCGGCCTGTGGCGGTTCGAGCAGCAATCGGGCGGATATTGTATTCAAGCAAGTGGAATGCGCCGGGCAGGCGGGGATTAGTGGTTCGTTTACGACGCAATACGAACTGCAGGGTGGCAAGCAGGCTGAAGTATTTGTTCCAGGTGATGGCGTAAGCGAGGCTCAGGCCGCTAAAGCGAATGCCTGCATGGCGGCGTAACAAGCATCGAGCCTAGGGCTGGCGGATGCAAATGCCAGCCTTAGTTGCGTTAAGGGCATACCGAAACTGCAAAAAGATGCGGTGAATCTGTCGGCGCGTCTGTCTATTTTTCAATCAGGGAGGAGTGACTGAATTAGAACAGGATCTCTCCGATGGAAGAAAAACAGAACACAAAATCAGAGGCTCTAAAAACGTTGGAACAAGCGTGGTCATATTACACTCCAGAACCTGTGAAACCCGTAAATGACCGCATCCCAGATTTGTTCGAATACGCTAACGCAGCCTGAACCGACAACTGTGGGCTTGCCACCAGTGGGAAAAATGGGCCATGCATTGGCATGCCCATTTTGCTTCTTATTCTGGCAGGCGGAGTATTTGCCTATTTCCTGTGGCGCTCGCGCACCTCATCCTTGAGCCGGGACTGCCGCTGGCGGCAGCACCGCAAAGAAGGCGTTTGGGTGTGTGCATTTTGTGGCGCGCAGCAGCAGGGAGGCGACGCTCCAACTCAATGCCTGAAGGGGCAATAGCGGCATAAGCAGGGCGGTTTCCCACCCTGCATGTTTGCATTTACGCCGCCGGAAATGCCGCCTGTAGTGCGATTTCAACCATATCGCCAAAACTGCTTTCGCGATCAGCTGAGGGCAAAGCTTCGCCGGTCAGCAAGTGGTCGGAAACGGTTAGAACAGCCAATGCCCGGCATTTGTGGCGCGCGGCCAGAATGTACAGCTCAGCAGCTTCCATCTCGACCCCGAGAATACCGTGCCGCACCATCTGTTCGTTCAGATCTGGGCGTTCGTCATAGAAAACGTCCGACGAGTAGATGCCACCAACATGGGTTGGCGTGCCTTTGGCCGCTGCCGCCTGAGCCGCCGCCTGAAGCAGCCCCCAATCAGCGCAGGGTGCAAAGTTCAGCTCTTTCATGATGCCGCGTGACGGTGAGCTAAGCGTGGTCGAGGTCATCGCAAGGATCACATCACGGACATTCACGCTGTCCTGCATTCCCCCGCAGGAGCCGATGCGGATCAGCGTTTTGGCCCCGTAGTCCCGGATCAATTCGTTGACGTAAATCGACAAGGACGGCATGCCCATACCGCTGCCCTGAATGGTGACAGGGTTGCCTTTCCAGCTTCCGGTAAAGCCCAGCATACCGCGAACGTCATTGACTTGCTTCACATCGTCCAAAAACGTTTCGGCCGCCCATTTTGCGCGATAGGGATCGCCAGGCAAAAGAACCGTTTCTGCGATGTCGCCTTTTTTGGCTCCAATATGAATGGTCATTTTGGGATCAGTTCCAATTAGATATTAGATTTCCAGATCCGAGATATCCGCCCCGGATTTCAATGCGTCATGAAGCCATTGCGGTTTTCGGCCGCGACCCGACCATGTTTGTTTTGGATCTGCAGGATTTCTGTATTTTGCTTTCGCAATTTTTCCGGAAGCCGGGTTGTCTTTTGCCAATTCTGACAATGAGAATCCAAATTCTGCTGCGGCTTTTTCAGCGGCTTTTAACGCCTCTTTCCGTTCGCGCTTTTCTGCGTCGACTAGTGCTTTTTCGACCTTTTCGCGCAATTCGAGTAGTTCTTTACGCGACATTTTTTCCAGATTTGTCCCCGACATTCACCCTCTCCCAGGAGTTAGTCATTACCGGTGTCCCCGATAGCACACCGTAATTCCAAAGAAATAAATTATCTATCCCCTTTTGTTCAGGGGATAGAAGAGGAATTGGCGAAATTGGCAGATATTACTCAGCAGCGAGGGTTTGCGGATCTACCAGGGTGACGATGTCGCCCATGATTGCATTCAGCTCAAAATTCTTGGGCGTATAGATCTTTGCGACGCCCATCGCAGTGAGCTTTGCGGCATCGTCATCGGGGATGATGCCACCAACAATCACCGGAATATGATCCAGCCCGGCCTCGCGCAGTCGGTTCATGACGTCCTGCACAAGCGGAATGTGGCTGCCGGAAAGAATTGACAGACCGATGACATGTGCGTCGTCATCCGCCGCGGCAGTTACGATTTCCTCTGGCGTCAGGCGGATACCTTCGTAACTGATTTCCATACCGCAATCACGTGCGCGGAATGCGATCTGTTCCGCACCGTTCGAATGACCGTCCAGGCCCGGTTTTCCGACCAGGAATTTCAGGCGACGGCCAAGCTTGTCGCTGACTGCATCCACTGCGGCCCGCAGATCTTCCAAGCCCTCTGTCTTGTTCGAGACCGAGCCCGAAACGCCCGTGGGCCCGCGATAGGTACCGTAGACTTTACGCATTTCTTCGGCCCACTCACCGGTGGTTACACCAGCCTTGGCAGCTGTGATTGAGGGCTCCATGACGTTGGTGCCGTTTTGCGCCGCTTCGCGTAGCGCGGCCAGAGCCGCCGCGACAGCTGTGTCATCGCGATCTTGCCGCCAATCATTCAGGCGCGCGATTTGTTCTTGTTCGACAGCAGGGTCAACGACCATGATGCCGCCATCTTCGGTCTGCAGGGGCGAGGGTTCGCCTTCGATCCACTTGTTCACACCGACAACGACAGTTTCGTTCCGTTCGATGCGGTTCAGGCGTTCAGCGTTTGAATCAACAAGCCGTGACTTCATGTATTCGATCGACGCAACCGCACCGCCCATCGAATCCAGATTGGCCAGTTCGGCGCGTGCGCCCTCTTTCAATTCTTCAACCTTCGCGTCCACGGCGGGGTTGCCATCGAACAGGTCACCATATTCCAGAAGGTCGGTCTCATAGGCCAGAATCTGTTGCATCCGCATGGACCACTGCTGATCCCAGGGGCGGGGCAGGCCCAGTGCCTCGTTCCATGCAGGCAGCTGAACTGCGCGGGCGCGGGCCTTTTTCGAAAGAGTCACGGCCAGCATCTCGATCAGGATGCGGTAGACGTTGTTTTCAGGCTGCTGCTCGGTCAAACCGAGCGAGTTGACCTGAACGCCATACCGGAATCGGCGGAATTTCGGGTTCTCTACGCCGTAGCGGTCGCGCAGGATTTCGTCCCAAAGATCGACGAAAGCGCGCATTTTGCACATTTCAGTGACAAAGCGGATACCTGCGTTAACAAAGAACGAAATCCGTCCGCAAAGTGCCGGGAAATCCTCGGCGGGGACACGAGGGCGCAGTTCGTCCAGAACGGCGATGGCGGTGGCCAGCGCATAAGACAGCTCTTGCTCCGGTGTCGCGCCGGCTTCTTGCAGGTGATAGGAACACACGTTCATCGGGTTCCATTTCGGCACGTTGGTATAACAGTACTCGGCCACGTCAGCGATCATCTTGAGCGACGGTTTGGGCGGGCAGACATAGGTGCCGCGGCTCAGGTATTCCTTGATCAGGTCGTTTTGTACCGTGCCCTGCAGTTTGGAGATATCTGCGCCTTGTTCCTCGGCCACAGCGATGTAAAGCGCAAGCAGCCAAGGCGCTGTCGCGTTGATCGTCATCGAAGTGTTCATCTGTTCCAACGGAATCTGGTCGAACAGAACCCGCATATCGCCTAGGTGGCCGACGGGTACGCCAACCTTGCCCACTTCGCCGCGCGCGAGCGTATGATCGCTGTCATAACCGGTCTGCGTGGGCAGATCGAAGGCCACCGACAGGCCCGTCTGGCCTTTTGCCAGGTTCCCGCGATACAAGGCGTTCGACGCTTTGGCGGTGGAATGACCGGCATAGGTTCGGATGAGCCAGGGGCGATCTTTCTGCGTCTGCGTCATAGCTGGACCTCACGTATCGGTTGGGCAAGAAAATTACGTTCCTGGCCTCTAAAGCGCAATTTTCGGGACATGTCAATTCGCTGCGTCGCGGCATATTGGGTTCTTCAGATTGTAGGACGCAGCGTTTGGTGGCAGGGTGCACGCATGACTCAGACCGTGGAACTTCCGCTTTGGCTTTTTTTGCTGATCCTGGTGTTTGCCGTGGTCACTTTGGCATCACATTTTCTGTTCCCGTCGGTGCGGTGGTTTTTCAGGCGTCGACTCGAACGAGCGGTGAAACGATTGAACACGCGCCTGAAGCGGCCGATCCAGCCGTTCAAGTTGGCACACCGTCACGATATGATTCAGCGCCTGATCTATGACCCGCAGGTTGGTCAGGCCGTTCAGGATCACGCACGCGAAACGGGTGTCCCCGATGCTGTGGCGTTCGAGCAAGCGCAGCGATACGCGCGTGAGATCGTTCCCTCGTTTTCAGCCGTTGCCTATTTCAGCATTGCGATCCGTCTGGCTCGTTTGCTGAGCAATGCGTTTTATCATGTGCAGCTTAGCTATCAGGACGAAGACGCTATCGAAAACATCGACCCCGACGCCACGGTGGTTTTCGTCATGAATCATCGCAGCAATATGGACTATGTGCTCGTTACCTACCTCGCAGCGCAACATTCGGCCCTTTCTTATGCGGTGGGTGAATGGGCCCGTGTCTGGCCCCTTAGCCGTCTGATCCGTGCGATGGGGGCTTATTTTATCCGGCGAAAGTCCGGCAATGATCTCTATCGTCAGGTGTTGTCCTGTTATGTGCGCCACGCAACCGCGGCAGGAGTGACGCAGGCCATGTTCCCCGAAGGTGGGCTAAGTCTGACTGGTGCCCTGGGTCGTCCAAAGCTGGGTTTGCTCAAATATATTATTGACGGGACCTCGGAAGAGGGCCGCGATGTTGTATTCGTCCCCGTGGCGCTGAACTATGATCGTGTGCTCGAAGATACTGTTCTGACGCGTGCCGCATTAGGCAATGAACGACGGTTTCGCGCGCGGATCGGTGTAATCACCAGATGGATCCTCAAACAACTCTGGCGGCGCGTGATCGGGCGCTACAAACGATTTGGCCTAGCCTCGGTCCGATATGGTCAGCCCGTTTCCTTACGGGCGTTTCGGGCAGATCATCAGCGCGATCTGATGACCGATTTGGCGCGTGACCTGATGACGCGACTCCGCGCTGCCATCCCGCTGGTCCCGGTACCCGCCGCGTGTTGGCTAATGCAAAAGCATAAAGAGATGTCGGAGGCCGATGCCGTTCAGGTGATTGTCGAGCTCATGCGTCGCAATGGAATGACGGACCAAGAGAACCAGACATCGGTTGAAGCCGCGATTGATCAGTTGGTCGAACGGCGAATTCTCAGGCGCAGTGACGGGAAAATATGCCTGTCCGGTCAAAGGGTTGATCTTCTGGAGTATTATGCAGCCTCGGTTCCGATGGGACCAGACGAGGGAAATGCTGCAGATGCGAAGGAAATTTCTGCATCCGCTGGGTCATAAAGTTACAAAACGGCACCGATTTCGGTTGCATTATTTCCTAAAGGCCAATATTCCATCGGTTAATGCACGCGATTCTGCATCGCGGCAAAGGTTTAGAACTGAAGGAGGCCAACATGGCTCTGGACACCGACAGCGGCATCGCGTCGTACGAGGCACCGGAAAAAGACCTCTATGAGATGGGTGAAATCCCTCCGATGGGTTTTGTGCCCAAGAAAATGTATGCATGGGCGATCCGCAAGGAGCGCCACGGCGACCCGGACACCGCGATGATTCAGGAAGTCGTAGACGTCCCCGTGCTGGACAGTCACGAAGTGCTGGTTCTGGTCATGGCTGCAGGCGTCAACTACAACGGCGTCTGGGCCTCGCTGGGCAAGCCGATCTCGCCTTTTGACGGCCATAAGGCACCTTACCACATTGCCGGTTCGGATGCGTCTGGCATCGTTTGGGCAGTTGGTTCAAAAGTCACCCGTTGGAAAGTTGGTGATGAAGTTGTCATCCACTGCAATCAGGATGACGGCGACGACGAACACTGTAATGGTGGCGACCCGATGTATTCGGATAGCCAGCGAATTTGGGGCTATGAAACTCCGGACGGCTCGTTCGCGCAGTTCACAAATGTTCAGGCTCAACAGTTGATGCCGCGTCCCAAGCACCTGACTTGGGAAGAAAGCGCCTGCTATACGCTGACATTGGCGACCGCTTATCGGATGCTGTTCGGCCATGAACCGCACGATTTGAAGCCGGGTCAGAACGTTCTGGTTTGGGGCGCATCGGGTGGCCTGGGGTCTTACGCGATCCAGCTGATCAACACCGCAGGTGCAAATGCCATCGGTGTGATCTCGGACGAAAGCAAGCGCGACTTTGTGATGGGTCTGGGTGCCAAGGGCGTTCTGAACCGCAAGGACTTCAACTGCTGGGGTCAGCTGCCGACGGTCAACACACCCGAATATGCCGAGTGGTTCAAAGAGGCCCGCAAGTTCGGCAAAGCCATTTGGGACATCACCGGTAAAGGCAACAACGTCGACATGGTGTTCGAGCACCCCGGCGAAAGCACCTTCCCGGTTTCGACCTTCGTCGTTAAAAAAGGCGGTATGGTTGTAATCTGTGCCGGTACAACCGGCTACAACCTGACCTTCGACGTGCGTTACATGTGGATGCACCAGAAGCGTCTGCAGGGTTCGCACTTTGCTCACCTGAAACAGGCGGCCGCAGCAAACCAGCTGATGGTCGAGCGTCGATTGGATCCGTGCATGTCCGAAGTGTTCACCTGGGCCGATCTGCCTGAGGCGCATATGAAAATGATGCGCAACGAGCATAAGCCGGGCAACATGTCGGTGCTGGTTCAGGCTCCACAGACCGGAATGCGCACCTTGGAAGAGGTTCTGGCTGCGCGCGACTAAGTTCGTCTCAGACAAAATCCAAAACACCCGCGAATCGGTTTTCCGGCTCGCGGGTGTTTCTTTTTGGTGATGGTATCAGACTTTTCAAAGACTTAAATGAAAATACCCCGCTGTTTTTGGGGAGTAGAAATCAGTGAATAGGCTAAAAAAACTTCCTCATGCTATGGTTGTGTTAACCCTTCGTTAACCGTTTCGGAGAGACGCTGATGGCGCAAAATGAGTGGATACTGGACGTACTGTCGGACCTCAGCGCCTTTGCTGTTGAAAACGGTTTGACCGCGCTTGCCGAGCAGTTGGATGACACCAAGCTGATCGCCGCAGCCGAAATCTCGTCCAGAAAGAATGAGGTTCGGGCACCAGCGGATGGCAACAAAACTCGATATGAGCCAGGTTCTGGAGGACTTGGAAAACACCAGCTCGCTTGACGAACTAAGCGAAGTCGCCATTCGCCTGCGGGACAGGCTGCAGATTGAAAACCTGATTTACCATTGGGTCGACGGGGCCGGTGATCAATACGGCTATACCACCTATCCCGACGTCTGGGCCGAACGGTACCGCGAGCGTAACTATCATAGAATCGATCCGGTCATACTGGGCTGTTTCCAACGGTTTCATCCGGTGGACTGGAAGACGCTGGATTGGTCGGGCAAGGTTGCCAAGACATTTTTGACGGATGCATTAGAGCACGGCGTTGGCAATCAAGGTTATTCCATTCCGATCCGCGGGCCGAATGGTCAATTCGCGTTGTTTACTGTCAACCACACCTGTGATGATGAAACCTGGCAGAAATTCATCGAAACGCATGGGCGTGAGTTGATCCTGATCGCGCATTACTTCAACCGAAAGGCGCTAGAGTTTGAAAGTGACCGTCAGCCCGAATCTTCACGCGGATTGTCGCCGCGTGAAGTGGACGCCATGACCTTGCTCGCTCTGGGTTATAGCAGGGCACAGGTCGCTCATTCATTGTCGATCTCGGAACACACGCTGAGGGTCTATATCGAAAGCGCACGCGCCAAGTTGGGTGCGCAAAACACAACTCATGCTATCGCAACGGCCTTGAGCCGAGGGTTAATAGTGGTTTAAGGCGCGCGCGCACTAAAAACCGGAAATTAACCACGACTTTGTACCCCCTTCGTTCTTGCACAGGGCGACAAGGGGAAAAGAGTCATGTTGCGTTATGTCTATGCTGACGAATTGCACAAATATCCAAAACTGGCCGAGGGGATGTTTCGGGATCGCGCCGATCAATTCAAAACCCGGCTGGGCTGGGATGTTCATGTCAACGACAAGGGGGAAGAGCGGGATCAGTACGATGATCTGAACCCGATCTATGTTATTTGGGAAGAACCGGATGGCAGCCATGGTGGGTCCATGCGTGTTTTGCCGACGACCGGTTCGGTCATGGTGAACGAGGTGTTCGGACACCTGACGGGCGGCAAACCAATCAACAGCCCCTTGATCTGGGAAGTGACGCGCTTTTGCCTGTCGCGCACGGCAAGCCCGCACACGGCCGGGGCCATCATGCTTAGCGGTGGCGAGATGATGGAGGGGTTTGGTCTAACCCACATTGCGGGTGTTTTCGATGCGCGTATGATTCGCATCTATCGCCTGATCGGATCATCCCCGATCGTGCTGGGCACAGAAGGTAAGGGACGTGAACAAATCTCGGTCGGGATGTGGCCGTATTCGGCGGACGACTGCAACCGCGTGGCCAAGCGCGCAGGCATCCCGCGTGAATTGTCGCGGCTGTGGTTCAAGACGGCTTTCGGCGTTGGCAGGCAACACCCGTTTGCATTGTCAGCGTGACAGGATGAAAACCGAATTCCACATCTGGTGATAGCTGGCGCGGGCTTGTAGGGTCGCGCCATGTCTTTGCCCTCTGTGACCTACTCTGACGACCAGGCCGCCGCGTATGACAGCATCTCTGAGATGCTGAAGTCGGCAGGTGTTGACCTTGACGATGACGCGCTGCTGAAGCTTCCGGGATCGGGTAAGTCCGGTGTGATGGCCGTGATTGGCAAGGCGGGGTCCGGAAAAACCCTGCTGCTGGCCGAGCTTTACAAAGCCATTGCGGACACAGGCGTTCAGATCGTGTCCGGCGATTTCGAGAGCCGCAAAGCCCGTGAAAAACGCAGTCTGGCGATCTTGGCCCCGACGAACAAAGCGGCCAGCGTATTGCGTCTGCGCGGGGTGCCAGCCACCACGATCCACCGTATCCTTTATACGCCGGTCTACGACCCGGAATACGAGCGCATCGCCGAATGGCTGGCAGGCAATGACGAACGCCCCGAAATCGAAGGCCTGACCGACGAGGCGCTGGATCGCGCAGCGGCGTTTTACCAGAACAACAAATCCATTCCAGGAGCGTTGGCCGCGGCAGGGTTACGGGGCTCCGATTTTATAACCGGCTGGAAACGCCGGGAGGAGCCGTTGGACATCGGGTTTGTGGACGAAGCCTCGATGCTGGATGACCGGCAATTCGAAGACTTGCAAGAAATCTTCCCAACACTTCTGCTGTTTGGTGACCCGGCACAGTTGGCGCCGGTCAATCAGTCGGGCAGCATGGTGTTCGAGGCATTGCCGGAACCGCGCAAACAAATCCTTCACCGAGTTCATCGGCAGGATGCGGATAACCCGATATTGGACCTTGCCCATGCGCTGTCGGACCCTCAGATGGGGTTCGAAGATTTTGAGCGCATGGTCGAGCAGACCGCCCGTCAGGACGACCGTGTGATTTGGGGGCAGCGGGTCGAGGTCGATCTGATGGCCCGCAGTCCCGTTCTGGTCTGGCGCAATGCAACCCGCATTCGGCTAATTCAGGCTTTTCGGAATGTTCACGGCGCGCCGGATACCGAATTGTTGGAAGGTGAACCGCTAATCTGCGACGGTATTGAACTGCCCCTTAAACATCGCAAGAAACGGCTGGATCTTGAGGCGCGTGGCCTGATCAAGGGCGCTCAGGTCATCTATCTGGGCCCCGGCCGCAAACCAGGCTTTTCCAGGTTGCA
The DNA here is from genome assembly GCF_059610545.1 of Ruegeria sp. CDSC068. Lineage (NCBI taxonomy): Bacteria > Pseudomonadati > Pseudomonadota > Alphaproteobacteria > Rhodobacterales > Roseobacteraceae > Ruegeria > Ruegeria sp. CDSC068. The sequence continues at coordinate 147,438 of NZ_JBXWNV010000006.1, forward strand.
CGTGATGGGTGCCGAAGACCCTCAGGTCAGCGCCGCATCCATCGTCAAGATTGAAAAACCGGACGAGGAAGAGCCGTTTATTCCTTTTGCCGCCCGCATGGGCGCCACCTTTCTTCATGGCGCAGCGGTCACCATTCACAAGGCGCAAGGGTCGCAGTGGAACACTGTTCAAGTGTTTGCTCCGGATATCTATGCCGCTGCCCGTATGGGCCGTACTGAAGCTGGACAGCCGTTGTGGAAACGACTGGCCTATGTGGCTATCACACGCGCGCAGGAAAGGCTGATCTGGGTCGTGCGCAACCGGCTTGCCAAGCCGACCTATCCGCTGCGTGTGGACGACCTGCGCGCTGTCCCGGCGGCCTCGCTGACATTGGAGGCAGAAGAGACATGACTTCCATTATTGTGACCGGCGCAAGTTCGGGCATAGGGCGCGCCACGGCTGAATTATTTCTGACCCAAGGATGGACGGTTGGCCTTTTCGCGCGCAGTGCTGACAGGCTGAACCAAATGGCTGCAGAGCACGCAAACGCAATTCCATTGGTCGCGGATGTCACCGATGCACAAGCGGTCGAGGCCGCCTTTGGAGAGTTTCGGGGCAAAGCGGGCCATTTGGATGTTCTGTTTAACAACGCCGGAATTTTCGCGCCGGGGGGAACGATTGACGAGATCGCGTTGGACGATTGGTACCAAAGCGTCGACGTAAACCTAAACGGCATGTTCCTGTGTGCCCGTGAGGCGTTTCGGATCATGCGTCACCAATCGCCGCAAGGCGGGCGTATCATCAATAACGGCTCAATTGCCGCCCATGTGCCGCGCCCCAACTCGGTGCATTACTCGGCGACGAAACACGCCATTACGGGTCTGACGCGCAGTCTGTCTTTGGACGGGAGGGGCTTCAATATCGCTTGTGGGCAGATCGATATCGGCAATGCGCGAACACAGATGGTGCAGGGCCTGGTCGATGCGGCCATTGCAGAAGGGCAGCAGCCCGACCCAACAATGGCCGTCGAAGATGCAGCACAGTCCGTCCTGCACATGGCGAACCTGCCGCTTGAAGCAAACGTTCAGTTCATGACCGTGATGGCCACGACGATGCCCTACATCGGACGTGGGTAACGGTCAGTTACTCGCGCAATAGGCGGAACGCGGTTGACGCACCCCAACCCGCCGCAATCGCGATCACCAATGACATCAAGCCGTACCAGACCGGTTGCTGGCGGGACATGTTGTACAAGAACCGCTCCAAACCCACTTTGCGCACGTCGATGGTGGTCTCAAATTGCGAAACGACCGAACCGCCACGGGTTAAGAAGATGCGTGCCACATAATCGCCTTCGGTCAGATCCGCAGGCATTTCGATCGAGGTACGGAACAGGGTTTGTTCATCAACGGCCACGGTGTCTTCGCGAATGGAATACAGACTTTCGTGCTCGCGAATACGAATAACAGCGTCCGCGAATTCCTGCGCGCCGCGGATGTTCATCGCAGCACCAACAGACCGGATGGCACGTTCGATTGATACGCTGTATCGCAGGTCTTCGGTATCCGACAGGATCTCATTCAAGGGCGCGCTGGTCGCAACCGCATAAAAACTGGGGGCTTCGTCTACGAGGACACTGTCAGTATTAACCCAGATTCCAAGCTTGCGCTCTTTACGCCGAACGGTGACAGGACTGGATGGACCAGACACTGCGACAATCACTTCCAGCGGTGGTCCTGACGGGATGGGAGCTTCGCGTTTGACCGCGCCAAAGACCAGGATTTCAGAGCCGTCGAAATTGGCGGTGATGGCCACGCGATCCTGGCTGAGGCCCAGAACGACTTCCTCATCAACAGCCAGGGCGGGGCTGGCACAAAGAGCCAGCGCAACAAGCAAGAGTTTCAGCATGATCAGTGCCCTCCGCCGGTGCCAAGCGAATAGAGCTCGGATGGTTCAAGCAGCAGATCCAGCGCCAGTTTTCCGCAAACCACAAGAACAAGGGCCGCGAGCAACACGCGCAACTGCTCGGCAGGCATGCGGGCGCCGATCACCGTGCCGATCTGTGCGCCGATGACGCCGCCAACCAGAAGCAAAACGGCAAGAACGACATCAACTGTAAAGTTGGTGGTAGCATGCAGCATGGTCGTAAAGGCGGTGACAAAGATGATCTGGAACAGGGATGTTCCGACAACAACCTTGGTTGGCATTCCCAACAGATAGATCATCGCAGGCACCATGATGAACCCGCCGCCAACGCCCATAATGGCCGACAGAACGCCAACGAACAGGCCAACCAGCGCGGGCGGAATGACCGAGATATACAGGCCCGAAGTCCGGAACCGCATTTTGAACGGCATCGCATGCACCCAGCCGCGTTGGCGACGCTTGGGGGGTGCGGACACGCCTTTCTTGGATTTACGGAGCGCATTCAGGCTTTCGATGAACATCAATCCGCCCACGACGCCAAGGAACACGACGTAGCACAACGTCACAAGCAGATCGACCTGCCCGAGACTTTTGAGGTAGTTGAAAATCACCACCCCAAGCGCGGCACCCGTTAAGCCGCCCATCAATAGGACGGTCCCCATTCTCAGGTCGACGGTTTTTCGTCGGAAATGCGCCAGAACCCCAGAGAAGGAAGAGGCAACAATCTGATTGGCTTCAGTTGCAACCGCAACGGCCGGCGGAATGCCGATAAAGAACAGCAGGGGCGTCATCAGGAAGCCGCCGCCGACACCGAACATGCCCGAAAGAATGCCGACCATCCCCCCAAGCCCCAATAGAAGGAAGGCGTTTACAGAAACTTCGGCGATAGGAAGGTAAATTTGCATATCGAGCTACTGGATGAGGGTGGGCAGGTCACAGAGGGTGACCGCGGTCGCCTCAAGGCAAAGTGGTATAGGTTTAATGCAGCGCGCGGCGGCAATGCCCCGTGACCACATGGCGAATGTCGGTTCGCTGGGCGTCATGCCAGCTGCCTGATAAGGCTGGTGATCTGATTTTCCCCAGTGTTGAGGTTTGCAAGCGTTCCCAAATTCACGATCCGGACCGCTTCCGAGTCGCGGGGTATGTTTGGAGACACTTGCATACCCCTTTAGAACGGTTGCGGCATGCAAAATCAACTCTGCATGCCGCTCTGCAGCGAACAGGACTGAACTGAGTCCGAAACTGGACTTATCAGCGCTCTTTCACGTAAGGCTCACCACCGGCGCGGGGCGGGACAGCCTTGCCGACAAAGCCAGCCAGAATGACCACGGTGAGGACGTAGGGCAGGGCATCCATTGCCTGCACAGGGATAACCACGCCGCCCAGATCGATGTTCTGGAAACGCAGTGCGATGGCTTGCAGCAATCCGAACAAAAGGCATGCTCCCATGGCATGCCAAGGCCGCCATTTTGCAAAGATCAGGGCTGCCAGTGCGATGAACCCACGGCCCGCGGTCATGTCCTTGACGAACCCGGCCTGCAACGCAGTAGCCAGATACGCCCCGGCGATGCCACACAGCACGCCACAGATGGCAACAGCGGCGTAGCGTAAGCCAACGACCGAGACACCGGCAGTGTCCACGGCAGCGGGGTTTTCACCCACAGCGCGGAGGCGCAGGCCGAACCGTGTGCGATACAGAATCCACCATGTTGCCGGAACCATCAGGAACGCGACATAGACCAGGATTGAATGACCCGAGAGCAGCTCGGAGTAGATCGGCCCGATGATCGGCACCCCGCTCAGCGACTCGGCAAAGGGAAAATTGATAGGTGTGAAACGGCCGCCGCCAAACAACGATGGCGTGCGCCCGCCCTGTTCGAACCAGCTTTGCGCGACAAGGACCGTCATACCTGCCGCAAGAAAGTTGATTGCGACCCCGGATATCAACTGGTTGCCCCGGAAGGTGATTGAGGCCAAACCGTGAAGTCCGGAAAGAACAAGAGAAGAGGCGATCCCCGCCAGCAGGCCCAACCAGACCGACCCGGTCACAGCCGCGACGGCTGCCGAGAAGAAGGCGGCCATCAGCATCTTGCCTTCCAGACCGATGTCGAAAATGCCTGCACGTTCGGAATAGAGCCCAGCCAGACAAGCCAGCAATAGCGGTGTGGCCAGACGGATGGTCGAATCCAGGACCTGGATGAAGGTAATGAAGAACTCCATCACTGCGCTCCCTTCCGCAGGCTCAGGAACAGCTTTTCAAGCGGCATCCGGACCATGTTGTCCAATGCTCCGGTGAACAGGATCACCAGGGCCTGAATGACAACGATCAGTTCGCGCGGGATCGACGTCCAGAAAGCCAATTCTGCACCGCCCTGATAGAGAAACCCGAACAGGATCGCCGCTAGGAATACACCAAACGGGTGCGACCGGCCCATCAGGGCCACAGCGATGCCGATGAAACCCGCGCCTTCAGTTGCGTTCAAAACCAGGCGTTCGGCCTCGCCCATCACGTTGTTGATGGCCATCAGTCCCGCCAGCGCGCCCGAAATCAGCATTGCAATGATGGTGATCCGCACCGGGGAAATGCCTGCATAGACAGCGCCGGTTTCGGTCTTGCCGTAGGACCGGATTTCATAGCCCAATCTTGTCCGCCAGATTAGTGCCCAGACGACAAAACAGGCCAATACCGCGATGAAGAACGTGATATTAACAGGGGTCCCTTTGAATACTACGTTTTCGGCGGTTGAGAACATCGACTGAAATGTGGGTAGGTGAACGGCATCGGGGAAACGCGCAGACGAGGGGTCTTGCGCGCCCGGTGGTCGCATAAGATTGACCAACACGTAGTTCAGGAATGCCGCCGCAATAAAGTTAAACATGATCGTTGTGATCACGATGTGACTGCCACGCTTGGCTTGTAGATAGGCCGGAATGGCGGCCCATGCCGCGCCAAACAGCATCGAACCAGCGCAAGCCGCCAACAGCGCAATGCTCCAATGCGGCCACGGGATGTAAAGGCATACCATGGCAACGCCCAGCCCGCCCAGCATAGCCTGACCTTCGCCCCCGATGTTGAACAGTCGGGCGTGGAAGGCGACAGCCACAGCCAACCCGGTGAACATAAAGTTGGTGGCATAATACAGCGTATACCCCCAACCGTAGGTCGACCCGAGCGCACCGGTCACCATCAGTTTCACCGCTTCGATCGGGTTTTCACCGATGGCCAGAATGACCAAGGCGGACAAGATTGCGGCCAATATCAGACTGATCAGCGGGATCAGCACCACATCGGCCCATTTGGGCATCTTTTCCATGTTACGCGGCCTCTCCCGCAACACCGGCCATCAACAGGCCAAGTTCTTTTTCATCTGTTTCATGGGGCAGTCTTTCGCCCATGACATGTCCGTCAAACATCACAGCGATGCGATCAGATAGCGAGAATATTTCTTCCAACTCGACCGAGACGAGCAGGATTGCTTTACCTTGATCACGCAGCGCGACGATTTGCTTGTGAATGAACTCGATCGCGCCGATGTCGACGCCGCGGGTTGGTTGCCCCACCAATAGAAGATCCGGGTTCCGTTCAATTTCGCGCGCGACAACAATCTTTTGTTGGTTCCCGCCCGAGAAGCTTTTGGCTGTAAGCCACGCATCAGGTGGCCGGACGTCGAATTTCTCGATCTTGCGCTCGGTATCGGCGCGCAGGGCTGCGTTGTTCATGAAAATCCCGCTCTGATAGGCAGGATCACGGTGATAGCCAAAGGCCACGTTTTCCCAAGCGTGGAAGTCCATCACAAGACCTTCGCGCTGACGGTCTTCGGGAACATGCGCAATATGCTGGGCGCGACGGGCCTGACCGTCCGATCCCGGACCGCTAAGCGCCAGCGGGGCACCGTTCAGTTTGATCGAACCCTGACCCGGACGCATGCCGCCCAGAACTTCCAGAAGCTCCGATTGGCCATTTCCGGCCACGCCAGCGATACCAACGATTTCACCGGCCCGAACGGTCAGGTCGATACCCTTGACCCGTTCGACCCCGGCCGAATCGAAAACGCTGAGCTTTTCAATTTCCAAAACGGGCTTACCGGGTTGCGCAGGTACTTTGTCGACCTGCAGCAGCACCTTGCGGCCCACCATCAGCTCGGCCAGTTCCTCGGGGCTGGTGTCGGCTGTTTTCACCGTCGCCGTCATCTGACCGCGCCGCATGACCGAAACCGTATCGGTGTTTTCCATGATTTCGCGCAGCTTGTGCGTGATCACGATGATCGTCTTCCCTTCGGCCCGCAGGCGGTCAAGGATGCGGAAAAGCTGGTCAGCCTCGGACGGGGTCAGAACCCCGGTGGGTTCGTCCAGAATCAGAATCTCGGCCTTGCGATACAGGGCTTTCAGGATCTCGACCCTTTGCTGCATTCCGACGCCAATCTCGTCGATGCGCTTGTCGGGATCGACGAACAGCTCGTATTCCTCTTCCAGCGCTTTCAATTCTTTGCGCGCTTTGGACAGGGACGGGGCCAGAAGCCCGCCGTCCTCGGCACCGAGAACGATGTTTTCCAGAACGGTGAAATTCTCAACCAGTTTGAAATGCTGGAACACCATCCCGATCCCGGCAGCAATGGCCGCCTGGCTGTCAGGGATGTCGGTCTTGTTGCCGTTAATCCAGATTTCACCTTTGTCGGCTTTGTAAAAGCCGTAGAGGATGCTCATCAGCGTGGATTTGCCTGCACCGTTTTCACCGATGATCCCATGGATCGTACCGGGGGCGACGCTGATAGAAATGTCTTTATTGGCCTGAACCGGCCCAAAGGCTTTGGATATCCCTTTGAGCTCAATGGCGGGGACGGTCATGTCTTGTCCTCAATTGCCGAAAGGGCCGCGGTGTCATACGCGGCAGAGTCGGGGGCAAGGCGGAGGTTGTACCCCCGCCTTGCGCGATATCAGAACTGCAGTGCCGGGCAGCTGTCGTTCTCATAATAGCTGACAACAGAGACGTTACCGTCGATGATGTCCTGACGCGCTTTGTCGACTGCGCCCTTCATCTCGTCCGAGACCAGAGGTGCGTTGTTGTCATCCATGGCGACGCCAACACCTTCTTCGGCCAGACCCATCTGGAATACGCCGGTTTCCAGGTCTTCGCCCGCAGACATCGCGTCATAAACGGCAACATCAACGCGTTTCAGCATCGAGGTCAGAACCTTACCCGGGTGCAGGTGGTTCTGGTTGCTGTCCACGCCGATCGACAGGATGCCTTCGTCTGCCGCGGTCTGCAGTACGCCAACACCGGTGCCGCCAGCGGCCGCATAGATCACATCAGCGCCCTGGCTGATTTGTGCTTTGGTCAGTTCCGAACCCTTCACCGGGTCGTTCCATGCTGCCGGGGTGGTACCGGTCATGTTGGCAACAACATTGATGTCAGGGTTTACAGCCTTGGCACCCTGCGCATAACCGCAGCCAAAGTGGCGGATCAGCGGGATATCCATGCCACCGATAAAGCCGACGGTGCCGGATTCCGATGCCATCGCGGCCATCATGCCAACCAGATATGACCCTTCATGTTCGGCAAAACCGATTTGGCGGATGTTGGGGATGTCCAGCCAGTTGACGTCAACCGCAACGAATTTGGTGTCTGGGTAATCGGCGGCCACGGCGGACAGCGGATCAGCCATGCCAAAACCCATCGTGATGATCGGGTTTGAGCCGGATTCAGCGAAACGGCGCAGAGCTTGCTCGCGCTGTGCTTCGGACTGGATCTCGATCTCGTTATACGAGCCGCCTGTTTCTTCGGCCCAACGCGATGCGCCATTGTGGGCGGCTTCGTTGAAGGATTTGTCAAACTTGCCACCAAGATCAAAGATCAGGGCAGGATCTGCCAGCGCAGCGCCAGCCGTAAGTGCGACTGCGGCGGTGGCACCCATCAAGTATTTCATCAGGGTCATTTTATACTCCCGTTTGTTATTATCGGTCGGGGCGAAGATAGCCCCGTTCACCCACTGTGAGCGAGCATAACTGTTGTGATGGCGGGAATTAAGGACGTTTGCAACCACCGTGGTCAACAGATTTTTGACCATTTGGTCGAAAAATTTTATCTGTGACGGTCAATCCAGCGCGGATTCCATCACGATAGCGTCGATTTTCTGATTGTTTTCGCGCAGGTAATACCCCTTGCGCACTCCACAGGCGCGATAGCCGCTGTGTTCATACAGCGCGATGGCCGGCAAGTTATCTGCAGCGACGTCCAGAACAGCGCGCGTTGCCCCCAAAGCCTTTGCTTTCGTGTGCCATTCATGCATGCAATTTCGGGCTAAGCCCTGTCGCTGGACGTCCGGATGCGTGGCGATCGTCAGCAGTTCCGCCTCATCGCCGATCACCTGGAAAAGCGCAAAAGATTGAGTATTTCCAACGGCATGGATGAACCGATTGTTCAGAAGATCCGCAAATTCGACCGCAGCCCACGACCGTGACCGGGTAAATGCCGCCGCGTGTGTTCTGGCGAGATCCTCAGGGGTCATCAGTCCAGCAAAACCGGGGGGGTGTCTTTGGAAGGGGCCGCGTCCGCAGGCCGAACATAGAGTGGAGCCGGCTGCGCGGTGTTGGTCTGCCACCTTTGCCCGGTGATCCGGGCAATTGCGCGGATTTGCGCATCCGGGTCGTCATTCAGGATTAGAGGGCCAAGTGATTCTGCCTCAATTTGAGGCATAAGCATCGGACTTTGGTCCGGCAACGCCACGTAAACCTGATCACGTGGTGCGCGGATCGCGGGCAGAGCGTCCATAGACATATCAGCCAATGCGTCGAACCCGGACACGCCTACCGCTGGAACGCCAAGCCCCAAGGCTAGGCCCCGCGCCGCAGAAACCGAGATTCGGATGCCGGTAAAGTTTCCGGGTCCGACGCCGACACCGATCGCGGACAGGTCTTCCCACCCATATCCTGCATCTGCCAGAACCTCTTCCAGCAACGGCATCAGGCGTTCGGCTTGACCGCGCGACATGGCTTCGATGCGCGAAGTCACGATCCGGTTGCCGCACAACAAAGCGGCCGCGCAATGCGCGGCCGATGTATCAAACGCCAAAATAATGGGGTCAGACGGCAACAGGGCGAACCTCAGTCACTTCGGGGATGTAGTGACGCAGCAGGTTTTCGATACCCATCTTCAACGTCAGGGTCGAAGACGGGCAGCCCGCGCAAGCACCTTGCATGTGCAGGTAGACAACGCCCCGGTCAAACCCGTGGAACGTAATGTCGCCGCCATCCTGAGCAACCGCGGGACGGACCCGACTATCCAGCAAGTCTTTGATTTGGTTCACGACTTCGGCATCTTCGCCAGTGTGCTCAGCATGGCCCGATGCGGCTGTCTCACCAGCCCCGATGACCGGTTGGCCGGATTGATAATGCTCCATCACCGCACCCAGAATCGCGGGTTTGATGTGATCCCATTGGACGTCATCGGACTTGGTGACGGTCACGAAGTCATTGCCGAGGAATACACCCGTTACTCCGCTGACCGCAAAAATCCGTTTTGCCAAAGGTGATTTTTCACCGGCTTCAGCCGATGGGAAATCCGCAGTGCCTGCTTCCAGCACGGTCTGGCCGGGCAGAAACTTCAAGGTTGCAGGGTTCGGCGTGGATTCGGTCTGGATGAACATGTCACGGCTCCGTTTCAGTTGCATCTGATATGCGGGTCCGAGCCGGATAAGTCAAGATTTGGAACGATTCTAAATGTTGGCCGCCAACCGGATTGCATCATCCAACCGATCGTCACCCCAGTATAGTTCGTCACCGACTAGAAAACTCGGCGCGCCAAACAGCCCCTTGGCCTGAGCGGTTTTAGTCTGCTTGATCAAAGCAGACTTGATCTCGGCGTCTTGGGTTCTGTCCAAAAGGTTTTCAGGCAGGCCAGCGGATTTCAGGCAATCAACCAGCACCGCATCGTCCGACACGTTCCGACCTTGTGCAAATTCGGCTGTATAGACCGCCCGAACGAAACGCGCCCTGTGGGACTGATCTTCAATAGACAGCGTGAGGCGCGCAGCCTTCAGGCCGTTTTGCGGAAACGGGTCCGGCTGCCGGAAGGGCAGGCCGCGCTGCGACGTCAAACGCTCCATATCGCGCCACATATAGCGCCCTTTGGCCGGGTAGATGTTGAACGGGGAATTGTTCCAGCCCTGCGTCGCGAAAATGGGCCCCAGAAGAAAGGGATGCCATTCTACGACGACGTCGTGCTGTGCCGCAGCCTGCTCGATTCGCATGGCGCTGAGGTAGGAATAGGTCGATGCGAATTCGAACCAGAACTGGATGCGGCGTTGCATAGGGTGGCCTCAGGTGATGGCTTCCAGCTTTTCCTTGCTAAGGTCGCCGGGCACAATTGTGATCGGAATCGGCAAGCTGCCCGAGTTTTTAGTCAGCTGCGTTACCAAAGGGCCAGGCCCTTTCTTTTCGATGCCAGCCCCCAGGACCAGAACGCCGATGTCCGGGTCTGACTGGACATGTTCGATGATCTGAGGGACAGGGTCGCCTTCGCGAATGGACAGCTCGGGATCGATCCCTTGTTTGTCGCGCATCCATTTGGCGAAAACTTCGTAATGCGCATGAATGCGTTCGCGTGCCTCTTCGCGCATGGTTTCGGCAACACCGATCCAGTGATTGAACTCATCGGGTGGGATGACGGACAGGATCGTTACCCCTCCACCGGTATGGGCTGCACGCATTGCAGCGAAACGCATCGCGTTAAGGCATTCACGGCTGTCATCCAGAATGACTAGAAACTTACGCATGGGTGTCCTCGTGTATTTAGGGGGATCATGCCCGACCAAATGCGGGCTGGCAACACGGCGTATGACTACCGAGTGCTTGCCGCCCAGTCCCAATAAAGCTCGCGCGCGCGACGTGCAATCGGTCCGACCTGATATTGGGTGTCTTCTAATGCGGTGACCGGCGTTATCTTGTTCATGTTACCGGTCATAAACACCTCATCCGCCTTGTGAAAATCTTCAAAGCTGAGAACAGATTCGTGGACCGTCACGCCGTCAGCGCGCAGGTTTTTGATATGTCGCGCTCGGGTGATTCCGGCCAGAAAAGTTCCATTGGGCGTAGGTGTGAATACCTCGCCGTCCCGGACCATGAAGATGTTTGCGGTGGCGGTTTCCGCCACATGACCCAAGGCATCCGCTACCAGCGCGTTCGAGAACCCCTTGGACTTGGCCTCTTTCAGCATTCGGGCGTTGTTGGGATACAGGCATCCGGCTTTGGCATTCACAACGGCTGATTCCAGAACCGGTCGGCGGAACCGCGTGGTGGTCAGCGTGACCGAAGCTGTTTCCGGTGCCATTGGTATTTCTTCCAGACAGATGGCAAATCCGGTGCTGTCCTGCTGAGGCACAATGGCCGTGGCGTCCCCGTCGATGCCCCAATACATCGGCCGAATATAGACGGCGGAACCTTTGGCATAGCCATTCAGCCCTTCGCGGACGATTTCGACCATCTGTTCGGTCGTCACTGTTGGGGTCAGCAAAAGCGCCTCGGCTGAGCGGTTGACCCGTTCGCAATGGGCCACCAGATCCGGGGTCAGCCCGTCGAAGAAACGCGCGCCGTCAAAGACCGAAGACCCCAGCCAAGCGCCATGGTCTGCCGCACGCATGATCGGGGCGTCCCCGTTGTGCCACTGACCATCAAAATAGGTGCGGATATTTTTGCCGACTGCCATGACGCCCTCCTTTGCCCTTGGGGCAACCTAGGAAGGCGTCACAGGAAGGTCCAGCGCAATCAGCCTTGTTTTGCGCCAACCATACCCACGATGTCGTAGGTCTGTTGCAGGATCGGGGCCGCTATCGCCCGCGCCCTTTCCGCGCCGCGTGCGAGAATCCGGTCAATCTCGGCCTCTTCACCCATCAGACGCGCCATTTCGGTTGAGATCGGCGACAGTTTGGCGACCGCCAGCTCGGCCAGCATCGGTTTGAATTCACCGAATTGCTTGCCGCCGACTTCGGCCAGAACCTGTTCCGCCGTTTGATCGCTGAGCGCGGCGTAGATGTTGACCAGATTGCGGGCCTCGGGGCGTTCGGACAGACCGTCGGCTTCTGAAGGCAGGGCATCCGGGTCGGTCTTGGCCTTGCGGATCTTCTTGGCGATCTCGTCGGCATCGTCCGTCATGTTGATCCGGGTCATATCGGACGGGTCCGAAGACGACATCTTCCGCGAGCCGTCCCGCAGGTTCATCACGCGCGGCGCGGGTCCACCGATTACAGGCTCGGTCACCGGAAAGAAATCCACGCCATAATCATGGTTGAACTTGATCGCGATGTCGCGAGTCAGCTCCAGATGCTGTTTCTGGTCCTCGCCCACCGGCACATGTGTCGCATGGTAGGTCAGGATGTCCGCTGCCATCAGTGCCGGGTAAGCAAACAAACCCAGCGAGGCGTTCTGAGCATTCTTGCCCGCCTTGTCCTTGAACTGCGTCATCCGCTGCATCCAGCCCATCCGGGCGATACAATTGAAGATCCACGCCAGCTGCGTGTGCTCGGCCACCTGGCTTTGGTTGAACAGGATGGACTTTTCAGGGTCCAGACCGGCGGCGATGAAACCGGCGCAAACCTCGCGGGTCTTTTCGCGCAGACGGGCAGGGTCTTGCCAGACGGTGATCGCGTGCAGGTCGACCATGCAATAAATGGTCTCGAAATCTTCGCCCTGCATATCCACAAAACGCTTGAGCGCACCCAGGTAGTTGCCAAGGTGCAGGTTTCCCGAAGGCTGGATGCCGGAAAACACGCGCGGCGTGAACTTGGTTTCGGTCATCGAAGGGAACTCCCGTCTGGAAAAATCAGCCCCCGTCGCTTACCCATGAGGTCAAGGGACGTCAACAGCCGCGAAAGGCCAGCCCAATGAGCAGTGAGCATTATACACCCGCCGTAAACCCTCTGCCGCCCGTTGTGGTGGCGTTGGTCCTGTTCATCATGGGGATCGAATTGGCGTTTACACTGGGTGCACGCGGTCTTGTGGGTGGGCCATCAGCGGTAGGTTGGCGGTTGGATGCCCTGCAGAGTTACACCTTTTCCCCGGATATCTTTCACTGGATGATCGAGAATGGCCGTTGGCCGTTTGAACATGTGATCCGTTTCGTGACCTATCCGTTCGTATCGGGCAGTTTTACCCAGGCGGTTTTTGTCAGCGTTTTCGTTCTGGCCATGGGCAAAATGGTAGCCGAAGTGTTCGGCGGTTTTCAAATGCTGATCATTTTCGTTTTGTCCGGTATCGGTGGCGCGTTGGTCTATGGGTTGTTGCTAAATCCCACCTATCCGCTGGTCGGAGGGTTCCCGCCGGTTTACGGTCTGATCGGCGCGTTCACATGGTTGCTGTGGCGCAAGTTGTCACTGGTCGGCGAAAACCAGTCCCGGGCCTTCAGCCTGATCGCGGTTTTGATGGGCATCCAGCTGGTGTTCGGACTTTTGTTTGGCGGCACGTCCGATTGGGTTGCCGATCTGGGCGGATTTGCCACCGGATTTGGTCTATCGTTTTTCCTGGCACCGGGCGGATGGGCGCGGATCGTGGGACGTATTCGCCGCGACTGATCAGGACCGACGCAGCGCTTTTCTGAATTCGGACAGCTCGAACGCTTTGAAGAGGTGACCGAGTAAGAAATAGGCGGCAGCTGCAACTATGATTAGGACAAGCAGCGCCAGATAACGCCATCCGGGTACCTGGAAGGTCCAGCCAAAAATATGAAGGGCGGCGAAAAGCACAACGCCCATACCGAGCGATGCCGCGACGACGCGCCAGGCACGTCGTTTGAACCGGTCGTCAAACCGTGCTTCATCGCCGAAACGGCGCGCTCCAATCGCCAACAAGGCAACCATTGCCCAACCGGCAGCCGAAGCCGCGATCGCCGGTGCGATCCACCCCACCAACGGGTAAAGACCGAAGGCCAGCCCGGCATTGATCACCATCGCAACTACGGCATAGCGAAACGGAGAACGGGTGTCTTCGCGCGCGAAGAACAAGGGCTGCAGCAGCTTTTGCAGCATGAAAGCGGGCAGGCCGACGCCATAGATAGCTACGGCCAAGGCAGTGGCTGCCGTGTCCTCGGGGCTGAATTGGCCGCGTTCGAACAGGACCGACACCAGAGGTATTGGAATGATCAGAAAGGCAACCGTGGACGGCAGGGTCAGCAGCAGTGTGAACTCTCCGGCGCGGGAATAGGCATTGCGCGCCCCGCCCTTGTCCCCGGCCCGTAAGCGGCGGGACAGATCTGGGAGCAGGACGATCCCCACCGCAATACCGACCACGCCCAATGGCAATTGATACAGCCGATCCGCTGCGAATAGCCAACTGACAGCCTTTTCGGTTTTGGACGCGACCAACTGGCCAACCACCAGATTGACCTGCGTGACGCCCATCGCCAAAGCGGCGGGCACTGCAATGCGAACCATGCGTCGCATTTCCGGGCTGAGCTTGGGCAGGCCGGGACGGATGCGAATACCTGCTCGTTCTGTCGCCACCCAAACCAGCGCCAGTTGCGCGACCCCTGCCAGCGGAATGACCGTGATCAGCCACCAGATTACGTCGCCGCCAGACAGCGCGCCTGCGATCAAAGCAGTACAGGCAAAGATATTGAGTAAGACAGGCGCGGCAGCGGCAGCCGCGAACCGACCGGTGGCATTCAGAACGCCGGAAAACAGCGCGGCCAGCGACATGAACAGGATATAGGGAAAAACGACGTAACCGTAGTCGACAGCCATGTCGAAGCGTTCATCGCCATAGAACCCTTCGGCGGTCAGCCAAACAAGTCCAGGCATGAATACCATCGCCAATCCAACCAGTGCCAAAACAGCCGCCGTCAGCACGTTGAAGGCATCCTGAGCAAACCCTTCGGCGTCTTCTTCGCCCTCCAGTCGTTTCGAGAACATCGGTACAAAGGCGGCGTTGAAGGCACCTTCGGCAAAGAAACGACGAAACATGTTGGGCAGGCGGAAAGCGGCAACAAAGGCGTCCATCACCGGACCAGGCCCGATATAGGCGGTTAGCAGAATCTCCCGGAGAAATCCCAAAATTCGACTGGCCAGAGTCCAGAATCCGACCGTGAACAGGCCTGAAAACAACCGGATCTGTTTCATGAGATTGCGCGCTCCGCACCTTCAGTGATGGCTTTGCGCAGCTTGGTCTCAAGACCGCGTTGCTTGCTTTCGGAATGGTATTTCAGGCCGAACATGTCCTTGACGTAAAAGGTATCGACAACCTGTTCGCCATAGGTCGCGATCACGGCGTTGGCGATATAGACATTGGCCGCAGCCAGCGTTCTTGTCAGGTCATACAACAGGCCCGGGCGGTCGCGGGTATCAACCTCGATGATGGTGTAGATCTCGGACCCGTCATTATCGAAGATGATATGGGTCGGCACATTGAAGGCGCGTTCGCGTTTCTTGATCTTGTCGCGCGATTTCAGAGCGTCACGCGCCACGACTTCGCCCTTGAGCGTCTTTTGGATCATCTGTGTCAGCCGCGGCAAACGGCTTGCCTCAAAAGGGTGGCCCTCGGCATCCTGAATCCAGAACGCATCGGTGACGTACCCGTCCTTGGTGGTATAGCTACGGGCGTCGACCACGTTGGCCCCAACCAACGCAAGCGCCCCGGCGATGCGGGCGAAAATCCCCGGATGGTCTGCCATGGCAAAACACGCGCGGGTGGCGTCGCGATCGTCATCCGGATGCAGGTGAATTTCCATCGCGCCGGGGTCGCCGCTGTGTTCCAGAGCGCGTAGCATTTTCGCGAACTCAATATGTGTAGACAGGTTCAGGCCCTGCCAATAGGGCGCATAGTGTCGTCCTGTTTCGGCCTTCAGGTCAGCCTTCGACCAATCGTCAAGCGCCGAACGCAGCGCCTTTTTGGCTTCGACGCCACGGTTGGCCCGGTTCAGGTCTTCCATACCTGTTTCAAGCGCCCGTTTGGTTTCAGCGTGCAAGGCGCGCAGCAGGGTGGCCTTCCAGTTGTTCCAGGTGTTGGGCCCAACGCCGCGAATGTCACACACGGTCAGAACCGTGAGCAGATCCAACCGTTTGACCGTCTTAACCGCCTTGGCAAAATCGCGCACTGTGCGCGGGTCCGAGATGTCGCGTTTCTGCGCCATGTCCGACATCAACAGGTGATATCGTACCAACCATTCCACGGTTTCAGAGTCCGATTTGTTCAGGCCCAAGCGTGGAGCAACCTTGCGCGCGATCTGAGCGCCCAGAATGGAATGGTCCTCGGGTCGCCCTTTGGCGATATCGTGCAGCAGCAAGGCCACATAGAGGACCTTGCGATTAACCCCGCGTTTCAGGATCGATGACGCCAGCGGTAGTGACTCGACCAATTCACCGCGTTCAATCTGGGCCAGGTTGACGATGGTCTGGATCGTGTGCTCGTCCACTGTATAGCTGTGATACATGTTGAACTGCATCATCGCCACGATGTGTTCGAACTCTGGCAAAAACGCCGACAATACTCCCAATTCGTTCATGCGGCGCAGGGCGCGTTCCGGGTTGCCGTGTTTCAGCATGAGGTCCAGAAAAATGCGCTGCGCCTCTTTGTTTTGGCGCATGTCGTCGTCGATGAGGTTTAGGTTGGCTGTTACCAGCCGCATCGCATCCGGGTGGATCAGCATGCCAGTGCGAAGACCTTCCTCGAACAGACGCAGAAGGTTCAGCTTGTCGGACAGAAACTTCTTGGCGTCCGCTACATCCAAGCGACCGTGAACGACCTTGTACCCTGCTTTGACACGCGGTCGACGCCTAAAGATGCGTTCCAGTAGGGCGGCACCTTTCACGTGTGACGCTTCGAGTTTGGTCAGGAAGATCCGGGTCAGTTCACCAACGCGCGTTGCCTCGCGGAAATAGCGTTGCATGAACACTTCAACAGCCCGTCGCCCGGCCCTGTCTTCATAACCCATACGGTCGGCAACCTCGACCTGCAGGTCGAAAGTCAGTTGTTCCGTCGCACGACCGGTCACCAGATGCAGATGTGAACGCACGGCCCACAGAAACTCTTCGGCCTCTACAAAGGTGTTGAATTCCTCGGGTTCAAACAGGCCCAGAGGGACCAGTTCAGCCACGTCCTGAACGCCATAGATGTACTTTGCAATCCAGTAGAGCGATTGAAGATCGCGCAACCCGCCTTTGCCCTCTTTGACATTGGGCTCGACCATGTAACGCTCACCCTGCTTGTGGTGGCGCTCGTCCCGTTCCTGCAGCTTGGCCTCGATGAATTGACGCTCGCTGCCCTTGAACAGCTCGGTTTTCAGACGGTCATCAAGTTCTTCGGCAAGGGCCGCGTCCCCAGCCAGATAGCGTTGCTCGAGCATGGCGGTGCGGATGGTGAAATCCTCGGTGCCCAGTCGCAGGCAATCCTTGATTGTTCGGGATGAATGGCCAACCTTCAGGCGTAGATCCCAAAGCATGTAGAGCATGGACTCGATGACGCTCTCGGCCCAAGCGGTGATCTTGTAGGGCGTCAAAAAAAGCAGATCGACGTCCGAAGCCGGGGCCATTTCGCCGCGGCCATATCCACCAACAGCAAGAACCGCAATCTTTTCGCCCTGCGTCGGGGTTGCCAGCGGATGTAGATAGGTGCTGGCCACTTGCATCGCTGTGCAGACCAACCCGTCGGTTAAATAGGTGTAGGACCGGGTCAAAGGTCTGGCGTCAAAGGGGCGTTTAGCGAAGGCATCCGCAATGGTCTTGCGCCCAGTCTTTTGGGCATCGCGCAGGATGCGCACGGTTTCATTCCGCCGCGCGGCATTGTCTTGAATATTTTCAAAGGCTTCCGACAGTTGCACCAGGATGGCGGTACTGTCGAAAATTTCATCGGCCGGGCAGATCAGCTCACCCTTGGGGGTGAGCGTCAGCATCGGCTGATCAGAAACCGGCGCCAGAGAAGCTTTGAGGGGCGGAGTCAATCACTACTACCTGTTTGTTCTGGATCGTGGCAACGGCCAGACCGCGTTCATTCGTGCCGTCTGATCGCAGGCGGAAGATGCCGCCAACGCCCTGGAAACCGGCATTTTGTGTCAGGGCAGATGCGGTCAGCGCGTCGGATTTTCCCTGGCTCACCAAAGCCGCAATCGCTGCAATGCCATCATAGGCCAGACCGCTGATCGGGTGCGGAGCCTCACCATAGGTGCTGTTATACCGCTGACGGTACGCCTGCGCCTTTGCCGGGTCGGGCAGGGCGAACCAGCCCCCTTGAACACCCGGCAGTTCCAGCGTCTGTGCCGGTATGTCCCAGCGCGTCAGGCCGAGGAACTGGGTGGTGGCCGACGACACACCAGCTTCTGGCAACAGCTGCGAATACAGCGGCAGTGCGCCAGCTGTCGTTGCCGTCAGAAACACCGAATCCGCACCGGCAGCAGCCACGGTTGCCTTGATCGTTGGAACCGAATTGATGACGCCTTGCTGGGACCGGTCATAGCCAACCGTACCCGCGTTCGCTACGCGGCTGCTGGCAAGCGCAGTTGCAATCGCTGATTGACCAAGCTGCCCGGCTGCATCGTTGCTGTGGACGATGACCATGCTGGTCTTGCCTTGTGAACCGGCAAAGTTGACCAAACGGTTCGCAGTGTTTTGAAAAGTCGGGCCCAAAACAAAGACGTTGCCACCTGCAATGCTGGTATTGTTCGAGAAGGACAGCACGTTGACTTTGTTATTCAGTACAGAGAGACCTGCCGAGTTTGCCGCCTGCGCGTAAACCGGGCCAATGATGATCTTCGCCCCATCCGCGACGGCTTGTTGCGCCACTGTCGCGGCCGTGTTCGAGCTGCCCCGCGTGTCATAAACGCGCAGATCAATCTTAACATTCTGCAGATCAGCCATGGCCAGACGCGCCGCGTTCTCAAGGCTCCGCGCCAGTTCGGCGTCGCCGGAATTTCCCGATCCCGCCGGAACCAAAAGTGCGACCGGAACGGGTTTGGACGTGTTGATTGACGGGCCTCCGCCAAGGCCGCCGGGCTCACATGCCGCGAGGAATGCGGCGGTTGCCAGGATCGCGGCGGATTTCGCCAGCTTGCGAACGGGCTTGCAAACGGTAAACATCTAAATGAAAACTCCCTGTCCCGGCGGCTTGGGGTACCACCAATCTGTTATGCCGCGATAATAAACGTCACGCTGTGAGGGTCCAGCTTTGAATTTTCAAAAAGTAAGATTGGGCGCGGGCCTGTATTTTGTTGCCACTCCGATCGGTGCGGCGCGCGATATAACGCTCAGAGCGCTGGATGTGCTGGCCTCGGCTGACGTCATTGCTGCCGAAGACACGCGCAGCTTGCGCCGGTTGATGGAGATTCACGGCGTACCGCTGGATGGGCGACGAATCCTAGCCTATCACGATCACAGCGGCGTCGGCGCGCGCGGCAAAATCCTTGATGCGTTGCAGGACGGGAAGTCTGTCGCTTATGCATCTGAGGCCGGAATGCCGCTGATCGCCGATCCGGGATACGATTTGGGGAAGCAGGCCGCCGAAGCGGGTCATACGGTGACCTGTGCACCGGGACCGTCAGCGGCGCTAATGGCGCTGACACTGGCCGGGCTGCCGACAGATGCATTCTTTTTTGCGGGCTTCTTGCCGAACGCGACCGGCGCGCGCCGGTCGCGGATCGAGGTATTGCGGGACGTGCCGGGCACACTGGTGTTTTACGAATCTCCGAAACGCGTAGCGGCGTGTTTGTCGGATCTTGCAACCGTGCTAGGCAATGACCGTCAGGCCGCAATGTGCCGCGAACTGACAAAGAAATTCGAAGAGGTTCGTCGCGGGACGTTGGAAGAACTGGCGGCCAACCTGCATGGGCAGACAGTCAAAGGTGAAATTGTTCTGCTCGTGGACCGCGGACATTCAGAAACTGTTAACGAATCCGACGTAGAAGAGGCGTTGAAACGAGCCTTGGAAACCCATTCAGTTCGCGACGCGGCCGATCTGGTATCAGAGATGTACAAGCTGCCGCGCCGCCCGATCTATCAGAAGGCTCTGAAATTGGGAAAGGGATGACATGGCTGCACGATCCGTTCGAAGTTCGGTGTCCTATCATGCCGGGCAGGCGGCGGAGCAGCAGGTTGCGTCAAATTATGAACAACGCGGCTATTTCATCCTGAAACGCCGCTGGCGCGGCGCCGGTGGGGAGATCGATCTTATTGCGCGCGACGCTCACGGGATTGTCTTTGTCGAAGTGAAAAAAAGTGTCAGTTTCGATGCCGCTGCCGCCCGGATCAATCGGCGCCAAATGGATAGGATCTGCGCATCGGCGGCCCAATTCCTGGAAACCGAACCAAACGGGCAATTGACCAATGTGCGGTTTGACGCGGCTTTGGTGGATGCCTCGGGCGCCGTTCAAATTATCGAAAACGCCTTCGGTTTAGCCTGATCCCCATTGAACCCCCGACGTGGCTGGGCCATGTATCTGGCGTGAAACTGAGGGACACGCCATGAAAATCGCCTTTCAGATGGACCCAATCGGGGCCGTGGATATCAATGCCGACAGCTCATTCCGTCTGGCCGAAGAGGCGCAGGCGCGCGGACATACGCTGTTTTTCTACAGCCCGGATCAGCTGGCCTATCAAGAGGGGCGGATCACCGCGCGCGGTCAGGACATGAAAGTTCAACGGGTGGCGGGCAATCCGGCGGAACTTGGCACCGAACGTGAAGTGGACCTGGCAGAGTTCGACGTGATCTGGCTGCGTCAGGACCCGCCGTTTGACATGCATTACATCACATCGACCCACTTGCTGGACCGTCTAAAGGGGCAAGTTTTGGTTGTGAATGATCCGTTCTGGGTGCGGAACTACCCCGAAAAACTACTGGTTCTGGATTTCCCGAATCTGACGCCGCCCACAACGATTGCGCGGGATCTGCAGACCATCAAGGCGTTCAAGGAAAAGCACGGCGACGTCATCCTCAAACCGCTTTATGGCAATGGCGGTGCCGGAGTTTTCCGGTTGGACGCGAATGATCGCAACCTGACCTCTTTGCATGAGCTGTTCACCGGGTTCTCGCGCGAGCCTTTGATTGTTCAGAAATTCCTGCCGGATGTCAGCAATGGCGACAAACGTGTGATTCTGGTTGATGGTGAAGCCGTAGGTGCGATCAACCGCGTACCGGCCGCGGGCGAAACACGTTCGAACATGCATGTAGGCGGTCGTCCCGAAAAGATTGGCCTGTCCGAGCGCGACCTGGAAATTTGTGCCGCGATCGGACCGCTGCTGAAGGAAAAAGGCCAGATATTTGTCGGCATCGACGTGATCGGCGATTACCTGACGGAAATCAATGTGACCTCGCCAACAGGCATTCAAGAGCTAGAGCGGTTCAACGGCGTGAACGTCGCCGAAAAAATTTGGCAGGCGATTGAAGCCAAGCTTTAAGATGCCGCCTTGGCGCTGATACGAAAGCTCAGCGCCTCGGCGATATGAGGGCGCCGGACATCCGGCGCCCCGTCCAGATCAGCGATAGTACGCGCTACGCGCAGGATGCGGTGAAAGGCGCGGGCAGACAGGCCAAATCGCTCGGCTGCCTTCAGCAACAGGTCTTTGCCTTCAGCATCCGGGGCAGCGATTTCATCCAGCAATTTACCCTCGACATCGGCGTTCTGACGGGTGGACGGTGTATCGCAAAACCGCTCTGCCTGAATCGACCGGGCTTGTTCGACGCGCGCGGCAACGGTGGCGGAACTGTCACCCGAGGGTGGTAGGTCCAGATCGGTGAATCTGACCGGGGGCACCTCAATCCGCAAATCAAACCGGTCCATCAACGGCCCGGAGATTCGGCTCAGGTAATCCTCTCCGCAAACAGGTGCGCGGGAACAAGCGCGCCCGGGATCGGTGAGGTAGCCGCATTTGCAAGGGTTGGCCGCCGCGACCAGCATGAACCGGCAGGGGTATTTCACATGGGCATTTGCACGCGCGACCATGACCTCTCCAGTTTCAATAGGCTGGCGTAGTGTCTCTAGAACCGTGCGTGGGAATTCCGGGAACTCGTCCATGAACAGAACGCCGTTGTGGGCCAGTGAAATCTCGCCCGGCTTTGCCCCCCTGCCGCCACCAACGATCGCAGCCATGGACGCCGTGTGATGAGGTTCGCGAAACGGGCGGCTGCGGCTGATCCCACCTTCGTCCAATAGCCCGCACAATGACTGAATCATCGAAGTTTCTAGCGCCTCGGTCGGTGTCAGCGGCGGTAAAATCCCAGGCAGGCGTGCAGCCAGCATGGATTTGCCGGAACCGGGTGTGCCGGTCATGATCAGATGGTGCCGACCTGCTGCGGCGATTTCCAGGGCGCGCTTTGCACGTTCTTGCCCTTTGACGTCGCGCAGGTCACGCGCGCTGGGCTCAAGTGTGACTTCGCCGGGCTGTGCGGCGGGTAGCGGAGACTGGCCAGAGAAATGCCGCACCACGTCCCCAAGCGACCCAGCGCCGATCACCTGTGTTGCATCAACCCAAGCAGCCTCGGCGCTAGAGGCACGGGGGCAGAGCAAGGCCCGATCCTCAGCCGCCGCAGTCATTGCAGCGGGTAGGGCACCGACCACAGGCACTAGTGAGCCATCCAAAGATAACTCGCCCAGCGAAACCGAACCTTCGGCGGCGTCCCGCGGAATGATCTCTAACGCGGACAGCAATGCAACAGCTATAGGCAGGTCGAAATGGCTGCCTTCTTTGGGTAGGTCGGCAGGCGACAGGTTGATAGTGATCCGTTTTGACGGCAACGCGATGGCCATCGAGCTCAGCGCGCTGCGGACGCGGTCCCGCGCCTCCGACACGGCTTTGTCGGGCAGCCCGACGATGGAAAATGCGGGCAGGCCCGGTGAGACGGCGCACTGCACCTCGACCGGGCGGGCATCGACCCCTTGAAAAGCAACAGTGTGGGCGCGGGCAACCATGAATGACCTTTTTGGTTAACAGGTCGTTGCTGCCACGGCTGCGGTTTAAGAATCGTTAACGGCGCGGGTCATCTCGGTGAATTTTGGCCAGGCACCGGGATCAGCGACTGTTTTGTCACGGCAAAACTGGTTGCAGAACCCCCAACGCTCGCCGTTCAGTTCAAGAACTGCAGTGATGGCTTTGCCGGAATAGGGGCAGGCGTCGTTGATTGACATATTTCCGTTCACGGCTTTTGCCTGAGAAGAACCGGCAATTGGCCAAGGTTCGGATGGCAGATCCACGGGGTATGGAAAAGGGTCGTAGTTGACCGTCAGCCCCATCGCACGCCACTGGCGGACAGAAACATCCGACAGCAACTCAAGACAGTATTCGCGATTGGCATCAGCAACTGGCAAGCCATAGCCAATAATCCGTGCCGCGACCGGCGTATAGAACACGTCCGCAAGGGAATAGTGACCGAACAAAGGACCGGAGTCCCCGCCTGACACATTACGGGCATGGGCCCACAAGGTTTCGATCCTTGCAAGATCGGCGCGTGTTTCGGTCGACGGAGCGAACCCCTGCCAGCACTGTTTGAGCTGCATTGGACACTGCCCGCGCAATGCGCCAAACCCGGCCACCATTTCAGCACATAGCCACCGCGCGGTGGCGCGCGCGGCGGGGTCTTTGGGCCAAAGTCCCGTTTCGGGATGTAACTCGGCAAGGGTTTCCGCCATTGCCAGGCTTTCCCCAACCACGGTGCCGTCGGGCAATCGCAGGGCCGGGACAAGGCGGGCCGGCGCGAGGGGTTTCATATCCTCGGCCATGGTGCCGGAGTAGAGGCCGATCATGTGGGAACGATAGGGCAGACCGAACTTTTCCAGCATTAGCCACCCGCGCATGGACCAGCTGGAAAACAGGCGGTCTCCGATAAACAAATCATAAGTCATGCGGCTAGGATGGCGTGGCCGATCCATTCCGTAAATCAGTGATTTGTGCGCGGTTGCATCACGGAAGATGATTGATCCGTCCGACAGACCAGCGATCGCCGTGATGCGTGATTTCGGTAACCGAAAGGTTGTCGATGCGATGGCCAAAAGCCTCTTGCGCGTCAACGTCGAGCGCCCTTTGGACCTGGGTTAGGATCACGCCAAAATGCGCCACGACCACCAGATCGCATCCTGTGTGTTGTTGGATCAATTGGTCAACGGCTGCGTCGACGCGTTCGCGGACCTCGTTCCAGCTTTCCCCGTTTGGAGGGCGCACATCGCCGGGGTTGTCCCAATATGCAAAGGCAAGTTCGGGGTCTTCAGACTCAATCTCTTTGAAGGCGCGCAGCTCCCAAGTGCCGAAATTGATTTCGCGCAGCGCAGACTGATGTTGCAACCGCCGCCGTGTGCCTTGAATGGCCGATGCAGTATCGGCGGCGCGGCTCAGGTCAGAGGAAACAAAGATAGCGTCCGCAGGCAGGTGGTCATGCAACCGGGCAACGGCGGCACGATCGCTGAGGTCAGCAGGCAGGTCGGACCAGCCAACCATCGTTTTGGCGTGGGTCGGGCCGTGACGCACGAGATGCAGACGTGTCAATCCAGTCGCCCCTTCAATACCAACGGCAGGCCAGCCGTGACTTGCACCACCAGATCGGCTTCGGCGGCCAATGCGATGTTCAGCCGTCCCTGCGCTTCGCGAAACCGGCGGGACAGCGCGTTGTCAGGGACGATCCCTTGTCCAACCTCGTTCGAGACGATGACGACCTGTGCGGAACACAGGCGTAGCGATTGTAAAAGCGCGCTTTGCGTCTGTTCCAGATCGTTTTCTGCAAGCAGGTGATTGGTCAGCCACATGGTGGCACAGTCGATCAGACAGACAGAGTTCGGGGGCAAATCCGCCAATGTCGGGCCAAGGTCAAACGGTGCCTCGATCGTCTTCCAGCCTTCGCCCCGTTG
Organism: Ruegeria sp. CDSC068; assembly: GCF_059610545.1. NCBI lineage: Bacteria > Pseudomonadati > Pseudomonadota > Alphaproteobacteria > Rhodobacterales > Roseobacteraceae > Ruegeria > Ruegeria sp. CDSC068. The sequence goes on from NZ_JBXWNV010000006.1 coordinate 172,145, forward strand.
GGAAACATGGCGCTGGACCTTATCTTGCATCTCGTCATCAAACACTTGTGATGTTGCAAGATAAACCCTCTTTTTTCCTGATGAAACAACAAGATGTTCGGCAAAAGCCGACTTGCCCGAGGCCGCGCCGCCCAACACAAAGGTTAAATCCGGACTCACGATAATTACCTTCCATGTGATCCACCCGGTTTTGTTTTGCGTATCGTTCATAGGTCGGCAAAGCAACCCCGGCCCGCGCCTGTGAAAAGGGGAGATTTCAATGGCACTGGACAATGCGAACGACTTCTCGATGTCCCGGAGGGCAATGAAAGCCGAACTTCTGGATGCGGAAACAGAATTGAAGTTGGCATATGCGTGGCGGGACGACCGCGATGAACAGGCCCTTCACCGATTGATCACGGCCTATATGCGGCTGGCCATTTCGATGGCGGCCAAGTTCAAACGCTATGGGGCGCCGATGAATGATCTGATCCAGGAAGCCGGGTTAGGATTGATGAAAGCCGCCGACAAGTTCGACCCCGACCGGGGCGTGCGGTTTTCAACTTATGCGGTCTGGTGGATCAAGGCGAGCATTCAGGACTATGTGATGCGCAACTGGTCAATGGTGCGCACCGGGTCCACGTCTTCGCAAAAATCCCTGTTCTTCAACATGCGACGCGTGCAGGCCCGGCTAGAGCGTGAGGCCGCGTCCGATGGCATGGATCTTGACCGTCATCAATTGCATCAGATGATTGCTGCAGAGATCGGCGTTCCGTTGCGGGACGTGGAAATGATGGAAGGTCGTTTGTCCGGCTCCGATTTCTCGTTAAATGCTGTTCAATCGGCAGATGAAGACGGCCGGGAATGGATCGACGCGCTTGAGGATGAGCGTGAACAAGCCGCAGAGGCGGTCGAAAACAGTCACGATACCCAGCAATTGCGTGAATGGCTGGTGACGGCAATGCAGGCTTTGAATGATCGTGAGAGGTTCATTGTCCGCGAACGCAAGTTGCGCGAACCCGCCCGAACGCTGGAAAGCCTTGGGCAGGAACTTAGCCTATCCAAAGAACGCGTGCGTCAGCTTGAGGCGGCGGCTTTTGTGAAAATGCGCAAGAACCTTGAAGCCCAATCGCGTGAGGTGCAACACTTCATCGCATGAAACATCTTGCGATTCTGCTTTGTGCACTGGTGGTTATGGCCAACCCTGGCCATGCCGATGAGCTGATACCCGACGACGTTGTGTCTGCGATGACGTCTGCGGACGTCGTCATATTAGGCGAAATTCACGACAACCCGCAGCACCACATCATTCAGGCCGAGGCGTTGAAGGCCATCAATCCCTCGGCGGTTGTCTGGGAAATGGTGACTGAAGAAGGTGCTCAGAGATTGGCGGACAAGGCCATTTCCGATCCGGAAGAGCTTGCCAGAATTCTGAAGTGGCTCGAATCCGGCTGGCCGCCGCTTAGCATGTACTACCCGGTCTTTCAGGCCTCAGACGCGCCGGTTTACGGTGCCATGGTTCCGCGCGCGGCGGCGCGTGCGGCGATGGAACGTGGCGCTGCGACGGCTCTGGGTGCTGATGCTGCCCGTTATGGATTGACGGTGCCACTGCCGAAGGATGAGCAGGCCGAGCGTGAGGCTGATCAACTCGCTGCCCATTGCAACGCAATACCAGAGACTGCGCTGCCGCAACTGGTCGCAATCCAGAGGTTGCGGGACGCGGTTCTGACAAGGGCCATATTGCGCGCTGTGGATGATACCGGTGGACCGGTTGCGGTGATCACTGGCAATGGTCATGCCCGTATGGACAGAGGGATTCCAACCTTTCTGTCCCGGCTACGCCCCGGTTTGAAAGTTTTCGTGCTGGGTCAGTCCGAGGATGGCGTCATTGACGGTGAGTTCGACGCTGTGATCGACAGCCCCAGCATCGAACGTGAAGACCCTTGTCTGGCGTTTGAGACACAGAATTAACCGCTGGAACTGTCCGTTGGCCTTGCCTAATGTCGGGCCGACCGGGACGGGAAGGGCAAAATATGCTGGCATCGAAACGCATTCTTCTAATCATCGGCGCTGGAATCGCGGCCTATAAGTCGCTGGATCTGATCCGGCGGCTGAAAGAGCGTGGTGCCTCTGTAACACCGGTTCTGACAGGCGCGGCCGAAGAGTTCGTGACCCCGTTGTCGGTGTCGGCGCTGGCCGGAGAGAAGGTTTATCGCGATCTGTTCGACCTGACGGATGAGGCCGAGATGGGCCATATTCAGCTGTCTAGGTCCGCCGATCTGATCGTGGTCGCACCGGCAACGGCGGACATGATGGGAAAGATGGCGGCTGGGCTAGCCAACGATCTGGCCTCGACCCTGCTGATGGCGACAGATACCCCGGTTTTGTGCGCACCGGCGATGAATGTCCGCATGTGGGACCATCCGTCAACACAGCGCAACCTCAAGCAACTGCAGGCAGATGGTATTCGGTTCGTTGGCCCAAATGAAGGCGACATGGCTTGTGGAGAGTACGGCCCAGGTCGAATGTCGGAGCCTCTTGAGATTGTGGCCGCGGTCGAGGCGCAACTTGGCAACGGTCCGCTGAAGGGCAAGCGCATTCTGGTCACCTCCGGCCCGACACATGAACCGATCGACCCTGTGCGCTACATCGCCAACCGGTCCTCGGGCGCGCAGGGCACCGCGGTGGCACGGGCGTTGTCTGCGCTGGGCGCTGATGTGGTTTTTGTTACCGGCCCTGCCGATGTTTCGCCGCCCGAAGGGGTGCAGGTTATCCGCGTGGAAACCGCGCAGCAGATGTCTGACGCGGTCGACGCTGCACTGCCGATAGATGCGGGTGTGTTTGCTGCTGCGGTTGCGGATTGGCGCATGGCGACGGCTTCAGACAAGAAGCTGAAGAAAAGCCGCGATGGTCTTCCGTTGCTGGAGTTTGCTGAGAACCCCGACATCCTCAAACGCGTGTCCAGGCTGGATGCGGGGCGGCCGACGTTGGTGGTTGGCTTTGCCGCAGAAACTGACAACGTGCTTGAACACGCCACTGCGAAACGCGCGCGCAAGGGCTGTGACTGGATCGTCGCCAATGATGTCAGCCCTGCGACGGGCATCATGGGGGGATCGGAAAACGCGGTCACCCTGATCTCGGACGAAGGGGCCGAAGAATGGCCGCGCATGGACAAGGATGCAGTGGCGCAACGTCTGGCGCAAAAGATCGCCGACGCTCTGACAAGCTGAACAAGAGGTGCAGTGATGGTAGCAATTCGTGTGATCCGCGAAGACGGGGCCGATCCGGCCATCGCTTTGCCGTCTTATGAAACGACTGGCGCGGCGGGAGCGGATGTCAGGGCGAATCTGCCAAATGGAAATTCGATCATGTTGGAACCGGGGCAGCGCGCTTTGATTCCCACGGGGCTTCGGATCGAGATTCCAAATGGGTACGAGGTACAGGTTCGACCCCGATCCGGCCTTGCGCTGAAACACGGGATTACTCTGCCTAATACGCCCGGCACGATCGACAGTGACTATCGCGGCCCGCTGGGGGTGATCCTGCTGAACGCCGGTCAGGAAAGTTTTGAGATTGCGCATGGCGAACGAATCGCGCAACTGGTCGTCGCCCCAGTCGTGCAGGCTGCGTTTGAACCCGTTGAGGTGCTCAGCGACACGGATCGCGGCGCAGGCGGTTTTGGCTCGACTGGACGCGGTTGATGCTTCTGGTTCTGATCCTTGCCGGTGCTCTGTGGGGCATTGGGTACGTAGCGGGGGTGTCCCGAACTGCTCGCTCCGTGTCGGTCAGCGTTTTGCTGATCGGAGTACTTGTTATCCAACTGACGTTGCCGGGTGGGCACCCGCTGCGCGAGGCAACCGGCGGGTCTGCGGCATTGTGGTTGATCCTAGGTGGTGCCGCGGTTTTGGTATTGAGCTATGGCAAGGTGCTCAAAACGCTGCGCAACCGTGCCGCGCCACAGCCAGCCGAGGAAACCGCGATGCAGTCTGACAAGTTCTCTGAGACCGAGTTGGAGCGGTATGCCCGCCACATCGTCCTGCGCGAACTGGGCGGGCCGGGGCAGAAAAAGATGAAACAGGCTCGTGTGCTGGTGATCGGCGCGGGCGGTCTTGGTGCGCCTGCGTTGCAGTATCTTGCGGCGGCCGGTGTGGGCACCATCGGCGTGATCGACGACGATATTGTTGAAAACGCCAATCTGCAGAGGCAGGTGATTCACCGCGATGCCGACATTGGCATGCCCAAGGTTTTCTCGGCCCAGCAAGCCATGCAGGCGCAAAACCCGAACGTGATTGTTCTGCCCTACCATCGTCGTCTGACTGATGAGATTGCGGCAGACCTGTTCGCCGATTTCGACTTGATCCTCGACGGTACCGACAATTTTGACACGCGCTACTTGGCCAACCGTACTGCGGTCGCACTGGGAAAACCGCTTATTTCAGGTGCTCTGTCACAATGGGAAGGTCAGCTAAGCGTCTTTGACCCCGCCAATGACGCGCCTTGTTATCAGTGTATCTTCCCTGAGGCACCGGCCCCCGGTCTGGCCCCGTCCTGTGCCGAAGCAGGGGTTGTTGGCCCGTTGCCCGGCGTTGTGGGGTCCATGATGGCGGTTGAGACGATCAAGGTGATCACTGGGGCCGGGCAGGCTCTGCGCGCCGAAATGCTGATCTATGACGCGCTCTATGGCGAAAGCCGCAAGATCACCCTGACCCGACGCTCTGATTGCCCCATTTGCGGAGAAGTCGACGCGTAAGCCTACTGTCGCGCTAGATTGGCTAGAGATTTCGGCTGTATCGCGGGCACCCCCTCTGGACCATTTCGGCCCGCCTCCCTAGCTTGACCAGCAAAGGAGATCCGCATGACCAACCCGATCCTGTCCGCCTGGACCACTCCATTTGAAATCGCGCCATTTGCCGAGATTTCGGATGATGATTTTGCGCCTGCATTGGACGAGGCGTTGGCTGCCCATAACGCGCAGATCGACGCGATTGCCAACAATTCCGACCCAGCCAGTTTTGCCAATACAATCGAGGCGCTTGAGGCGGCCGGAGAGCAGATGGACAAGGTGCTGTCTGTCTTTTTCACCGTTTCGGGTGCCGACAGCAACCCGGCACGGGAAGAGCTGCAACGCGCGTTTTCGCCCAAACTCTCGGCGCATTTTTCGGGAATTTCGTCAAACAAGGCGCTGTTTCGGCGAGTTGCGGACCTGTGGGTGCGCAAGGATCAGCTTGACCTGACCGATGAACAGGCCCGCGTTCTGATGCTGACCCATCGCGGTTTTGTGCGCGCTGGTTCGGCTTTGGAAGGCAACGATGACACCCGCATGCAAGAGATCAAGTCGCGCCTTGCCACGCTGGGGACGTCCTTCACCCAGAACCTTTTGGCGGACGAGCGCGAATGGTTCATGAACTTGACCGAGAATGATCTGGAAGGATTGCCGGGTTTCGTCGTGGATGCAGCCCGCGCTGCCGGGGAAGAGAAGGGGGCTGATGGTCCTGTCGTCACTCTGTCGCGGTCGTTGATTGTTCCGTTTCTACAATTCTCACCGCGCCGCGATTTGCGTGAGAACGCGTATCGGGCCTGGACCGCGCGTGGTGCCAATGGTGGTGAAACGGACAACCGCGAGATTGCGGCCGAGATCCTGAACTTGCGCGAAGAACGGGCCAAGCTATTGGGATATTCCAGTTTCGCGGACTACAAGCTGGAAACTGAAATGGCCCGAACGCCGGACCGCGTTCGCGATCTGCTGATGCAGGTTTGGGGGCCGGCAAAGGCAAGGGCTGACGCCGACGCCGAATCCTTGACCGCGATGATGCAGGAAGACGGCATCAACGGTCCGCTCGAGGCGTGGGACTGGCGCTACTACGCCGAAAAGCGCCGCAAGGCTGAACATGATTTGGATGAAGCTGCGCTGAAGCCGTACTTGCAGCTGGATCGTATGATCAAGGCCGCCTTTTCCTGCGCCAACCGGCTGTTCGGGCTGGAGTTTGCCCCGCTGAACGTGCCGCTTTATCACTCCGATTGCCGGGCTTGGGACGTAACGCGCGACGGGCAGCATATCGCTGTCTTCATCGGTGACTACTTCGCGCGTGGTTCCAAACGATCGGGCGCATGGTGCAGCGCCATGCGGAGCCAAGCAAAGTTCCCGGAGGTGCAGGCCCCCGTCGTGATCAACGTTTGCAACTTCGCCAAGGGCGACCCGGCGCTGCTGTCTTATGACGATGCGCGCACGCTTTTCCACGAGTTCGGTCACGCATTGCACCAGATGTTGTCCAACGTGACCTATGAAAGCATCTCTGGCACCAGCGTCGCGCGTGACTTCGTAGAGCTTCCCAGCCAGCTTTATGAACACTGGCTGGAGGTGCCCGAAGTACTGGCCGAATTTGCAACCCATGCCGAAACTGGTGAACCGATGCCGCAAGATATGCTTGAGAAGGTTCTGAAGGCCGCGAATTTTGATCAGGGGTTCCAGACCGTGGAATACGTAGCCTCAGCCTTGGTCGATCTGGCGTTCCACGAAGGCGAAGCGCCAGCTGATCCGATGGCGAAACAGGCCGAGGTTCTTGATGGTATCGATATGCCGCATGCCATCGGTATGCGCCACGCGACACCGCATTTTGCCCATGTCTTCGCTGGCGATGGCTATAGCTCGGGCTATTACAGCTACATGTGGTCCGAGGTCATGGATGCCGACGCATTCGCGGCCTTCGAAGAAGCCGGGGGAGCCTTTGACACAGAGCGCGCCAAAGCACTGGAGGACAATATCCTGTCCACCGGCGGCTCGCGCGAAGCTGAGGAGCTGTATCTGGCGTTCCGCGGGCGTTTGCCAGGGGTCGAGGCGCTGTTGAAAGGTCGCGGGCTTATCGCGACCTGACCGGATCAGTAGCCCAGATTGCGGTCGACGAGGTGGAGGAAGGGTTTGCCTTCCTCCCCTCGTACAATGTTCTGGCAGATCACCTGGGCCGCAGTTGTCGGACGGGTTTCCGACGCGATATGCGGCGTGACGGTCACATTGGCGTGCGCCCAATACGGGTGTTCCGGCGGCAGGGGTTCCACGCGGAATACGTCTAACGTGGCGTGGGCAATGTGTCCTGAATCCAGTGCGGCCAGCAACGCGTCGTCGTCGATCAATGGACCGCGACCGGGATTGATGATCCGAGCGCCTTTGGGCAGCAAGGCCAAAGTGTCCGCATTCAGTGCGTTTTCCGTTGCGGGTGTGTCAGGCAGCAACAGGACAACGATCTCGGCATTGGACAACGCGGCGCGCAGACCTTTAACGCCATGCAGGCACGTTACCCCAGGGATGTCCTTTGCGGTTCTGCTCCAACCGGTCACTTTGAAATTCAGCGCGGCAAGCGCTGTTGCTGCGGCTTCTCCCAACGCACCAAGGCCCAGCACGCACACATTCCGTTCGCTGGCAAGCGGTGGGGCATCGGGTGTCCACACGCCGTCCTGCACGGTGATATAGCGGTCCATGCCCAGGTGATAGCGCAGCACGTGGCCGACGACCCACTCGGTCATGCCATGCATCAGCCCGTGGTCCACCATCCGGGCCAATGGCACGGTCAGCGTTTCGTTGCCCGCGATTTTTTCAACACCTGCCCAAAGACTCAGAACCGCCTTCAAACGTGTATAGGGTGAAAAATCCAGCAACCCGCTTGTCGGTGCATAGACAACATAGTCGACCTGATCAGGCGCAAACTCGGTTGCCAGACGGAAGTCCAGATCGGCCTGCCACAGCCCTTTTGTAAGTAGAGGTTCATACACGGGCCATTGTTCTGGGCGCGCGGAAAACAGGACGTTGACGGGCATGAGGGGCCTTTCAATTCAGCGAGGGCGGTGAATATGCGCGCTTTGAACAATGCCGAAGGCGGCCATCAGAACCAGCATGGCAGACCCTCCGTAGCTGACCATCGGTAGTGGTACACCCACAACCGGGGCAAGGCCCATGACCATTGACATGTTGACCGCGAAGAACAGGAAGAAGTTGAGCGCAACCCCCAAGGTGACCAAGGATGAGAACCGGTCCTTTGTCGCCAAAGCCGTAACCATGCAGAAGATAATAATCAGGGCGTAAAGGGTCAGCAAAGTGATGCCTCCGACAAACCCGAATTCCTCGGCCAACGTGGTAAAGATGAAGTCCGTGTGCTTTTCGGGCAGAAAGTTCAGGCGCGACTGCGTCCCTTGCATGAACCCGCGCCCGTTCCAGCCGCCTGACCCCAGCGCAATTTTCGACTGGGTAATGTGATAGCCTGCACCCAGCGGATCGGTGGAGGGATCAAGGAAAGTGTCTATTCGGCGGAACTGATAATCCTTGAGCAACTGCCAATCGGTGCCCCGACTGTTGAACACGGTCGCAATCAAGCCGACCACCGCCGCGATAACGGCGGCGAAATAAGCCCAGTGCACCCCAGCCAGGAACATCAGTCCCCCGCCCGCCGCCAACAACAGGATCGAGGTGCCCAGATCGGGTTGTTTCAGGACCATAGCCGTAGGGATCAGGATCAGGATGACCGGGATAAGCACCCAGAGCGGTCGCGATGTCTTATGGGAAGGCAACCAGTCGTAATAGGCGGCCAGAACCATGACCAGCGCAATCTTCATGACTTCGGAAGGCTGGAGCCTCATGAAACCAAGGTCGATCCAACGCTGCGCACCCATGCCGATGGTGCCGAAGAGTTCCACAAAAATTAGCAGAACGATCGAGCCGAGATAGGCCAAGACGGACATGTTGCGCCAGAACCAGATCGGTACCAACGCGATGATGAACATAACGGTCAGTCCCAGTCCGAACCGCTCAATCTGGGGTTCGGCCCAGGGCATCCAGGACCCGCCCGCGACCGAATACAGCATCAGGAATCCGGCGCTGGCGACGCTGATCAGCAACAAAGTCAGCGGCCAGTTCATATAGAGGAATTTGCGAAACCCTGTTGGCGTGGATTTGACGGCGTACTCAAGATAGCTCATGCGCGGTCCTTTTCATCAGGTCGCGCTTTGGGGCGGCGGTCGCCCTCAAGCCGTTTTTGTTGTTCCTTGATGCGGTCACGATCTGCAACCGGATAAGCCTCGAGCGGCGGGGTGCCGTTGTACAGAGCCTGCAGCATGATATCCCGCGCGACCGGGGCCGCTGCCTTGGATCCGCCACCGCCGTGTTCCACCACCACTGCCACGGCGTATTTCGGATTGTCGTACGGCGCATAGCTGACGAACAGCGCGTGGTCGCGCCGTTCCCACGGCAGGTCTTCGTTGCGGATTACACCAGCCGCGCGTTCGGCCTTGGTGATGTTGCGCACCTGGCTGGTCCCTGTCTTACCGGCCATGCGGAATTCATCATTGATGATGCGGCTGCGATAGGCGGTGCCAGCCCTGTCGTTTGAGACCGAGAACATCGCTTTGCGCACCTGATTCAGGTTGTACGGATTGACGTCCAGCGGCTCACCTGCTCCTGACGGTTCCTCGACGCCATTGACGGACCGCACCAAACGCGGCTTCACGGCCCGGCCTGTGGCAATCCTTGCCGTCATGACCGCAAGCTGTAGGGGCGAGGCCAGCATGAACCCTTGCCCGATCGAGGCATTCGCCGTGTCGCCTACCAGCCAGCCTTCACCATGGACCCGCTCTTTCCATTCCTGATTGGGGGCCAAACCGGCAGCGACAGCTGACATCGGGATGTCGTGCTTGACGCCCAGTCCGAACTTGCGCGCCATTTCAGAGATTTTGTCGATGCCGGTACGCACCGCGACATCGTAATAGTAGACGTCGCAGCTGCGCTTTAGCGACAAATTGAGATCCACTGTCCCATGCCCGCCACGTTTCCAGCAGTGGAAGCGGCGGCTACCGACCTTCAGGTGCCCAGGGCAATAGACGGTGTTGCCGGGGCTAACCACTCCGGCCTCAAGCGCGGCAAGAGCGGTGATCATCTTGAAGGTCGAACCCGGCGGGTAGGTGCCCTGAACCGTCTTGTTGGCCAGCGGGCGGTAGTTATTTTCAGTCAATGCCCGGTAATCCGCGACCGATATCCCGCGCACGAACAGGTTCGGGTCGAAACTGGGGGCAGAACTGATGGCCCGGATATCCCCGGTTTCGCAGTCGATGACGACTGCAGCCGCGCTTTCACCGGCCAGGCGCGCCTGGGCGTATTGCTGCAGGTCCGCATCAACGGACAATTGCAGATCGGCCCCTGCCTCGCCTTCTTGCCGGTCAAGCTCGCGCATGATGCGGCCTGTGGCGTTGACCTCGACACGTTTTGCGCCAGCTTTTCCGCGCAGGCTGATTTCCTGTTTGGACTCCAGACCGACCTTGCCGATCTGGAACCGGGGGATACGCAGCACCGGTTCGGGATCTTCGATCAGGCTGAGATCATAGTCACTGACCGGCCCGACGTAACCAACGACATGAGCGAAATCCTCGTAGCGGGGATACTGACGGGCCATGCCCACCTCAGGCGTAACGCCGGGCAGGGCGGGCGCATTGACAGCGACCTTGGAGATATCCTCCCACGTGACCTGATCGGCCAGTGTGACTGGCAGGAACGGGGCAGAACGGCGCATCTCGGTCTTGGCGCGATTAATCTCTTCCTGAGTCAGCGGGATAAGCTCTGAAAGTTTGGCGATGACTTTGTCGACGTCGCCCGCATCTTCGCGGACCATAACAATACGATAGGACTGCGTGTTTTGTCCGATGATCTGGCCGTTGCGGTCATAGATGCGCCCGCGCGTTGGCGGGATCAGGCGAATGTTGATCCGGTTTTCTTCGGCCAGCAGACGGTACTCGTCAGCCTGATCCACTTGCATAAAGCGCATTCGCGCTGCCAGGCCGCCGATAAACGCAGTCTGCAACCCACCCAGGATCAACGCGCGGCGCGGCAGGCGTTTATAGGCCAATCCTTGCGCTTTGGGATTGCGTTGTTTCATGCCCTGGCCCCTCTTGTGCCGGGGTCCGACACTGACACGCGCCGAACGCCAAGCACATTCTGGCTGAGAAGTACGACGAGAGGATAAACCGCAATTGTCAGAACCACTTGTATCACCACAGGACCCAAAGCTGCTTGCTGTACCGATAGAATAGCAAGAATGACACGGTTCAATATGAAAATTCCCGCGATCACCACAGCGGCCGTTGTCCATTCAGCCATAAACCCGGCGTCGCGCATTCCGGGCGCGGCCGAGCGCAGATACGACGATCCCAAAACCACAAGTGCTGCCAGCAGGCCCGGAGGTCGTTGCAGCAGCAAATCGGCCATCAGCATCACCGCAGCAACCAGAAAAATGGGAACGTATTCCGGTCGGCGAAGAACCCAGGCGAACGTTAAAGCAATAAGCATGTCCGGAAACGGCCACCGGTCCGGCTGTGTATCCAAAGGCAGAAGATGCAGGAACATAATCAGTAACGCCAGAAACACGTACAAACAGCGTTTGAGCCAAAGATGAGAGGTTTGCCTATCCATCGCCGACCTCCGGTGGGGTCAGGGCAGCCTCGGGTTGCCGTGGACCCACGATGCCGCCAGGATCCGAGATCACCGGCGCCAAGTGGAAGCGCAGAACGCGAAGGAATTCCAGTCGTTCGAAATCTGCGGAGAGGCGCACCCGCAAACGCCCGCCTGGGTCTTCGGTGATCTGCCCGATCAGCAACCCTCCGGGGAACACGCCGCCATCACCCGAGGTTACAACGCGGTCGCCGGGACGTACCAGTTCGCGGTTTTCCAGAAACTCCACCGACGGGGATTGCGTGTTGTCGCCGGTGATCAGAGCGGTTTGGCCAGACGGTTGAATCGTGGCAGGAATTGCACTGGATGCATCTGTCATCAGGATGACACGCGCGGTGTCGGGGCCAACGCCCGAGATACGCCCGACGACGCCAATCCCGTCCATGGTGGCCCAGCCGTCCCTGATCCCATCCCTTTCACCCACGTTCAGCAGGACCGACTGGCGGAAGGGCGAGCCGCTATCGGCCATGACCACCCCGGTGATATAGGTCAGGCGCGGATCAAGACGCACGTTGTTCAGGTCCAGAAGCCGGGCATTTTCCTGCTCCAGCTGCAACGCGGCCTCTTTCCAGGCGCGCATGATGCGCAATTCGCTGCGCAATTCCTGGTTCTGATCACTCAGCCGTTGGTAACTTTGGAAATCGCGCACCAGATTGACGGCGGCGGTGACAGGAACCATGGCCCATTCCATCGACGGCACAACTCTGTCCACGACCTGTGCGCGAAACCTTTCCACGCGCGGGCTGTCGATCCGCCAGATCAGAAAGATGCCTAGCAGACACAACACAACAATCCCCAGCAACAGGCGGCGCAAGGGGGTTGTGTATTCATCGCGCTGTGATCGGTCTTTTGCCACAGGACTCCTTCCCGTGCTGCTCGTGCCGAATTTACCCAATGTAGTAAAGGGTGCGCGCCTTAGCTTTCGTAGTCAATCGCGTGGCGCAGTTGTTTTTCGTATTCCAGCGCCTTGCCGGTGCCCAAAGCCACACAATTCAGGCTTTCGTCGGCTATCGACACGGCCAAGCCGGTCTGTTCGCGCAGGGCAAGGTCCAGATCGCCCAACAGTGCACCGCCGCCGGTCAGCATCACGCCCCGGTCCACAATGTCCGCCGCCAGATCAGGCGGAGTGGTTTCCAGTGCGGTCATTACCGCCTCGCAAATCTGCTGGACGGGTTCGGACAGCGCCTCGGCCACTTGGGCCTGGCTGATTTCAATTTCCTTGGGCACACCATTCAGCAGGTCGCGTCCGCGAATGTGCATCGACTGGCCGCGGCCGTCGTCGGGCATGCGCGCAGTGCCGATGGTGGTCTTGATCCGCTCGGCCGTGGATTCACCGACCAGCAGGTTCTGCTGGCGGCGCAAGTACGAGATGATCGCCTCATCCATACGGTCACCGCCGACGCGGACCGAGCGGGCATATACGATGTCACCCAGCGACAGAACAGCAACCTCGGTGGTACCCCCGCCGATATCGACAACCATGTTGCCGGTCGGGTCGGTGATGGGCATGCCCGCTCCAATCGCGGCAGCAATAGGTTCGGCAATCAGACCGGCGCGGCGGGCGCCTGCGGACAGAACCGACTGGCGGATCGCGCGTTTTTCAACAGGGGTCGCGCCGTGGGGGACGCAGACGATAATTTTTGGCTTCGAAAAAGTTGAACGCTTGTGCACTTTGCGGATGAAGTGCTTGATCATTTCCTCTGCAGTATCAAAGTCGGCAATCACGCCTTCGCGCATCGGGCGGATGGCTTCGATCGATCCGGGGGTCCGGCCCAGCATCAGCTTGGCGTCCTCGCCAACGGCCAGAACCTTTTTCACGCCGTCTTTGACGTGATACGCCACCACAGAGGGTTCAGAAAGGATAACACCGCGACCCTTGACGTAAACCAGCGTGTTCGCTGTACCAAGGTCGATAGCCATGTCCGCTGTGAACAGGCCGCCCAGATTGCCAAAGATCCCCATATTTTTCCCTGATCCTGTATGTCAGTTTTCTACTGCCCGCGACTCGACGGTTCCGGGACGGATGACTTATAGGGTGCCAACTCGCCCGGTAAAAGGGCTGATTCCGCGACAATCAGCACCTTTCCGCCTTAATTGCAGGGACTTTAGAAGGCATCATGCTCTCATATCAACATATTTACCACGCAGGTAACCTTGCGGACGTCCATAAGCACGCAATTTTGGCAGAAACGCTGGCCTATCTGACCCAAAAGGACAAACCGCTAAGCTATATCGAAACCCATTCGGGGCGCGGGCTGTACCAGTTGGACTCGGATCAGGCGGTTCAGACCGGTGAAGCAGCAGCGGGAATTGAACGTGCGTTGACCGAAGGCTGGTTTGACGCCGATCATCCCCTGAGCAGGGCCATTGCCGTTGTGCACGATCGGTATGGCAAAACGGCGTATCCGGGGTCGCCGCTGATCGCAGCGAGCCTGTTGCGTCCGCAGGACAAGATGAACCTTGCTGAATTGCATCCGCAGGAATATCGGGCGCTGAGCGACGCCATGATCACGACCGGTGCCCGGACCTATCAGCAGGATGGCATTGAACTAGCCCAGTCCCTTCTGCCGCCAACACCGCGCCGTGGCGTTTTGCTGATTGATCCAAGTTATGAAGTCAAATCCGATTATGACAGGCTGCCCGGCATCATCGCTTCGCTGAATCGGAAATGGAACGTGGGTGTCATCGCGCTGTGGTATCCGATACTGGCCAATGGACGGCATCAGGCCATGCGCGACGCTTTGGCGAAACGGGATTTCCCCAAAGTTTTGCATCACGAGGTGCGCTTTCCGGCCGCACGTGAAGGGCACGGTATGGTTGGTTCGGGCATGTTCGTCGTGAACGCGCCTTATGGTCTGAAGGAGTCCGCTAAAACGCTGGACGGCTTGTTCGGCAAACTTCGTTGAAGAAAAACCGGTGATTACACGGGATTTTGCCTGAAAGTGAACTTCTCAGGGGCAAAAACTGATGTGACAGCAATGGCTTTGTCGGAAGGTCCCGTTTTTCTGATGCGGGGATCTTGATTTTTAATATTGGCTCCGTAAATAAGTTGTCACATATGACAACGAACGGATTCGGATTACTTCGATGGACTTTCTAAGCCGCCATATCAGTGACTTTCACCTGAGTTACTGGGAAACTTTGATCAACGACTGGTTCTTTGTCTTCGCAATGGGCTTCCTGGCCTTCGAATTGGTCCGCTATGCCGTCGTCAAAAAACTGAACTGGCAGATGATGGGGGATACCGTCACCAACTTTATCACGCTGGTTTTCTTCATCGGAATCAGCTTTGTACTATTGGCCGGGTTTTACATCGGTGCATATGTCTGGGCTTCGCAATTTGCCGTGTTCGATATTCCGACAACATGGGCTTCGTTCATTATCGTGCTGATCCTTGCAGACCTGGCCTATTACTGGGAGCATCGAATCCTGCATCGGATCAACTTCCTTTGGGCCACGCATTCGGTTCACCATAGCTCTCCCTTCTTCAATATATCAGTGGCTTATCGCCATGGTCCGCTGGATGGCTTCTGGCCGTTGTTTTTCCATTTGCCGCTTGTGCTTTTGGGGTTCAACCCGTTCATGGTGCTGGTCGCGGAACTGCTGGTGCAGCTGTATCAGACGGCCCTGCATACCGAAGTTATCAAAAAGCTGTGGCGCCCGATTGAATACATCTTCAACACGCCGTCGCATCACCGCGTTCACCATGGATCAAACCCGAAATACCTGGACAAGAACTATGCTGGGATTCTGATCATCTGGGACCGCATGTTCGGAACGTTCGAGGACGAAAAGGAAGAGGTGGTTTATGGCCTCGTCAAACCGATCGACTCGATCAATCCCTTCGTCGCCTTCCTTCACGGCTTTGCCCGCTTGTTCAAGGATGTCCGGAACATGCCGGGGTTCGGCAACAAGCTGGGTGTTTTTTTCGGACCTCCGGGCTGGCAGCCAAAGAACGGCCGTAAACAGAGTAAACCCGCTAAGTAAGGCGTAGGAGCGCAAAAGATGCCATACAACACACAACGCATCGTGGCGGCCATCGTGACGGCAGGTCTGTTTGTCGGAGGCGCCTGGGTCGCCTCGGGGTTCACCACAGATATTGACCAAGCAGCGGCTTCCACCACAGGGACCTCGCAAGACAAGGGTCTGACCGTCAATCTGCATGGTGCGAGCAGCACCAAGGGCAACGTGATTGTCATGGCTTTTGACCAGGCGACGGCGTTCGACAACATGGATTACACCAAAGCTGCTGGTTATCTTGAAGCACCAGCGTCCGAGGACCCGCTCCGCTTCGACTTTCCCGACCTCCAGAGCGGGTATTTTGCTGTTATCGCGTTTCACGACGAAAACGAGGATTATGATCTGAACTATGACGCGAACTACATACCAACCGAAGGGTATGCAGTATCGGGGCTGAACGATCTCAACGATACGCCGGTGTATGACTACTCGTTGATCGGGACAGAAAAGCCAGCAGATCTGACCTTATTCTATTGGCCGTAATGCGGCTGGAGATAATAGAGAAGGGGCGGTCGACAATCGTCCGCCCCTTTTTTGTTCAAGTGAGATCTTTGTAGCTGATTTCCCGGGTATCTGCGCCCGGACCGGCCTTTTGTCGGCGCACGATCAGGCGGTTCAGCGCGTGGATATACGCCTTGGCCGAGGCCACGACTGTATCGGTGTTGGCGGATTGGCCGGTTGCGATCATGCCGTCCTCTTCCAGACGCACCGATACCGTGGCCTGCGCGTCCGTACCTTCGGTCACGGCGTGCACCTGATAAAGCTGCAGATGCGCCGTATTCGGATGCACAACTCGAATGGCGCGGAAGGCAGCGTCGACCGGGCCGTCGCCTTGTTCGGTGGCGATGATTTCCTTGCCGCCTACTTCCATCTCGATGGTGGCTTCGGCCTTGCCGACGGTTCCGCAGGTAACCTTCATCGAAACCAGTTGCAGGTGATCGTTGCCGTCGTCATCATCCAGCGTCATCAACGCGATCAGATCGTCGTCGAACACTTCTTTCTTACGGTCGGCCAGTTCCTTGAACCGAACGAAAATGTCCTTGAGCTGGTTGTCACCAACCTCATAACCCAGCGTGTTCAGCTTATCACGAAGCGCCGCACGGCCCGAGTGCTTGCCCAGCGGCAAAGACGTGCCGGACAGACCGATGTCTTCCGGGCGCATGATCTCAAAGTTTTCGCGGTTCTTCAGCATGCCGTCCTGGTGGATACCGCTTTCATGCGCGAAGGCGTTCTTGCCGACGATGGCTTTGTTGAACTGCACGTTGAAGCCCGACACCGTCGCGACCCGGCGCGAGATATGCATGATCTTGGTCGTGTCGATGCCGGTGTTCCAGGGCATGATGTCATTGCGTGTGCGCAGTGCCATCACCACCTCTTCCAGCGCGGTGTTACCGGCACGTTCGCCAAGGCCGTTGATGGTACATTCAATCTGACGTGCACCACCTGCAACAGCAGCCAGCGAGTTTGCGGTCGCCAGGCCAAGGTCGTTGTGGCAGTGGGTCGCGAAGACCACCTCATCCGCGCCCGGAACCGTTTCGATCAGACGTTTGATCAGATCGGCGGACTCCATCGGTGCCGTATAGCCGACCGTGTCAGGGATGTTGACCGTCGTCGCGCCAGCCTTGATCGCAATTTCGATCACGCGGCAGAGGTAATCCCATTCGGTCCGCGTAGCATCCATCGGCGACCACTGCACGTTTTCGCACAGATTGCGCGCGTGACTGACCGTTTCGTGAATTTTGTCGGCCATTTCGTCCTGCGTCAGGTTCGGAATGGCACGATGCAGCGGCGAGGTACCGATGAAGGTGTGGATGCGGCTTTTGCCAGCATGTTTCACAGCTTCCCAACAGCGGTCGATATCGGCGAAATTGGCGCGGGCCAAGCCGCAGATTCGGCTGTTCTTTGACCGTTCGGCAATTTCGGATACGGCCTTGAAGTCACCTTCGGAGGCAATTGGGAACCCCGCCTCGATAATATCAACGCCCATATCGTCCAACAGCTCGGCAATCTCCAGCTTTTCCGAATGGGTCATGGTTGCGCCGGGGCTTTGCTCGCCATCGCGCAGGGTTGTGTCAAAGATCAAGACGCGGTCTTGGTCGGTCACGTTGGTCATGGGATTCTCTTTCTTCTTCTGTCCTAAAGCCTATGGCGCGCGGGCGTCCTCCTCTGAGCGGGCGCGCCGGATGGCACGCTCAGAGGCGGATTAGGATCAGTAGGCCACGCAGCGACGCACCGCGAAGGGCGGTGTCGGCAATCAGGATATCTGCGCGGTTGATCATGGGGTTGAGGTTATACATTGCGCGGCGGGAATGAAAAGAACGAATTTTCCTCCGGCATATGAAGAGATTTCTTTTTTCCCACATGTGTTGATCACGCATTGCCGACGGCTAGTTCAACCCGCATGGAAACAGCACTTATCATCGGCGCCTCGGGTGGGATCGGAGGTGCAATTGCCAACCGGCTTCGGCAACAGTCGGTCGACGTCACCACATTGTCCCGGTCACAGGACGGATTTGATTTGACCGACCCCGAGATCGTAGATCGGACGCTGGCGGGCGTTTCCGGTCCGTTCGACCTGATCCTGGTCGCGGCTGGCGCTCTTGAGGTTAATGGTGCCACCCCCGAGAAAACCATCAGACTGCTATCCGCTCCGGCGATGATGGATCAGTTCGCGCTGAATGCGGTCGGACCTGCGTTAGTTCTTGCGCATGCCGCGCGCTTGCTGCCGCGCGACCGGCGCGCCGTCTTTGCCGTGTTGTCTGCGCGAGTGGGGTCGATTGGTGACAACCGGCTTGGTGGATGGATCAGTTATCGGGCGTCCAAGGCGGCGCTGAACCAGATTGTCCGCACATCCGCGATCGAGCTTGCCCGGAGCCATAAACAGGCGATCTGCGTCGCCTTGCACCCCGGTACGGTCACGACGGCATTCACCCGGAAATATGTCGGGCGGCACCCTGCGGTTGCGCCTGATGAGGCCGCCCGGAACCTGCTATCCGTATCAGCCGCGTTAAATGCGGTTGATACGGGTGGGTTTTTTGACTGGGCGGGAAAGCCAGTGCCCTGGTAGCTTGATTACCCGTCAGAGGCGGATGTATCAGGCTCGGTTTCGGTATCCGTCGCGTCGGGCGCACTTACGTTCTCACTGGGCAGGACCCCGTTTTCCCAAACGCCGGTTTCTTCCAGGCCATTGGCATAACGCATCGTGCCATTGCCGTGGCGTTTGTTATCCAGAAAGGTGCCTTCGTACACGTCGCCGGTGGCATAGGTTGCCACACCCTGACCACTGATTTTGCCTTCGGCCCAGCCGCCGGTATAGCTGAATCCGCGTGGGGTTTTTATAGTTCCCTCGCCGTGACGCTGACCGTCTTGGAAATCACCTTCATAGGATGTTCCGTCAGGAAAAGTTGCTTTGCCTTTACCCTGACGCGCGCCATCTACCCAGTCGCCTTCGTACCGATACCCGTTAGCGAATGTCAGAACGCCCGTGCCATGGCTCAGACCGTTCTTGAACTGTCCTTGGTAAACAACACCGTTGGGATACGTGGCCTTACCGTTGCCCTCAAAGATGCCAGCCGTCCATTCGCCGTCATAGACGGTGCCATCCGGATAGGTCTGAACGCCTTTGCCATGCGGCAAATCTGCGCTGAAATCACCGGTATAGGTCGCGCCATCAGGATAGGTGACCTCACCCAGTCCTTCGATCTGGCCGTCCACCCATTCGCCGGTGTAATCAAACCCGTCGGTCCCAAGAAAGCGTCCTTTTCCGTGGCGGCGGTCATCGGCATATTCGCCCTCATAAGTCGCACCGTTGGCATAGGTGGCCTTGCCATTGCCCTGACGGCGGCCATCAACCAGATCGCCCTCGTAAAGGTCGCCATTGGCCTGCAACAAGCGGCCCTTGCCGGTCATGCTGTCCTGAGACCAATCACCGGTATATGTCATGCCATCCGGAACTGTCAGAGTACCCTGGCCATCGCGCAAGCCGTTGTTGATTTGCCCTTCGTAGATGCTGCCTTGCGTCGAGGTGATTTTGCCCTCGCCGTGCTTGACGCCATCCTTCCAGTCGCCATCGTAGACGTAACCGCTGGGGTCGGTCAGGACGCCTTTGCCGTGATAGCGGGCGTCTTTGAAGCTGCCCTCGTAACGGACGCCGTTGGTGTATTTTGCAATTCCGGTTCCGTTGATTGACCCTTCGGCCCAGTCCCCCTCATAGCTGCCGCCGTCGGGGTAGATGATCTTGCCCTGCCCCTCGGGTTGCCCCTTCGCGAACATCCCCTCATAGACCGAGCCGTTGACATAGCGCGCTATGCCGTTGCCTTGAATTTCGCCTTCGACCCATTCGCCGACATATTCGAACCCGTTCGGCAGGCGGTAAGTGCCTTCGCCGTGGCGCAGGCCGTTCAGGAAAGTGCCCTCGTACACGCCGCCAACATCATCATCCGCAACGATAACCTGCCCGTCCTGCGCAAAGGCGGATGTGGCCAGCAAAGCCATCGCCGTGGCGGCCAAAGAAATGCGGATAGCGTTCATGGTTTTTCCTGCCTTGCCCGGTTGTCACGTTTTAAAGCAAAACTAAGATACCCGTGCGGACAGAGCAACGTGTTTTGCCGCATTTGACTTTCACTCGCGGTGCGATCTGCTAAATGGCATTAGGACTGACGAGGGCAAGAGGGCAGCATGGCCAACCGTTTCCGCATTACTCTGGCACAACTCAATCCCGTTGTTGGGGACATCCAAGGCAATTTGGACAAGGCGCTTGCGGCGTGGGAGCAGGGGCGCGAATCTGGTGCCGACCTTGTGGCTTTCCCCGAAATGTTCATAACCGGTTACAACACCCAGGACCTGGTGATGAAGCCGGTGTTCCATCAGGCGGCCATGGCGGCGGTTCAGTCGCTGGCTGCGCAATGTGCCGATGGCCCTGCCATTGCAATTGGTGGTCCATGGACGGAAGACGGCAAGCTTTTTAATGCCTACCTGATCCTCAAGGGTGGTCGCATCGGCAGCAAGGTGCTGAAACATCACCTTCCGAATGAAACCGTGTTCGACGAGGTGCGCCTGTACGACGCGGGCCCGTTGGGGGGGCCGTACTCGGTTGGCAACTCGCGGATCGGTAGCCCGATTTGCGAAGACAGCTGGCACCCGGATGTTTCGGAAACACTGGAAGAGACCGGGGCCGAGTTTCTGCTGATCCCCAATGGTTCACCTTACTTCCGCAACAAATATGATGTGCGCCTGAACCATATGGTCGCCCGTGTGGTCGAGACCGGTTTACCGCTGATCTATCTGAACATGGTGGGCGGTCAGGACGATCAGGTCTTTGATGGCGCGACTTTCGGCCTGAATCCGGGCGGAGAACTGGCCTTTCGAATGCCGGTCTTCGATGAGGCCGTAACACATGTCGATTTGGAGCGCGGTGATGAGGGTTGGCGTATTGTGCCTGCTGAAGTTGTGCCGCAGCCGGATGAATGGGAGCAGGACTATCGCGCTATGGTCCAATCCCTGCGCGATTACATGGGCAAGACCGGGTTCAAAAAGGCGTTGTTGGGGCTGTCGGGTGGAGTGGACTCGGCGTTGGTCGCGGCAATTGCTGTTGATGCAATCGGTGCGGAAAACGTCCGTTGCGTGATGCTGCCGTCGGAATACACCAGCCAGGCCTCGCTAGATGACGCTGAAGCCGTCGCCAAGGCGCTGGGCGTGCATTACGACTATGTTCCGATCTCGGACAGTCGGGCGGCGGTGACAGACACTCTGGCCTCGTTGTTTGCGGGCCGCGAGGCGGGTTTGACCGAGGAAAACGTCCAATCCCGCCTGCGCGGTTTGCTGCTGATGGCGATCTCGAACAAGTTTGGCGAAATGCTGCTGACCACGGGCAACAAGTCCGAGGTGGCTGTGGGTTACGCGACCATCTATGGCGACATGAATGGCGGCTATAACCCGATCAAGGATCTGTATAAAACGCGCGTGTTCGAAACATGCCGCTGGCGCAATGCCAATCACCGTGACTGGATGATGGGCCCCGAAGGTGAGGTGATCCGACCGTCGGTCATTGATAAACCCCCCAGTGCTGAGCTGCGCGAAGACCAGAAAGACAGTGACAGCCTGCCGGACTACCCGGAACTGGACGCGATCCTGGAAATCCTGGTCGACCGCGATGGCTCGATCGCTGATTGCGAAGCAGCAGGATTCGAAGCAGATGTCGCCCGTCGCGTAGAGCATCTGATCTATATCAGCGAATATAAGCGGTTTCAGTCCGCACCAGGTACGCGCTTGACCAAGCGAGCCTTCTGGCTGGACCGCAGATACCCGATTGTGAATCGTTGGCGTGATCGGTCTTGAGCTGAAACCACGCGTTTTTTTGAGTCTCTGATCGTTTCCAAAAAGGGGTGCTTGAGGACGCGCTTTTATTCATTGTCCCTATGACGGGGACAGTGCATATCTAGATTCGGCTTAGGCCGTTTAACACGCTTGAAATCAGGACATTTTTCTGACACATTTTAGCTTAATTGCCGCCTCATGTGGGGCAGATGCGGCGCATTCTTAAGTGGCTCGATGTTCATGATCGAGTTTTGTTTGTTACGCATCGTGAATTGCGTGTCTGTGTTAACGATTTGGTGTGAAAATGCGTGAGCAATACGATAGACCACTCCACTCGCCACCTCCGTGGCGTTCGATGGAAACCAAGGGTCATGAACTAGACGAAGATCAGGTTGATTCTGCCATTGCCGACCTTTTGGGGGCTGAGATGTCGTCAGAGCAAAAATCGGAACCAGCGGAATCTGTGGCCTCTTCGGTTCTGCCTGAACTGCCTTCACAAGAAAGCATGGGCGAAGATTTGGCCAGCAACGATGCCGGATTGACAGCCACATTGCGTCAGAAGTGGGCTGAACTCTGCGGCGCGGCTTAACGGCTTGGACCTGTTGAATCCAACAGTGCCAGAGATCATTCTGGCACTATAACCACAGCTTGTAAAAATTGTGATCCATGCATCAGGCGGTATGTTGCCTATTGCCTGATACCGCGCATTCATTGCAGTCCGAGCAATGAAGTAAGAGCGGCGGATGCCCGGTCCAAAACCAACTCCTGTAGAACCTGATCTGCATCTGCCCAAGTCTGTTGACGTTGTGGTCATAGGCGGCGGAATCATCGGCGCATCAACAGCTTTAGAGCTGTCAGAGCGGGGCGCGTCAGTCTTGCTGTGCGAAAAAGGCCATATTGCGGGCGAACAAAGTTCGCGAAACTGGGGATGGGTGCGTTTGGGGCTGCGGGACCCTCGGGAAATCCCGCTCATGCTAGAAGCGCAGCAGATCTGGCAGGATCTGGATCAACGCACAGGGCGCCAAACCGGATTTGCGCGTTCCGGCATCCTTTTTGGCGCCTCGGGGAAGCGGGATCATGCAAATCTTGAACGCTGGATGCGCCATGTTGAAGGTCTGCACACTGGCGCTGAGATGGTTTCGGGTGCTGAACTGGATGGCTTGCTGCCCGACAATCAATCGGGGTTGAAAGTTGCCCTGCACATGCCACGGGATGGACGGGCTGAACCGCAATGGGCCGCCCCTGCGATCGCTGAAGCCGCACGAGACAAAGGGGCGTGCCTGATGACCAACTGCGCAGTGCGCAGCGTTGATGTCGAGAACGGTTATGTCTCAGGTGTGTTTACCGAACGTGGTCGGGTGGCTTGTGCACGGGTGGTTCTTGCCGGAGGCGCGTGGTCGCGGCTGTTTGCGGGCAATGCGGGGATTGACCTGCCACAGCTTAAGGTTCTCAACACGGTCCTACGCACTTCACTGGTGAATGGGCCGGAAACAGCAATATGGTCAGATGACTTCGCGATGCGAAAAAGGGCCGATGGCGGTTATACAATTGCATCCGGGCACGAGAATACGGTTGATATTGTCCCGGATAGTTTTCGGCTTGCGCTGCAGTTTGTTCCGGCGTTCCGACAGGAATGGCGATCCTTGCGTTTCAGGCTGTCCAAACGCTGGGCGGCAGAGGCCGGTGAGGACCGAACATGGTTGCACACCGACGTCACGCCATTCGAACATTGCCGTGTGCTGGATCCTGAGCCCTCGGCCAAGGTCTTGAGGCGGACATGGGCGCGCGCGCGCAAAGGGTTCCCGGTGCTGGAGCAGGCAGAGATCGTTCAAAGCTGGGCAGGTTTGATCGACGTCACCCCGGACGCCATTCCGGTAATATCTTCAGTCGATACCATGCCAGGGATGTTCATCGCCACGGGGTTTTCAGGTCATGGATTTGGGATCGGCCCCGGAGCGGGGCGTTTAATGGCCGATCTGGTTTGTGAAACCACGCCATGCGTTGATCCGGCCGCCTTTCGCCTGTCCCGATTTACGGATGGTTCAAAGGTGCGGCCGGATCCGGGATACTAGGGTACTATCCCATCATCTGGTAGCTGACCGGCACAAAGCGGAACCCGTCGCCACGGGGTTCAACGAAGCCAGCTGCCGGGAATGGCATGTGATAGCCGATCATCGGAACCTTGTCGGCGGCCAGCATGCCCAGCACGTCGCGGCGCGATGCCGTGGCGGCTGCTTTGTCCATGTCAAAACGGACTTCCCATTCCGGATGGGCAAAGGACCAGACATAGTGGTTTGCCAGATCGGCGGTCAGAACCAGACGCTGCCCGTTGCTTTCCAGATGATACACCGTGTGGCCAGGCGTATGGCCATAAGCTGCAACAGCGGTGATGCCCGATGAGACTTCGCCGCCATTTTCAACAAAGGTCATCTTCTCGGCCAAAGGTGTGACCTTTGCCGCGACCAGATCTCCGACACGATTGCCTGCGTCCTGCGCCGCCCAGAAGTCATATTCCGGAGAGGAGGTAACATAGCGCGCGTTCGGGAAGGTCGGCGCGTCATTGGTGGTCATGCCGCCGATATGATCGGGATGCATATGGGTGATGACGACGACATTGATTTGATCCGGTGTCACACCTGCATCGGCCAATGCCGCCTGAATTCCACCTTGCCCCAACCCCGTGTCGAACAGGACCAGCTCAGACCCGGTGTTAACCAGAGTCGGGGTAAAGAAGAACTGCGCGACATCTGGTGAGATGAAATTGTCTGCTGAGACTTTTGCGAAGTCTTCATCCGACGCTCCACCGCCAAAGATTTCCTGGGCGCCATCGCGCGGCAGGCTGCCATCCAGCAGTGTCGTTACGGTGAAATCGCCCAACGCAAAGGATTTGGCGATGGTTGAGTTTGCCTTGGCCTCGGCTCCGGCTGCCAGAACCGGCGCTGCGGCTGCGGCAAAGGGCAAAGCTGCCGCGGTTCCTAGTGCCGCGCGGCGTGTCAATTTGATGGTCATATTGGTTCTCCCTGTCAGAACACCATTCGGTGAGTTTAGGTCTGCGCAAGTCTCTTGCCAGTTTATACACAAATCAAATGGGCTGCGTGGATGAACATTACGTGTTAATTTTTGTTTATGGCGCGATCTGGGAATAAAACCGCCCCCACAGGGCAAAGCGTCGAGGGCTTTTTGGCGGCTGTTCAACCGGCGAAGAAGGCAGATGATGCGCGGGCGTTGGATGCCCTCTTTCGGCACGCGACCGGGTTTGAACCTGTTATGTGGGGTGCGTCGATTGTGGGCTATGGTCGATACCATTATCGCTACAAGTCCGGGCGCGAAGGAGAGTTTCTGGCAACCGGGTTTTCCCCGCGCAAAACGGCTCTGTCGATCTACATCATGCCCGGCTATGCAGATTTCGGGGATATTCTGTCACGACTGGGTAAACACAAGCTGGGCAAGTCCTGTCTCTATGTGAACAAGCTGGCGGATATTGACACGAATGTTCTGTCTGAACTGATCTGCGCCGGGTTAAAGGACTTGGATCGGCACTGGCCGGTCCAGCCGACCTGAACGCCTTTGCTGGACAATTGGCCAATCCTGTGACAAGAGCCGCGCCAACAGGAGACACCTATGACAACCACCCGTTTTGCCCCGTCGCCCACCGGTTACATCCACGTGGGCAACCTGCGCACCGCCTTGATGAACTATCTGATCGCCCGCAAAGCAGGCGGCACGTTCATCTTGCGGATTGACGACACCGATCCAGAGCGGTCGAAAGAAGAGTATGTCGACGCAATCAAACAGGACATGGAGTGGCTGGGCCTGCATTGGGACAAGGTCGAGCGACAGTCCGAGCGTTTGGACCGTTACGCAGAGGCTGCTGACAAGTTGCGCGAAATGGGCCGTTTCTATGAGGCATTCGAGACGCCCACCGAGCTGGACCTCAAGCGTAAGAAACAACTGAACATGGGCAAGCCGCCGGTCTATGACCGCGCGGCGCTGAACCTCAGCGATGCTGAGAAAGAAGCGCTGCGGGCTGAACGCGGCAATGGTGTCTGGCGCTTCAAGCTGGATCATGAGCGGATTGAGTGGAATGACGGCATTCTGGGCGACATCTCGATCGATGCGGCATCCGTGTCCGATCCGGTTCTGATCCGAGGCGACGGTCAGGTTCTCTATACGATTGCGTCTGTGGTGGATGACACCGAAATGGGCGTCACCGATGTGGTGCGCGGCTCGGACCATGTGACCAACACCGCGACCCAGATTCAGATCATCGAGGCGCTGGGCGGCACGTGCCCGCGCTTTGCGCATCACTCGTTGTTGACCGGTCCTCAAGGAGAGGCCCTGTCAAAACGGTTGGGCACGCTTGCCCTGCGTGATCTGCGTGAACAGGGCGTGCAGCCGATGGCGTTGCTGAGCCTGATGGCGCGTCTGGGCTCCTCCGACCCGGTTGAGCTGCGCTCGGAAATGGCGGAACTGATTGAAGGCTTCGATGTGAACCGTTTCGGGGCCGCGCCGACCAAGTTCGATGTGCAGGACCTGTTCCCGCTGACGGCAAAGCATTTGCAGTCCCTGCCTTTGGCCGACGTGGCCGAGGCCGTGGCTGATGCTGGTGTTCCTGCCGATCTGGCCGAACCCTTCTGGGCGATGGCACGCGAGAACATCACCACTTTGGCTGATCTCAAGGGCTGGTGGGAACTGTGTCGCGATGGGGCTGAGCCGCTGATCGCGGATGAGGACCGTGAGTTTATCGCCGAGGCTATGGCGCTGCTGCCTGAAGGTTCGTTCGATGGCGAAACCTGGGGCAAATGGACCAGCACGGTCAAAGAAGCGACCGGCCGTAAGGGCAAAGGGCTGTTCATGCCGCTGCGCAAGGCGCTGACCGGCATGGAGCGGGGGCCTGAGATGGCCACTCTGTTGCCACTGCTGCAGGTGATCCGCGCAAAAGCTTGAACGTATTGCAGAGAATGAGGAAAGGCGGGGTCGTTCGATCCCGCCTTTTTTCTATGCGTTCTGAACAATCCGGGCTGAGAGACGGCTGAGACGATCATCCACGAATTCGGTCTCAACCGGATTCAACTGCTGATGGCGCGGGTATCGGGGCTCGGCCCGGTCGTTCAAGATTGGTGCATCCCATCCATCTGTGGTGGCAAAGAAACGATCTGCGCCGTCTTCACCAAATGCGCGCAGGTATCCCTGCACGACCACATCAATGTAACTCAGTAGCAATGGGTGGTGATTGCTTGGAGCGTTGTGCCGGTCAAGAGGCACAGCGTAGACGGCAATCTCGACCTCGTGCTTTATCGGGTGCGTGACGGATTGTGTGGCGGGAATTCGGCTATAGGCCCACTCCCGTTCGTCTAGCGCGATCCAATCATTTTTCGGCACATGCGCAATCATGCCTTCGATCTCGGACGCGGGGTCCGAAACTGCCGTCAGAAAGGCGACCGGTCGCAGGTCAGTGTGTCGCCACGCGCGCCGCCAGCCTTTTAGCCGGGCAGGATGCGGATCGGGAAAGTCGTGCGTCGAAAGGTTCACAAGGCTGCCGTAGCCAAAGAAATAGGGATCTGCCATGGGCCTGTGCGTCCTTTCCTGACGATTGATGTATGTCAAACCGCTTTTATGCCGGACATGCAATAAGTCTGCATCTTGAAACTTGGGAGGTCACGATGCGGATAACCAAACGGACGAACATTGCGGTACGGCTGCTGATGTATTGTGCAGCTCATCAGGATAGGCTGGTTACCAAGTCCGAGATTGCCGAAGTCTGCAATATTTCCGAGAACCATCTTGCGCAGGTCATCAATCAGCTAAGCCAGTTGGACTATCTTAGCACCCAACGCGGTCGTAACGGTGGTATGGTTCTGGCGCGTTCGGCCGAACAGATCCGGATCGGATCGGTGTTTCGTGATGTCGAAGGCAACCTGCCGCTGGCCGAGTGTTTTGCGGATGCCGACAACACCTGCCCATTGACGGATGCATGTCGATTGCGGATGGCGCTTCAGGACGCGGCTGAGGTCTTCTATGCCTCACTGGACGAGATCACGCTCGACGCCCTGATCTGCGACAACGATCCTTTGCTGCAGATCCTGCAACCGGTTGCCTGCGCGCGCGCCGGTTAATCGCTGGCACGCAGGATGCGGGCAGGGCGGACGGCCAGGGGACGCAGGGCAAAGATCAG
The DNA here is from genome assembly GCF_059610545.1 of Ruegeria sp. CDSC068. Taxonomy (NCBI): domain Bacteria; kingdom Pseudomonadati; phylum Pseudomonadota; class Alphaproteobacteria; order Rhodobacterales; family Roseobacteraceae; genus Ruegeria; species Ruegeria sp. CDSC068. Next base: position 200,116 of record NZ_JBXWNV010000006.1, read on the forward strand.
CCCCGCGCCAAGCGTCACGATGATGCCCGCCAGAACAATTCCGATTGCGGACGGCCAGATCACCGAGAATTTCGTGTCGAAAATATAGGTGGCAACGGCCCACCCACCTAGGATGCCGGTCAGTAGCGCAACGCCACCAGCAGCCGCGCCCAACAGCGCGGCGCGCAGGGCAAAGCTGAACAGGATGCGCCGCCGGTCCGCGCCCAGTGTTTTGAGGATGGCGGCCTCATATCGGCGCGCGGGTTCCCCGGCCGCGGCAGCACCGATGAGGACCAAGAAGCCGGTCAGCAGAGAAATACCCGCGCCATAAGACGTGGCTGCTGCGATGCCCGCCAGCAGGCCCGAGACGCGGTCAATCGCATCGCGCACCCGGATCGCCGTTATGTTGGGGAACTTCCCGGCCAAATCGCGCAGAATTGCAGTTTCGGCCTTTTCTTCGGCATAGACCGTCGCGATGAAACTGTGCGGGGCACCTGCAAGGGCCGATGGATTCATCGACATGATAAAGCCCATACCGGCGTTCGAGAAATCAACCTCGCGCGTTGATGTGAGTTCTGCGGTAATGTCCCGGCCTAAAATGTTCACGGTCAGTTGGTCGCCGAGCTTCAGGCCCATTTCTTCCGCCTCCTCGGCTGCGAAACTCACCTGTGGGGTACCGGTATAGTCATCGGCCCACCATTCGCCCGAGGTGATGCGTGCGTTTTCGGGCGGACGGACGGAATAGGTGACGCCCCGGTCGCCATCCAGAACCCAATGATCGCCTGCCATTTCGCGGGCGGGTTTGCCGTTGATCTGTGTGATGATCCCGCGCAGCATCGGTGCGCTTTCGATCCGGCTGACGCCGGGGTCGGTGGTCAACCTGTCATTAAAACCCGGCATTTGGTCCTTCTGGATGTCGACGAAGAAGTAAGACGGGGCAACGTCCGGCAAGTTGCCGGAAATTGCATTGCGCAAGGTGCCGTCGATCTGTCCAACGGCCGCTAGAACCGAAAGCCCAAGACCCAGAGATAGTACAACGGATGCAGCGCCCTCGCGTGGGTCGGAAATGGCCGACAAGGCCCACCGAAGGGCCGGACGCCCGCGCGCTGATGGGGTGCAAAGCCGAGCCAGCCGGCGCACCGTATAGGCCGCCGTGGACAGCAGCAGCAACGCGCCCACCAACCCTCCGGCGGTCCAGAACGTCAGGCGCGCAGAGCCGCTGAACCAGGCAGCTGACGCGATCAGCAGCGCGAGGCCGAAACCAGTTGCGATGAGGTATACCCCTCGTGGAACCGCACGCGCCGAGGTCAAAGCATCCCGAAACAGGGTCGCTGCGCGGACGTCTTCGGTGCGGGCAAGGGGCCAGAGCGTGAACAGAAAGGCCGTCAGTAAACCGTACAACGCGGCTTCAGCAAGCGGCGCCGGATAAAATGAGAAAACCGCCGGTACAGGCAGCCGGGCTTCAATCAATGGGGCCAGCAGCAGCGGCAGCAACCCGCCCAAGGCAAGGCCCAGCAAGATCCCGATACCCGACAGGACACCGATCTGGATCAAATAAGTTTGGAATATCGTCGCCTTGTCAGCGCCCAGTGTGCGCAGCGTCGCGATAGTCTCTGTCTTTTGGGACAGATAGGCGCGCACGGCTGCGGAAACTCCGATGCCGCCGACTGCAAGGCCTGATAATCCGACCAGAACCAGAAATGCGCTGAGCCGCCCGACGAATTCCGCAATCCCCGGCGCTCCGTTGCGAGCATCAGTCCATCGCAAACCGGTGCCCTCAAAATTCTGACGCGCTTCTACCGCTAGATCTTGCAGATCGGTTCCTGATGGCAGGGCCAGGCGGTATTTGGTGGAAAACAGAGTTCCCGGGGCCAACAGGCCGGATGCTTGCAAGTCTTCGGTCCGCACCAGCGTGCGAGGGCCCAGACCAAAGCCATCTGCCGCCCCGTCCGGTTCATGGATCAATGCGGCGGTCAGGATGAATTCTTGCGTCCCCAGTGAAAAGCGATCTCCGACGGAAAGACCCAACCGGTCAATCAGCGACGGATCCATTATTGCGCCCGGAAGTCCTTGATGCGTCCCCAGTGCTGCAGACAAGGGCAGTGCAGGCTTCAAAACCGGAGATCCCAATAACGGGTAGGTGTCGTCGACCGATTTGACCTGTGTCAGCGCGCGTTGCGTTTCAGCGTCCTGCTCAGCAACAGCCATCGAGCGAAAATCGACCACCTCAGAGACAGCTGTTCCGGTCTGGTCCATCCAGGCGCGTTCGTCATTTGTAGCAAACCGGTAGGTGAATTCCAGTTGCGCATCCCCACCCAACAGGGCCGCGCCTTCTTCGGCCAATCCAGCCTGGATCGCGTGGCGCACCGACCCAACTGCTGCGATTGCTGCGACACCCAGCGCAAGACACGCGAGGAAAACGCGAAACCCACGCAGCCCGCCCCGAAGTTCACGGCGTGCCAGCCGCCCGGCCAGCCGAAGGCTCATTCCGCGGCCTTTTGCTGGCTGTCTTCCGAAATCCGCCCGTCGCGCAAGCGCACCACCCGATCGCACCTACGCGCCAGACTATGACTATGGGTTACAAGCACCAGAGTGGCACCGTGTTTGTCGCGCAGGCCGAACAATAGATCGACGATCGCCGCGCCGTTCGTTTCGTCCAGATTTCCTGTTGGCTCATCCGCCAGCAAAATCTGCGGACGCGGTGCGGCGGCGCGGGCCAGTGCAACGCGTTGTTGTTCGCCGCCTGACAATTGCGCCGGATAATGATCGCGGCGATGCGACAGGCCTACCGCGTCAAGTTCTGCCGCGGCGCGTTGAAACGCATCCTTGTGTCCCGCCAATTCCAGCGGCGTGGCCACATTTTCCAGGGCAGTCATGGTTGGGATCAGATGGAAGTTCTGAAAGACGACCCCCATCGCATTGCGTCTGAAACGGGCCAGAGAATCCTCATCCATGCCAGTCAGATCCTGGCCAAGGGCTGTGATCTTGCCTGCGCTTGCCTGTTCCAACCCGCCCATCAGCATCAGCAGCGAGGATTTACCGGACCCGGACGGCCCGACAAGCCCGAGCGTTTCGCCTTTTGCGACGGTCAGGGTAATATCGTGCAGGATATTGACCCGGCCGGCATTGCCATCCAGCGACAAAGCGGCATTTTGAAGCGAAAGAACAGGTGTCGTCATAGGTACTTCCAAAAGGAGGCGGTCATTTTGGGATATGGAGTGGTTCAAAAAATGCGCAAGGCTCTGACGGCTTTACTGTTTGCGTGTTGCGGCTTTGCCGCCACAGCGGAACCGTTGGTCATCGCGGCCCTCGGGGACTCGCTGACACAAGGATACGGGCTGCCGGAACAGGACGGGTTCGTACCACAATTGGATCAATGGCTGAAGGATCAGGGCGCAGACGTGCAATTGATAAATGCCGGAGTATCCGGGGATACAACTGCGGGCGGCGCGGCGCGTGTCGATTGGACACTGACACCTGACGTGGACGCGATGATTGTGGCGCTGGGCGGCAATGACCTGCTGCGCGGTATCGACCCGGCTGTGTCGCGCGCGCACCTTGAGACAATCGTAACCTCCGCCCGGGCGGCGGAGGTTGAGGTTTTGCTGATCGGAATGCAGGCACCGGGGAATTACGGGGTCGATTACAAGCAGGCATTTGATGCGATGTACCCGGATCTGGCCAAGGCATATCAGCTTGTGTTTGCAGAAAGCTTTTTTGAAGGGTTGCAGCCAAACGGCGTCCCGAGCGCAGTCCGGCAGTTCATGCAACCGGATGGAATTCACCCCAACAAAGAAGGCGTGGCGCGGATCGTAGCAGCGCTTGGGCCTTACGTGCTGGAGTTGGTCGAAACCTCGGCCAAGCAGGATTGAGAAGATGCCCGGGCGATATTTTCTGACACGGCCAATGTCTGAGGTCGCGCAGGCACTGAACGTCCGATGTGATGTGGACCTGCAGCCGCCGCGAAAAAACATTCAACCGGGTCAGGAATTGATCGTCCTGACTGCCCACGGCCTGACACCCATGCGATGGGGCATGATCCCGGTTGGGCGCGTAAATGCGCGCGGCCGGCCTGTGATGGAAACTATTATCAACGCCCGGTCCGAAACCGTCTTTGACAAAACCGCCTTCGACGGCGTTGGCCGAGCCGTTGTTCCGGTCGACGGGTGGTACGAGTGGACGGGTGAAAAACGTCGAAAAACCGCATGGCGCATCACCTCAGCGAATGGTTCACCTCTGTTCTTCGCTGCGATCACGGACAGTTGGCAGGCTCCGGGCGGTCTGCGGGTTGACCAGTTTGCAGCTGTGACCTGCCCACCTAATGCTGATCTGGAGCCGATACACCATCGAATGGGCGTCCTGCTGGACCCTGCCGACATTCAGACATGGGTTACAGGAACCGAGGACGACGCCAAGGCGCTGGCGCAGCCTTGGCCTGACGGGTTATTGCAGATCGAGGAGGCGACGGACGTCGACTGGTCAGAGCCGTGACCGCCTCAGACCACCGTGACCACAGTTCCGACCGGTACACGCTCATACAAGTCGATGACATGGGCGTTCAGCATCCGAATGCATCCGTTTGAGGCCGCGCGCCCGATGGTTTGCGGCTGCGTCGTGCCGTGGATACGGAAATAGGTGTCGACCCCATTCTGAAACAGGTAGAGCGCGCGTGCCCCCAGAGGGTTACCATCACCGCCCGGTTGAACATAATCATTGTCCTTGAATTTAGCGTAAGTCAGCGGTTCACGTTCGATCATCTCGTTCGTGGGGCGCCAAGTCGGCCACTCTTTCTTGACGTCGATCGTGGCTGTGCCGGTGAATTCCAGACCTGCCTTGCCAACGCCGCACCCATAGCGGATCGCCTTGCGCGGTTCTGTGATGAGATACAGGTAGAAGGACCGTGGCGCGACCAGAAGCTGCCCCGGCAGAAATTGTTTCTTGACCCGAACGAACTGGGGCGTGGGGTCGTATTCAACGGCTTTCTTCTTGGCCGAAGCAATACCGGGTGTCAGGCCAGCGGCAGCAGATGCTGCAAGGAAAGTGCGACGTGTGAACATATCGGTTCTCTTAAGGACAACAGGAAAATCGTAAACCAGTGTCGGAATGATAACCGATCTGGTCAATCATCTGCCAAGAGTAACCGTATTGTGATGTAATCGCAGGGACACACTTGTGTTGCAGTTTTGTCCCGCGTGATGTGAAAAGGGCAGAGGTGACCTCTGCCCTTTCATGGCCTTAGGCCAGTGCGATATCGTCGGCGCTTTCGCGGCCGTCACGACCAGCGCGCAGCTCGTACGTGACTTTCTGGTTGTCGGCCAGACCGGTCAGGCCCGAACGCTCGACAGCCGAAATGTGAACGAAGATGTCTTTGCCGCCATCCTCAGGTGCGATAAAGCCAAAACCTTTGGTGGTGTTGAACCATTTTACGGTGCCTGTGGGCATATCCGTTGTCTCCTGTTTAGTGCTGCCCACGGAGTTGCGGCAGCCCGGCGTCGTTGTCTGTATCGATAGACTGAGCGCCGGAAACGGTGACAGTGGGTCGAAATAGAAAAACGTAAGCCCCATTGATATGGCATCGGGGTGGGCGTGTGACAAGGGATTTTGTGCGTTTCGTACAAGGGTTTGAGGGCCAGTTTCCCGATTTGCACAAGAATCCGCCGACGGGTTTGGTTATTGGCTCAGCGGCCATTGATAAGGTAAAGCTATGCGATCGGGGCGCTAGATGGGCATTTAGAAACCTTTGACCAAGCTTGTGATCAGGTTGCGGCATGACGAGTTACTGCCGCATCCGAATGCCCGGAGTCAGGTACATTCCCACCGTGTCTCTGGCCGATCGATCATCGGAGCAGTTAGTGCACGAGGTGGCACATTTGCGGGCGGCCTTTGTGATGACGCAGAGAGAGCGGCCATTCTGGTGTGATGCGTTTATTGTGTTGCCCGATCATCTGCACGCGGTTTGGACCTTGCCAACGGGGACGCGGATAATTCCACACGGTGGTGGTTAATAAAAAGTCGCTTTGTGTGGGGCGTCGGCGCGTTTGGCCCGCGGAGTGGGTCGAAAGTTGTCAAACAGGAACGTGGGTATTGGCAACGCAGGTTTTGGGAGCACCGGATCCGTGATGAACGAGATTATCGCAATCACATGGCATATCGCCGGGTTGATCCAGTCAAACACGGACTCGTAAACCATCGAACCCATTGGCCATGTTCGTCGATGTACCGCGATGTTCGTGCGGGTCGGGTTGATCTGGAATGAAGAGGCTGCGTCACCAAAAGGAAGCTTGGGGGACCGTAGGGTCGGTGAATTCACCCATCCTTTTTATAGTTGGATTCCTTAAAACTGAGGAATGAAGGTTGCGAGCACCCATCCTGCGCTGCCGAAAAACCTCAGTTTAGAATCCAGACAATCCGCAAAAGAAGCACCCAAAACTATCAGCAATAAATAGTGTCGTAACGTCACAATTGGGGCAGTGGCATGAGCTTTAGCTCGCAAAGTCGCATCACAAAATGACTTTTTGACGGGCTATTCAAAAATGACGCGGAGCGCGGTTTTCTTCCCCGTTGGCGCTTGATCTTTCTTTCATATGTACGCTGCACCGCTGCGGGTGGCCACTCACGGAAACACGGTCCTTGAGCCGACGTCCACCGCACGCTCGGATCGGCCCGCAGCGGAACATTGCAACGAATATTCAGTTTCAAACAATTTCGAGAAACCCAACACGCACGGGGAAAGATATGTTTTTCAAGTCGATCCTAGACCATATTTTCAAGTCAGCGGAGCAGGCAAATTCGATGCCCAAAGAGCTTGCCGGAAAAACCCAAATTGCAAATTCTGGAGCGGTTAACAAAAAAGAACTGACTGTGCTTTTTGGAGATGTTCTGAACGAGAAACAGGTTGGGATTGGTGAAAACCAACAGCCAGTCGGCCAGTCGCGAAAGTAACTGATTTCCGCCGGCTGTTGTAAGGCACAGATCAAGAATGCGCGGACAACCTGACTTATGTTGTGAGAGGCTGAACTCTGACCGGCCGCTTGAGGCTCACAAGTGGTCTGGAGAAGCTGAGAAAGATAGCAGCACGCACCGGTCAAACCGTATTACCGATATCTACGCTGCTACTCACTCCAAACAGGCTATTTGAGGCCCGGAATCACATCCGTTGGTTCCGGGCTTCAAACAAAGTTTTTACCGCGCAAACTTCTTATGCTTCAACCGCTTGGGCTCCAGCGCGTCCGGTCCCAGGCGGCGCTTTTTGTCCTCTTCGTAGTCTTCGAAGTTGCCCTCGAACCATTCCACATGCGCATCGCCCTCGAAGGCCAGAATATGCGTGCAGATGCGGTCGAGGAAAAAGCGGTCGTGCGAGATGACCACGGCGCAGCCGGCGAAATCGACCAGAGCGTCTTCCAGCGCGCGCAGGGTTTCGACGTCCAGATCGTTGGTCGGTTCGTCGAGCAGCAGGACGTTGCCGCCCTCTTTCAGAAGACGGGCCATGTGGACGCGGTTGCGCTCACCACCTGACAGAAGCGAGACCTTTTTCTGCTGGTCGCCGCCCTTGAAGTTGAAGGACGAGCAATAGGCGCGGGAATTGACCTGCGCATCGCCCAATTGGATGATCTCGGCACCGCCGGTGATCGCCTCCCACACAGTGTCGTTGTCTTTCAAGTCGTCGCGGGACTGGTCGACATAGGACAGTTCGACCGTGTCGCCCAGCGAGATGGTGCCGCTGTCGGGCTGTTCCTGACCGGTGAGCATCTTGAAGAGCGTTGATTTACCGGCGCCGTTGGGGCCGATGACGCCGACGATACCGCCGGGGGGCAGGGCGAAGTCCAGCCCTTCGATCAGTTGCTTGTCGCCCATATGTTTCGACAGGCCTTCGACCTCGATCACTTTGCCGCCAAGGCGCTGGCCGTTGGGGATAACGATCTGGGCGCGGGTCAGCTTTTCGCGCTCGGACTGGTCTGCCAGCTCGTTATAGGCGTTGATCCGGGCCTTGGATTTGGCCTGACGGGCCTTCTGGCCCTGACGCATCCAGTCCAGTTCACGCTGCAGGGTTTTCTGCTTGGACTTGTCCTCGCGGGCTTCCTGCTCCAGCCGTTTGGCCTTTTGTTCCAGCCATGCGGAATAGTTGCCCTCGTAAGGCAGACCCCGACCACGGTCGAGTTCAAGGATCCAGCCGGTGATGCTGTCCAGGAAATAGCGGTCGTGGGTGACGATTAGGATGGTGCCCTTGTAGTCGATCAGGTGTTGTTGCAGCCAGGCGATGGTTTCGGCGTCCAGGTGGTTGGTCGGTTCATCGAGCAGCAGCATGTCGGGGGCCTGCAGCAGCAGTTTGCAGAGCGCGACGCGGCGTTTCTCACCGCCCGAAAGGTTGGCGATGTTGGCGTCGTCGGCCGGGCAGCGCAGCGCCTCCATCGAGACGTCGATCTGGCTGTCGAGGTCCCACAGGTTCCGGCTGTCGATCTCGTCCTGCAGCTTCGCCATCTCATCAGCGGTTTCGTCGCTGTAGTTCATCGCCAGTTCGTTATAGCGATCAAGGATCGCCTTCTTTTCGGCCACGCCCAGCATGACGTTTTCACGAACGCTGAGGGTTTCATCCAGTTTCGGTTCCTGCGGCAGATAGCCGACCTTGGCACCCTCTGCGGCCCAGGCCTCGCCGGTGAAGTCCTTGTCGAGGCCCGCCATGATCTTCATCAGCGTCGATTTACCGGCGCCGTTGACGCCGACAACACCGATTTTCACACCGGGCAGAAAGCTCAGGTGGATGTTTTCAAAGCACTTTTTGCCACCGGGATAGGTCTTGGAGACACCCTGCATGTGGTAGACATATTGATAGGCGGCCATGTCGCGTCCTCTGGGTCGGGGAAATCAAGTTGGGCGGTGTGATAGCGGATGGTTGGGATGGGGGCAATCATGAACAATCAGGCCGGATGAAGCCGTCTGCACAGTTTGCAGGGACGTAGTGTCCAGTGGTTAAAACCAGCGGGTTCCGGGTGCTGGGGATTTCCTCTGTAAGGATTGCTGTATACACACAACCCAAACGGGAGATTGGTAAAAGAAGATGAGCAGTTATGTGATAATTTCGATGGCTTTTTTTGCTTTCGGCGCGATCAGTTCAATGGCGGCTCGTGCTGAAAATTTGCCGGACTGTAAGGCGTACAAAGACGCAACTTATTGCTCAACATACAATGTGGCGCAGATGTCGACGTCTCAAATCGAAGGGGGTGATTTTGCTTCTGCAGGTATTTTGACTATGCTTAGTGTTTCGAATGCGTCAGATCACGATATCAGGTACTATGTTACCTTTAAGTTCATTCAATCACTTGCAAATATCGAGGAAAAGTTCGCACTGACCGAAGACTACCGACAGCTCAAAAAGTCACTTTTGCACCAGATGCTTAAATATGTAGCCTTGACTGGTGATGAGATCAGAGCTCAAGTCTATTTGGCATACTTGGAATTTTTCATCGAACCGAAGTTGGAATTGCCAAAGAGCGTTAATTATCCTCAGATTGAATGGAAGCAGCAGTCAGCGGATTCCAAGCTTCATATTAAGTGTATTGTCGAAAGCGATGTTCCGTTTTTGCCGCTGAAAGAGATTGCTGAATCCGCCGAATTCAAAACATGTATGAACGGATAAATCGGAGGTTATTTGTCCCTGAGTGTATTGATATCCAACTGGTGCAAACCTGGCCGTATTGGCTGGATCGGTCTGCGACCTGAGCGTCGTGCGGAGATGGTCGCGGTTAAGGAAGGCATGATCTCCACCAATGGGCTTGAAGGCGACCGGGGCCGCGCAGGCAAGCGGGCGGTGACGCTGGTCCAGCAGGAGCATCTCGCGGCGATTGGGTCATATCTTGGGCAGGGGCCGGTTACTCCGGACATCCTGCGTCGCAATCTGGTGGTGTCAGGGATCAATCTGGCGGCGCTCAAGGGGCGTGAGGTGCAGGTAGGCGAGGCCGTTCTGCGTTTTACCGTTATCTGCGCGCCGTGCAGCCGGATGGAGGAGGCGCTGGGCAAAGGCGGCTATTCCGCCGTGCGGGGGCATGGTGGGTGGTGCGCCGAGGTGGTGCGGCCGGGGCGAGTCACGTTGGGCGATGAGGTTCAACCGGTTGATTGACAACGTTGTCCAGTTCTGAACATCAGCAAGGCATGGATCGTTTTAGCATTCCATACGCGCGGCCCGGGCAGGTCATCGGGCTGTTCGGTGGGTCGTTTGACCCGCCGCACCAGGGGCATGTGCATGTCACGCTCGAGGCGATGAAGGCGTTTGGGCTGGATCGGGTGTGGTGGCTGGTGTCTCCGGGCAACCCATTGAAGGAACGAGGTCCTGCGCCTCTTGAGCAGCGAATGGCGGCGGCGCGGACTCTGATGCAGCACCCCGGGGTCGAAGTGACGGACATTGAGGCGTTAACGGGGACAAGGGCAACGGCGGATACGTTGGCCGAACTGCGGCGTCTTTATCCCAAAGTGCGGTTTGTCTGGATCATGGGCGCGGATAATCTGGCGCAGTTCCATAAGTGGAAAGATTGGCGGTTGATCATGGACAGCGTGCCTGTGGGTGTGATTGCGCGCCCCGGCGACCGGATTTCTGCGCGGATGTCCCCGGCTGCGCGGCTTTATGCCAAGTACCGCATAGATGGGCAGGCGCGGCGTCTGTTGGGGCGCGCCGATGCGCCCGCTTGGTGTTTCGTGAACGTACCGATGGTCGATGTAAGTTCCAGCCAAATCCGGGAGCGCGGTGGTTGGGGCGCTGAGGTGTTGCCGGAATAGCCCCATGCGCGCATAATCCATATCTGTGGTTGTGCGTATTTAATCTGTGAGATTTTATTCGACTTATGACTGATCGATTTTCTCGACGTGGATTTTTAGCAGGGCTGGGGGCGACTTTGATCCCCTCTGCTGTGCTGGCCGAGGCGCCTTTGGTCTCGTTGCGCCCTCAATTGCGCGGCGACGTACCGACCGGGGTCGAGCGGCTTGTCCAAGCGGCCGGGTTGCGTGGTGAGGTGGTGTTCGCGGTGGCGGATGCAACAACGGGAACGCAGCTGGAAGAGTACAGTGGCAATCAGGGGCTGCCGCCGGCAAGCGTTGCCAAGGCGTTGACAGCTCTTTATGCGTTGGATGTCTTGGGATCGGACTACCGGTTCGAGACCGCCCTGATGGCGGATGGACCGATCGAAAATGGTATCCTGAAAGGTGACTTGATCCTTGTGGGAGGTGGCGACCCGCTGCTGGACACCGATGCGTTGGCCAATATGGCAGCCAATCTGCGCGAGGCTGGGATTTCCGAGGTTCAGGGTGCGTTCAAAGTATACGAGGGGGCGCTGCCTTATGTGTTCAGCATCGATCCGGGGCAGCCGGATCATTTGGGCTATAGCCCTTCCATCAGCGGCATATCGTTGAATTTCAACCGGGTGCACTTTGAGTGGAAACGTGATGGTACCCGTTATGACGTGTCCATGGATGCGCGCAGCGCGCGGTACAAACCGTCGGTCGATGTGGCCTCTATGCAGATTGAGAAACGAAAAGCGCCTATCTACACCTATGAATCCAGCGCGCGGCAGGACCGCTGGACCGTGGCGCAAGGGGCGCTTGGGACTGGTGGGGCGCGGTGGTTGCCGGTGCGCAAGCCTGCGCTTTATGCGGGGGATGTGTTCAGGACGCTGGCGCGCGCGAATGGGATCCAGTTGGGTCGCGTACAGGTCATGCGCGAAGCGCCGAAGGGAACCTTGCTTGTGGTGCATCACAGTGATCCGCTGGACAGTATCTTGCGCGGCATGTTGAAGTACTCGACCAACCTGACGGCTGAGATGGTTGGTATGGCGGCCTCGCAAGCGCGCGGTGCAAATCTGCAAACCTTGGCGGATTCTGCGGCCGAAATGAACCGTTGGGCGACCGAGACATATGGCGTAACGGGGATCGCGATGGTGGACCACTCGGGTCTAAGCGATGCGTCCCGAATGGCACCGGGCGCTTTGGTGACAGCACTGGTCGCGGCGAAACAAGCGGACTCATTGAAACCATTGCTGAAAAAATTCACCCTTGCGGACAGTCAGGGGCGGCCGGTCAAAGATCACCCGATCAAGGTCGATGCCAAGACCGGTACGCTGAATTTTGTTTCTGGTCTTGGCGGTTTCATCACAACGCCGGACGGCTCCGAATTGGCCTTTGCCATTTTCACCGCCGATGTCGACCATCGGGCCACGATCCCGCGCGCGCAGCGCGAACGACCGCAAGGCGCGCGAAGCTGGAACAATCGCTCGCGCAAACTCCAACGCGCTCTGATCGAGCGCTGGGGGTCTATGGCCGGAAGCTAAGATCAGGTGGTGTGACGTGCCCGCGCACCGCGTTCGATCGCGGCGGCATGCAGGCGATCAATGCTCAGCTCGTAACGAATTTCTTCAAGCAAGCGCAGCTCGGATTCCGCCAGCGAGCCGTCGGCGGCGGCCACATCACAGGCCAGTGCATAGGCGGTTTCGTTCAGCCGTTCGGGCAGATTGTCGCGGATCAGGCCGAACAGCGCATCCAGCCCGTCTTCTTGTTCAAACAGGTCAAACACAGTTTGCGAAACGCGGCGGGTTCGGTCGATGTCATACTCGGCAAAAACCGGCAGCATATTGACCGCGCCTTCGATCTTGACCAGCTCAGCGGTGCGGATGGTCTCATCAGACGCAGAGATCGCAACCATGATCGCAACAAGGCAATCCTGTGGGGACATTGGATGGGGTACTTGTTCGGTCATGGTGTCGTCCTGATTAGGCTTTCTGCGTCAGCACGATAGGTGGGCAAGCGGGCAGGTTCAACGGGTTTCGCTTCGGCGAGGCTAGAGAATGGGCAAAGGACCGCGCGTTTTGGTTTGCCGCAATACAAAATTGCTGCGTGTGTCGCGCACAAGGCCGGATTTCAATAGTCGCTGCATAATGAAGTGCTCAAGCTCTTCCGGCGTCTTGGCATAGACTTTCAGTATGAAATCGTGATCCCCTGTGATTGAGGCACACTCGACGATCTGAGGTTCGGTTTCAATCAGGCGCAGGAACGCGTTGATGCTGTCCTCCTGATGCTCGCGCAAAGCTACGTGAACGTAGGCTATGGCGTTCAACCCAACAGACTTGGCGCGTATCTGCGCGGTATAGCCGGAAATCATACCAGCGGCCTCAAGGTCACGCACACGCCGCCAGCACTGCGAAGCGGATAACCCCGTGCGATCCGCAAGGTCCTGCATGGATTGACGGCCATCCTTCTGAAGTTCTTGCAATATGGCGATATCGGCGGATTGAAGTGTTTGTCTCATAAATCATGACTCAATGATATGTATTTGCCAAATTACTGGAGCTTTACCGTTAATCCAAATCAAATTTTTCAATCAGAGGGCGTATTCTTTTCATAAGGGAGGAAAAGTGATGCCCAAGTCGACCAAATACGCCGCAAAGGTTGCCGATGCGCGCGGCCATATCGCGTATACGCCGGAAGAGGATGCTGTTTGGGCCGACCTCTACGCGGCGCAAGAGGAAAACGTTCAGCGCTATATGGCGCGGGACTACTTGGACGGGCTGCAGCGGCTGGACCTGCCAAAAGCCACCGTGCCGTCCTGCGCCGATATCTCTGAGCGGCTTTTGGATATGACCGGCTGGCGGGTGCAACCGGTGCCTGCGCTGATCGGGTTCAAGACTTTTTTTGGCATGTTGGCGGACCGGGTGTTTCCCGCGGCATCCTTTATCCGGTCGCGCGAGGATTTCGACTATATCGAAGAACCGGACATTTTTCATGAGATTTTCGGCCATACACCTCTGCTGAGCGATCCCCGCTTTGCAGCCTTTAGCCACGCCATCGGAAAAGCCGGGGTTCAGGCCGGTGAGAAAGACTACTCATGGCTAATCCGACTATATTGGTTCTCGATCGAGTTCGGGTTGCGCCTTCAGGATGGTAACATCAAGGCGCTTGGATCCGGACTTGCGTCTTCGCCGACCGAGCTTGTCTATGCTGTCGAGAGTGACATCCCCGACCGGAACCGGTTCGATGTCATGACGATTCTGCGTACCCCCTATCGGATCGACATGCACCAGATGGGCTATTTCGTGCTAGACTCGCCTGAGGAGTTGTTCGCAGCCGCCGATCGTGACCTGTTGGCGGATGTGCGCAGGGCACAAACCCTTGGGTTGCTGCCGAACAAGTTTCCGGAAAAAGTAACCGCAGCGGAGTGAACGGATCATGTCATTAACAGGAGAAACCTGCAGCCTATCGGACCGTACCTGTGTTCCTTGTTCCGGCGGCGTCCCGGCTTTAACGCGCGATGAGGCTGACAACCACATGGTCGAGCTTTCCGATGATTGGCATTTGGATGCAGGTGCAAAGATGCTGAGCAGGCATTTCAAGTTCAAGGGTTTTGCCAAAGCAACGTATCTAGCAAATCTTTGTGCGTGGTTGGCTGATCAGCAAGGGCATCATCCTGATGTCAGCTTCGGTTGGGGATATGTGGACGTCAAACTGACGACCCATGAAATCGGTGGACTGAGTGAGAACGACTTTATCTGGGCTGCTAAACTAGATCAGTTGATCGCTTAAATCGGCCAATCCATCAGGAAAAACAGCGCGCTTTATTGACTCATGCTGCACCGGCACAATAGGAGGGGTCGGTCGGTTGCATGGGGCGACTGGCACTGTTTTTCCCGATGGAGCAAATCTGATGTCTGAACTGCGTGAAACCGCAATGTCGTCCAAGGCCTGGCCTTTCGAAGAGGCGCGCCGGTTGCTCAAACGCTATCAGAAAGGGGCTCCGGAAAAGGGATACGTTCTGTTTGAAACAGGTTATGGCCCTTCGGGTCTGCCGCATATCGGCACGTTTGGCGAAGTTGCGCGGACCACGATGGTTAAACGTGCATTCGAGGCGCTGTCGGACATCCCGACCAAACTGATCTGTTTCTCGGATGATTTGGACGGCATGCGCAAGGTGCCAACCAATGTGCCAAACCCAGAGATTCTAGAACAGCACTTGCAGCGTCCATTGACCTCGGTGCCGGATCCGTTTGGCACGCATGACAGCTTTGGCGAACATAACAACGCGATGCTGCGAAGGTTCCTTGATACCTTTGGGTTCGAGTATGAGTTCTACTCGGCCAAGGAATTCTACGAATCCGGACGGTTTGACGAGATCCTGAAGCGTGCGGTTGAGCGTTATGACGAGATCATGGCGATCATGCTCAAAAGCCTGCGTGACGAACGTAAGCAGACCTATTCGATCTTCCTGCCACTGCACCCCGAAAGCGGGCGGGTCATGTATGTGCCGATGAAAAAGGTCTGTGCAGAGACCTACACCGTGACCTTTGACGATGAAACGGGCAAGGAATGGACCGTTCCGGTCACAGGCGGCCACGTCAAGCTGCAGTGGAAACCGGATTTCGGCGCGCGCTGGGCTGCTTTGGGTGTCGATTTTGAGATGTACGGCAAGGAACACGCCACGAACGAAAAGATATACGACGCGATCTGTCGTGCGCTGGGTGGCCGCGCGCCCGAGCATTTCTCGTATGAGCTGTTCCTGGACGAAAACGGTCAGAAGATTTCCAAATCTTCGGGCAATGGTGTGTCGATCGACGAATGGCTGACCTATGCGCCGACCGAAAGCCTGACTTACTTCATGTATCAAAAGCCCAAGACGGCCAAGCGTATGCATTTTGATGTGATCCCGAAGGCATATGATGAATATCATCAGCAATTGCGAGCGTATCCTGGGCAGGATCTGAAGGCACAGCTGAACAATCCCGTCTGGCACATTCACGGCGGGAACGTTCCGGAATCCACCCTGATCGTGCCATTCGCGATGCTGCTGAACCTTGCGTCTGTGTCCGGGGCCGAGGACAAAGAGGCGCTGTGGGGCTTTATCCGTCGCTATGCGCCCGAAGCCACGCCCGACACCCATCCTGACCTGGATCAGGCTGCGGGCTTTGCCGTGCGTTACTTCAACGATTTTGTCAAACCCACCCGCCAGCACCGCGCGCCGAACGATCAGGAACGCGAAGCGCTGGAGGCTTTGAAAGCCGCGCTTGAGGCCTATGATGGCCCGGTCGAGGACGAGGCGCTGCAGTCGGTGGTTTATTCCGTCGGGCGGGAACGGTTCGACCCGATGCGCGGTTGGTTCACTGCGCTTTATGAGGTGCTGCTGGGTGCCTCGCAGGGTCCACGCTTTGGCGGGTTTATCGCCCTTTACGGCGTGCCCGAAACCATCGCACTGATCGACAAGGCTTTGGTCGGGGATCTGGCCTGATTTGACCTGAAACCGCATGGGGCTACTCTTTCAACAGGAGGTGGCCCCATGCGTCGTTTACTACTTGCTGTATCACTCAGTGCCGGACTGGCCTCGGGCGCGTTTGCCCAAAATGCCGAGATTGAGGCAAATATTGCGGCGCAAATACAGGCGTTTAAGGCAGATGACTTTGTCACGGCCTTTACCTTTGCAAGTCCCAACATCCAGAACTTTTTTGGGACGCCCGAGAACTTCGGAGCCATGGTCCGCAATGGCTATCCCATGGTTTGGAGACCTGCTGATGTTCGCTTTCTGGAGCTGCGAGAGGTTGCTGGTGCATTGTGGCAGAAGGTCATGATCACGGATAGCAACGGGCAAGTGCACGTTTTGGACTATCAGATGGTCCAGCAAGAAAACGGCTGGAAGATCAATGGTGTGCAGCTTCTGGGAAATTCAGATCCGGCTGCATGACGCAACACCACCGTTACGGTGACATGAGCGGCGGTTAATCCCTATTCGGTACTCAGGCTTTTGCGTTCGGGCAGCCCCGGACACTGGGTTTGTGCGCGTGGTGACCTACTGCGCGCGATTGGGAAAGGGATCTCTATGAACAAGGCAATCACCGACGGCATCGTCTTCATGCCGCCTGCTTTCGCGAATGGTCTGAGCGTCTGGTCCAGAGGCGACGGGACACCAGGTTCGCCAACCTATGACGGCGCACCGAACGGGGCATTTGTTCCGGCGGATCCGGATTTTGGCGGTTGTCTGGAAATCCTGAAGGTGCAGGCCACGCAACAGCTTCGCTATATGGGACAGACGCCCCTGATCCCGGGATGCTATTTGCAAATCAAGGCGCGGGTCAAAGCTATCAGCGGTCCCTTGCCGCAGGTTCGTATTGCGGCTTGGGCGGGCGGGACCGGGGACCAGCAGGTAACCGGTGTGGTCGATCAGGGGCCGGTCACGCAGCTTTCGGGTTACGGCACCGTGCATGAAATCACGGCCATCGTTGGCAATGGCAAACGCTCCGGTGTTGATATGCCTTGGGGCGTCGCGGCACTTTATGGGCATTTTGGTTTGAACATTGACGGAGCAAACGGTTCGGTCATTCGGGTTGATGATATCGAGATCACCGATGTCACCAGCATTTTTCTGCGCGAGATGATCAGCACTGTCGACGTGCGTGACTATGGTGCAATCGGCGATGGCGTCGTCGACGATTCCGTAGCGTTCGAAGCAGCGGACCAGGCCGCTGGCGGTCGCAGGATTTATGTCCCGAAAGGCACTTATTTGCTGGCGCAGAACACGTCGATGTCGTCCGAGATGGATTTCGAGGGCACAATCATCATGCCCGACGACAAGATGTTGTTGCTGACAAAGAATTTCGACCTTCCGGCTTACATCGCAGCATTCGGGGACGAGGAGCTGGCGTTCAAAAAAGCGTTTCAGGCGTTGTTGAACAATTCGGATCATGAATCGCTCGACATGGGCGGGCGCAAAATCTCGGTCACAGCGCCAATTGACATGGCCGCTGCCGTTCCGAACCGGCAGGGCGGTTTTTCGACCCGGCGCATCATCCGTAACGGGCAGTTCGATGTCAAAAGCAGCTCGGCCTGGGATACCGAAACCTTCACCTCGGTCGCAACCTACAACCCGGCGGATTCGACCAAGCTGACTAATGTGGAGAACATCGCCAACATTCCGGTTGGCGCGCTGGTGCAGGGCAATGGTGTTGGGCGCGAAATCTATGTGCGCTCCAAGGATGTCGGTGCCGGAGAGATCAGGCTGAATGACCCGCTCTATGATGCGGCGGGGACGCAAACCTTCACGTTTCAGTCGTTCAAATACCTGTTGGATTTCAGCGGTTTCAGTACGTTGCGCAAATTTGGCATGGAAGAGATCGAATTTCAGTGCAACGGTCGCAGCAGCGCAATCCGGCTTGCGCCGTCCGGCAGTACTTTTGCGGTGACGAATTGCTTTATCAGCCGGCCCAAAGATCGCGGCATCAGCTCGCACGGAACCGGATGTCAGGGGATGTTGATCGACAATTGCCAGTTCCTGTCGACCGAAGAATCCTTCAACGTGTCTGACCGCAAATCCATCGCGTTGAATGCCAATGCAAACGATATCAAACTGCGACACAATCGCGCCGTGCGGTTCCTGCATTTTGCTGTGTTGGCCGGATCCAACAACCTGATCTTAGGCAACCACTTTTTCCAGGGTGACAGCATCCCGCAGGGTATCCGCAGCGCCGGGTTGATCATGACCGGGACCTATAACAGCTCGACCATTTCCGAGAATTATGTCGATAACTGCTTTGTCGAATGGACCAATGAACGGGATGCAAACCCGGTCTACACGAGCGGGTATTCCTTCAGTTCGATGACCATTTCGGACAACATCTTTTATGCCAGCGAAGTCGCACCGTGGTTCAGTCAGATTGTCATTCGCCCTCATGGAGCCGGGCACTATTTGAACGGAGTGGTCGTGACCGGGAACAAATTCCGTTCAAGCAGTGGTCGCATCGACCGGGCCGACCGGGTAGATACTAGTTTTGCCGATCTGAACCATTCGGCGCATCTGAACGTGATTTTCGAAGACAACACGTTCAATGGCATCAACGCAAAGGTGGAAAACCCGTTGCGGATCCGACGCTCGCAACAATCGGCATCCTCGGTTTGGACCATTCCTTCTGACGGCCGGTTGCCCTTTGGCGGCAAGGCCCGCGGGTGCGATGCGGTTACGGTGTTGGGGCCGCTCAGAAATGCGGGTGGGCAGATCGTTCACGCCACGCCCTATGTCGAGCTAGAGCAGGGCGCAAATCAAGACACTATCCAACTACGTTGGCCTTTGCCTGCCAGCGGATCGGTGTCGGCCGTCATGCGTATGGAATACTAAGCGGCGCGTGCCGCAGGCGATCTAGAACGTATTCCAGATTGCCAGCCTGATGCCCGTATTTTTGCGGGCATCATTGCGCTCCAAGCCTAGAACCCACGTGGTGGGGCTGTCCTTGGTGCGGATCATGATCGAAGGCTTGATCCTCCAGTGCAGGGGTTGGTCGCTTTGGTACGCGGTTTCGATCTGCAGCAGGGGGTTAATAAGCCGCGGGGATGACAGGCCTGCAGTAAGGTCCAACTTGCGATATACCGCATCATGCGTTCGAAACTCCAGCGCAGCATCAATGGCGATCCAGCCATTGCCCCAGCCGGTTTGAAACCCCTTGCCGTACGAAAGCGTGGCTTTGTACAAGGCCCAGGCTCGCATCTGGCGATGATGGGCTCCGATTGCAATCTCGGCAGCAAAGCGCCCTGCCTTTTCGAATTCGGCGACAGGCAAGCGGGCAAACACCAGAGCATGACCATAAATGTCGCGGTGCTCTTCAACGTCCAGGCCAAGGGTTAGCTTCTCTCGCAACCCGTACTCAGCATAAAATGACCCTTTGTAGTCGTATCCGTAATCCGGTTCCTTAAACGCCGTTACGGCAGTCGATGCAAAAGATGCGCCCTTATCCCGCAACCAAGCACCAGACCAGGCTGGCGAGGCTGCTAAGAGCAAAATCAGAAGGATCGAAACCCGGCGCATGCGCGCAGCATCTGTTAGCATGGTTAACGGATCGTTAGGATTTGGCCCAATTCTGCAGGAACTTCATGCCGCTGAATGGCAAAGGAAACACAAGACCTTTTCAAAACCTATGTTAGGTTTGAAACAGATAGAGGAGAATCCAGATGCCGAAGATTGCCAAAGACACCAGCGTCCAGACAGTTATCACGACCTTTGAAATGACGCCCGGCACCTGCCAGGACCTGCTGGAAGCTCTGACGGATGCTTATGCGGAATTCATCTCAAAACAGCCCGGATTTGTCGCCGCGGGACTGCACGTGAATGACGCGCAGACGCGGATCGCCAACTATTCGCAATGGGAACGCCGCGAGGATTTTCTGGCTATGCTGCGCACCACGGAAATGCGCAACCGCAATCGGCAGATTAACGAGCTGTGCAAAAGTTTTGAGCCGGTGATGTATGAGGTGGCCGGGACCTTTGGTGGAGCCTGATCTGAATCAATGCCTAACAGCCTGAGATGGTGCAGGGTTCAGGCGTGAAAACGGAGGTGCGCGTCATGTATCACAATATTCTTGTCCCCATTTCCTTTGATGCCGAAAGGGATACCTCTGGGCCGTTGAAGCTGGCCGAAATACTGGCGACATCGGATGCACAGGTCACGTTGCTGCACGTGGTCGAGCATATTCCAAGCTACGCCATTTCTTACATGCCGCCCGAGTATCTGGCCGAAGCTCGCAAGGCGCTGCAGATGGAACTGGACGCGCTTGCGGAAAAACTGCCCAACGCCAAAGGTGTTCTGGTCGAGGGTCATTCGGGGCGGACAATTCTTGACTGGGCAGTCGAACATAAGCCTGACCTGATCATCATGGCATCTCACCGTCCGGGGATGCAGGATCTGTTGCTGGGTTCTACGACCAACCACGTCGTGCGCCATGCGGCCTGCGCCGTTCATGTGGTGCGCTGATCGGGCCAAATGTCGGTTGGGGCAAGGCGCCATGCCTTGCCAAAGCCGCCGTTCAAAACTGCATCGGAAATGGTGAACGTGACGAACCCGAAATCGGTGAAGTCCGCATAGAGCTTGGCCTTGGGGCGAAGGCTCAGATAACGCGCGCGCAGCGCGGTGTGTTTCTCTGTCTCTCTGACGACGAACTGCGCGATGGCGTGTAGCGTCAACCTTGGGTGCGTCAACGGATCGCCTTTATCACCGGGTTCACCAATCAACAGGGCGCAGGCCGGATTGGTGGTCAGTGCCCGGGTGTGGTCGGCCAGGGTTGAGATCAACGTGACCGGATGCCCCTGACCATCCGTTGCTAGTGCCACGCGCGACACAGAAGGAAACGCACTATCTGGGCGCAGCACGGCCAGCGCGCCGAACGGCGCGTTTTCGATCAGGTTGCGGGCCATTTGGCAGGCTGTGTCATCAACCGGGCGGTACGGATCGGTGTTGGTCATTGGTGTCTCAGCCTTGGGCGTTCATTCGGGTGCAACATTATCCGTATTGCGACCTGTGCGCGAGGGGTCGTACAGGTCTCGATTTTGCCGCAAAGCCGGTTTAAGTCTCCGATATGGTTCTCAATGATTCCGAGCAGGGCTCGAATAAGAAAAACCAAAGAGCCGCAGCGCGGCATCGGCGCGCGGATGCGCTGCGCAGACGAGCGTTGTCGCCTGTACGCATCATTTTCATGATCCTCATGTTGCCCGCCACCACCGCGGCGATCGCGGTGGGTGTCTTTTTGCGAACATCCGAATTCGAAAGTCCCGATGCCCTTTTGCATTTGGTAGCGTTGGCTGGTTGTCAGGCCGCCGAAGCGCTTGTACCCGGGCCGTACTGGGACGGTGAGCCGGGATATCACGCGCGCAACGATACGGATGGAGATGGTGTTGCCTGCGGGGCGACGGCTCCTCAGTTCGCAACTCCCCAACCGGCTGCGGACCCTCAACCAGCTGCGGCGGCGCCTCAGCGGCAGGTGGGTACGGCCAAGTTCGTCCGGCCCTGATCACCTCGACCCGAAACATTCAAATCTATGCTATAGTACACGTGACGCGCCAATTCGGCCGTCAGTGGGGGATTTCGCCCTGAAAGGGAGAAAAGTCATGTTTGCACGTATTACGCAGTTCAAAATGAAGCCTGGCATGCGGGATGCTGCCGAGGCCAAAATGAATGAACTGAAAGACCAGATTATGGGCATGGAAGGTATGCACAGCTTTACCAATGTCATGAACGAGGACGGCACCGGATTTGTCGTCGCAGTTGTCCAAAGCGAGGAAACATCAAACGCAAACGCATCCAAAGTGGCCAAGCTTTGGGGCCATTTCGCCGAATTTCTGGAAGGCCCACCATCCCCTGCGGGGTTTGATGTGGTGGTTCACTGGGACAAGGGATAAAACCTCGCCCAGCGCTTGCCAAACCACACCCAATCGCCAAAATTGGGCTGATGACCCGCGATGAATTCAACAGCTTTTGTGCCAACCTCAAAGCCACCAGCCATGTGGTGCAATGGGGCAATGCGGATGTATGGAAAGTAGGCGGCAAGGTTTTTGCGCTCTGTGGCTGGAACGACGGCAAGGATGCTTTCACTTTCAAAGCGACCGATCTGGCTTTTGAGGTGCTGGGCAGCGAACCCGGCATCCGCCCAGCGCCTTATCTGGCGTCGCGGGGCATGAAATGGCTACAGGTCTATGACGAACGCGGGATGAGCGATGCGTCGCTGCGCGAGCATATCGTGACGTCCTACGAGTTGGTCGTGGCCAAGCTGACCAAGAAATTACGGGCGGAATTGGGTGTTTAGCCCTTCATCGCCTGCAGCAATTCCAGCAGTTGTTTTCGGTCGCCGTCATCCGTGTAGTCACCGGTGGCCAGACGCTCGGCAATGCGCAGGCGCAGGCGTTCCTGCTGGGTGCGCACCTCTTCGCCTGCGGTCTCAGCCAGAGTTTTCATGATCATCGCCACCGCCTGTTGCCGCTTGGTGGTGGGGTTGGCGATATAGTCGACGAGGCTCTGTTGCCCGGAATCGAGGATGTTTTCGGCCAGATCACGCAGTTGATCGCCATTGGGCAGCAGCGGGGCAGGGGCGTCCTCGGGCGGCAAGATTTCCGGTACGCTGCGCGGGGTCTCGGCCAGCGCATTTGCGCCGTCGACAAAGGCCTCGGTGATCATCCTTGTGATCTTGATGGCGCGCGGGTCCTTGAACAGAGCCGAGGCGATGGCCACGCCGTAATCCGTATAGACCCACGGGTTGACCCGCCGCCCACCGCGGCCTTTGGGTTTTGAGATCACATTCTGTGATTGCAAATCAGCGACCTCGGCATCGGACAGCTGAAAGCGGTAACCCTCGAACAGGTCCTTGTTGCGCGACACGGCCTGATTGAAGGCGCTGACGGATTTTCCGTAGAACTGCGCCAGATCCTCGGCCAGCACCACGCGAGTGCCGCGCACCCGGTGAATGGCGCTTTGGACTTCATGAGTGCTGGGCAGGTTATTGGGTTTCGTCATGGCAACCGTTTGGAATCACAATTTGTGATTTCAAACGTGGAGGAGAGGGCGCTGGGCTGCAAGGTGGAAGTTTGGGGATGGATCGGGGTAAATGATTTCAATCTGTATTATGAAACAGTTCAAAGATGGCGCCAAGAATTCATGCTGGTATTCGCAGCTTTCCTATTGGAATTATTGGTGATTTTTGGCATTTTAGGTTTGAATGATGGCAAGAGATCGAAATGGTTAAATCAATCAAAATCAGACTTGAAAATACAAAACTTAAGGTCGAGCACCTTAGACAAGCGAAGGAGAAGCTCAGTAAACTTTGCTCCGCCGATAAAGAGTTAGACGCCATATCACTTGAAGTGACGATAGGTAAGAGAACCTACAACTTTGGTGAGGGCGAGGAGCAAGAAGAAAGCTTTTTTCAGAGATACAGAGAGCAATGCAGTTACGCATACCTTACTTGGTGCAACCGAGATGAGAACATTTATCTTCGGCTACTCTATGATCGGTACTCTACCTACAGTTCAACAGTGGTTACGATTGAAACAGAGAAGTCGTCGGAAACCAATAGGATAGCCGAGTTTTTGGAAGGTGTCTCTGAGTCTGCCATCGAAGAATTCCCGTCAGAAGGCGACAGTAAGAAACCTACCAAGGTTTTCATAGGACATGGCAGGTCTGCGCAGTGGAAGGATCTGAGAGATCACCTACGTGATATGCATGATATTGACGTTGTGGCTTATGAATCCGGTGCGAGAGCGGGTCATACTATTAGAGACATTGTGGAAGAAATGGCTGACCAAAGTGACATGGCATTTTTGGTCCATACGGCTGAGGATGATATGGCCGATGGAAAACAGCAAAGTCGCCCCAATGTTGTTCACGAAACTGGATTGTTCCAAGGTAAACTGGGGTATACGAAGGCCATCGTTCTATTGGAAAAAGGTTGTGAAGAGTTCTCAAATCTGGCGGGCGTACAACAAATTCGGTTTGCAAAAGGAAACATACGAGAAACCTTTGGCGACGTATTAGCTACTATAAAACGTGAATTAGGAGCTAGAAACTAATTCGACTCACCGCTTCCTTCTCTTCACATTCCCACCCCGCTGCCCCGGCCGTCCAGCCGTTGACCGCCCACGCGATTTCACCGCATCCTCCGAGGCTTTCTCGACCGCCCATTGCCGCGCCATGGGGTCGTCGGCGATGGCGAGGTCGACCGCTTCCAGACGTTTGATCTCATCCCGGATATTGGCGGCCTCTTCGAATTCCAGGTTCTCTGCGGCCTTGCGCATCTTGTCGCGCAGACCGTCCAGATGCGCCTCGAGGTTGGCGCCGTGCATCGGTTTGTCGATGGTGGCGGTGACGCGGTTCATGTCGACGTCGCCCTGATAGAGCCCGGCCAGAACGTCCTCGACATTCTTCTTCACCGTCGCGGGGGTGATGCCGTGTTCGTCGTTGTAGGCGATCTGTTTGGCGCGGCGGCGGTTGGTTTCATCCAGCGCGCGTTCCATGCTGCCGGTGATCTTGTCGGCATACATGATCACCCGCCCGTCGGCGTTCCGTGCGGCGCGGCCGATGGTCTGAACCAGTGAGGTCTCGGATCGCAGGAAGCCTTCCTTATCGGCGTCCAGAATGGCGACCAGCCCGCATTCGGGGATGTCGAGCCCTTCGCGCAGCAAGTTAATGCCGATCAGCACGTCAAACGCCCCCAGACGCAGGTCGCGCAGAATCTCGATGCGTTCCAGCGTGTCGATATCCGAGTGCATGTAGCGGACCCTGATGCCCTGTTCGTGCATGTATTCGGTCAGGTCCTCGGCCATGCGTTTGGTCAACGTGGTGACCAGCGTGCGATAGCCATCGGCGGCGACCTTGCGCACTTCGTCCAGCAAATCGTCGACCTGCATGCCGACAGGGCGGATTTCGACTTCGGGATCCAACAGGCCTGTGGGGCGGATCACCTGTTCGGTGAAGACACCGCCGGTCTGTTCGATCTCCCACTTGGCGGGGGTGGCCGAGACGAAGACGGATTGCGGGCGCATGGCGTCCCATTCCTCGAACTTGAGGGGGCGGTTGTCCATGCAGGACGGCAGGCGGAACCCGTGTTCGGCCAGCGTGAATTTGCGTCGATAGTCGCCCCGGTACATGCCGCCGATCTGCGGCACGCTGACATGGGATTCATCGGCGAAGACGATGGCGTTGTCGGGGATGAATTCGAACAGGGTCGGGGGTGGTTCCCCCGGTGCGCGGCCGGTCAGATAGCGGGAGTAGTTTTCGATCCCGTTGCACACGCCCGTCGCCTCAAGCATTTCCAGATCGAAATTGGTACGCTGTTCCAAGCGCTGCGCTTCCAGCAATTTGCCCTCGCCGACCAGTTGATCCAGCCGGATGCGCAGTTCCTTTTTGATGCCGATGATCGCCTGCTGCATCGTTGGTTTCGGTGTTACGTAGTGTGAATTCGCATAGACCCGCACCTGATCCATCGACGCGGCGCGTTCGCCGGTCAGCGGGTCGAATTCGGTAATAGTCTCCAACTCCTCACCAAAGAACGAAAACTTCCACGCCCGGTCCTCAAGGTGAGCAGGCCAGATTTCCAGTGAATCGCCCCGAACCCGGAACGAACCGCGCTGAAACGCCTGATCATTGCGGCGGTATTGCTGGGCGACCAGATCGGCCATGATCTGACGCTGGTCGTATTCGTTGCCGACCTTCAGATCCTGCGTCATCGCTCCGTAAGTTTCGACCGAGCCGATACCGTAGATGCACGAGACCGAGGCCACGATGATCACGTCATCGCGTTCCAGCAGCGCGCGGGTGGCCGAGTGGCGCATCCGGTCGATCTGTTCGTTGATCTGGGATTCTTTCTCGATATAGGTATCCGACCGCGCGACATAGGCCTCGGGCTGGTAATAGTCGTAGTAGGAGACGAAGTATTCGACCGAGTTTTCCGGGAAGAAGCCTTTGAATTCGCCATAAAGCTGGGCCGCCAGCGTCTTGTTGGGCGCAAGGATGATCGCAGGGCGTTGGGTTTCTTCGATCACTTTGGCCATAGTGAACGTCTTACCGGTCCCCGTCGCGCCCAGCAGAACCTGTTCTCTTTCGCCGTCAAAGATACCGCTGGTCAGTTCCTTGATCGCAGTTGGCTGATCACCAGCAGGCGCAAACTCGGTATGCATGACGAACTGCTTGCCGCCTTCGAGTTTCAGGCGCGCGCGAACGTCATCAGCGGTCAGCTGTGTCTTGTCGGAATGGGCATAGGGCATAGGCAGGCTCCGGGTCAGGCCCTTACATTTGTTCTTATTTTGTCCAACTGCAAGGCCTGATCCGGTTCAGAAACTCAGTTTCAGTAATAGGCATACTGTGCGTCGGGGATTTGAACCGATTGCACCTTGTTGGCCAGCGCTTTCAGATTGCTCTCCAGAACCCGGCCCATCATCGCCTTCATCAGTGTTTGACCCATCAGCCAGCCCAGCGGGCCATATTTCATCTGGTAATCCATGCTCCAGACGACCCGTGAATGGCCATTTGCAAGGGGTTCGATGGCGATGGCCGCATGTGCTTGGGTCAAAGGCATCGCTGGCATCTCGGACAGGCGTACGCGATAGCCTTTGTTGGCTTGCCAATCCGTCACTTCCTCGACCAGCGAGGTGCCGTTTTCAAAGTGGCAACGCCGTTTCGACCCGACGCCGTCTTGCCCAGTCGTCAGCGCATCCACCGAGGCGACTTGTGGCGCGAATTCGTCGATATGCATGAAACGGCTTAGAATGGCCCAAAGGGATTCGGGCCGGGCGTCGATTTCCAGGCTTTTTCTGTGGTGGATCATGTTGGTGTCCTCTTGATGGCGTTGCACGAAATATAAAAGGCCTTGATGACAGTTTCTGACATCAGGGCGTGACCAGCCGCGACAATTCCCATCTTGTCCCAGCCTGTACTCTGACGCATAAACAATCTCAGCCAAGTGAGGACGGAGGGGCGACATGCGCGCACGGATTTACAAGCCTGCCAGGAACGCAATGACTTCGGGGATGGCCAAGACCCGCAAATGGGTTCTGGAATACGCGCCCGCGTCGTCGCGTGAGGTTGATCCGCTGATGGGCTGGACGTCTTCCGACGATACGCAAACTCAAGTGCGCCTGAAGTTCGACACTAAGGAAGAGGCGCTGGACTATGCCAAAGACAATGGCATCGAAGTCCAGGTTAGCGAACCGCACAAACGCAAACCCAACCTGCGTTCGCGCGGCTATGGTGAGAATTTCGCCACCGATCGGCGCGCGCCCTGGACCCACTAAATGATCGAAATCCATGAGGCGGATCCGACCTCGGACGCGCTGCGCCCATTGATCGAGGCGCATTTCGCCCATGGCGAAGCTGCAGGACCTGCGGAAAGCAACCATACCATGGATGCCCAGGCTCTGGTTGCCGAGGGCATCAGGTTCTGGGCCATGTTTGAGGACGGACAGCCCGTCGGATGTGGAGCGTTAAAGGCGTTGCCGGACGGAACGGCCGAGGTGAAGTCTGTTCACATCATCTCGAAGGTGCGTGGACGCGGTCTGGCGCGTCAGATGATGAACCACCTGACAGATGAGGCTGGCATCCAAGGGGTGGCGGCTTTGGTTCTGGAAACAGGTTCGGAACATCTGCCGGAATATGCGGCCGCCCGTAAGCTATATGAACGGCTTGGGTATTCCTATTGCGGTCCGATTTTTGGATATGAAGACGACCCGAACAGCGCCTTTATGCGCTTGGCTCTTGAACCCCGGAAGTAAAAACAGCAAGAAGGGCCCAGCGGTCCCGTAGCTCAACTGGATAGAGCAGCTGACTTCTAATCAGCAGGTTGAGGGTTCGAGTCCTTCCGGGATCGCCAATTACTCCAAACCACAATGCGTAGATTACATTTTTTGGCCGCCTATTGTGGGCCGCGGTTTATGCAAATTTGGGTAGATGTTGCTTCTAGGGATGAGTCGTACGCAAAATATTGCCGCCCCTACTACTTTGTCGAGCGAATCTCTGCCGTTAAAAGCCTTCACGCGATTTTGGACTGCAGTTTGCACTGATCTGAACAAGTTTTACTGCAACACATGCGAACAATCGGAGGATGGACGATGTCGCAGGCCAGCACGCTTGAGCGTGAAATGCTTAATTTGATCAATGCAGAACGTACGTCGCGTGGCCTTGATCCTGTTCAACTTGAACTCCGCCTGAACGCTTCGGCTGAAGAGCATAGCCAGTGGATGCTGGGATCCGGTAATTTCTCTCATACTGGTGAGGGTGGAAGCTCGGCTACCCAGCGCATGCGCGACGCGGGTTTTGTATTGTCCGGATCATGGGCGACTGCCGAGAACATAGCCTGGCAAAGCCAGGGCGGTGAGCCGGGATTTTCAGACGATGTCGTTGATTTGCACAATGCGCTTATGAACAGCCCTGACCACCGCGCCAACATTCTAAATCCAAACTTGGCTTACATCGGTATCGGAATTGAGATTGGTTCATTTGGTGGTGTTCCTGCCGTCATTGTGACCCAAAATTTTGCCCGTACTACGGCGAGTGTCCAGTTGGACACCGGCGCCGGTTCGGATGCCGGTGGTTCTGATACGCCAGCAGATCCGGTACCGGTCGTTCCCGATCCGGGCGAACCGGCAGATCCGGTTTCGACATCCTCGCAAGAGAATCTGTCGTTTGGCGACGCGGACACCCTCAGAGTGACGCCGGAAGAACTGGATCAAAGTGTTATCAGCGGGTTTGGAGTGGGCAAGTCCCTCGTCATCGAAGGTGTCGAGCTTAGTCGGTCCAACATTCGCTTGACCGAGAATTCGAACGTTGAATTCGATGTTGATGGTGATGGTAGGACGGATCTGACGATTTCGCTGGACGGCGGGCAGTCGGGCGGCGACTTTTTTGCCGTCACCAAGGATGGAAACACCGTGGTCAGCTATGCAAAATTTCTGCCTGACCTTGCGCCTGGGGTCCGCGTTGATAGCAGCGTGATCAACGGCATTGTGAACAAATCCTTTCTCGAAGGCGATGGCACGACCGATTTTCGGATACAGATGGTCAACCTCGGAACCGCTGACTTTAACAATGTCCTTGGCGTTTATGATATTCTAAGTAACGGCGAAATTGCGAATGTGCGCCTGCTGTTTGAAAACACCAATGAAGCGAATGGCGCGGTAGAGCTAAGTAATTTGGCGGACGGAAACCGTCTTGGGTTCTTTATTGTTCAGGATGGTGCGGATTGGGCCCAGACCCTTTCAGACAGCGACAATCTAGGTTTTGTTGCCAGCAATGGTGGCATGGCAGACGTGGACGACGAATTTGATTTCGTTTTAACGGTGAATGGGAACTCTGCTGGCGTCACCACGTTTCACGCTGAAAAGGCGGCCTTGAACAGTGACAATCAGCAACACGCGCTGTCCGGTATCGTGTCGGGCGGCCAGGCAATGACCATCGGTTTCGAGGATTTGACGGGTGGGGGCGATTCCGACTTTGAGGATGTCGTATTCAACGTAACCAGGCTTGAGGACGACGCGTTCTTGATGGTCTAAGTCTGTTTGCCGTGTGCTGCTGACAAACGTATTGAAAGTCTGCGCGCCCTACTTTCGATAACAAAGGTAAGTGTCAGACGTCGATGATATTGCCCTTTCTGCGTTCTCCTTGAATGCGCCGTAGGATTGATGCCTGCGCGCTACGGGCGCAACAACTGCCGTTGGACATTTCACGGTTTGATGCCACTCCTTTGGTAGCGTTCATTGCAGCAAGGCGCACGCACTTGGGAATTGAAACGGGCGGAGGCTTTCCGAGCAGATGCTGTGCGGATTGCCCTGACTAAAGCGGTGGGTCTGGTGAACCGATGCTGCGATAGTGGCGAGTGCCTATTGGGCCTTGAAAGCAGTGTTCAAAACTAGGGTTTGCAAGCAAGAGCTTTCCATGATCCGCGGTAAAGAATGACCGGTAACCTTAGTTAACGTTCTGCTTGGCATCATGGCCACGGAAAACGACTGTATATAGGTCAGTCTACTACCTTCACTGCGGTGTAGAGTCGGCGAAACAGCCTCAGTCTGTCGTGCAGCGCACCGGGACTAGCGGGTTCAAACCTGTCTTTTGTCTGGGGCTGAACTGCCAGATCGGCAATACTAATGGTACCAACTCCACAGGCGGCCAAAAGGGCTGCGCCATAGGCGGGGCCAGAATCCGATCCTTCTGAGCGTACCACCGGCTTTCCTGTCACCGATGCAATCAGGCCCAACAAGAGGTCCGATTGACTGCCGCCGCCGATGGCCGCTAATTCCGGTAGATTTTCTACAGTGTCTCCGAAGCTCTGCGCGGCATCGGCAAAACAAAAAGCAATTGCCTCGACCACGGAACGGCAGAGATCCGCGCGCGTTGTCGAATCCTCAAGACCAAAGAAACAGGCACGAATATGCGGATCCCCGAGGGGGCTGCGTTCACCCGTCAAATACGGCAGGAAAATCGGCCCGCGATCACCGCTGACCGTTTCGGCAAGCGCAACAACTTCGGCAGCGGACAGCTCCAATTGACCACCAATCCACGAAATCGGCCTTGCGCCGTTCAGCATAGCGGCCATTTGATACCAACGGTCGGGCAATGTGTGCGCAAAAGCATGCACATAGCGTTCAGGATTGGGCTTGAACCGACGGTCCGCCACGAACAACTGGCCGGACGTCCCCAGTGAAATGAACCCACGTCCCGGTTCGGTGGCGCCCAAAGATACCGCCCCGGTTGCCGCGTCTCCGCCTCCGGCAACGACGGGCACGCCGGGTTTCAGCCCGGTTTCAGCTGCGGCTTGCGCCGTCACGGTTCCGACGACGACGTGACCGTCGAAAACCTGCGGCAGCCAATCGGGCGCGACATCTGTGGCTTCGGCAACTCCGACATGCCATTTTCGCGATGCCTGATCGAGCCACATTGTACCGGCTGCATCGGACGTGTCGGTTGCCAACTCTCCATGCAGGCATAACCCGATGTAATCTTTGGACAGCAGGATATGAGCAAGTCGGGCATAGTGTGCCGGCTCATGTTGTTTCAACCAGGCGATTTTGGGTGCCGTGAAACCCGGCAAAGGGAGGACGCCAGCGATATGACCAATCTGCGGCTGGGCTTCGCGCAGTTCATCGCATTCACGTACCGCTCTGCTGTCATTCCACAGGATCGCCGGACGGATCGGGCGCAGATCGCGATCCAGCAAAACTGCCCCATGCATCTGACCGGACAACCCGATGGCCTGCACCTCAGACAGCGTGACTTGTTTTGCAAGTTGGCTCAATGCATCGCGCGTCGCCTGCCACCAAATATCCGGGTGCTGCTCTGACCAACCAGGCTGCGGCGAGGAAGTCTTTATGTCTATTGAAGACGTTGCAAGAATTCGATCGGTATCCGCACAGACAAGTTTGACCGCTGACGTTCCGATATCAATCCCGAGAAACATTCAATCCCCTTGCCCGCAGAAACGCCCGGACCTTGCATGGCTATTGATTTTTTAGCGCGCGCAAAGAATATGTAAAAATATGATAAGATCAAGGCGGCTCAGATCCGCAGGCAGACTGACATGACCAAAATAAAGAATATGGAAGAGTTCGCAGCCCTCAGTGGCATCTCGCGGCCTACGGTATCCAAGTACTTTCACGATCCCGACAGCGTTCGCCCGACAACACGGGCCCGTATCGAAGAGGCGCTGGAGCGGTTCGACTATCGCCCCAATATTTATGCGGTGAACCAGAACCGGAAACTGACCAAGAATATCGGCATCGTCGTGCCCTATCTGGCTGATCCGTTCTTTGCCGAAATCGCGCGCTATTTGGAACAAAGCTGTATCGCGGCGGGGTATCGTCCATCCCTCTTTAGCTCTCATGGTGAACAAAAACTGGAAAACGACATTCTGGACGGGCTGCAATCCATGAAGCCTGCCGGGGTTTTGTTGGCGCCATTGGGACGGACCTCAGACCAATCAGTGATCGAGAGGTTCTGCGCGAATGTGCCGACTGTTTTGTTCGACAGTAACCTAGAGGGTCTGGGTGCCGCGTTTATCGGGTCGGACAATTTCAGCTTTGTGTCGCAAACCGTGGAATACATGATCCGGACGGGCGAGCCCCCGTCATTCTTCGAAATGCGAACGCCTGCAAACCCGAACGCCAATAAACGCCGAAAAGCCTATGTTGAAGTCATGGAGCGTCTCGGGTTCGAGCCGCATATCATCAGAGTCGACGGTAAGGGCTGGGCGTTTGAAGAAATCGGTCACAAGGGTGCGCTGAAAGTTCTGGCGGAAAATGAGCTGCGAACAAACTCGGTCCTGTGCAGCAATGACCGGCTGGCAATCGGTTTTCTGGCGGCTTGCTACGAACAAGGGATTCGGGTCGGACGACGGGACGATTGCGCGCTGCGTCTGGCTTCAAATGACGATCATCCCTTCGCAAAATTTACGTGCCCCTCTCTGACCACGGCTGCGCATGACTATGACAATGTGGCCGGGCGCAGCGTCGAAACTCTGTTCGAACTCATTGAAAGTGGAGGGAAATTTGAAACACGGTCGGAAACGTTGTTCCCTGCAAGGCTGGTTTTGAGGGATTCCGCGTAATCCTAAAATTTAACGCGCGTAAAGTTTTCATTGACGCCGCGACAATTTTTGCATTACGTTCTCTGTACGACATCCAAGCTCAGGGAGGACAGGGATGTATTTGAGAAACGCACTTCGTGCGGCGACTGCAATGACACTCGTCGCGACGGCAGCAGCTCATGCGGATACCTTAACAATAGCGACCGTGAACAACGGCGATATGATCCGGATGCAAGGCTATACCGATAAATTCACCGAGGCGACCGGCATTGACGTCGAATGGGTGACGTTGGAAGAAAACGTGCTGCGTCAGCGCGTAACGACCGACATCACGACCAAGGGCGGTACGTTCGACATCATGACAATCGGCATGTATGAAACGCCGATCTGGGGCGCAAATGGCTGGCTGGTACCGCTGGATGGCCTGTCCGAAGAATACGACGTTGGTGACATTCTGCCAGCGATGGCAGGTGGGTTGAGCCATGACGGAACGCTTTTCGCGGCGCCGTTTTATGGTGAAAGCTCGATGATCATGTACCGCACTGACCTTATGGAAAAGGCGGGCATGGAAATGCCTGATGCGCCGACCTGGCAGTTCATCAAAGAGGCCGCCGCCGCGATGACCGACCGCGACGCCGAGATCAACGGCATCTGCCTTCGCGGCAAGGCTGGTTGGGGTGAAGGCGGAGCCTTTATCACTGCGATGTCCAATTCATTCGGTGCCCGCTGGTTCGACGAAGAATGGAAGCCTCAGTTCGATCAGCCCGAGTGGGCAGATACACTGAATTTCTACGTTGAAATGATGAACGAGTCCGGTCCTGCCGGCTATGCCACCAATGGGTTTAACGAAAACCTGTCGCTGTTCCAGCAGGGCAAATGCGGCATGTGGATCGACGCGACAGTTGCGGCGTCTTTCGTGACCAACCCTGACGACTCTACGGTCGCGGATCACGTAGGATTTGCGCTGGCACCTGACACAGGATTGGGCAAGCGGTCCAACTGGCTTTGGGCGTGGGCACTGGCTATTCCTGCTGGCACACAGCAAGAAGATGCTGCCAAGCAATTCATCGAATGGGCGACCTCAAAGGACTACATTGAGCTAGTGGCCGAAAGCGAAGGATGGGCAAACGTTCCCCCGGGTGCGCGTACGTCTCTGTACGAGAATCCGGAATACCAAAAGGTTCCGTTCGCCAAGATGACACTGGACTCAATCCTGTCAGCTGATCCGAACAGCCCGACGGTGAAACCCGTCCCGTACGTTGGCATCCAGTTCGCCGCAATCCCGGAATTCGCAGGCATCGCCACACAGGTGAGCCAGGAGTTCTCGGCGGTATATGCCGGACAGCAAACGGTTGAGGAGGCACTTGCCAAAGCGCAGGCTTTCACAGCCGAAGAAATGGAAGCCGCCGGTTACTGAGGCATCCTCCCAACGGGTGGGCAGAGGTCTGCCCCCCGTTTCAACCCTTCCACAATTCGCGTTTTTCTCGCAGGCTGAGTTATGCCTGAACAGAGAGGGTTTGCCTAATGGCTACTCAACATTCCCGATCAGTTGCCCGCCTGATGATGGCACCAGCAGTGGTCCTGCTGCTTGGCTGGATGCTCGTGCCTCTGACGATGACGCTGTATTTTTCTTTCAAAAAATATCTGCCGCTGCGTGGAGGTGATCTAGGTTGGGTCGGGTTCGACAATTACGTTCGTTTCGTATCCTCCAGTTCCTTCTGGCCCGCGGTCCAAGCAACATTGGTAATCGTTGGCGGCGTGCTGGTGATTACGGTCATTCTGGGCATTCTGCTGGCCATGCTGCTGGATCAACCCATGTGGGGGCAGGGCGTTGTCCGCATCCTTGTGATCGCGCCATTCTTTGTCATGCCGACCGTATCAGCGCTGGTTTGGAAGAACATGTTCATGGACCCGGTGAACGGTTTGCTGGCCCATCTGTGGCGCTTTTTCGGGGCCGAGCCGATTTCGTGGCTGTCCGAGGCTTCGATGACCTCGATCGTTATGATCGTTTCCTGGCAGTGGCTGCCCTTTGCGACGCTGATCCTGCTGACCGCTATCCAGTCTCTGGACAGTGAACAGCTGGAAGCAGCCGAGATGGACGGTGCGCCGGTGCTTAAACGCTTTTATCACATCATCCTGCCGCATCTTGGTCGCGCCATTACGATTGTGATCCTGATTCAGACGATCTTTCTACTGTCGATCTTCGCCGAGATTTTCGTGACCACCGGCGGCGCCTTCGGCACCCGTACACTTACCTACTTGATCTTCCAGCGCGTGTTGGAAAGCCAGAACGTTGGCCTCGGATCAGCCGGTGGTGTCTATGCAATCATCCTGGCCAATATCGTTGCCATCTTCCTGATGCGCATCGTTGGCAAAAACCTGGACGCGTGAGGAGACAAAACCATGGCCCGCACCGTCACGACACAACGCAAAACACTAAACACCGCCCTTGCCTGGGCCGTAGGTCTGCTGATCTTTTTCCCGATCCTTTGGACGATCCTGACCAGCTTCAAGACCGAGGCACAGGCGATTGCAAGCCCACCGATCTTCCTCAACTTCGACTGGACGCTCGAAAACTACGCCATCGTGCAGGAACGCTCTGACTATATGCGGTTCCTGTGGAATTCAGTCATCATCGCAGGCGGATCAACACTTTTGGGTGTAATCGTCGCGATACCCGCAGCCTGGGCGATGGCGTTTGTTCCGTCCAGACGCACCAAGGACATTCTGTTGTGGATGCTGTCCACAAAGATGTTGCCCGCAGTTGGTGTTCTGTACCCGATTTACCTGCTGTTCATTCAGCTGGGATTGCTGGACAGTCGCGGCGGGCTGGTCGTGGTGCTGATGCTGATCAATCTGCCGATCATCGTCTGGATGCTCTACACCTATTTCCGCGAAATTCCGGGGGAAATCCTCGAAGCGGCACGAATGGACGGTGCGACGCTGAAAGAGGAAATCCTTTATATCCTAACGCCCATGGCCATCCCCGGCATCGCATCGACCGTTCTACTGAACTTCATCCTGGCCTGGAACGAGGCGTTCTGGACCCTAAACCTGACGGCCGTCGATGCGGCCCCGCTCACCGCATTTATCGCCAGCTATTCCAGCCCCGAAGGCTTGTTCTTTGCCAAGCTCAGCGCGGCCTCGACCATGGCGATTGCACCCATCCTGATCCTTGGCTGGTTCAGCCAGAAACAACTTGTCCGCGGCCTGACTTTCGGCGCTGTGAAATAAGGAAGACTTCGTATGGGACGTATACAACTCAAGTCCGTGACCAAAAGCTTCGGCGACGTAGAGGTCATTCCCCCGCTGGATCTGACCATCGAAGATGGCGAGTTCACCGTATTTGTCGGCCCCTCGGGTTGCGGCAAGTCCACTTTGCTGCGCCTGATTGCGGGACTGGAAGACATGACCTCTGGCTCCATCGACATTGACGGCGCCGACGCAACAGACGTGCCGCCTGCCAAACGCGGGCTGGCGATGGTGTTCCAATCCTACGCCTTGTATCCGCACATGACCGTTCGCAAGAACATCGCATTTCCGCTGCGCATGGCGAAACTGGATCAGGCTGAGATCGACAAGCGAGTTGAAGGTGCGGCGAGCGTTCTGAACCTGACCGACTACCTGGACCGTCGTCCCGGCCAACTGTCTGGCGGGCAACGTCAAAGGGTGGCCATCGGTCGGGCCATTGTACGCGAACCTGCTGCGTTCCTGTTTGATGAGCCGCTGTCGAACCTGGACGCCGCCTTGCGCGTTGGCATGCGGCTGGAAATCAGTGAACTGCACGAACGTCTGGCGACTACGATGATCTACGTCACCCACGATCAGGTCGAAGCCATGACTATGGCCGACAAGATCGTTGTGCTTCAGGCAGGTGTGATCGAACAGGTAGGCAGCCCGTTGGAGCTGTACCGTACGCCGCGCAACCTGTTTGTTGCAGGCTTCATCGGTTCGCCCAAGATGAACTTCATCGAAGGCCCCGAAGCAGAAAAGCTCGGTGCCCAGACCATCGGAATTCGCCCTGAACACATTGCGGTGTCTGAATCTGAGGGAGACTGGTCCGGCGTCGTAAGTGTCTCTGAGCATCTTGGCTCGGACACTTTCTTCCACGTCCACGAAACAGGGTTGGCCGAGACCATCACCGTCCGAGCAGATGGCGAGGTCAGCTTTCGCCACGGCGACCGTATCCACCTGACGCCACGCTCGGATGCCATCCACCGGTTTGACGCGAAAGGTCTGCGGTTCGAATGACGCGTCTGACCGGAAAAACTGCCCTGATCACCGGGGCCGGGCGGGGCATCGGACTGGCGTTTGCCAAGGCTTATGTGGCTGAGAGCGCGCGCGTCGCCATCGCGGACATAGACGGGCAGCGCGCGCAGGACGCAGCAACTGAGATCGGCGCAGCCGCGTTGGCCGTCGAGATGGATGTGACCAGCCAACAAAGCATAGAAGCCGCCGTTGCACGAACGGCTGAACATTTTGGCCCAATCGACATTCTGATCAACAACGCGGCCATCTTCTCCGCCGCTCCAATCGTTGAAATTGAGCGTGCTGACTACAATCGCGTTTTTGATATCAACGTTTCTGGCGCGCTGTTTTCGATGCAGGCCGTTGCGCGCCACATGATTGATCAAGGGACCAAAGGTCGGATCATCAACATGGCATCGCAGGCAGGGCGTAGGGGCGAGCCGTTGGTCGCCGTGTACTGTGCCAGCAAAGCCGCGATCATATCCTTGACCCAATCGGCCGGGCTGAACCTGATCTCTCATGGGATCAACGTAAACGCCATTGCACCTGGTGTCGTCGATGGCGAGCACTGGGATGGTGTTGATGCGTTTTTTGCAAAGCACGAAGGCAAACCACTGGGCCAGAAGAAACGCGAAGTGGCTGCAGCCGTTCCTTATGGCCGAATGGGTCGGGCCGAAGATCTGACCGGGATGGCAGTATTTCTGGCTTCTGAAGACGCAAAGTACATCGTCGGACAAACCTACAATGTCGATGGCGGAAATTGGATGAGCTGATGGACCCTGTGGCGAATGCAAAACCTTCGGTACGGCTACGGCGTGAAAGTCTTTCAGACCTGCCAGAGATTGTCAGGACTCCGACCTATGCCCGCTCTGACCTGACACCGGGCATTGTCCATATCGGACTTGGCAACTTTCATCGCGCGCATCAGGCCTGGTATATTCACCAGTTAATGCAGCTGGGCCAGGCCCATGACTGGGCAATCATCGGGGCAGGTGTCCGAAGCTATGACGCAAACATGCGAGAGCGACTGTTGGCGCAGGACTGCCTGACAACGCTGATCGAACTGGACCCAAAAGGAATATCCGCCGAAGTGATTGGTCCGATGATCGATTACCTGCCGATCGAAGACAACAATGCCGTGCTTGTCCGGACGATGGCGGACCCTGCCATACGAATTGTGTCGCTGACTGTAACTGAAGGTGGGTATTTCCCGGACGCCAACACTGATGCGTTCGATACGGATCACGCAGACATTCGGCACGATGCCGAGAACCCGGACCAGCCGCGTACGGCTTTCGGCGCTATTGTCGCGGCGCTCAGACAACGGCGTGCAAATGGCTTGAAACCCTTTACTGCGCTCAGCTGCGATAATCTTCAGGGCAACGGTGGAATTCTGCGAACCTGCGTTGTTGGTTTGGCGCGTCTTTCCGACCCGGATCTGGCCGATTGGATCGATCAGAATGGAGCGTTTCCGAACTCGATGGTGGACTGCATTGTTCCCGCAACGACCGAGGAGGTCGTAGCGCAATGCCGGGCACTGGGCGTCGACGACCGCGCACCGGTCACGCATGAGAACTTTCGCCAATGGGTGATTGAGGACAATTTCTGCGCTGAACGACCGCCCCTTGAGCAAGTTGGAGTAACACTGACGCAGGACGTCCACAGCTATGAAGCGATGAAACTGCGCATATTGAACGGCGGCCACCAACTGCTCGCAAATGTCGGGGAGATTCTGAATGTGCCCACGATTTCAGACTGCATGCAGGACCCGGACATCGTGGCGTTTTTCAGGAAAGTTCAGACGGAAGAAATTCTGCCTCTGGTCGAAGCCGTCCCCGGAACCACGGCAGCCGAATATCTTGGGTTAGTTGAGAGGCGATTTTCCAACACCACCATCCACGACACAACACGGCGCGTGGCATTTGATGGATCTTCACGACACCCCGGTTTCTTACTGCCGTCGTTGCGCGATGCTCTTGCAACTGGGTCTTCCGTAAATGGGTTTGCGCTGGCCGAAGCATTCTGGTGCCGGATGTGTGCAGGCATTCGCGAAGATGGTTCAGAAATTTCCCCAAACGATCCCCATTGGGAGCATTTGCAAAAAACCGCACTGGCTTCCAAGGTCAATCCGATTTTGTGGATCGAACAAAGCCAGTATTTTGGTGACTTAGGCCGCGACGCGCAGTTCACAGACGCTTTTTCCACCTGGCTGGCTGCGATTTGGCAACGTGGTTGCCGCGAGGCGATAGCTGACTTTACCGCTCTTGAGCCAAAGTCCCACTGATTCTGCGGCAGGCATGCTTCAAGCCAATCTCTGTGGTAGAGGCCAGTTTGCACGAGGTTTAATGATGGCTGAAAAATAGGCACTCTTTGAGCGTTCTATTCTGGCTGTCCAAAGTGCGTAAGCGCCGTAGGCTATTGCCTTCGACATGCCCGTGAAACTTATGGAATCTGACCATCTTGTACAGGTCAGATCCAGGCACGGGTAAGGAAGGTCACAAAAAGTCCAAAATCACTTGCTTGCGCATAGCAACTCACTGGCTTTTTCACCGATCATGATTGCTGGAGCATTAGTGTTGCCGCTGACGATTTCCGGCATGATTGAACAGTCGGCAACGCGCAGATTTTCGATTCCTTTGACCTTCAGGTTTGGATCCACAACAGAGCTTTCCGAGGTACCCATCGCGCAGGTTCCTGTCGGGTGATAGATCGAGACTGAATTCGAGCGCGCCCAATCCAAAGTGCCTTTGTAGTCATCGCGGGACAGATCAGAGGTTGGCCGGAACTCTTCTGAAATCTTAGAAGCCAGTGGATTATGCCGGGCGATGTCCCGCGCGATGTTCACGCCGTCGACGATCGTTCTGCAATCAGTTTCCGTCGACAAATAGTTTGGAATGATCTTGACGTAACTGGCCGGATCGGGGCCATCCAGACGCAGTTCTCCGCGGCTTTCCGGCCTCAGCTGACAGACGGACATTGTGAAGGCAGAAAACGGGTGCACGCCCTCTCCGGGGCTGTCGGCAGACCAGGGTTGAACGTGGAATTGAATGTCAGGAGTCTGAACTTCGGGGCGGGTTTTCAGAAATCCGGTGGCCAGGCTGGCCGCCATTGTCATAGGTCCGGCCCGGAATAGCGCGTATTTCAGCGCGATCCGTGCCTGATTGAACAGGCTGCGCACTTCATCATTCAGCGTTGGCTCGTTGCATTTGAAGACCAGGCGTGCCTGCAAGTGATCCTGCAGCCCTTTGCCGACGCCGGGCAGCGAATGAACGAGTTCAATGCCGTTGGCCTTCAAGTGATCCGGGTCTCCGATGCCTGACAACATCAAAATCTGAGGTGAGTTGATGGCACCACCGGACAAGATGATTTCGCGGCGCACTTTGATCGACTTCACTTCACCCGATCGGTCGCGATAAAGAAGTCCGGTTGCTTTTTTGCCGTCCAGTTCGACCTTGGTTACCAATGCACGGGTGATGATGTTCAGGTTCGGCCTGTTCCTGATCGGTTTGAGGTATGCAACGGCCGCACTGCAGCGACGCCCGTTCCGAGTGGTCAACTGGAAATAGCCAACGCCTTCCTGATCGGCCCCATTGTAGTCAGGATTAAACGGGTAACCCGCCTCTTGGGCGGCGGCGACCCAGGCGTCACAGATCGGTCGCTGAATGCGCATGTTGGATACCGACAGCGGGCCGCCTGTACCGTGAAATGCGTCTTCGCCGCGCTCTTGATCCTCGCTGCGTTTGAACAGAGGCAAGACGTCATCCCAACCCCAGCCGACGTTACCCATCTGACGCCAGCGGTCGTAGTCCTCTTTCTGACCACGAACATACAAAAGCCCGTTCAACGAGGAAGATCCGCCAAGGACCTTTCCGCGCGGCCAATCAATCGAGCGTCCATTCAAACCTGGATCTGGTTCAGTGCGGTAACACCAATCCAATGAGGGGTTATGCATGGTTTTGAAGTATCCAACCGGTATGTGAATCCATGGGTTGGTGTCAGGTCCACCAGCTTCCAACAATGCCACTGTTGTGCTGGGGTCAGCGCTTAGCCGATTGGCAATGACGCAGCCCGAAGAGCCTGCTCCGACGACTGCATAATCCACCTCCATGACGGTCTCCTCCCAAGGTAACTGAAAAAAACACTATGCAAATTGCT
The DNA here is from genome assembly GCF_059610545.1 of Ruegeria sp. CDSC068. Taxonomy (NCBI): domain Bacteria; kingdom Pseudomonadati; phylum Pseudomonadota; class Alphaproteobacteria; order Rhodobacterales; family Roseobacteraceae; genus Ruegeria; species Ruegeria sp. CDSC068. The sequence continues at coordinate 241,330 of NZ_JBXWNV010000006.1, forward strand.
GGAACTATACTAGCATTTTTTGATACAAAACGTCTCAATAATTGCGATCAGGGAGGTAAGCAATGGAGATCGGTAAGAAACTAAGCGGTGTCTCACGGCGGGATTTTTTTCGTGTGGCCGGGCGTTATGGCATGAGCTCAACGCTGCTGGCAGCGGGTGGCTTTGGTGGCGCGATGAGTTTGGCCAATTTGGCGCAAGCCGCAGAATCAACTTATGAAAAACGGTTTTCGAAAGAACCTAAACACACGCTGAAATTCGGTGCTTCGGGCTTCAATACACGCAACCTGCTGATCGAACGGGCAGGGGCCATCGAATTTGCCCGAGATCTGGAAGAACGCACTGACGGTGAGATTCGGATCGAGTTCATTGGCGACAACCAGATCTGCGGACAACTGAGCTGTGTTGAGAAGACTCAGCAGGGAATCGTCGACATCTATGCGGCGTCGACCCAGAACTCTGCGGGCGGTGCGCCATATCTGAACGTGCTGGACTATGCCTATATGTTCCCCAGCAGGGCGGCGCAGTATCATTTCTTCTACAGCCCCGACAGCCAGCGCATTCTGCGAGACCCGCTTGAAAAACGTCACGGGTTGAAATTCCTGTTCACACACTGCGAACTACGCGGCCTGCAGATGGGCTCGACCTTCTCTGACAAGCCGACAGTCACCAAGCTGGAAGAGCTGTTTGGGACGAAGAACCGTGTAACGGGGACGCAGCTTGGCCGGATCGCCATGCAGCTGCTGAACCTGAATCCCGTGCCGGTGGCATGGGAAGAAACATTGGACGCGCTGAAGACGGGCCTGATCGACGGAGCGGAAACTTGGGCATCAGCCGTTGCCTACGCAAACATGGCTCCGGTCGTCTCGCAATCCGTCAATCTCAAATTCTTCTGCGGTACTGAACATACGTCAATGTCGGCCAAAGTGTTTGACGGTCTTGGCGGTGAACTTCAGGACGCGGTTATGGAATCGTCCTATTTCACGCAGGCCCTTATTCAGGGTGCAAACGAAGCTGCACTGCTGAACACGGTTGGTTTCTCGGAACCACAGCTGCCTAACACCATCTTTGCGGAAAACGGTGTACGTGCAGCATTCCTGCCGGACGATCAGATCAAACTGGCCGAGGAAATGTGTGCGCCGAACTTTAATCCTGAACCCTGGGCGCAGTGGCGCGAGCGGCTGAACAAATGGGCCGGTGGTATCGACACCTATCAGGAAATCTACGACATCGCGCGGCAGATCCCAGCAGACACACTGCCCGAAAACGTTGAGCCCCGCCGTTGGTGGAAAGGCGCGGCCTGATCTAACATTTCGAACCGGCCCCTCGGGGCCGGTTTCTCTAAACACCGACTGGGAGGACGGGGTTCATGTCACTATGGGCAGATATCGGGGCAATTTTCAGCGCCTTGCTCACTCGCGATTCATTCGAAATCCAATCCGCATTGGAATCTGACGCCGCCTGGGTTGTCGGTACTTTTGCCGCCGCGCTCGGCGGTTTTCTTGTAATGCTGATCTATCGCAAAGTGCCCTTTGTTGAACGCCACTTCGAACGGTCGATCATGGTCTATTCCTACCTTGCCATTGCGCTGATCATCTTCTGGGGTGTGATTGACCGCTTTGTCTTTAACGATCAGGAACCCTGGTCTACCACCATTCCTCCGCTTCTGTTCATGATAATGGCCTGGTTTGGTGCGTCCTATAATGTCCGCCTGCGCACGCATCTTAGCTTCAGCGAGTTTCGCACCGCGATGCCGCGCGGCGGTCAACTGGCCTGTCTGTTTCTGGATGCCATTTTGTGGTTCATCTTTGCGGTCATCGTGATCGTGACCACAACACGCCTCGTTGCGCTGTCAGCCTCGAACTTTCAGATCGTGCTTGGGACAGACAACATCATGCAGTGGTGGTTTCTGTTGGCCGCGCCTGTGTCCTTCTTTTTGATGGTCGGTCGCGTGTTTCAAAACCTTGCTGACGATCTGCACAATTGGAAAACCGGAGAGCCGCTGATCAAGCAGGCCGTGATAGGGGCAGACTGATGACAGACGGAACTTTAGTTACACTTATTTCGCTGGGCGTGACGTTTCTGTTCATGTTGGGCGTGCCGGTGCTGCTGGTCATCGGATACTGGGTGATCGGATGCTCATTCGTTCTGGGGCTGACACTCGACAATATGGGTGCAGAGCTACTGAACGTGTTCAACAAAGGCTTCGCCTTGTTGGCGATGCCGCTGTTCATCCTGACCGGCGACCTGATCAACAAATCGGGGATCGCGCGGCGGTTGAGTGATTTTGCCTATTCCTGTTTAGGCTGGATACGCGGCGGGCTGGCTATGGCATCGCTTGGGGCGTGTGGATTGTTTGCCGCGATTTCCGGGTCGAACTCTGCAACGACCGCAACCATCGGTTCAATGCTGCACCCTGAGATGGTCAAAGGCGGCTATGACGAACGCTTTAGCGCGGCCACGGCCGCGGCGGGCGGTACGGTTGGGATCATCATTCCTCCATCCATCATCTTCATCGTCTACGGGTTCTTGATGAACCTGCCCATTTCCGAGCTGTTCGTCGCCGGTATCATACCTGGTGCGCTTATGGTTTTTGGTATGCAATTCGCATGCTGGATCATCTGTCGGATTAATGGGTGGGGGCACCTGATTCCGCTGCAACTGAACCGGATTCTCAAAACGGCATTTGGTGCGTGGCTCGGCTTTTTCGCCATCGGCCTCGTGCTATGGGGCATCTATACCGGCAAGTTCTCACCGACCGAGGCGGCGGGTGTAACCGTTGGTTTCTGTGTCATCGCGGGCTTGGTCAGCTATCCGATCAACCGGATCATGGGCGCGCGGGATAATATTTCGCCCACAGACAAAAGCTTTGCCGAAATGCTGGTTGTCGAAGGCTTCACAATCCCTGAGATCCCCTCGATCGTGATCCGCTCGGCTCAGATCACGGGTATCCTTGCGCCGCTGATTGCGATCTCGGTGGTCATGCAGCAAATTCTGTCGCTGCTTGGAGCACAACAAACGATCGGAGATTTCGTGACCTCAATGGGTGGGTATTACGCGGTTCTGTTCACATCGATGGTCATCGTCTTTTTCTCAGGCATGGTTCTGGAAAGCTTGCCGGTGACGATTATCCTAGCGCCGATCCTCGCACCGATTGCTGCGTCCGTAGGGGTCGACCCGATCCATTTTTCGGTGATTTTCCTTGTAGGTGCCTCGATTGGGTTCATCACGCCACCATATGGTCTGAACCTCTATGTTGCGTCAGGTGTGACAGGTGTGCCGTACTTCCGGCTGCTGCGCTATACGGTGCCTTACCTTGTGGCGTTGCTGTCTGTGTGGATTTTGGTCTCTCTGGTGCCTGATCTGGCCTTGATCTTGTTGCCAAACAACTAGAGTTTAGCGGGATGGCAAACGCAGACACGCGAGAGAAAGAATCCCAAATCCCGACGAACCTGCGTTTGCTGTTGATCCTTGAAGAGGTTGCAAAGCGTGGGGTCGCAGTCAAACCGTCAGACCTGATTGAATCATTGGGTTTGGCGAAACCGACAGTCCATCGCCTGCTTCTAACGGCTGAGGCCGAAGGGTTCCTTCAACGTGATCTGGATGGCCGATCCTATGGTCCCGGGCCACGTTTGCGGCAACTGTCGGTGAACACGGTCTCGTCGGAGCACCTTCGAACGGCCCGCCTTGCGATCCTTCGGGGCATCGCCGATGAAATTGGCGAGACCTGCAACCTCGCCATCCCGGATCGGGAAGGAATGATTTATCTGGACCGGGTAGAAACGAAATGGCCCCTGAGGATCCAATTGCCGATTGGCACTCAGGTTCCGTTTCATTGCACGGCCAGCGGCAAGATGTATCTGTCCACGCTTCGTGAGAACACGTTGGACGGGTTTCTGTCCGCTCGTAAGCTGAACGCGAACACTAAGAAAACAATAACTGACCCAGAAGCTCTGCGCGCCGAAATCATGAACATCGCGCAAAGAGGGTATTCAACGGACGACGAAGAATTCATGCCCGGGATGACCGCCGTAGCTGTCCCTGTTCTGGATGAGCACGAAAGGCTTGTGGCTACGTTGTCTGTTCACGCGCCGACCCAGCGTCACGAATTGGACAGTTTGATGCAGTTCCTTTCGCTTTTGCAGTTTGGAGCGACCAAAATATCGGGATTGCTGGCGTCATAGATAAGCGTCGGGACTTAGTCTTTCTGTGGGTCCCAATCTATACTGATTGTTGTTCTGTTCATCCCACCTTTGGCTCGACCAATCAGACGTCCACGCCCTCCCCTTTGGTCACTATTCCCCGGTTGGGTCAGAGTAGTTTCTTGGAAGCTGCTTTAGCGCATGACCCTTGGGGCAGATGCATTGAACGTTCTCTGCATCTCATTCGACGTCGGTTCGGGTTCATGTTCCGTCGTGTGCCCGGAATTGTAGAATACTGGTATGCGCGGAGTGATCTGGCGCTTATATCCCGATGTTCGACGCGTTGAGGCCCGAATGCCGTCTAGCGCGGAGGCTTTGCCGTTGAAGCTTCCATCAGTATTCCAAAAATATCAGAGCTGAACACGCACGAACACAACCCGTTTGGACGAAGACGTTTTGGTTCACTTAAAGATGCCTTCCAGCCAAGCTTCAAAACGCTGTTTGGCCACTGCATCCGCTTTTGAGTTTTGCCCCGTAATCAAGTAGTGGCTCTGTTCTATTGGAACTGCTTCACCAACTATGGCGACCTTTCTTCCGGTCTCAATGGCGGTTTTGGCAAACCTCTCGATAACGATCGCATTGCCGCCACCTGCGGCCACGATGTCCACCGCGGCAATGGTCGTGTCGACCACTAAGGTCGATGCGTATTGGGTTTGTTGAACCCCGGTTGCGGTAAAATACCGTTCCCACATTTGTTGGAATCCCAGAATGTGAATGAGCGGCTGTTGTTGCAGATCTTTGGTGGAAGGGGCTTTTCCCCCAGATATCTTGGTGGAAATACGGACGATCCGTTCAGTGGATATTTTCCGAGCTGGGATATCAGTCCACTCACCACTTCCCACACGCAACTCGACATCGACATTTTCACGGCCTGCGGATTCAGCCCAAATGTTCGAGACCAGCTTTATGGATATATCGGGGTGGATCCGCAAAAACTCGGGCAACCTGTGAGCGAGAAACAAGGTCGCCGTGGATATTGGTGCACGCACGACCAGATCGTGCTTCTGGTTTGATCCGAACAGGCTGATCGTTGACAGATCGATGTCTCTTAGGGCTTGCCGCACAGAAAAAGCATATGCCTGGCCAACTTCGGTCAGGGTTAGGTTGCGTGCGGCGCGATAGAACAAAGGGCAGCCAAGTTGCGCTTCCAGCGAGCGGACATGCAGGCTGAGCGCCGATTGAGTGATACCCAGCTCTGCCGCGGCGGCAGTAAAGCTCAGATGCCGCGCGGCGCATTCAAAGGACCGAAGCCAGATAGGGTTAGGAGATTGCGGCATTCGTAGCACCAAAAATTTTCGCTGATACCTGCCGGTTTTATTCGTTTTACACAATGCCATCAACGTTTGTACTTTTTGCGAAGCAACATCTTTGCCGATCATCCGGCGGGAAATGAAACAGGGAACCACACGCATGAAAGTTGGATTTATTGGTCTTGGAAATGTCGGCGGGAAACTCAGTGGCAGTTTGCTGCGGAACGGCATTGATCTAACGGTGCATGACCTCAACCCCGAGCTTGTGGATGATTTCGTTTCGCGCGGGGCAACCCGGGGGGAGAGCCCGGCCCAACTGATGCGTGATTGCGATGCTGTTATCACTTGTCTGCCATCGCCCGCTGCCTCGGATGCCGTCATGCAACAGATGCTGTCCGAGGTGAAGCCGGGCAAAATCTGGATGGAGATGTCCACCACTGACGAAGCCGAGGTCAAGCGCTTGGGCGCAATGGTGATGGACGCAGGAGGCGCAGCCGTGGATTGCCCGGTATCGGGCGGATGCCACCGTGCGGCGACGGGCAATATCTCGATCTTTGCGGGCTGCGACCGTGCCACGTTTGATCGCATCGCGCCTTTCCTGAAAACCATGGGTCGACGCATTCTGCACACTGGCGATCTGGGCTCGGCTTCGGTTTTGAAAGTGGTGACGAACTATCTGGCTACGGCCAATCTTGTCACTTGCTGCGAAGCGCTTGTCACCGCCAAGGCGGCCGGTATGGACCTCAACACGACTTATGAGGCGATGAAGATTAGCTCCGGAACGTCATTCGTACATGAAACCGAAAGTCAGGTGATCCTGAACGGTAGCCGGGACATTTCTTTCACCATGGATCTGGTCAAAAAGGATGCCGGTCTGTTCCAGCAGGTGGCTGACCGTCACAATGTGCCGCTGGAAATCTCGCCTATGTTGGTTCAGATCTTTGAGGACGGCATCGAACGCTATGGCGAGCGTTGTTTTTCGCCCAACATCATCAAACGTCTGGAAGAGGCCACCGGTCTGGACATTCTCGCCCCCGGTTTCCCGCCGGAAATGACGGATGAGGAGCCGGAAGAACCCGGTTACGAGGTGATCCCGCAAGGCTCTGAACGCAAAGCCGCTGAATAAAAAAGGACAGCGGTTTTGAAACGGATCTATACTTTTGGTGGGCATCCGGCGACGCGTAACTTGACGGTGGCGGATATCAAGGCAGGCAAGGGCAGGCGTAAATTCGTGCAGACGACCGCCGTGAGCCGCACCGAGGCTGCTGCGGCTCAGGCCGCGGGCATTGATCATCTATCAATCGTCGATCACGATCTGGCCGAAGTACGCGCCGGTGCGCCTGACACGTTCACCACTGCCGCGTTGATGGCCGGCGATTATGAGACCCACCAGGACATCCTGCGTGCCGGTATACGTGCGGCAACCGCCGGGGCAGACGCGGTTTACACATTGCGCAGTCTCAAAGCCGTGGAACTGCTGGCCGACGAAGGGTTGGCCGTTCAGGGTCATCTGGGCCTGGTGCCCCGCCTGTCCACCCAGATCGGCGGATTGCGTGCCTATGGGCGCACCGCGAATGAAGCAATGCAGCTGGCCGAGGATCTGCGACGGTTGGAAGACGCTGGTGCTTATGCAGTCGAGTTGGAATGTGTCGCCGACGAGGCGATTGCAGAGATCAGCCCGCGTACCGGACTGATCACCCACTCAATCGGTTCTGGCGGGGCTGCCGATGTGATCTTCCTTTTCCAGGAAGACGCTTGCGGCGACACCCCAAACCCTCCGCGACATGCCAAAGCCTTTGCCGATATGGCAGGTGCCCGTACCAAACTGGAGGCCGAAAGGATGAAGGGTCTGACCGCCTGTCGTACCGCGGTTCTGGACGGTAGTTATCCCGACACTGCGACGAGCATCGGCATGAAGCCCGGTGAGCATGAAAAACTACGTGAAGCGCTGGACAAGCGCCGCCCGTTTCACGAGTAGGCCCCACGATGACTTGCCGTCCGTCACGGAAATACCCGTATGAGCCGCCTCCGGCCTCATCCTGATCAAAAAAGGTACATTTGCTCAGGAAAGGACACCCCGTGACGACTGCAGATACGAACGCTCGGAAAACAGCTCATACCTCCGAAGATCCCGCCCCCATGAGCCGCGAATGGCACTGGCACCCGGAACTTCCGGTAAAGCACGCCCCCTATTGGCACTGGCCACCCAAATTCGGCGTCATGGGGAAATGGGCCTGGCAGAACTGGCTGCAACTTTCGGATCGTTCGATCTATCTTGCGCTGGCTTTTCTGGTGGCGTTCTGGTTGCAGCCCGTCGGATCCGATCAGGCCATTTTTGCCATTGGCTGGATGTCATGGGTGTTCATTCGCAACTGGGTGTTGCTATTGGTCGTCGCCGGTGGGCTGCATATGTGGTTTTACGGTGTCGACGGGCAAGGTAAGTTGCTGAAATACGACCCCCGACCGTACATGAAGCGCAAGAATGCGCTGTATAAATTCGGCTATCAGACCTGGGACAACATCTACTACTCGATGGTCTTTGGTGCGACCATCTTGTCGATATTTGAATGCTTCCTGCGCTGGATGTACGCTAACAATTATATCGGCACGCTTAGCTTTGTTGCGCATCCTGTGTGGTTCATTCTGCTATTCCCGATATTGGCGCTTTGGCAAAGCTTTCACTTTTATGCCGTTCATCTATTTCTGCATCAGCCGTTCATATACAGGCACGTACACGCCGTGCACCACCGCAACGTCAACACCGGCCCCTGGTCCGGCATGTCGATGCATCCGGTCGAATCCTTCGGGTATCTCAGTGCTATTCTGATCGTGCTGATCTTACCCAGCCATCCCGTTCACATGATTTTCCTCGGCTACTGGCTGATGCTGGGCGCAGCGTCGTCTCACTCTGGATACGAAGCGATTTGGGCGCGCGATCGTCAGGCTTTGCTGATAGGTGCATTTTTCCACCAGCTTCATCATCGCTATTACGAGTGCAATTATGGCAATGCCGAAATGCCCTGGGATAAGTGGTTCGGAACATATCATGATGGTGCCGAGGACGCCACAAAGCGTACTCGGAACCGTAAGCGTGAAATGCACGCTAGCGGCAGATAACCAAAGCTCCAAATACTGAAGTTCGTTTGCAATGCGTTGGTCGGATTGGGCTCACTTTCGGGCACTTCCGTCGGGAAGGCTTCGCTAAAATAGGGCTGAAAAAATTGTCCCTATTCAAAGAGATAGAAGCGCTTTGCCGTGCTGTGGAAAACATCGTCCTGGTTTGATGCCGGGACGAGTTCCTGGTGCCTGGAAACTACTTCTTTGTAAGTTGAACTGAGGCTGTCGACCGGAAAATTCGACCCGAACATGCAACGGTCGGCACCAAACTGTGACAGGCAGGTTGCAACGATTGGTGAGACGCTTTCAGCGCTCCAGTTATGATCAAACATTCCGAGGCCGGAGAGCTTGCAACAGACTTGAGGGAGGTTTGATAACGTTTTTAACCCGTCCGCCCATCTCCGCAAGCCTTGTGCGGTTCGGTCGTGGGGGGACCCTGCATGGCAAAGAGCAATCCGGGTTTCTGAGGCCTGCGACAACACATCTGCGGTCATTTCCATTAACTCAGGCAGCAGTTGAAGATCGAAGGATAGCCCGCGTGAGCCCAGTTGCTTTAGACCAGCCAAGAACTTTGGATCTTCAAGCAGCGTATTTGTGCCGGTGATTGCATCCTCGCCCGGAGCGCGGCCGATGATCTGACGAACGCCGCGTACAGACGGCAGGGTTTGAAGGCGGTCGAGTTGTTTGTCCAGATCATCAGCGGTCAAATCGCAGAAGGCCACTTGCACCAACGGCCAGTCCGGGAACTGGTCGGCCACTGATTGCACCCATTGCGCTTCGGCCCAGGGGTCAGCCGCGCCCACCTGAACATGTACCGAAGCGCCGAAACCCTCGGCTTCGGCGTCTGCGCGAAATTCCGGCAGCAAGTAGTTTCGTTGGATGGGGGAAGGGTCGCCAAAGAAACGCGCGACGCCCTTTTCCATGAGCCAGGGATAGGTAACGGCAGAAAGGTCCCACAGGTGGTGATGCGCATCTATCCTCATGGCGTTTCGACCGCTGTGGTTCGGGCCAGAATGTCGACGCCTTGCCCATTCCAGAAGTGCAGCAAGTCGATGAAGACCCAGTTTTCCGCCAGTTTGTCACCCGCGCGGCGATAGATATCGATCACCCTGAATTCGCCGGGTTTACCAGTTGCGGGCATACCCATGAACCCGCCGGACGGAGTGGCCGTGAAATTGGGCCAGCCAAAGAACCCGCCATAATGCCCCTCGGCCATGCGGCAGACATGATTGGTTTTAGATCGGTCTGAGAAGGCGGCCCGGAACGGTCCAGAGTGTTGTTTTGCATAACGTTCTATCGTGTAGGTCGCGCCGATCCCTTCGGGTCCCCACCAGATCATGTCTTGATGCCAGGTTTGGGCCAATTCATCCTCAAGCGACAACCCACTGTCCCATTGCCCGAGATCCGAGATCATCGCATTGATGATCGCCAGGGTCTTTTCGCCTTCTTCAGCAGGTTGTCCGTTCAGCAGCAGGCCGTCATGGGGTCTTGGTCCGGGTTGCACCAAATGCGCCGCGGTTTGCGGAGGGAACGGATTCTGCCCGGCTTGCACCATCAGGTGCGGTATGTCGAAATACATCGCTGTTTCGACAATCCTGTCACCGGCGACCTTGTAGAACGCGCAATAGCGCAGGAATGCCAGCTTGCCAGTTGGGCGAATGCCCAGCCACGGACGGTCGAACAGCCCCATCAAATGCCCCATAGATACGACCCAAACGTCGGCCTCGTCCCGCAGCGAGTTTTGCCCAGCAAACAGGATATCTACACGGTTCTGCTGGCGGGTCAGGCTGCTCTTTAGTGGTTGCCAGAACTGCCGGGCAACCTGTTCGGCGCCATTGATTTCGTTGAATGGGTGAAAGCCGCGCCACTTCAGTTCTGGGGCGCAGTATTGGCTCATTACCTTCGGGATTTCTTGTTCTGTCGCGGAATCCAACGTGGTGTGAAACGCAGAGACGAGTTTTTTTTCTGTCTGAAAGGTCACGGTATTTGCCATTGTGATCAAAGTTTTACGAGAGGCGCGAAGCCGGGTTGAGTCGGGTATTTGCGTCAGTTTTGCATACGTATGCAAAAAAGTCTTGCCTGAATTGACGTATGCGAATTACAGTTTTGCAAACGTATGCAAAATGATTCCTTGCAGGGGGCACCATGGCGGAAATTCAATTGCGGAACGTCGGCAAGCGATGGGGCTCATTCGTTGGGGTTCACAATTTCGACCTGACCATTGCTGATCGCGAGTTTCTGGTCCTGCTTGGCCCCTCGGGCTGCGGTAAGACCACCACAATGCGGATGATCGCAGGGCTTGAGGATGTGACCGAGGGTGAAATCCTGGTCGATGGCAATGTGATCAACGATCTGGAGCCGAAGGACCGCGACGTTGCGATGGTGTTCCAGAGCTACGCGCTTTATCCCAACATGAACGTCTATGAGAACATCCGCTTTCCGCTGAAGGTGCGCGGTATCGACCCGTCGACCCACGACGAGAAGGTACGCCGCGCCAGCGCGATGGTAGAGTTGGACGATTTTCTGCATCGCAAACCCGCCGAGCTCTCAGGTGGTCAGCGACAGCGAGTGGCGCTCGCCCGTGCCATTGTGCGCGAACCAAACGTGTTCCTGATGGACGAGCCGCTGTCGAATCTTGACGCCAAACTGCGGGTCTCCACCCGGGCGCAGATCAAGAACCTCAGTCACGAGCTGGCGGTGACGACGATCTATGTGACCCATGACCAGATCGAAGCGATGACACTGGCCGACCGCGTTGTGGTGATGAAACAGGGCGTGGTGCAGCAGGTTGGCAGCCCCACGGAAATCTATGACATGCCGGCAAACACGTTTGTGGCCAGCTTCATTGGTTCACCCGCGATGAATTTAATGGATGGCAACGTTTCAGGTGGAATGTTCCGTGCCGAACACGTCGAAATCCCAGTGGATGCCCCAGACGGTCCTATGACGCTGGGCTTCCGCGCCGAGGATGCCAGCCTTGCCGAAGGGCAGGGCCAGATCACAGCGCCGATCTACACGCTGGAATTGCTGGGCGACGCGACCATGATCTCGGTCCGGGTCGGCGGTGCTCTGGTGTCGGTTAAAGCCGATAAAGCCTACCGCGCCGAGATTGGCGAGACAGTCTCGTTCTCGGTGCCGAAAGAAATCTGTCACCTCTTTGAAGCTGAAAGCGGTGCGCGGATTGGGGACCACCCCCACAAACAGCCCAAACGGGCTTAACACCGGTCCGGACGTCGACGACGGACCGATCCTGACAGGGAGAAACGCATGAAACTCAAGACGATCCTTATGGCAGGTGCCATGTCCATCGCCGCCACCGGCGCATGGGCGGAATGCGCCTTCGAAAACGACGTGCCACTGAAGTCGCTGTCCGCCGGGTTTGAAGCCTGGAAAGCGGTCACCGATGCGATGGCGGAATGCGGCAACTTCAGTGCTTCGCTGGACCAGGAATTCCGTGAAAAGCAACCCGAAGCCTTTGCTGCCGATCCAGCGCTTTATCAGATCGGCGGTGTTTCGAACGCAACTCTGGTCCCCTTGCTGAACGCGGGGACGATCCGCCCTCTGGACGATCTGGTTGAAAAATATGGCCAGGATTTGCTGCCCAACCAGTTGATCAAAGTGGACGGACAAACCATGGCCATCGCGATGATGGTGAATGCGCAGCACCTGATGTATCGCGACGATGTTCTGGCTGAACTGGGCATCGAAGAGCCCAAGACATATGGCGATGTTCTTTCCGCAGCTGCCAAGATTAAGGAAGCCGGCGTGATGGATTATCCCATTGGTGGGACGTTCAAGACCGGTTGGAATCTCGGTCAGGAATTCGTCAACATGTATTTGGGCGAGGGCGGTTCGTTCTTTGGTGACGGCAACATGCCTGCAATCAATAACGAGCAAGGCGTAGCAGCGCTTGAGACATTGAAGGCCATGACCGAGTATATGGACCCGGAATACCTGGTCTCTGACTCGACCTATGTGCAACAGCAGTTCCAGCAGGGCAAGATCGCGATGGCGAACCTGTGGGCCAGCCGTGCCGCTGCGATGAACGATGAGGCCGAAAGCCAGGTCGTTGGCAAGGTGACCATGGCCGCGGCTCCAATGGGATCGGCGGTTCCGGCGACCACAATCTGGTGGGACGGTATTGTTCTGGCTTCGAACATGAGCGACGAAGAAGCGGATGCTGCCTTCCGCGTCGCACTTGAGGGCATGGACACCGATACGGTCAGTGCGAACAACGATGTCGCGGTATGGCTGAGCACGGCCTATTCGGCAGGTCCTTTGGCTGCAGGTGCTGCAGCGTCCGCTGAAGGCGGTGCCAAGGCTTACCCGGCTTCCGGTCCTATGGGCATCATGCACACCTCTTTGGGTAACGGACTGGCCGACTACCTGACCGGTGCCAAAGACGCGCAGACGACTCTGGCCGATATCGAGGCAGACTACGTCACTGCCGCGAAAGAAGCGGGTCTGATCAGCAACTGATCCTCCCTAGGGAGGGCTATGGCCCTCCCATCCCTTTCCCCCGAGAACCATTAGAAAGGCAGAGCCATGAATTTCCGGACATTTGCTGCTTTTGTCGGTCCCTCTGTCTTTATGATGCTTCTCTTCATCGCGTTCCCGCTGGTCAGCGTGTTCAAGCAGAGTTTCTATATCACCCAGCCGATCTATGAGACGGTTGAAAAAGAAACCTGTACCCCTGGTTTCCTGACCCAGACCTGTGTGACCGAAAAGGTGTCGCAGCCAAAGCTGGATGAGCATGGTGAGATCATCACGCAAACCCAGTATGTGGGGTTGCAAAGCTATCGCAATGTTCTGGAACCTGACCGCGCATGGCGCGCCATAAGTGACGGCAGCTGGCATGTGCTGTCGACGATCAATTTCTGGAAGGCCCTGCGGTTCACGCTGACGTTTACTTTGATCACTCTGCCGCTGGTGGTCGGTTGCGGGTTAGGGATCGCGATCCTGATAAACAATGCTGCGCGTTCTATCCGCGGTCCGGTGATATTCGTCTCTCTACTACCTTTCATCATCACGCCGGTGATCGGAGTTCTGTCAATCAATTGGCTGTTTCGCGGCGACGGTATCCTGACTGCGATGATGGAATGGTGGCTGAACCGTGACATAGCCCTGTTCGCGCAGGCTTGGACGATTGAAGTCCTGATGATGATCTACCGCGTCTGGCACGTGGCGCCCTTTGCGGCCATCATCTTTTACGCCGGTCTTCAAACGGTCAATCAGGACAGTCTGGAAAGCGCGGTTATTGACGGGGCGACCCGCTGGCAGCGGCTGAAATACATCGTCATTCCGCATCTGATGCCGCTAATCATATTTGTATCGATGATCCACCTAATGGACAGCTACCGCGTGTTCGAAGAAATCGTTGGCTTCTCAAGCCAGGGCTATGTGATCTCGCTACAGTGGTTGACGTTTGACTACCTGACGCCGGATCAGGCGGGCAACCGGTCGATCAGCCGTGCCTCGGCCAACTCGATGCTGACCATGATTGGCGTTGTCATCCTGCTTATCCTTCCGCTGCGCCGCACATGGCGCGATCATAAAGGAGGTCACTGACATGTCCTCGCGCGCGCTTCGCCAACCGCTCAGCCTGCGGCTGACCTCGAACATCTTTCTGGCGCTTTGGTGCCTGATTGCGGCCTTCCCGATCTTCTGGATCGTGGTGATGAGCTTCAAATCGCCAGTCGATGCATTCGACAGTAACGCGCTGAACGTGATTTTTGGTCCGGCCACTCTGGGGGTTGGCAAGGGTCTGTCGCTGCTGGACATCATTCTGGGTGTTGCGGTGGTCTGGGCGACGATAATCATCGCCACCAAAACACTGCCTTCGATGGTAACATCTTACTCGAAACCCGGGCAGGAATGGTTCGGCTGGGTCATTGGCGTACTGGTCGTTTTGGTGGGCTTTCTCTTAGTGTTCTTTGTTGTCCTGCCTGCCGTTCTAAATGTACTGAACCCGTGGTTCGGGCCCTTGGGTCGGGACGTGCTTGGCCTGACCACGGAACACTACAAGACCGTCTGGATTGACCGGGGCTTTTCGAACAACTTCAAGAATTCGCTGATTGTGACAACAGGCGTGGTGACAGTCTCGCTGACAGTCGGCACGTTGGCGGGATATGGTCTGGCACGGTCTGGATCGACTTTGGCTTTCTGGATCCTAATTGTCGCCTTGGTGTTCCGGGCCCTGCCGCATTCGGTGCTGGTGGCTGGTTATCTGCCGGTTTTCATCAACTCGGCTGAATGGCTGGCCCCGATCCTGGGTGAAAACGCACCAACGCTTTACGGCAAGCCATTTGCGGTGATCGCCGTTCTGGTCGCGATCAATCAGCCATTCACGATCTGGATGCTGCGTTCGTTCTTTCAGAATATCCCGGCAGAGCTGGATGAGGCCGCCCGCGTTGATGGTTGCAGCCATTTTCAGGCCTTCCGCCGTGTGATCATGCCGGTAATGTGGCCGGGGGTGATCACCACAGGCCTGTTCAGTTTCCTGCTGGCGTATAACGACTTTCTTGTCACCGCGTTGCTGCTGGACGCGCAGAACCAGACGATGGTTCCTGCCATCGTCGGCATGTTCAACCGCGAGACGACTACAACCGACCAAGTGGTCGCGGTTGCCGCCGCCGTGTCGATCACTGCGCCGCTGATCTTCCTTGTTCTGATCTTCCAGCGCCAGATCGTCAGCGGTCTGACAGCCGGAGCGGTCAAAGGCTGATGAGCAACCATGCACGCCATAACGCCATGTCGCGCCACCCGGCGCTGAACAGGATGCCGAGGGACTTTCTGAGTATAGGGGCTGCGATCCCCAAACTCTCTCTCTGGCAACCTGAAAGGACATAGACATGAAAGGTTCCCGTCCCGAACAAGCGGTTCTGACCCGCGACACGGACATGAGCAAAACCGAAGACACGCGCCGCGTGATCGAAACCATGGTGGATGGTCTGAACGATCACCGCATTGAAGACATCGGAGAATTCTTCACCCAAGGCTTCCGCTGGATGGGCAATCAAGGCTGTGGCACCAAAACCGGCTTGAAAGAGTTTCAGGAAAACTGGCAGCGCCCGTTTCAAGCGGCGTTTTCGGACAAGACCTGCATCGATGAGGCCCGTCTTTACATGGGCGAATGGGCAGCAGCCTTCGGTCGTCAGGAAGCAACCCATACGGGTGAGTTTCTGGGCATCGCCCCCACCGGCAAGCGTGTCGAAATCCGTTATATGGACTTCTGGAAAGTGGTCGACGGAAAGATTGTCGATAACTGGGTCAATGTCGATTTTGCCCACGTTGCGGCCCAACTAGGCGTCGACCTGTTCAACGGCCAAGGCTGGGAAGCATTTGACCGGGGTGAGAAATGTCCACCCCGGCCCGAAAACTGAGGATTGGAAACATGGCAATCGAGTATCTTAAACGCGGCAAATCCGATGCGGACCGGGCTGAAGATGATGCCAAGACCCGCGCCGTGGTTGAGGCGACGCTGAAAGACATTGAAACCCGCGGTGATGCTGCGGTGCGTGAGTTGAGTGAGAAGTTCGATAACTACTCGCCAGCCTCATTCCGCCTGAGCCAGCAGGAAATCGATGACTTGATCGGTCAATTGACCGATAGGGAACTGGCCGACATTAAATTCGCTCAGGAACAGGTGCGAAACTTTGCGCAGGCTCAGCGGGATTCAATGCTGGACATTGAGGTCGAAACCCTTCCGGGCGTGATCCTTGGCCATAAGAACATCCCCGTACAATCGGTCGGATGTTACGTCCCTGGCGGTAAGTTCCCAATGGTGGCCTCGGCCCACATGTCCGTGGCCACGGCTTCGGTCGCGGGTGTACCTCGGATCATTGCCTGCACGCCTCCGTTCAAAGGCAAGCCAAACCCAGCAGTGATTGCGGCCATGCATTTGGGTGGCGCGCATGAGATCTACGTTATGGGTGGCATACAGGCCATTGGTGCGATGGCTTTGGGCACCGAGACGATTGATCCCGTTCACATGCTGGTTGGTCCCGGCAACGCCTTTGTTGCCGAAGCCAAGCGCCAGTTGTTCGGGCGCGTCGGCATTGATCTGTTCGCGGGGCCCACCGAAACCATGGTGATCGCGGATGAGACCGCGGCAGACGCCGAGCTATGCGCAACTGACCTGTTGGGACAGGCCGAACACGGATACAACAGCCCCTGCGTGTTGCTGACAAACTCTGAAAAGCTTGCCAATGAGACGCTTTCCGAGGTGGACCGCCTTTTGGGCATCCTGCCGACTGCAGACACCGCGAAAGTGTCCTGGGATGAATATGGCGAGGTGATCGTCTGCGACACGTATGACGAGATGCTGCAGGTTGCCGATGATATCGCCTCGGAACATGTGCAGGTGATGACGGATCGTGACGACTGGTTCCTTGAGAATATGACCTGCTACGGCGCGTTGTTCCTTGGTCCGCGCACCAACGTGTCAAACGGGGACAAGGTGATTGGTACGAACCACACCCTGCCAACGAAGAAGGCCGGGCGCTATACTGGTGGGCTTTGGGTCGGGAAGTACCTGAAAACGCACAGTTATCAGAAAGTTCTGACCAACGAGGCGGCGACACTAATCGGCGAATACGGCTCGCGCCTGTGCATGTTGGAAGGTTTTGTAGGCCACGCAGAACAGTGCAACGTCCGCGTGCGTCGCTATGGTGGCATCAATGTGCCCTATGGCGAACCCGCGCCGTATCGGGATGCCGCTGAATGAGTGACAGGCATACACAGCATAAGGCCCTGATCGCTCCGCTGAGGGCCGCGATGTATGATTTTTCCGAGGCCAGTGTTCGCGCGGCACTGGCCGAGGTAACGGCCTCGGACGCCGTTTTCCACCTATGCCATCCCTTTGGCGACAGCATTGGCAGCGACGCTTTCTATGACCGCGCCTATAAAGACCTGTTGACGGCCTGGCCCGATCTGGAACGCCGCGACTACATTGTCATGGCCGGCCCGGATGAACATGGTTCGGACTGGGTCGGGTGCGGCGGCTACTACACGGGCACATTCACCGGCCCATGGCTGGACATCCCACCGACTGGTAATCAGGTTACTATGCGGTTCCACGAATTTTACCGTTTCGAAAACGGTAAAATCGCGGAAATACAGGCCCTTTGGGATATCCCCGAGGTGATGATGCAGGCAAATGCCTGGCCGATGGCACCCAGCCTTGGACGCGAATGGCATGTGCCGGGCCCGGCCACGCAGGACGGGTTCGTTCCCGGTCCGTATGGTGAGGCAAAGGGCAAAGAGACCTGTCAGCACATCATCGATATGTTGGAGCACCTCAAGAAACACCCCAAACAGGGTGGCCCCGAGGTGATGGAGATGGAACGGTTCTGGCATCCGCGCATGAACTGGTACGGGCCGTCGGGCATTGGAACCGGGCGTGGCTATGCGGGCTTTCGCAATTGGCACCAAATTCCGTTCCTGAGCGGAATGCCGGATCGTGGGCAGTTCGTGGACGACATCACCTACCACTTTTTCGGTGATGGCGAATACGCGGCTGTGACCGGCTGGCCCAATATGATCCAGACCGTCACTGATGACGGTTGGATGGGCATTGCGCCCTCGGGCAAGAAAATCACCATGCGTAGCCTCGATTTCTGGCGGCTGGAAAACGGGCGCATTCGTGAAAACTGGGTGCTGGTCGATCTTCTGGATGCTTATCGCCAGCTAGGCGTTGACGTCTTCGCCCGTCTACGGGAATTCAACAAAGCGCGAAACATAGGGCGCATTGAAATACCGGATGGAATGAGCTGATGACTGAACTGCCACGCACCCCTTCGTTTTACCTGACAGGAAAGACCGCCCTGGTGACAGGTGCCTCTTCAGGCATCGGGCAGGGCTGTGCCGTGGCGCTGGCCGAGGCGGGCGCGCATGTCGTCTGTGCGGCCAGAGGCGAGGACCGGTTGAATGATACGGTGGCTGCTCTGCAGGGGCAGGGCTGGTCAGCCGAAGCGCTTGTGCTGGACCAGGGCGATCTGGGAAAGCTGAAACAGCTTTTCGAAACGCGAAACTTCGAGGTCGTGGTGAACTCGGCCGGGGTCGCCCGTCATAGCCCCGCAATTGAAACGACACCCGAAGACTTCGATGTCGTTACCGGCGTCAACTTGCGTTCCGCCTACTTCCTTTCCGCCTATGCTGCGCGTGCCTTGATCGATGCTGGCAAGCCAGGGTCCATAATTCATGTCTCCAGTCAAATGGGCCATGTGGGCGGCGTAGACAGGGCGCTTTACTGTGCAACCAAGCATGGGCTCGAAGGTATGGTCAAATCCATGGCCATCGAATGGGGCAAGCAGGGCATTCGGATCAACACGGTCTGCCCGACGTTCATTCGAACGCCGTTGACCCAGTCCACTTTCGACAACCCCGAACGCGCCGCGTGGATCATGGAGAAGATCAAGCTGGATCGCGTGGGCGAGGTCGAGGATATCATGGGTGCGGTACGCTACCTTGCCTCGGATGCCTCAGCGCTGGTTACAGGCACTTCGATGTTGATTGACGGAGGTTGGACGGCAGACTGATGGCTGAGAAAGTAACATCACTTCAGGTCGCCCAGCTTGCAGGTGTAAGTCAGTCAGCGGTTAGCCGCGTCTTCACGCCCGGTGCCTCGGTCAGCAAGAAGACGGAAGAGAAAGTGCGCAAAGCCGCGACCGAACTTGGCTATCGCCCCAATGTGTTGGCGCGCGCGATGGTGTCGGGCAAAAGCCGCATCATTGGTTTGGTCGTCGCCTATCTGGACAACTATTTCTATCCCGAAGCGCTTGAGAAGTTGTCGAACGAGTTGCAGGAGCAGGGGTATCACGTCCTGATCTTCATGGCCTCCAGAACCGCCGGAAACATTGACGACGTTATGGAGGAAATTCTTGATTATCAGGTTGATGGCGTGATCCTGGCCTCGGTCGCGATGTCGTCCGATATCGCAACACGGTGCCAACAAGCTGGTGTGCCGGTCGTACTGTTCAACCGTAGTCAGGATATCGACGGGATCACCTCGGTGACCTCTGACAATTATTCCGGCGGTCGCAAGGTCGCCGAGTTCTTTGTTGCCGCAGGCCACAGTCGCATCGCTTACATTGCCGGTTGGCAGGGTGCCTCAACCCAGCGAGACCGCGAGGCCGGTTTTCGCGCCGCACTCGGTGATGCAGGTCAGGATTTGTACGCCTACGAAATCGGAGAGTTCCTGACCGAAAATGCGCGATTGGCCGCGCGCCGCATGTTTGACGTTGAACCGCAAAAACGACCCGACGCGGTGTTCGTCGCCAATGACCATATGGCGCTTGCCGTGATGGACGTCATTCGGTTTGAACTCGGAATGCGTATACCAGAAGACGTTTCTATCGTTGGATACGATGACGTACCGCAGGCCGGATGGCTTGCCTATAACCTCACCACCATTCGTCAACGCGCCAACCTGATGGTTGCGGAAACCGTTGATGCCTTGTTGGACCATATTGAAAACCCGGCAGTTGCCGCAGCCCGCAAGGTTGCGATTGATGGACCGTTGATCGTGCGCACTTCGGCACGGCTGCCCAAAGGCTGGACCCCGCAAAGGATGAAAACATGAAAGGCTTTGATCCCAAGTTCCGGGATTTTCCCGACTATATCATCGGAATTACCAAAGAGATCTGGGAAGACCGGGGCATCGCAACCCTGCACGAGTATTACAGCGAAGAAATCGTCGTTCGCTCACCCGGTTCGGTGGTTTTGGGAAATCAGAATGTGATCGGCGCCACGATGGCGACCCTGGCCGAGTTTCCGGATCGGCAGTTGATGGGCGAAGATGTGATCTGGTCGGGCACGCCGGAAGAGGGCATGCTGAGCTCTCACCGCATCCTTTCCACGGCCACGCATCTGGCCGAGGGGGTTTACGGCAAACCTTCGGGTACAAAACTATGCTATCGAATTCTGGCCGACTGCCACGCCATCGACAACCAGATCAACGACGAATGGTTGATCCGCGATCAGGGCGCGATTGTGCGGCAGATGGGCTGGGACCCAAAGGAATACGCCGCTGATCTGATTGCGCGCGAGGGCGGTAAGGACAGCTGTGTCAAACCTCTGACCCCCGAGATTGACCAGCCCGGCCCCTACAAGGGACGCGGCAACGATAATGAGTGGGGGCAGCGATATGCCGATATCCTGACCCGGATTATGAGTGCCGATATGGGCACAATCGTGGCCGAATATGACCGTGCGGTGCAGTCTGAATATGTGGGCGGCGTCACGGGGCACGGCCGGGATGCAGTCGACCGTTTCTGGATGGGGCTGCGGGCAAGTTTCCCGAATGCCGAATTCAAGATTGAACACCAGATCGGGCGCGACGACCCGGATATGCCGCCGCGATCAGCAATTCGCTGGAGCCTTTGGGGCAAGCATGATGGCTGGGGCATGTTCGGGGCGCCAACGGGGGCACAGGTTTATGTCCTCGGGATCAGCCATGCCGAGTTTGGCGCACTGATTGCGGGGCAGCCGCAGTTGCGCCGTGAATATACTCTGTTCGATGAAACCTCGGTCTGGAAGCAGATCCTGTTGCAGAGCGGAGAGGTCTGAGTGGCCCGTCCGGTCGCATATCGTATCCTTGCAGGTGGTCTGCGTGAAACCGGAGCCCGTCGACGTTTCCATATGTTCCGCCAAAGCCTGCGGGCGCGGCGACTGAATCTGCGCCCGCCAGGGGAGTGAGCGCCTGTGCCGCCAGAGCACACAAGCTTGCATTCCTGAAAACAAAATATCGGATCATACGTCATGACCAAGTCAGCCATCACTTCCCGCATTGTCCGCTACGGCGAGCTTCAACCCTGTAAAACCGCCTTTATCGATGCCCATACGCCGGGCAGCGATCAGAAAGAGAATTTCACGATCATCGGCGGCGGCGTCTCGGAATCTCCGGATCAGCACGTGCACATCACCGATAAGATCGGCTTCAACATCGGTGCCGCCGGTCAGCCGCCGAAATGCCGGAACTCATTGCACAGCCACACAACGGCCGAGGTTTTCTTTGTTGCCAAAGGACGCTGGCGCTTTTTCTGGGGCCGTTATGGCACCGCCGGTGAGTTCATCGCCGAGGAGGGTGATATTTTCAACATCCCGACCGGCATCTTCCGTGGTTTCGAAAACGTTGGCCAGGACTACGGTATGATCATGGCGATCCTGGGCGGTGACGACGCGGGCGGAGGTGTCACTTGGGCCCCTCAGGTCATCGAAGATGCGCAGGCGCATGGTCTGATGCTGGGCGACAATGGCGTTCTGTACGACACCAAGAAAGGTCAGGAGCTGCCTCATAATGTGCACCCAATGCCCTTGCTGACCGAAGAGCAGTTGAAGGGCTACCCTGAGGTTCCGGTTGAGGATGTCGTCGGCAAATATGTTGCACGGTATTGGGATCTGATGGCGTTGTCGGCCAATAAGCCTGCGCAGGTGATTGGTGAGAGCGGGTTGATCAAGGATAAGCCGGGGTTTGCGGTAGACTTCCTTGGCCGGGGGTCCTCTGTGACCGAACCGATTGCGGCGGATAAACCTGTGGTTCTGATGCCAGCCAGCGGTCACTGGCATATCTCGATCGACGGGCACGAAACCACAATTTCGACAGGTGACACGGCTCTGGTTTTGCCCGGCGAATCCTATAGCGTTCAGCCATCAATGACCGGGCAGGCGGGCCTGTACCGGATCACTGCAACCGATGAACCGGCAGGAGCGACCTGGACAGGATGAGCGCAGACCCGAACGACACCCAAGCCATATATGAGCGGCAAGCCACAGAGTATGACATGCGCCGCTCAAAAGCCCTTTTCGAGGCGCGCTGGCTGGCGCGCTTCACGGCCAGCCTCAAACCGGGTGATCACGTACTGGATCTGGGCTGTGGCACAGGCGATCCCATTGCGCGCTGGTTTATGGCCGAAGGGTTTGACGTCACGGGTGTCGATTTTTCCGCAGCCATGCTGAACATCGCCAAAGAACGCTGGCCGGACGGGGATTGGCGGAAAGCTGACATGCGGGATTTTGAGCTGGATCAGCAATTCGATGGAGTCATCGCCTGGAACAGCTTTTTTCACCTGACGGCAGACGAGCAGAAGGGCTGCATCACCCGCATGGCACGCCATTTACATAACGGTGGAATGCTGATGCTGACCGTAGGTCCACGCGCCGGGGAAGTCAGCGGCACGGTCGGATCAGAGCTTGTCTACCACGCCTCGTTGTCCCCGGCCGGTTATGCAACGTGCCTTGAAGAGAACGGGCTGCAATTGACCGGCTTTTTGGCCGAAGACCCCGAAACTCAAAGCCATACTGTGCTGATGGCACGAAAACTGTAAGGAGGTCTTTATGGCCGTAAAAACCACACATGTTGGGTCTTTGCCCCGAACACAGGACGTCGTGGATCTTATCTTTGCCAGGGAAAACTGTGAACCATATGAAGCAGCCGCGTTTGACGCGTGTATGACCGCCGCAGTCTCTGAAACGGTGCGCAAACAGGTCGAAGCTGGCGTTGATATAGTCAGCGACGGTGAGACTTCGAAGATTTCTTATGCAACCTATGTCAAGGACCGCTACACCGGGTTTTCCGGTGACAGCCCTCGAAATGCGCCTGCTGATTTGAAGATGTTCCCCGGCTTTCTGCAGCGGCTGGCCAATGACGGCGGCACGCCGCAATACGCCCGACCAATGTGCACCGGCGAGGTGCGATCAAAAGGGCAGGGCGAGTTAGAGAAAGACATCGCCAACCTCAAGGCGGCTATGGCGCAGCATGGGGTCGAGCGCGGTTTCATGAATGCCGCGTCCCCGGGCGTGATCTCTCTGTTTTTGCAGAACGATTTCTACTCCACGCGTGAGGCCTATCTGGCGGCGCTGGCCGATGCCATGAAAGAGGAATACGAGACCATCGTGGCCGCAGGTCTGGATCTGCAACTGGATTGTCCCGATCTGGCCTTGTCGCGCCATATGCTGTTCACAGACCTTTCAGACGACGCGTTCGTCGAAATCGCCGATATGCATGTCGAGGCGCTGAACCACGCGCTTCAGAACGTCCCGCAGGATCGCGTGCGGGTGCATATCTGCTGGGGCAACTACGAGGGTCCGCATTGCTGCGACATTGCGATGGACAAGGTGTTCAACACCCTGATGGCAACCAAATCGCGCTATGTCCTGTTTGAGACCTCGAACCCGCGTCACGCCCACGAGTGGACCGTGTTCCGTGACCGCAAATCTGAGATACCAGATGAC
The DNA here is from genome assembly GCF_059610545.1 of Ruegeria sp. CDSC068. Lineage (NCBI taxonomy): Bacteria > Pseudomonadati > Pseudomonadota > Alphaproteobacteria > Rhodobacterales > Roseobacteraceae > Ruegeria > Ruegeria sp. CDSC068. The sequence continues at coordinate 265,127 of NZ_JBXWNV010000006.1, forward strand.
AAGGTTCTGGTCCCCGGTGTGGTCGACACCACCACCAATTTCGTCGAGCACCCCGAGCTTGTGGCCCAACGGATCGAACGTTTCACGGGAATCGTCGGCGCGGACCGGGTGATAGCAGGCAGCGATTGCGGCTTTGGCACCTTTGCGGGCTTCGGCGCGGTTGACCCTCAGATCGCCTACGCCAAGTTGGCCGCGCTATCTGAGGGGGCCAAGCTGGCCTCAGCATGATACCCGTGATTTTCTTGCCGGGCATGATGTGTGACGCCCGCCTTTTTGGCCCGCAAATCGACGCACTGTCAGGCAGGATGCCGGTGATGACATTCCCGTTGTCGCGGCATGACAGCGTGCAGGCAATGGCAGATGACATTCTGCAAAATGCGCCGTCTGAATTCGCGCTGGCGGGATTGTCGATGGGCGGTATCGTGGCAATGGAAGTATTGCGTCAGGCCCCGGAACGTGTTTCGCGCCTGGCTTTGCTCGACACAAATCCACTGGCCGAAAAGCCAGAGGTCAAAGCCCGCCGCGCGCCCCAGATTGCAGCCGTTCGCGACGGTGAGCTGAGGTCGGTAATGCGGGACGAGATGAAGCCCAGTTACCTGTCCGACGGGCCTAACCGGGGGGCTATCCTGGATCTGTGCATGGCAATGGCCACCGACTTGGGCCCTGACGTATTCTTGCGCCAATCGCAGGCGCTGATGGATCGCCCGGACCAAAGCGCGACGCTGACAGCTTACACGGGAAAGGCTTTGGTCCTTTGTGGGCAAGAAGACAGACTGTGCCCCGTGGAACGCCACCAGTTGATGCACGATCTATTGCCAGACAGCGCGCTGGAGATCATCGAAGGCGCCGGGCATCTGCCGACATTGGAACAACCCCAAAAAACCACAGCGGCCTTGATCCGTTGGTTGGAGGACACATGACGCCATCCCTTTTGTCCCTGCTTCGCAGGGTCGATACCCCCACCGTCTGCAATGCCATTGAAGTGGCGCAGGGCAAGCGCGGGTTCGATGATTTCACGCGCGGGACCATGCTGTGTTCAGCGCCAGAGGAACCTCCGATCGTCGGCTATGCCCGTACCGCAAAAATCGCGGCAGTCAATCCACCGACCGAACCGCCTGACGTCATCAAGACCCGGCGCATGGCCTACTACAAATACATGGCCGAAGCGGTCAATCCGTGCGTCGCGGTGATCGAGGATATGGATTATCCGGATTGCATCGGAGCCTATTGGGGTGAAATCAATACATCCGTCCACAAGGGTTTTGGTATGTCCGGTGTCGTAACCAATGGCGTCATGCGTGATCTGGGAGACTTACCCAAGGGGTTCCCGGTCGTCGCCGGTTCCGTCGGGCCAAGCCATGGTTTCGTGCACGTCCGCGAGATTGATACACCGGTTTCCGTTTTTGGTCTGACAGTTAATCCTGGTGAACTGGTGCACGCCGACCGTCATGGCGCGTTGGTCGTACCCGGTGATGTCGTCGATCAGTTAGAAGCCGCAATCCAAAAGCTATTGGTGACAGAACGCATCGTCTTGGATGCAGCCAGTCAGCCAGGGTTTGATTTTGACGCTTTTGAGACCGCTTGGGCGGCCTTCGAAAAAGCCAGGGTCTGACTATAGGGGCCGTCATTCCGCATGCCGCCGCGCCTCAGAGCTTCTGCTCGACGAGGGCGAACAGCTCAATTGGATGCGCAACGCCACGAATGTCGTGAAACCCGCAAGGCGCAAACAGATCATCCGAAGCGCCAGCAACGACTGACGTTGCCAAAACTCTTCGGCCAATAGATTTTGTCAAACCCTCAATTCGGCTGGCGACGTTCACCGCGCCACCAAGTACAGTAAAATCCAGTCTTCCGGGGCTGCCGATGTTGCCATAACTGACTTGCCCTGCGTTGATCCCGATACCAACGTCTAGAGCCGGTTTTCCGGCTTCCGCGCGACTGCAGTTGAGGGCGGTCAGACCAGCCAAAACACTTTGCGCTGCATACGCAGCTTTGCGACATCGGTCAGCGCGATCAGCTTGCGTGGCGATGGTGAAAATCGACAGAATACCGTCACCCATAAATTTAAGAACATCGCCTCCATTCTCTTCCACTGACTGAACAACTAGATCGAAGTATCCGCTCAGCGCGTCAAAAACTTCCTCTTCAGGTGCGCTGTCCGATAGCGCCGTAAAGCCGCGCAAATCTGAGAACATGACCACGGCCTCAAGCGTTGTACGTTCCCCTCGTTTGATGCGCCCGTTCCAAACGCTGTCCGAGGGTCCATCGCCAAGGTAGGTTCTCAGAAGGCCTTTGGACGATTTGCGCATTGTGACAGGTTCCAAAGCCGAAGACAGCGCGGGCAGCGCGTCCTCGATCAATTTCAGATGCAGTGGTGAGAACCCTTCTGGTGCTTGGGTAACAAATGTGCAGCCGTGTAGTGATCTGTCGCCGTAATAAAGCAGGGTGGCATAATAGTCGGTGCCGCCCTGCTCGGCGAATTCCAGGTAGGATGAATGCTCTGTCTTTGAATCCAGCTGGCGTAGACTTTTGTGAAGTGGCTTTCGGTGTTCCAGAATATACTCAAATGAGCTTCCAACGTACCCGTCGGTCAACATCGTCTCATGTGTGACGTCATAGCTTTCGGTTCCATCAGGTGTCCAAACCACACCCCAAGCGATGAGTAGGGGATTGGCGAAGCGCTGGCCAATATTGACCCGCCAGAGCGGGACACCCGCCTTCATCAAGGACGAGCAGAAATGCGACACCACTTTCACGGGATCGCCTGATTGGCGTCCTTCAGTGATCATCCAGTTTGTCAGTTGGGCTACGGAGTCCATAATTTCAAACTAGTCGCTAGGGCTGGATGCACAAAGGAAATTGGGCCTGTGATGGGCCGATTTGAACCAATTGAGGCCCGCGCATGATGCCAGGCGCGTTTAGGCTTGGCGCAAATTCAGGAGGCGATCCATCGAAGATCTCAAAACACAAGCAGCTTGTTTTGCACGACCTGGCCCCAGATTGGGCTACCCGCTTCAAGCGCCTTGCCAAGGACGGCTTGGCAAGGCCGTGGTCATGTCCCGCTTGATCCCCAGGATGCATTCGCGTTTTAAGGGCGGTCGTCAAAAACGGGTTTGTAGCCACTCGCAAAATGCGGTCGAAATGTGTAATCCCGCCGTACCTGTTTTGTGTTGCAAGACGTAGTGGGCCTGGCCTGTATCAACGGGGGCACCGACAATTCTGATCTGGCGGCCGCTTGCGATGGCCTGCTGCGCGAACCGGTTGATCATAATAGTGCAGCCGCTTTCCGCGGCCACCAATTCGCAGGCGGCAACAGAGGTATCGACGATAAGGCGCGGGGATATATCAGCATTGGGCAGACCGCGGGCCGACAGATACCGCGCCCAATGGTCGTCAAACCCCAGAACGTGGATGGCAGCGTGCGCCATCAGGTCCTCGGGTGTTTTGATCATTGGCGCGGTGCGCGCACCGCAAACTGGAACGATGAACTCATCGGAAAGCTTGACCATGCGCGTGTCGGAATGGGTTTGCGGAGCCAGCAGGATGTCAATGTCCACGGGATGCCCTTCCTCGCCGCTCTGCCACAGAGAGGTGACAAGTTTGATCCCGATACCGGGATGGGCTGTCTGAAAGCTCGCAAGTTGCGGCGCCAGCCAAATGATCATAGCCGCCGACGCCCGCACAACGATCGTCGTCTCCAAGGCAGGCCCAAACAGCCCGTTTGTGGAAAATGCGATGTGCTCCAGTGAATCCCGGACCGATATCAAATAGGCCCGGCCGATTTCCGTCAGTTGCAGGCTTTTGGCCTTGCGAATGAACAGTTTCTGCCCCAGCTGACCTTCCAGCGCCTTCATGTGCTGACTGACAGCCGTTTGTGTCAGCCCCAGCTCTCGGCTGGCGGCGGTAAAGCTTAAATGACGTGCGGCGGCCTCGAAAGTGCGAAGCCAGTTCAGGTTGAGATTGCTTTTCATTGCCCATTCATAAGTTTTTTATGTGCATGGGCGCAAATTGTTTCATTTTCCTTCATTTCGGTCGGCAGTTAGACAAAAGCAACTGACGACGAAGTCGACCAGACAAAAGGGAGCGATCTATGCCGGAGATCAATCTAGATGCAGCCACCGACATGGTTTTGAGCCTTGTGGATCTGGAGCGCTATCCCATTGCGGATCTGGAAAGTGCCGAAGGCGCTGCGTTTCTCAAGGCCTGTCAGGACCAGATGGAGGAACATGGCTGGTGCAATCTGGATGGGTTCATCCGTCCCGGGGCACTGGCAGCTCTGGCCGATGAATCCAACGCCTTGCTACCCACCGCTGACGTACTGACCATCAAACGCAACATCTATCAGGGCGCAATTGACCCGTCGCTGCCCAAGGATGATCCGCGTCGTAAGGAATATACGCATGTGGCAACGCAATTGGCGGATGATCAGTTGCCGAATGAAACGCTTATTCAGCGGCTTTATCAGTCGCCGCGTTTGACGGACTTTGTGCGCCGCGTCCAAAAGAAAGAGGTGCTGCATCGCTGCGCCGATGAGTTTCAAGCGCTGAATGTCGTCGCCCTGCATCCAGGAAGCTGGCACGCCTGGCATTATGATACGACGGAATGCACCGTGACGCTGCTGTTGCAGGCCGCTGAAACCGGGGGTGACTTTGCCTTCTTGCCGAACTCGCGCACCGACGAAACCGAAGACCGCGAGGCGGTGGATCGTTTGCTTGCTGGTGATATGTCCCATACGCAGAAGTTTGACCGGGGTGCCGGTACTTTTACCCTGTTTCGCGGTGGCTATTCATTGCACGGGGTGACAGAGGTCGAAGGGTCGACCCCCCGTGTCACCGCGATCATGACTTATGACGAACAGGAAGGCCGCGTGATCAGCGACGACATCAACATCCGGATCTATGGTGATCGCGTCAAAAATATCCTCGCGGAACGCGCAGCCTCCAGCATCAACGCATAAAGGACCAAGCCATGAAAACTGCTCTACTCGTCATTGATGTGCAAATGGCACTGGCTCATGAGGATGCCGCCGGTGCCGTGCGATCTTGCCCCGAGGCAGGCGACAATATCGGCCGGCTTCTCAGCCGGTTTCGCGCGCACGGTGACAAGATCGTCCATGTGCATCACCACGGGCTTGACCCGGGCGATCCATTTCATGCGGATGCGCCAGGCGCGGCTGTTCAACCCTTTGCGGCACCGCAGGGTGACGAGCCGGTGATCATCAAAAACGTCTCCAGCGCCTTCGCCGGAACCTCGCTCGAGGCTGATCTGCGCGCCGACAATATTGAGCGTGTGGTCATTTGCGGGGCCACGGCCAATCACTGTGCCGAGTCTGCCGCGCGCTCTGCAAGCAGTCTGGGCTTTGAGATGGTCTATGCCTCTGACGCCGTCTGGGCTTATGACGCGACCGGGCCGGACGGAGTGACCCACAGCGCCGAACAGATCCATTCCGTCACGCTTGCCAATCTGCAGGGTGAGTTTGGTGAGGTATGTTCGACCGACACCATCCTGAATGCCTAAGCAATATAACTAACCCCGAGGACGGCGAAGATGCGCATTGGATTTATTGGGCTTGGCACCATGGGCGGCCCGGCGGCCCTGAACCTGATCAAGGGCGGGCATGACCTGACGGTCTGCGACCTTGATCGGAACCGGGCAGAAGAGCACCTGGCGCTTGGGGCGAAGTGGGCAGAGACCCCTGCGGCAGCCGCGCAAGCGGCGGACATCGTGTTCACCATGGTCTTTGGACCAAAACAAATCGAACAAGTGGCAGGTGGCGACGATGGGCTGCGATCCGCCATGTCCGCGGGGCAGATTTGGGTGGATATGACAACAAACAAACCCGCCTTTGTGCGCGAGCTTGCCGCCACCTTTGCTGAAAACGGTGTACAGTTGATTGATGCGCCGGTCACAGGTGCCGTCGATGGTGCACGCACCGGCAACATGCCCCAATTTGCAGGTGGGGATGAGGCGACCGTCGCGCGTATTCGCCCCGTGATGGAACTGATGGGTCCGCTTCATTACATGGGTCCCAGCGGCAGCGGGTCCGTGACGAAACTGGCCAGCAATCAGCTTTGGGCCATCCACGCGACAGCCATGGGTGAAGCACTTGTCATGGCGGTGAAATCAGGTGTCGATCTGTCACGAGCCTGGGACGCGCTTAAGATCGGGGCCAGCGAAAGCTGGTGCATGCATCACGACGCCCCGTCCGTTTTTGCCGGACATTATGATCCGTCTTTTACACTGGACTTGTGCCAAAAGGATCTGGGCCTGATCGTTGAGGCCTGCGACGACGCCGGCACCGCCGCCCCTGCCACACGGCTGGTATGCACGCAATTCGAAGCGGCCCGCGAAAAATACGGGGGCGACAAGGGCGAATTGCATGTAGTGAAGCTTGAAGAAGACAATGCTGGCGTGTCACTTCGCCTTGACGGGGATTGGATCCCGCACTGGGAAAAATAACAAGGGGCCCAATCTGGGCCCTAACCCCAAGGTCCCGCGATGCTGGTTAATAAGCGCATCCGCCGCCCAGCATTCGAAGGGCCGCTTTGAGGCGGTAGCTGGCGAAAATGTTGATTCTTACCGTTCCAACCCAAAATCCTAAACAGGAATACCCAAACCGACTTTCTTTCTTCCCATGACAACAGATGTGCGAAAGCGACGGACATTTGAGTTGTCGAAGAACAGCCGTTTCGTGAGTTCCTGAAAATCATCCATATCCTTTGCGGTGCAGACGAGACAAAAATCGGCGTCTCCGGTGATGTAATAGCACTGCTGTACCATAGGCTCTGATTGCGCCTGACGTGAGAATGCGTCGATCTGATCCTGACGCTCGCGTTCCAATTCGACCATGACAATAAAGCTCATCGCGACACCCAGCTTTTTGGGATCAACGATCGCGACTTCCGAAAGAATTGCGCCCGAGGTTCTGAGCGCCTTTAACCGCCGCTGAACGGAGGCCACGGACAAGCCCGTCTCGGACGCAAGCGCTTCGAGGCCTATCTTGGCGTCGGTTTGCATCAACTGAAGCAGATTTCGGTCGTGCTGATCAAGTTTCATGCGAATTTCCCTTGGTGTGAGAAAATTTCCCGAAAATTAGGGAGAATTGACCATAATAGATCATCTTTCGCGTGTACAACTTTCTGTATGAAAAATCCAACGATACTCGATGTTGCAAAACCGCTGGCTCTGCTGGCTGCATGCCCCGCCTATAAACCAAGTCCGTTGGAGACACGCAGTCTCCAAGACAGACCTATTCTGATCAAGGATGAAACCAACAGGATGGGATTGGGCGCTTTCAAAGCGCTCGGAGGCGTTTACGCTGTTGCCAAGCTGATAGAAGCGCGCGTCGGCCGCCATTTGGAAGCAAACGCCTATTTGGATGATTCCGTAAAAACCATCGCACGCACGATGACTTTTGTCTGTGCCAGTGCAGGTAATCATGGCATGGCCGTGGCGGCCGGAGCGCGGCTGTTTGGCGCAAAGGCCCGCATTCACCTTGCCGAAACAGTGCCAGAGGATTTTGCAATTCGCCTGCGGGACAAAGGCGCGGAAGTTGTCCGATCGGGTGACGATTATGAGGCGAGCGTTGCGGCAGCCATAGCCGACGCCGAGGCGTCCGGGGCAATCCACCTCGCCGATGGATCTTGGCCTGGATATACCGAACCTCCGAGGTTGGTAATGGAAGGCTATACCGTCATCGCCGAAGAAATGCGGACAGAGTTGGAAAGCTCCGGAAATTGGCCAAGCCACGTTTACTTGCAGGCAGGCGTTGGTGGTCTGGCTGCGGGGATCGCTTACATGATCCGGTCCACCTGGGCGGTTCAGCCAAAGATCATAGTGGTCGAACCTGATGCGGCCCCTTGCCTTGCCGAAAGCGCCCGGGCGGGACAGATCGTAACGGTTGAGGGCCCGGTTTCCAATATGGGGCGTCTGGATTGCAAAACGCCTTCTATGCTGGCTTTCGAAATTCTGGAACGGTGCGCCGATGACTGGGTTACGGTCACTGACCTGCAGGCCGTGGACGCTGTAAAACATGCGCGCGATCTGGGCTTTTCCACCACGCCGTCTGGCGCAGCGGGGCTTGCAGCCTTGTTGACGGACGAGGCTAAATTGCCGTTGATCGTGCTGTCCGAAGGAGACGTTCCCGATGCTTGATCTCGTTGCGTTTCGCCGTGATCTGCATGCCCACCCGGAAACAGGCTTCGCCCTTGACCGGACGTCGGATCTGATCGCGGCGGAGTTGGAACGCGCGGGACTTGAGGTCACCCGGGGTGTGGGCCGCGCGGGAATTGTGGCCACCTTGCGCCGTGGTCCGGACGAAACCGCAATCGGTTTTCGAGCCGACATGGACGCGCTGCCGATACAAGAGGCCACCAACTTGCCGTACCGCTCGGGAACGGAAGGCAAGTTTCATGGATGTGGCCACGATGGCCATAGCACCATGCTGCTGGGTGCCGCGCTGGAGCTTTCGGCGGACCCGTCTTTTGACCGCACCATTCACTTCATCTTTCAGCCCGACGAAGAGAACGGAAACGGGGCAGCCGCGATGATCGCGGACGGTTTGTTTGAACGTTTCCCGATGGCCGCGATCTTCGGCCTTCACAACATGCCCGGAATGGAGCTTGGGCGCTTTGCCACGCAAAGGGGCTCATTCTGCGCGTTCGAGGATAATTTTGAGATACGCGTTCAGGGTCAGGGCGGGCACGCGTCGATGCCGGAAAAAGGCGTTGATCCGATTGTGACTGGGGCCGCAATTGTGCAGCAGTTGCAATCGATCGTCTCTCGCTCGGTTCCGGCGAGCGAGCATGCAGTGGTTTCCGTAACGGAGTTCCTGACAGACGGCGCGCGCAACATTCTGCCTAGCAACGTAACTCTACGGGGGGATTGCCGGGGCTTTTCCAGAGATGTGTCCGAGAATATCGAGCGAAGAATGCGCTCCATAGTCGCCGGTGTATGTGCAGCACAAGGCGCTGAGGCGGAGGTTGATTACTCGACTTCCTTCCGGCCATTGGTGAACGATGCCAGAGCCACAGACATGATCGCGGATGCTGCTCGTGATGTTGGTAGCGTTGATGCGGATTACGGTCGGGTAGGATTCTCAGAGGATTTTGCAGAGTTTCTTGCGCACCGCCCCGGGGCCTTCATCCTGATGGGCAACGGATTGGAAGGGAACAATTCGATGCCGCTTCATAACCCGTCGTATGATTTTAACGACGAGGCGATCAGACATGGGATCGCGTTTTGGACCAGCACTGCACGGCGGGAATATTGACGGCAAGCGATGCCTGAATAAGCCCTAATAGCAGGCAGTTTATCCGCCCTGAAGTTCCCAATCGAACCCTCGGCCGATGTCATTTAGCTATTTTTTCTTTGCTGGGCCACTTCATCTGGTGACCACCTTCAGGGCTGCATCGAGATCCAGAAACATTGCGTGACGCAGTTGGCGCAAAGCCTCATGGTCACGAACTTCAACCCGGCAGATCGCGGAAAATCTGTTTCGAATCGCCGTCCGCGCCATATGAACCAAAACCCACGGGGCGGGTGCTTTTTTCTTATACAGACGGCAGATCCCCAAGGTTATTAGATGGTTAACATATCTCGGTACTTGATTGCGCGGCGATCTTCTTGTTTTACTGAAAATCAAATCAACCCATGCCCAAACGCGGTGTGAATATACAGTGAAAATCGGTAGCAAAACTCTGAATCTACAGAACTTTATGACGATGCGGGCAATGGAGTGGCAAGATGGATCAAGACGACGGATCATCACGCAATGAGTTTGGGAACCCTGGCTCGATTGACGATATGGTGGCGATGTATCTGGAAGCGCTTGAGGGTGTTCTGGGGTCGCTGCGGGACTACAGCGAAAAGGGTGCACGGGTCGAGCCCGACGTGATGTTTCTGCTTGCGCAGGCGCAAGCCCGGTGGCTCAGTTCAGCTTTGCGGTATTGGCAGCAGATTGCGACCATCGTCTCGACCCAAGGGACAGACGCGATCGAAGCAACCATACCCAGTGCGGATGGCCCGTCAGTGGAAGCCAGACAGCTGATCGTGCTGGACAAGGCCCGTGCCGTGTTGCGCGAGATATCGGATCTGTCGCTGAGTGAGGCAAAACTGTTGCAACGTGATCTTATGGAAATCGAGGCTGAGCTTCGCAAGTCAGTCGGCCCCGAGGGTGACGACCGGGAAGGCCCCCATCGCTATGCAAAATCCAAACCATGAATAACGAAGGTGCCCGCGCCGATTGGGTGATACCGGAACTGGGATTTGAATCTGAAACCGAACGGTTGCGCACTGCCATCGGTGCGTGGGTTGAATCCACACCCGAAGAGATGCGGCCGCAGTTGGAAGAACAGTTTCTGGCCGGCTCAAAGTATTTTCGCCCATTGACCATCTTTGCCTGTCAGACGGCTGTCGGCAGCGAGGAGATCACGGATGAAACCATACAGGCAGCCGTAACGCTTGAGCTGTTTCATAACATGACGCTGGTTGTAGACGACATTCTGGACCAGTCGGACGAACGGCGCGGCAAACCGACCATGCACACGGCCTTTGGGCAACTTGCGGCGCTGATGACGTCCGGGTTCATGGTTGCGGAAGGCTATCGGATGATGGCGACCGAGCCGCAGGTGGTCGGGTTGTTGTCCGAGCTGATGTCCCGGCTTGGCGCGGCCGAGATCGCGCAGTGGAACAGCCGCACGATGCCGCGCGGGGTCGAGGATTGGCGCAAGCTGGCGCAGGAAGACACCGGTTCGATGTTCGAGGTCGCTGCTTGTCTCGGCGACCGTAGCGAGGGGTTGCGCCATTTCGGTGGTCTGCTGGGCACCCTCTATCACGCCTGCGATGACGTGTCCGACGTGCGTGGAACTGAAGCCCTGGGTGGCGGCGGTGAAGAGGACATTCGCGACGGGATTCTAACCCTGCCGGCTGCGATAGCTGTACGCGAACCTGCAATTGCCGAGATGTTCCGCGATCCGAACCCCGGCAATTACGACGCGCTGGCCGAGGCCTTTCGCGCCGCTTTGCCAGAAGCCGAGGCCGAACTGGACCGGATCGCCGCCAGCGCAATAGCCGAGGCCAAACGATTTGCCCGGAACCCGAAGAAGTTGATCACGCTTGTGGATCGCACACGGGCTTTGGGCGAAGCGCGCTGATCACAAATAGGCGCGCGCTGCTTTCAGATACTGGCTGTCGAACCCTTCCTCGAACTGCGCCATTAGCGGTTCGATAAGCGTGCGTTGTTCGTCTTTGGTGGGCAGCAAAGACGCCAACCCAAGCGCGGCGCGCAGTTGCCATGCCAAAGCTGACCGGTTTTGCGCTGCGTCGTAAGCAGCGCGATAGTGCTGCTCGGCGCTGCTGGTGTCGCCACGCTTCTGTGCCAATTCCCCTTTGACTAGGCTCAGGTCCAGTACGTGGTTCAATTCGCCCCCAACCTGCAGTGGTTGGTCAAGATCGTCCAGAACCCGGGTGGCATCCTCGATCCGGTCCTGTGCCAACAGCAGGCGTGCGTGATTGGCTTCAAAACAGACGCGGTGGTAATGAACGCCGGCATTCTTGCAGGCGGCAACGGCCGTGGCCGTGATCTTTTCGGCCTCATCCAGCTGACCAAGTTGCGCCATTGCCCGGGCGCGCCAGAAGGAAGCCCAGACACCCAAGAACCTGTACCCGTACTCGCCGGCAACTGCGCTGCATTCTTCGGTCAGGTCCATGACCTGTTCCCAGTCACCGTTCCAGTCATGGATGCGGATCACCCCGTTCGACAGCGCATAGACAAGCGAATAGGGGTCAGGCAGCGACCGGGTGTAATTTAGGATGTCGTTCCCGACCTTCACCGCCTGATCCGGGCGCCCCAGGGACCAGAGCGCTGCCGCCCGGAAGCACTCTGAAATCACCTTGGGTTCGGCGGCCGACAGGCGTGGCCCCGGCTGGTCCCAGATGCCTTCATCATAGAGTTGTAGAACCCGTTCGCCATAGCGCACCGACTCGGCGTAATCGCCGCGGTTGAAATGCGACCACGTCTGCATCGAAGCGGAATAGACTTCATAGCGGGTATTGCCGCTGCGCGTCGCCTCGTCAGCAAGCGCTGCGAAGGTATCATGCCCTGAGCTCACGTCGCCACGCATGGTTTCGAAGGCCCCAATCCCGTATAGAACCGCGACGCGCAGGTCTGGATCGTCAACATCCACAAACAGCTCGCGGGCGCGTTCAAAAGCGGTCTGCGCCTGTGGCGAGGCGTAGCTGGTCGCCGCAAAATGCACCACGCCAATGGTCGACTGCAGTTGCAGCTCCAGCTTTGCGCGATCTGTCAGGTCATCGACCTCGCCGACATATTTCAATCCGATGCTAAGCTGGGCCAGTGCTTCCTTCATCGAGGCCCGGCTCCAGGCAGATTTACCAGCTGTCAGCCAGTAGGGAACTGACCGGTCGCCCAGACCAGCGGCAACAAAATGGTTTGCCACTTGTTCCGGTCCGGACTTGCAGCGTTCGGGGAATTTATCTTCCAGTGTTTCGGCAATCTTGCCATGCAATTGTTGCCGCCGCCGCCGCAATATAGATCGATACGCGGCCTCCTGAATCAAGGCATGGCGGAACATCAGACTTTGACCGGTTTGGTCCGGGTATGCGAGGTCTGCGTCACCCAGTTGCGAAAGCGAGTCCGAGAGCTCGGTTAACGGAGTTCCGGTCACCTGAGACAGCAGGTCGACATCGAATTCCCGACCGATCACAGCCCCGATCTGGGCGTATTCGCGGGCGGCCCCCAGCTTGTCGAGACGCGCCATCAAACTGTCTTGCAGGGTTTCAGGCACCAGATCCGCACTGTTTCTGAATTCCATCGCAGAGCGGGTCAGCTCTTCGGCAAATAGTGGCACGCCGTCCGACCGTTCCAGCAGTTGCTGGCGTTGTTCAGGAGAAAACGTATCCGACCCTGTCATGCTGTCCAAAAGCTCTTCGACTTCTGCGGGTTTGAGGCGCGCCAGTTCGCAGGTGACCAGGTGATCTGCCTGCCAGTCATGGGTGAATTCCGGTCTGCAGGTCACAAGCAACAAGATCTGATGATCGGCGAGTTTAGCGGCGAATTTGGTCAGCAAATCCAGCGATGTGGGGTCGATCCAGTGCAGGTCTTCGAAATGCACTAGAAGAGGTGCCCGCTTAGACTGCACGATGACCTGTTCGATTAGCATGTCGATCGTTCGGGTCTTTTGCAGCTCGGGCGAAAGGTTCAGCGGCGGATATCTGTCACAGGGCAGCGAAAACAAAGACGCCATCAGCGCGCGGGCTTCGTTTAGATCGTCTTCGGCGACGACAAGTTTTTCCAGCTTGTCCAGTCGGGCTTCGCTGTCATCGTCCTCCTTGAACCCGAGCACGGTTTCGATCTGACGGCGGATGGGGTACAGGGCCGTGTTCTCAAAATAGGGTGCGGATTGCAGGTGAAGAACGGTGGCACCTTCGCCCTTGGCCTGATCCACCACCTCATATGTGAGGCGGCTTTTGCCGATGCCAGCCTCACCTGAGACAAGGCAAACACTTCCCTTCTTAGATTTGGCATCCTCCCAGGCCGACATCAGGCGCGTTCGTTCCGGCGTGCGCCCGACCAGAGGCGTAAGCTGCCGCCGTGCTGAGGTAACGGCGAACCGGTCCTGGCGCTGTGCTGTGGATATGACACGCCACGCCACCTGGCCGGGCTCAAACCCCTTCAGATGGATGTTTTCCAGCGCCTCATAGACGAACATATCCCCCAACAGAGACTGAGTTCTTTTCCCAATGACAATTTGCCCTGGCTTTGCCAGACCCTGCAATCTGGCTGCAAGGTTGGGCGTATCGCCGGCCACTGCTGAGGTTGAATTTACCCCGTTCTGGTCAAGATCACCGGCCACAACCAACCCGGTTGCAATGCCGATGCGCACCTGTAGGCGTTCACCGGCTGCAGTATCCAACGCGGCGACGGCCTCGACAATTTCCAAAGCCGCGCGGCACGCGCGTTCTGCCGCGTCCTCCTGCGCAACCGGGTAGCCAAAATAGACCACAACGCCGTCGCCAAGGTATTGGGCCACGTGCCCTCTGGCCTCTTTAACCAATTGCGAGACCGTATCCTGATACAGCGCCATGAGGTCGCGATAGTCTTCGGGATCAAGCCGCGCCGACAGGGCGGTCGAGCCGACCAGATCGCAAAACATAATGGTGAGGTGTCGCCGTTCGGCGCTTTCCTCGCCCGTCATGGCACCGCTGGGTCTGGGCTGCGCCGCATCCGGTTTCAGCGCGGTGATTGCCTTGCTGATCTTGAGTCGATGACCCAGCACCGTGACACCCATTTCTCTGAGATGGTCGCCGGTCACATCTTCAAGAATGTCCAGGTCGATGCCGTTCTCATCAAACAGTTCGGTGTATTGTGGCAGGCCAATTTCGTTCAGCCATGCCGCAATCGATTTAGTAGTCATCAGTCGTCTCTTACTCGTGCGAGGTATTCTTGGTTACTTTTTACGGGGCTTGCCGTCTTCTGTATAGTTCCAGAACATTGGACCCAGGCCCAAAGTCTTTTCGTTCCACTTACTTGCAGGCAGCCAATCCGTAAACAGTGAACCAAGGTCCTCGGGATTCGGTGTGAATTTCGACTTCGGAAACTTGAAGTCCTTCGGCGGCCATAGCTTATTAATCCCCAGCGCCTTGTCCGCAAGCGTCCAGGCTTTCGCACTGGCGGCATAGGGTGCCCAGGCGATCTTGAGGGTCTGAAACATCTGGCTGGGATAAAAATCGGGTGTGATCACTTCCACTGGTTTACCCGCATCGCCTTTGTCTGGTTCTCTCTGCGCGGCCTGACGTACGCCTTCGGCCGCGATCAACCCAGTTGCACAAGCGCCTTCGACAGTCGAGACATCCGCGAAATTCCTGACGTAAGTCCCGGCAAGAAACAGGTTCTCGAACTTGGTGTTGACCTCGGGGCGATGTTCCCAGCTGCCGGTGAGATTGGCGAAAAGCTCTTCGCCAGTATTTGTATCGACCGAAGTCTGGAACAGATCGATATCCGCCTCGGTTATCTCTAACTTGGCAGTGATTTCTCGCAGAATATAGTCGATTGCGGTTTTGGGATTTTTGAGATCTAGAATGAGGTTCTGGTTTTCGTCCCGGCGTTCGGGTTTTACAGACAGAAGCGATTTGAAATCCGAAACTGTCACATAAAGGAAGGTGTTTTTGAGGCCCCACGTCGCCGAGTAGTTGAGGAACGTCATCTCATAGGGTGTATCCATGAACACCACCACATCCGAAGGGATGCCGGGCAGTTTCCGCTTGAGATAAAGCTCGACCGACGCCATCGGCTCGGCCTCCAGGTATCTCAGCTGCCCAAGATCCGGATCGGCGTTGTAGAGATCATCAGTTACCATTGAGGCCATCGCACCGGGGGTGATGCTGATGATCACATTCTCATCGCTGACATCCACTTCGATGTCTTTCTTTGCGATCCCCCATTTGGGGTTAACTGATGGCGATTTGGTTACCTTGTCAAACACCAGCCGTTCGATCCGAGTGCCGTCTGCGTTGGGATGCACTTCGCGAATTCGGTGGCGGTACTTGAGCTCAAACCGGTCTCCGAACTGATCGAGCTTTTTGTGGAAGGGATCAATCAGAGTTTCTTTCTTGGACCCATCAAACAGCCAAAGCTGCGGAACCGGAACGCGGTTGCCGTACTTCAGGAAGGTTTTGTAGCTGCGCGCCGAAGCTTGCCAGCTGTCAATCGCCCACACGGTTTGCCAGATCTTCTCATGAAGCTTCGCCACAACATCAGTGCAATAGGGCCGCCCGCGCAGCCAGCCGTTGAACGACATCCGGTCAAGCTTGTCATCTTCACTGTCCGGGATCGAAAGCAGATCGACCATCGAATACATGAACAGGAAGAGTTCAGCAGGCGGCGCTGCGCCACCGGTGAGGTTGCGGTAAAAATCCTGAATGCCGCCGGGGTTCACCATTTCGGGCATGTTGTCGAGATCACCGTCATAGAGGAACTTGAAGGCTTCGCGTGGTGTGAAGTTGTCTTCAATTCCCAGGTCTTCTGCGACCGACCAGAAGTTGTAATACCAATTGCACAGCATGTGATAGCTATGTTCGCGCGGATAATCGCCGTGGTCGTGCTCCTTATGGGACCGCAACATTCCACCAATGAAATTGTCCTGCTCATACAGCGTGACGTGGTATCCCCGCTCCAACAAACGAAGAGCTGCGGTGAGCCCGGCGATCCCGGCCCCGACGATAGTTACCTTATGCATGCTCACTCCCTCGGTTTTCTGCGTCACAAGCCTGCAAACCCAAACCGGCGCCGTCAAAACTTATCTAAGGTTACGCTGCTTGGGGCATCAAAGGAAACTATTTCAGAGTGTTGCAGGAAAATGATCCGCAGGACGAAGGAGAGCGTTTTTACAATTTCGCAAGACCACACGGCGCGTGCAACGGCCAAACCTCTCACGAAGCCCTTTGATACATGTTGCAGCTATCCAAAAAGTGTCCCTCGGGGACCTGACCCTGGTCTGCGTAGGTCGGGCGTTTTGGGATTGTTGCCATGGCCAATATCTCCTGTTTCGGAGACATCTTTTTCGTTTCAGGGCAGCCGAGGCGTAGCGGACGCAGTTTCACGCGCAGCACAACACTAGGTGCCAGTCGCGTAGGTCCTTGGTACATCGTAGGGAGAGAATGGTGGGTGATGAGAGACTCGAACTCCCGACATCTTCGGTGTAAGCGAAGCGCTGCATGCACCACCGCAGGGGCAATGGGTCAATTGTCCCTCTGTGATCCTTAGATAGTGGCTCCAAAAAGTGTGTTGCAAATCCTTGTCGGCCCGCACTTGGTGTGTAGTGGAGAAGCAGTCCAAGTATTCGCAACGTAACTATACGCCGAGGCGGAAATTGGTCGGTGTCATTCCGGTTTGACCTCGAAAAAAGCGAGTGAAATGGGACTTGTCGGAATAGCCGAGCATCAGACCAATCTCCGCAATTGTCATCTGGTCTTCTTTGAGGTGCTCCTTGGCGACATCGACACGCAGCCGTTTGATTTCACGGGGTAGAGTTGTGCCTTGTTGCTGAAGCGCTTTCAGAAACCGTTCCGGGCGTATTCCCAGCATTCCAGCCACCATCTCTGGCCCCAAATTGGTTTCATCTAGCTTGTCCCGTAAGACAGAGCGCAAAGCTGCCACTACGGTTACTTCTTCCTCTTGTTGAGGTGAAGCTATGGGCTTGGCAGAGCCCTCAGAGACATGGTGCAAAAACAACCATTCCACAGGAAAACTAATTTGCATTCCGGGATCAGACCCAAGGCCAACCTCGATCCCTTTGTAGTCGATAGGCAGCCCATTGATGTATCTGCTTTCCCATCGCACACGCGAAGAATCCCAGGAATCTCCGACGACGGTCTGCAATAGGCGTACATAGATTGCGGCACCAAAACCGGTCACCTGAATGGGTGGGACAGTTGGTTCCTGTTGCCTCTCGATACGATAAGTCGCCTTGCCTGCTTCAATCACAAGGCTGTGCCGCACAGAATTGGACTCCTGCGGTACGAGCCCAACAAAGCGGGTAAAAAACTCGTATAGCGTTTTTGTAGATTGCAAGGCTTGAGCGAAGGGCGGCCATCCTTGTAGGTCAAACACCTCACCTACATTCAGTCCTAGGTATCGATCCCCTGATACTTCTGAGAAGGCATTCACCAAACCGTAGACCAGCTCTGAGTGAACGAACACGGATGGGTCAGACAACAGTTCGGCTTTCAATCCGACCTGGTCCAATGCTGGTTGCGGATTGATCTTGCGTTCGGTGAGATATTGTAAAAACGGAGCGGCTAAGGAGAGGCGAATAAAGCCCTCGCTATGCTCTTGAGAGGTGGAGTTGAAAGGCAAGCTCGTCACCCTTGTGATGATTAGTATTTGTATTCAGTGGCCATTTTTATAATCACATTCGAACATCCTAATTCAAAAGTGGCAACCGAGGCAAAGTTTTCCGGACTACTGTTGGCAAAACATGAATATGAAGGGAGTACTTATGTCCGGTCTACGAATGTCGCTTTGCTCGACGGTAATTGTCGCTGCAGGTCTTTCTTTTTCAGCGTCCGCGCAGGCTCAGGATCAAGAAGAACCCCAAACGTTGTTTACCAACGTGCACATCTTCGATGGCGTGAAAGAACAGCGCATCGAGAATGCCAGCGTATTGGTCGAGGGCAACCTGATTAAGTCCGTATCAACCGATGCGATCGATGCCCCCAATGCTACAGTCATTGACGGAGAGGGGCGGACACTGACCCCCGGGTTTATTGAACTGCACGCGCATCTCATGCTGATGGGACCGACCTTGCCTGCGATGGAGGCCAACACGACCTGGGAGGATTTTGCCATACACGGTGCCCGGATGGCCGAGATGTATTTGATGCAGGGTTTCACCACTGTCCGGGATGCTGGTGGCGCTAATGGCGGACTACGTAGGGCGATAGACTCGGGGCAAATCGAGGGTCCTCGTTATTATCCATCTGGGGCATTTATTGGAACACGCGGTGGTCACGCTGACTTCGCGAATTTCACGGCACCACCTGGTTCGGAGACAAACATGGGTCGGCTGAACATGGCTCAGGAGGTCAGTGGTGTTGATGACGTCTATAAATTCGCACGTAACAACTTTCGTATGGGCGCGACGCAATTGAAATTCATGCAATCCGGGGGTGTCGTGTCGGCATTCGACCCTTGGCAATTGCTGGCCGGGTCGCCCGAAGAAATCAGAGCCGCCGTCCAGGTCGCGAATGAATATGGCAGCTATGTCATGGCGCATTCCTATCGCAAGGAAGCAATCCTGAGTGCGCTCGACGCGGGTGTGATGTCAATCGAACACGGTTTTTCTTTTGACTGCGAAATTGCCGAAGTCATGAACGAGAAGGGTGCGTACATTACAACAAACCTTACGGCATTTGATCCCGGCCTTCTTGATATTCCGGCGGTGGCGAACGTGCCGGCGAGCCTTGCCAAGGCAAAGTCTGCGTCGGCCACATTTGCTGGCTATATCGACAATATGAAAGAATGCCCGGTGAAGCGGGGTTTCCAGACAGACTGTGTTGGTTCGGTCGAGGCGTGCAATATCCAGATTGCCTACGAAAAACACTTAAACAATGATTTTTTCGGCCCCTATACGTCCATGGTGACACTGACATCGACAGGCGGTGAAGTTGTCGCTCTGTCAGGGGATTTTATGAACCCGTATACCGCTGGAAAACTGGGTGTGATCGAGGAAGGGGCCTATGCGGACATCCTGCTGATCGACGGTAACCCACTAGAAGACTTCTCAGTAGTGGGAACTGGTGATCAGTGGTTTGGCGCCGACCCGAGGCCTGAAAGCCCTGATACGATCCGGCTGATCATGAAGGACGGTGTGATATACAAAAATACACTGAATTGACCCCAAAACTCGACCGGAGAGTATTCATGTTCTTTTGGTTTCGCTCCATCTTGCTCGCGGGTTTGGTCTGTTACGGTCATTCCGCCATGGCAACGCCAGGAACAGCGCTGGACTGGGTCGATCTTCCAGACCCATCTGTGCAGGTCTATGAAGATCCCTATCGGGACCTCAGCCCCGAACAGTTCGACGACGTCCTTTTCGTTGTGCGGATGCGTGGCAGACTGCAGCAGGACACTGGCAGCGCGGAAGAAAGACTGAAATGGCAGGAGCTTCTGACCGAAACCGAGGATGCCTTGGCGGGAGTTGGCGTTGATGTCGATTGGCTGCTCGATCAAAGAGAGATTGTGAAAGAGCGGCGAAGAAAGGCTGGAACGAACGGAAATCCGAGGTTCGACGGTCAAACAATCACACTCGCGGGCTTTGCCATTCCTGCTCCGGGTGATCCGGACGGTCAGTCTGTGGCATATTTGGTGCCAGAACGAGGGATGTGCAGTCACATGCCGCCACCTCCGCCCAACCAGATGATACGTGTGCGGCTGAATGGCGACTGGGCGCCCAGCTATTACCACGAACCCGTTCGGCTGACGGGCACGCTGACTATCGATCCTTCTGTTCAGAATATGATGGTTGTGGACGGCCTCGTGCCTATGAATGCGACTTTCCAGCTAGAGACGGAACGTGTCGAAACTCTGGAAACCGAGGCAGACGGGCTGGAATGGAAGCAACGTGCTGCTGATCGCATCCGAGCGGCGGGCCATCGCAAGACCGGCGGGGCAAAGGCGTCTGAATGATAAGATTTCTCGTTGTCGCACTGAATATTGTCTTTGCTGGCGCAGCGTCGGCTCAGGGACTATCCGGGCCATCTTCGGTTGAAGCTGATCTAAAGCCCGGAGATGGGCTAACCGATCCGCAATATCGTTCCGATTTTCCACGCAATATCGCTCCGGGTTGGTTTCAGTGGAAAGACCGACTGGCTGAGGGTGGGTTTCGGTTCAACGTGGACTATTTGGCGTTGGGCCAAACCACGAACGCGGATCTGGGCGAGGGCGAAGCTGCCAGCGGAATTGCGCGGTTCTATGGCAGTTGGCAGGCGACTGAACGGGGGTCTCTGACATTCAAGATCGAAGATCGGCACAGTTATACCAATGTTGCCCCGCAATTCCTTGGGCTAGATGGTGGAGCCCTTTCGATCACAGGGACGGCCTTCAACGATAATGGTTTACTGCTGACCAACCTGTTCTGGACCCAAAGGGCCGAGAACGGCGCGTGGACGCTGCAAGTCGGGCAGATTGATGTAACAGACTTTGTGGATATCTATGGGTTGGTCAGCCCTTACAGTGGTTTCCAAAACCTGTCTTTTAATACCAATCCGACAATTAACACGCCCAACCAAGGTCTTGGCATTGCCGGTGGGATAAAGTTGAGCGAAAACTTCTACGCTGTTGCGAGCGTCTCAGACGCAAACGCCGACCCGTCTGATCCAAACTTTGATGTGTTTAGCGATGGCAATCTCTTCAAGTCACTCGAACTCGGCTACACCTCCGGGTTTGACCGCATCTATTTCGACAATATCCACCTGACCCTTTGGCATGCGGATGCAGCCGACGATGGCAGCCGCCCTGAAGACTATGGGGCTGCATTTTCAGCGGCATGGTTTGTTGGCAATAAATGGATGCCATTCTTTCGGGCAGGCGCCTCAAAAGGAACAGCGGCGCTCTACGATCGGTCCATCTCTGCAGGTCTGGGATATTACGGTCGCAATACTGACCTGGCCGGTCTGGGCCTGAACTGGGCCGAGGCAAGAGGCATAGATGGTGACCAGTTCACGCTCGAAGCATTCTACCGTTTTTCAATCTCGCCCGGACTGCAGATCACGCCGTCACTGCAGTTCATTTCTGACCCGCTGCAGGACCCCACTCAGGACAGCATTACGCTGTTCGGCCTAAGAACCCGGATCGTTTTCTAATGTGAGTCGAAAGCAGACGCCAAAAACAACAAAACACTCAGTTTTGTCGATAAGAGAGAGGATCTATCCATGCGTACCTTGTTTCTGGCATGCACGTTGTCTGTGTGTTCGACTTTGTGTTTCGCGCAGACTTACGACGTTGTCATTCTCAACGGTCGGGTAATGGACCCGGAAACCGGGTTCGATCAGATCGCTAACGTGGGAATAAGCAACGGCTGGATCACTGCAATTACTGACGAAGAAATTAATGGTAGCGCGTCCATCGACGCAACAGGGCACGTTGTTACCCCCGGGTTTATCGATCTCGAGCAGCATGGGCTGGACCCTTGGGGTATCAAGGTAAACCTTCGTGATGGCGTTACGACTCAAATGGATTTTGAGGTTGGGGCAGCGAACATCGACGAATGGTATAGTGCGCGCGAAGGCGCAACACAGGCAAACTATGGCACGGTCGTTGGGCAAGAATTCGCACGGATGCGGGTTCATGACGGCCTCGTGCTTGAAGGTGGGGATATAGACTTCCGGAACTTCTTCGCACTGCGGGCACAATCCGTGGAAGATGGCGTCGAGGGGTGGTCTTCTGTTCCAAGCAACCGCGAGCAGATGAACGAAATCACTACCCAGCTGGATGAGGGACTACGTCTTGGGGCCCTCGGTGTGGGATCGACCATCGGCTACGCCCGCGAAGGTATTACCACCTATGAGATGTTCGAAGCGCAGCGGGCTGCGGCACGTTACGGTAGACTGACTTCCGTCCATCACCGATTTCATCCCAGTGCTTCTACACCGACAGAAACACAGACGGGTGTAAATGAAATCTTAGTAAATGCGATGGTGCTTAGCGCACCGCTCCACATACACCATGACAATGACTATGGCTGGTGGGAGAACCAGGAAAAACTCCAGATGGCGCGCGACCAAGGCTATAACGTTTGGTCCAGCTACTATCCTTGGACCGCCGGATCGGGAAACTACGGCGCGTCGATCATCGCCCCCGAAAATTGGGAAGGTTCGATGGGGTACAAATACGAAGACACCATCTTTGACCCCCAGCTCGATCGCTTCGTGACAAAAGACGAGTTTTTGAGCTTCGCTGAGAATGAACCGGGACGCACGGCAATTGTTTTTAGCCCGCCAAGGGAGCAATGGCTGAATGATTGGATCACCATCGCAGGCTATGGCATCTCGGGCGACGGTATGGCCGGGCTAGACATCGAGGGCAACTTGATGAGTTGGGATGCCCCTTATGAAGACTATGCTGGGCATCCTCGGTCAGCAGGCAGCCACGCGCTTGTCTTGAGACTGGCGCGCGAAGCGAATGTGCCGCTTATGCTCACACTCACTCAGCTAAGTTACATCCATGCGAAGCGATTGGGTGACACAGGTTTGCGAGCGATGCAGGTGCGTGGGCGAATGCAAGAAGGCATGGTCGCGGACATCACGATTTTTGATCCGGAGACTGTGACCGAAAAGGCGAACTATACTCTCGGTCAGCAAGGTCTTCCGTCAGAAGGTATTCCGTACGTGCTCGTTAACGGAACCATTGTTGTTGAGAACAGTGAAGTTCAGCGAGATGTTTTTGCTGGACAGCCGATCCGGTATCCAGTCGAGCAGAGCGGGCGTTTCGTTCCGGCTGGTCGCGAGCAGATCATGGGTATTCTCACACCGGATACAGGCACGGCCCGTCCAACGCTGCTCGATGATATCACAAATAGTGAAGCCAATGTCGCACCTGTTGCTACACCAACCAATCAGATTACATCGATAGAGCCCACCGACCCCTTTGATTGGTTTACGCCTCGCAACGGCCGAGATGACGGTACCCTTTTCTTTTGCGTTGTGCATGCTCGCTTTGAGGACCGTGCAACAGCAAAACGTGATTATGCGAAGGCTATGTTGTCTAAAGCTGGGGGGCAATAAACTCGAGCTAATAGAGAAACACAGAGCAAACTACCTACCAGAATGCAGAGATGATGCGCAGCGGACACAGTTCCACGGGCGGCACAACAATAGGCGATAGTTGCATAAGCCCTTGATACATTGCGGAGATGAATTGGTGGGTGATGAGAGACTCGAACTCCCGACATCTTCGGTGTAAACGAAGCGCTCTACCAACTGAGCTAATCACCCGTGACGGTGCATTTAGCTAAGCCTGCGCCCGGGTGCAAGAGGGTCTGGCAGAATTTCTTTCCCAGAATCTGATTTGTTGGCCACTGACAATTCAATCGGGCGGGAAATTCGCCGTGCCTCGTGTTGCGGGGTCGTTTCGATTGTGAGGGGCCTGCCGTTTTGCGTTCTACGTCGTGGGTGATTGCAAAGGCGCTTGCGTGTCACCTGCCGCCTCAGATATCCCCAAAGGAACTGCAACTTTCCAGGCGGGAGAAAACCGATCCTGTCCCACGCGCGCCGAGTTCTGATAGCGGCCCTGGTTCTGGGCGCTTTGACGCTGGCCCCGCTTCGCGCGGGGGCCGAGGGGACTTTGGTGTTTGCTGCGGCCAGCCTCAAGACTGCGCTTGATGAGGTGGCATCTGAATTTGAGCAGGAAACTGGGCAGGGCATAACTGTATCTTACGCGGCCTCGTCCGTTCTGGCGCGCCAGATTCAGTTGGGTGCCCCGGCAGACCTGTTCATTTCCGCCAACGTGGATTGGATGAATGTGCTGCAAGATCAGGGCCTAATTGACCCCACAACTCGTGTAGATTTGCTGGGCAATGGCCTGGTTCTGGTCGCTGGGGGCGAAGGGGCTGACATGGGCGAAATGCGGCCCGGGGTCGCTTTGGCCTCCGCACTGGACGGTGGATATCTGGCCATGGCGCTGGTTGATGCCGTGCCGGCTGGGATCTACGGAAAGGCGGCGTTGGAAAGCTTGGGGTTGTGGCAGGGCATTCAGGGCCAGATCGCACAGACGGATAACGTGCGGGCAGCCCTTGCACTAGTTGCCACTGGTGCGGCCCCGATGGGGATCGTCTACCGATCCGATGCGCAGGTCGAGGGGCGGGTTCGTGTCATCGCAGAGTTTTCGCCCGACCTGCATCCGCCCATCATCTACCCGGCGGCTCTGACGGCTGCCGGTGCTGAATCCGCGCGGGTGTTTCTGAACCACCTGCAATCTCAGGCGGCGCGGGCTGTGTTTGAAAAGCAGGGTTTCACCCTGCCGAACGGATAGCGGTATGGGGTGGTTGGGACCTGCAGAGCTTGAGGCGCTGAAGTTGTCGCTACGTGTGTCGTTTTGGGCAACACTGGTGACATTGCCGTTGGGCATATTCGTTGCCTACGCGCTGGCACGTTGGCGGTTTCCGGGTCGGCAGGTTTTGAATGGGCTGGTGCATCTGCCGTTGATCCTGCCGCCGGTGGTGACCGGCTATCTGCTTCTTTTGACTTTTGGAATTCAGGGGCCGCTGGGCAAGTTGCTGGCAGAGATCGGAATTGTCGTGGCGTTTCGTTGGACTGGCGCCGCCCTTGCCGCGGGTATAATGGCATTTCCGCTGATGGTGCGGGCCATACGCCTGTCGATCGAAGCTGTGGACCCCAAACTTGAACAGGCCGGGGCCACACTGGGTGCATCACGCCTGTTTGTGTTTGCTACGGTGACCCTTCCGATGATCCTGCCCGGCGTCATCGCCGGGGCGATACTGGCCTTTGCCAAAGCGATGGGAGAATTCGGGGCAACGATTACCTTTGTGTCGAATATCCCGGGTCAGACGCAAACCCTGCCGTCAGCGGTCTATGCCTTCCTGCAAGTTCCGGGCGGCGAAGCCGCGGCCACCCGTTTAGTGGTCATTTCGATCGTGGTTGCTATGAGCGCGCTGTTGTTGTCCGAGTTCATTGGGCGACGCGTTGCAGCGCGGGTGGCCGGATCATGAGCCTGTCCGTTCGTTTGCAGCACGATTTGCCTGACCTCAAGCTGGATCTGAGTTTTGATGCCCCACCCGGTGTGACGGTTCTGTTTGGGCGGTCCGGGTCTGGAAAGACAACTATCGTAAATGCCGTCGCCGGTTTGGTGAAACCCATGGCCGGTCGGGTTGCTGTAGACGGGTGGGAGCTGTTTGACACCGCGCAAGGCCTCTGGTTGCCGCCGCACAAAAGACGGCTGGGTTATATCTTTCAGGAAGGTCGTCTTTTCCCACATCTCACTGTGCGCCAGAACCTGTTCTACGGAAAATGGTTCGCGCCCAAGGGCGTCCGCCGCGAAGACCCAGACAAAGTGATCGAAATGCTGGGGATCGGGCACCTGTTGAACCGGCGGCCTTCAGGGTTGTCCGGCGGGGAAAAGCAGCGCGTTGCCATTGGCCGCGCTCTTCTGGCCAGTCCACGGTTGATCCTTGCGGATGAGCCTCTGGCCGCATTGGACGACGCGCGAAAGGCTGAGATATTGCCGTATTTTGAACGGCTGCGGGACGAGGTTTCGGTGCCGATTTTGTACGTCACACACTCGGCCGCAGAAGTTGCGCGTTTGGCGACGTCGGTTGTCGCGTTGCAAGAGGGCAAGGTCCTGCGGCATGGCCCTGCCTCCGAAGTATTGGCCGATCCGTCAGTCGCACCGGCTGGTGTGCGGGCTGTCGGTGCAGTGTTGCAGGTTCGGGTCGTCAAACATCATTCGGACGGGCTGACCGAGTTGGACGCAGGCGGGTCGTCTTTGTTTCTGCCCCGGATACCCCTGCAAATTGCAGAAGAACTGCGAATCCGCATTCCCGCGCAAGAGGTTATTCTGTCCAGCAAACGGCCCGAAGGACTTTCGGCCTTAAATGTTTTGGAAGGAACAGTCGACACGATCCGCGCAGGCGAAGGGCCGGGGGCGATTGTGTCCGTAAGAACACCTGCGGGTTCTGTTTTGGCCCGGGTTACTCGCCGTTCCGTCGAAGCGTTGGGATTGGAACCGGGCAAACCCTGTTTTGCAGTTATCAAAACGGTCGCGCTGGCACCGCAGGACGTGGGCGGGCACCTGCGCGGGGTCTAAGCAAGCGCGCGGGCTTCGAATTCTCGCAGGATTAGGCGGGCTGCCCGGCCGAATCCCAGCCCATTCGGCATAGCTGTGTCCGGGAAAATGGCGGCGAGCTCCTGCAATGCGTCCGAGGACAGAGTGTACAGGGATTCTTCGCCGAGATAGAGGCTTTCAGCCAGTGCGCCCTCGGCTGTCAGTATTTCGTGGTTATCCAGCAGGATGTGAAAATACTCGACCGGGTCATCCGAGGTGTCAATCGCGATACCTGGCCAGGAACAAAGGTGCTTGGCCGCAACCAGCGCGTCGGGCGCGCCGAACAAAAGCTCGACCTTTGGTCCGCTGACCAGAATGCGGTGTTGCTGTGATACCAGCAGATCGCGTTCGGGCCGTCCTGCGCCAAGGCTGCCAGCTTTGATCCGAACCGGGCGCATGGCCGGATTGTCACGTAATCGGTCCGGCGATAAGGCGCTGCTTTCCACCCACCGGATCGGTTGCAGCCCGCGATCTACGGTCATCACATTGTCGCCAACGCTCAGGGTTTCTATCTTTTGATTGCCTTTTTCAGCCAGGATCAAGGTGCCTGCAGTAAAGCACACGCCTTCAAGGGTGATGGTGATCTCTTGGGTCAGGTCATATGGTTGGAATAAAAAGTCCAATCCGGTGACCTGTACCGTGAAGGTATCAGTGACCGTAGTCCCGAACGGGATATCGTCAAAATCGCTTTGATTGACCGTGTAGGTCCATTCGCCGGTATTTGGGTTAATGGAGGCCACGCCCAGTGATGGCTGATCAGAGATCGACCAGGATTGCGTCCGAGGAAAGCCGGTCAAGCCAAGATCGCCACTGGCCTGATTAGGGGGATCTCCGGTTACAAAGCCAGTTGTTGTCCCTACTATCGATACCATTTCAAGACCCCTCCATTTTCAGGACCTCGCGGAACTCTTTCTTCCGGTAAAGCTTCATGTGTACGTCCCCCGCGTCGTCGCGGGTCCACTCCACGATGCGATTTCGGGTCAGGTCGCTGTCCATCCGATTGGTTCGAACCCGAGGGTGGGGGATTTCTTTTTTCAGTATTTCGACGATCTGGTTGGTCTGTCCAAACGGGGCCACAAGGTCGACGATCCAGAAGGACGTGCCGCTGGCAAAGTCCGTATCTTTCAGCGGTTTTTCCTGAATGGCGTACCGACGCTCGGCTTCGGGGCTGAGGCCGGCGAAGGTCACAAACCCGCGTGGGAAACCGTTCTGCCGGAAAATGTGGTACTGGTTCAGCCGAAAAGGCGTTTCAAAAGCATAGAGCACCTGCCCGAGGGTGCGCGGCCTGTGTGTATTGGTCAGCGATGCAAGATAGAACATGGCGCCGAAATCCGCGTATTTTTCGGACGGGATATCAAACCAGTCATTTGGAAACGCTTTGCTCAAAACAAACCCCAGCCAATATATGCCTTGATCCTAATTGCTTATAATCAAAAATGATACTGATTTGCCTGTATGTGCTGTGTCGGGGTCCTGTCGGCCGAATTCCCGAAAATGGTGCCGCTTTACTCGGACCACGTGTCCGGTATGATCTTGAATAAGTGTTTCGAAACAGGAATTGCCATTATGCGAGTTTTGAAGATAGCGGCCCTGGCAACATTTGCGGTGTCGCCTTTATTTGCACAGGGAATTGGGATCGGAATCGGCGCTTACCCGGGTTTTAAAACCACAGTCACTCCTATGAACAACGGTGTTTACGAGGTCGCCGTCAGTGGGTCTTCGGCCCCGGTCGCGTATTGGTGCGGGATAGGCGACTTTGCTATTCGCAGCCTGAGAACAAAAGCAACCCAGCGTATCTATATAGTTCGGGCCTACGAAAAAGGCGTGCGCACGGTGCAGTTTTCACTCACCCCACCCGATGGTGTCGATACCACGCCGGGATATTCGATTACCGTAAAACGTGTGGGTGAGAACATGTCGGCGGGGTCCGCGCAGGGCTATTGCTTTGACAACTTCCTGGATTTTGGGTTCCGCTAATCTATCAGGCCCATTTTGCCATTGGAGGAAGGCTCATCAACACCGCATCCGGGTCATGGCCGGTTTCCAGCCCGAATTTTGTTCCCCGGTCGTAGACGAGGTTGTATTCGGCATAAAGGCCCCGATGCACCAGTTGCGTGTCTTTGGCCGCTTCGTCAAAACCCTGGACTCGGCGCTTTTCCACCAATGGCAGGAAAGCAGGCAGGAACGCGCGACCGATATCCTGGGTCAGCGCGAAATCTGCGGCCCAGTCTCCGGTGCAATAGTCATCCATGAATATCCCGCCTACGCCTCGGGCGCGCTTGCGGTGAGGGATATAGAAATACTCATCAGCCCAGTCTTTCAGGCGAGGGTAATGGCCGGGACCATGTGGATCCAGATGCGCCTTTTGGGTGGCATGAAAATGCGCTGTGTCCTCATCATATTCGATGCAGGGATTCAGGTCCGAACCGCCGCCGAACCACCATGCGTGCGGGGTCCAGAACATGCGGGTGTTCATATGAACGGCCGGTACATGCGGGTTTTGCATATGCGCGACCAGAGAAATTCCCGACGCCCAGAAACGCGGATCTTCGGCCATCCCCGGAATCCCCTTACGCGCCGCCATGGCCTGTTGCGCTCGCGCACCCAAAGTGCCGTATACGGTCGAGACATTGACGCCGACCTTTTCAAAGACTCGCCCGCCACGCATCACGGACATCAACCCGCCGCCCGCATCGCTGCCGTCCTCGGATTGGCGTTTGGTTTCCTTGACCTCGAACCGGCCAGGTGCTGCGTCTGCAAAAGGGCCAGAGTTGTGGGTGTCTTCAAGTGCCTCAAACGCGGCGACAATCTCATCGCGCAATTGGCGGAACCACGCGGCGGCGGTTGATTTTTCGGTATCGAACATAGGGATTAATGAGCCGGGGCTGCGACGGGGTCCAGCAAGGTGCGGCCGCCATCAATTGTCAGAATTTGTCCGGTGATGAAGCCGGCTGCATCCGAGGCCAGGAACTGTGCCGTTTCGGTCAGTTCGTTCGGGGCTGCGATCCGGGCCAAGGGCGTATGTCTCTCGATATCGTTGCGAAAATCCCGATTTTCCTTGAGCGTGGACTGCAGCGAGGCGCTCATGACCGATCCCAGCGCGATGGAATTAACGCGGATCCGTTTCGGGGCAAGGGCAACGGCCAATGAACGTGTCATTTGATCCAACGCGGCGGTGGATACGGAATATGCCATCAGATCAGGGTGGGTGCGTCGCGCCGCGATTGAAGACAGGTTGATGATCGACCCGGCGGGGCCTTCGTCAGTGTCACCTGCTTGTTTTATCATGCGTTTGGCGACCGCCTGGCTTAGGCGCAGCGAGGGCATCAGGTTCTGATTGAGCAGCATGCGTACGGAATCGTCGTCCGCGTCCAGTGGATCGGACGGGATCACCTGGCGCGCGCCATTGATCAGGATGTCCACCTGATCAAACGCATCAAGCGTGGCAGACAGCAGGTTCGCGATGGTCAGCTTTTCCCGCAGGTCGCCAGCAAAAAACCGGATGTTGCTGTCATCGGCCTGTTCGCCAAGCTCGTCGGACAGCCGTTTTTCGTCCATGTCGGCGAACATGACATTGGCCCCGGCATCCGCAAAGTGGCGCCCGATGGCCAGTCCGACACCATTGGCGCTGCCTGTGACAATGGCGGTCTTGCCGGCTATGGAAAAGGACATGCGTTGTCTCCTGATTTGCGGCAGAGGTTAACCGGGATCACCGTCGAGGGCGAGAGGCGTGAAACACCTTGAACCGATTGTCGCCGGACACCTCTTGAACCTGTACGAAATTCTCGGCCAGCGTGACCTCGTAGGGCAGGTGGCGATTTGCGACCATCCACAGATTGCCGCTCCGGGTCAGGTTTCGAGCTGCGGATTTGATAAAGCCCTGACCCAGCTCAGGGTCGGCGGCGCGCGATGTGTGGAACGGTGGGTTCATGATCACCGTGTCCAACGGTTCCGGCGCGTTCCACGTGACGGCGTCGGCCCAGTGGAACTGCGCGCAGGTCTTGGCCAAATTGACGCGTGCGCAGGTAAGGGCGATTTGGTCAGCCTCGACAAGATGTAACGCGCGCGGATTGGCGGCCTTTAGCACACCGGCTGCGAGATACCCCCAGCCAGCGCCCAAATCAGCGATCCTTGCACCCAGCTTTTCGGGTAATGCGCCCAGCAGCAGGGCCGAGGCAGGGTCAATCCCATCAGCCGAGAACACACCGGGCGCGGTCCGAAAGCCATCGACTGTCTGATTGTTCGGGGCGGCCCAGTCGGCAAAAGCCTCGGGTGCGGATTGGAACCAGAAAATCTTGCCATGCGCCTTGGCGATGGGCCCTTCGACGTCAACGCGTTTGCGGATGTCTTTCAGCAGGCTATCGACGCCGTCGGTTTTGGCACCGTCTATGACAATCAGTCCGCTGGCCCGCTGACAGGCCTGATGCACCATGCTGCGCGCCAACGCCTTGGCGCGGGGCATGATCACGATGGCATCCTGACAAGGGTCGTGGGCTTCCGGGACGGCGGCAAAGCCCTGTCCGGCAAAGTGGTCGTGAAACGGTTTGAATGGCTGCACAACCTGCGTTTCACGCGGCAGGGCCGACAGATCGCTGTCGGATGTCGGTCCAAGCACGCTGAGTGGTTGCGACAGCTCAAGGCCGCTTTGCAGGGCAAGATCAAGACGAGGGGACATCGGCAAATATGAGAGAGAAGGCTAAGGTGGCCTTACTCTTCCCGTTCCATTGTGCATTGCAGGGGGTGCTGGTGCCTGCGGGCAAAGTCCATGACCTGGCCCACTTTGGTTTCGGCGATCTCATGGCTGAACACGCCAACCACGGCGACGCCTTTCTTGTGAACGATCAACATGATTTCGAACGCCTCGGCATGGGTCATGCCAAAGAAACGCTCCAGCACATGCACCACGAATTCCATCGGCGTGTAGTCGTCGTTCAGCAGCAGTACTTTGTACAACGGCGGGCGCTTGGTTTTAGGCCGCGTCTGCACCAACAGCGACGGATCATCGTCGTTGTCCGGTTGGTCAGACATCATCCATTTGTGTTCAGTCATTGCGCCTTTGTCCGATTCAGGCTTCGGTTTGTCTGATCGGTTATATAACGTGCATGGGGCCAGAGAAAAGAGCCAGCAGGACGTAATCGAAATGGAAAAAGCGCTGACCACAATTGGGTTCGACGCCGACGACACGCTTTGGCACAACGAGCGGTTTTTTAAACTGACGCAGACCCATTTCACGGAATTGCTGGCTGATCACGCTGATCGCGATCACCTGTTGGATCGGCTGCTTGCTGCGGAAAAACGCAATATCCGGCACTACGGCTACGGAATCAAAGGCTTCACCCTGTCGATGATCGAAACCGCAATCGAAGTGACCGACGACCGTGTTCCAGCTACGGTTATCCGCCAGTTGGTCGAAGCGGGGCAGGACATGCTAGCCCACCCGATCGAGCTTTTGCCCCACGCGCGAGAGGCCATCGAAGCGGTGACTGATACGCATCGGGTGATTCTAATCACCAAGGGCGACCTGATCGATCAAGAAAGAAAGCTGGCGCAATCCGGTCTTGGAGAATTGTTTGACGAGGTCGAAATCGTGTCCGAAAAGTCAGCGCAAACCTACCGCGATATTTTTGCGCGGCATGGTGACGGACCCGAATCTGCAATGATGGTAGGCAATTCGATGCGGTCCGATGTCGTCGCCCCAATTCAGGCCGGATGTTGGGGCGTCTATGTGCCCCATGGGTTGGTTTGGGAGATCGAAAAGGCCGAAACCCCTGCGGGCAATCCGCGCTATCGCGAGATGCGGGATTTGGGCGAACTTGCTGATCTGGTTCAGCGCCTAAGTTGATGTTGCCAATTGGTCTCAGTTTTCAAAAAACGAAGTGGGAATTACGTTAAGGGGTTCAATTTGCGTGGATGTGGTAGGTTGCGGGCTGCGCGCGTCTACATGTAGTGCCGGTTTGGACGCTTAACAAAACAGCGAATTTGCACGCTTTCGGTTTATTTCATTGGGTCTCTGTGTTAGCCTTGTAGGCAATAAAAAATAATTAACGCTGACCGGGAAAACCCGGCGGCCTGAGGTAGACAGAGGCAAAGATCGTGCAGGTTCGGCGGACAGTTCCGGCCCGGATGGGCTTATTTCTTATAGCATTCTTGTGGCTGCTCTCCTTCGCGCCGTTGCAGGGATTTGCGGCACCATATGCGGCGATGGTCATCGACGCCCGGACAGGCGAGGTTCTGCATTCGCGCAATGCTGACACCCGACTGCATCCGGCTTCTCTGACCAAGATGATGACACTCTACATTGCATTCGAAGCGGTGCGGAATGGTGAGATCACCTTGGACACGCCCGTTCGGATTACAAAAAAGGCCTCTTCTGAACCCCCCTCGAAACTGGGCCTTCGTACCGGGCAAACCATTGCGTTCCGATATCTGATCAGGGCGGCTGCCGTGAAGTCCGCCAATGATGCGGCCACGGCGATTGGCATCGCGATCAGTGGATCCGAAGCCGCATTCGCCCGTCGCATGACGCGCACGGCGAAGGCGATGGGTATGAGCCGCACAACGTTCAAGAACGCACATGGGCTGACGGAATCGGGTCACTTGTCGACCGCGCGGGATATGACCACGTTGGGTCGCCATCTGCTTTATGACTATCCGCAGTATTACAACCTGTTCTCGCGCCAATCCACGCATGCCGGGATCAAGACGGTTCCGAACACGAACCGTCGCCTATTGGCGGCCTATAAAGGTGCGGACGGTATCAAGACCGGATACACGCGGGCCGCTGGCTTTAACCTAGTTGCATCGGCCAAGCGCAAAGACGAACGCATCATCGCGACTGTCTTTGGCGGCAAATCCGGCGCATCGCGAAATGCAAAAGTGGCTGAGTTGCTGGATATGGGATTCCGCCGCGCCCCTTCGCGTGCCCCGATCCGCAAGCCTGCCCGCCCCACCTATGCCGGGAACGCGGGATTGGGCGCAACCGTCGCGGCCCTGACTATCGCGCCAAAATCCAGTCTGCGCCCCGTTCTGCGCCCCGGACCGGGTGCTGCAGTTCAGGTTGCTGGCGCCGTGGCTGAGACGGCTGCCAAAAATGGCACGCGCATCAAGGATGGTATCGCCGCAGCAATCGCGGCCGCCGACATTCAGCCCTCTGGTGATGGTGACGCACCCCGTCCCGCTGCGCGCCCGGCTGACCTGGTTCTGGCCTCGACCGATCCGGCAGTGCAGCCCGAACCCGAGCAAGAGATCGTTACCCGACTGTCAACATCGGGCGGACGGCTATGGGGCGTGAACGTTGGCCGCTATACCACCCGATATGAGGCGGAAAAGATTTTGCTGAAAACGGCCCTGTCGGAAATGACCACTCTGGAAGGCACGCTGCGGAAGGTGAACCAAAGCTCGCGCGGCTTCGACGCGACATTTCAGGGCATGACCCGCGAACAGGCCGATCTGGCCTGCCGCCGGTTGCAGGCCCGGAATGTGACTTGTTTCATGATCGGGCCGTCATAAGGCCCGACATACTCTCCTGAATGGATCTGGGCTGCGAGGAAACTCGCAGCCTTTTTTTGTCAGTCGAAGACGTGGCCGTGTTCGTATTGTTCATCCTGACCCGCCGCAGCGGTCAGGGCGGCAACGTTATCCTTGGTAAAGAACCCGTCATAGTGGTGGCAACGTTCGATATACTCGGTGATCAACAGCGTGTACTTCGAATGCTTTGAGAAGATCTGTTTGAGGTTCGGATCATCCTTACACTCGCCCACCACATGGGCCAGGAACGGCACCCCTTCATCCTTGAGTGTGTTGACCACAAAATCGACGTTCTTTTCACCCGCGCCGTGGTCGCCGTCCTGGATCTCGATTGCCATGTGGTGCAGGCGACGGCCAAAGTTCCGAACGAAATCCTCGGTTGGCATCGGCAGCTGTTCAAAGGAATTGACGAAGGAGGGCGTGTTGTTTGCGGTGAAGACCTTGGCGGGGGATTTCTTGTCATCGTCGACATTCGCGTTCCGGTTCACGTTGGTCGAGGAATTCATCTCAAAGATGTTGTACGCGCCCCAAAAGTAATAGGGCACCATGGTCAGAAACTCGAGGATGGCGTCCTCACGCTCGCCGGCTAGAATGCGTGTTGCAAGGTGGTCGACCCCCAGCATCAAAGGCGCGATTTTGCTGTCGACCCCGAATGCCGCCGCCTGATCCAGCCGCGCCTGTTCGTCATTGCTCAGCAATATCCGGTCACCCAGACCAAGGCTGTCGGTGTCGTTGAAATCCAGGGATGAGTATCCAACCCTGTTACAGGTGAAATCGGACGGCGACGTAAATCTGAACCCGTCCGAAGTGTAGAACGGGTTTTCGGTGTCTCCCTTGTACTCAAACCTGATGTTCTGATCTTCAAGTGTTTTGGTCAGGGTCTTGAGGTCCGTGGCGCCATAAATCTCTCCGACATAGCGGGTCTGGGGGGTGTTGCGGGCCAGCGGGTACATACGGTTGATGCGCGGGATATAGTCTTCGAAGGTCGGGCTTAGTGGCGCCATGACGATAATCGCGGGATAATCGGTGTGTGAGTGCATGACCGCAAATTTGTGCGTCTGACCCAGATAGCTGGCCGTATGTCGGTAAGGTGTCATGACATAAAGCTCGATCAGCGTGTCGAACATCGCGTCCGGTTCAACCTGAATGACGATCGCCTGCATCGCCCCGACCTGATCCGCCACGCCCGAGCTTTGGCGGCGTTCGTAGATCATCGGTAGGTATTGGTGAAAGAACTCAGAGTTCTTTTTGTCGCCGCGCGGTTCGTAATTCATCAGATCAAAAGACATTGGCCAACCTCCTTGCCTATACCGGTTTGGCATCGCGTTGCTTGGAATTGTGGTATTCAGAACATGCACTTGTCGGGCATGCTAGGGTCTGTATTCCATACAGGCAACAGTCAGAGGATAGATCGTCAGGATTACGCCCTTCTTTCTACCGCATGAATTTAGTCACATCGACCCCGCCGTCGATCAGGGATGTGCGAACCGAACGGGCGATTTGTACCGCGGTTGGACCGTCGCCATGCAGGCAGATCGTGTCGATGGATGTCTCAAGCCGCTGGCCGCTTTCGGTGATGATGGCACCTTCGCGCACCATGTTCAGGATGCGCGGTCCGGCAATTTCGGGGTCATGAATAACCGCGCCGGGCAGGCCGCGGTCGACAAGAGTTCCGTCGTCGTTATAGGCCCGGTCCGCAAAGATCTCGCCGACCCACTTGCACCCCAGTTTGCGCACGGCTTCTTCTTGTTTGGTAACGGCCAAAACCATGATGATGATGTCCGGATCGACATCCAGCGCGCCCTGATAACAGGCTCGGGCCATGTCGATATCGACCGAGCACATGTTGGCCAGCGCCCCGTGCAGTTTCAGGTGCCGCACTTCGGTGCCAACGGCCTTGGCCATTCCGATTGCCGCCCCCAGTTGATACCGAACCAAATTGCGCAGGCTGGCATGGGGCACTTTCATGTTGCGGCGGCCAAATCCTTGGAGATCGGGGAAGCCGGGATGCGCGCCGATCCCAACGCCGCTTTCGGCGGCCAAGGTCATCGTCTTGGCCATCACATCCGGGTCACCGGCGTGAAAACCGCAGGCGATATTGGCGGATGTGATGATTTTCAGAAGACTTTCATCATCGCCCATATTCCATGGGCCATAGCTTTCGCCCATATCGGCATTCAGATCGACGCTTGGCATGGGTGATACTCCTTAGTCGGTGGCAGAGATCATTCCGCCGATCAATTGGTAGGACAAGAGGTCCGGGATGTCATGCGGATCGCGGACCAGCGGTTCGACCCGCATAGGTAGCCGGGCAAGTTCGGCTTTGTGGGCGGTTTGCAGGGCTGTGGCCTCGTCCAGTGACACGAATTCGAACTTGATCTGCCCGCCCGCCGGGGTTTGTGCCGCGCGCGGAAGGTCACAGGGCAGAACCGTCGCGATACGGGGATAACCTCCGGTGGTCTGACATTCAGGCAACAGGATAAAGGGGCTGCCTGTTCCGGTCATCTGTATGTCACCGGGGGTAATGACCTCGGACAGAATGTTCAGCTGACCCTGGGCCGCGAAACCTTCGCCCTCGCTATCCAACTGCATCCCCATTCGGTTGGCCCGACTGCCACGCCGAAACTCGGTTTGCACAAAGCGGTCCAACGTTCCCTGATCAAACAGGAGGGTCTGAAAGCTGGCGATCACGCGTAGAACGCCACCCGAGAAGCGATCATCCGGGTAGAGTTTCATGCCCGTCACGCCTGATCCGTCGGCGACTGGCAATGTATCTCCGGTCTGAATGGTACTTCCGATCTTGGCGGTCAAATGCGCTGAGCGTGATCCCAGAAAAGCTTCGGACGCGATCCCACCGCTGACATGCAGGTAGCCATAGGTCCCGCGCGTCGCAGCACCAATCACCAGCCGCTGCCCGGCTTCCATCTGGTGCGACGCATTCCAGACCACAGGTGCGCCATCAATGCTGGCCTGCATCGGAGCACCTGTCAGAGCGATGCCGAGAGATTGCGTTGCCTCGAATTCGCCACCCATTCCAGCCATTTCCAAAGCGGCAAGTCCCGGGCTTTGACGCAGCAACGCTGCGCCCTCGTGCAGGGCCAGTTGGTCGGCGGCGCCGGATCGGGACAGCCCCTGATCCAGATACCCTACACGACCGTGGTCTTGTATGGTGCAGGCCGGGCCAATGCGATGAACAATCAGACTCATCCCACGATCTCCTCGCAGGTGGCACCGCCTGAGCCGTCCGAGTTGTTGGCGCGGATGGTTTCCAGTTCGTCGCGCGAAACGGACAGGAACTGCATTTCATCCCCTGGCTTCAACGCAAAGCTCTGCGGTGCGTCAGGGCGAAAGCAGCGAAATGCGGTTTGGCCCACGTGCCGCCAACCGGTCGGAGTGGGGCCCGAGAACAGTACGAATTGGGAAATTGCCATTACCAAG
Source organism: Ruegeria sp. CDSC068 (assembly GCF_059610545.1). Lineage (NCBI taxonomy): Bacteria > Pseudomonadati > Pseudomonadota > Alphaproteobacteria > Rhodobacterales > Roseobacteraceae > Ruegeria > Ruegeria sp. CDSC068. Next base: position 302,448 of record NZ_JBXWNV010000006.1, read on the forward strand.
GCCCCCTCTGGGACCATAGGAGTCAGTTCCTTCAGACGTGGAATATTGAACTCAGGACTAAGCGGACCAAGATACGGCTGCCCTGGTGCAAAGCCGATGGTTAATACGCGTACCTTTGTGTCGCTCAGCCGCCGAACGGCTTCCATGGAATCCAACCCCGCCGCCGCCGCTGCCTCGTCCAGTTGCGGAGCAAGCTTGCCGCCATAGACTGTGGGGACCCGCCACAATCTGCGACCGGCAGGCAGTGGTGCCTCAAACCAATTTTGCTGTGCAAGTAGGTGTCGCACTTTACGCTGGATTTCAGTGCGAGGCAGTTTGTCGGGATCGAACCTCAGATAGGCCGATGCAAGGGATGCAGAGGTTTCGACAACACCGTCCCAGGATGCCGCGTCGATTGCGCCCCTAAAGGCCAGCGCCGCCCGGTTCGAGGGTTCGGCCATGGCATCGGCAAAGGAAACAAGAAGGCCGTCATAGCCTACGGTATTTATGCGTGGAAACATGTCGGCTGTATCGGTGGTCATTTCACGGCTAACCCGGGCATCTTACAGAGGCGACCACACATCATCCCGGGCCAATGCGCAAGCCCGGCGTAGGTAGACACGCGCGGATTCCATACCTGAATTGAGTACTAGCACCGTTTTTTAGGCCGGTTCCGACTCATTGAATCGCTTCCGACTCGATTGAGTCTTGTGGTGTGATGGGGCGCCCTGTCTATATATAGGGGTACGATTACTGGAGGCGCAGGCAGGTGTAGGTCCGACTTGTATTTCAACTGATGAGATCGCCGTTCGAAGAGGTGTATGATACAACTTAAGATATTGATAAAAAACAAATAAGTAGAAAAATGGAAAAAATTCGCCCAGGAGGTCATTTTCTGCTTGCGGACTTATGCGGTTATACTTAGAACCCCCTTCACCGGCGCTGCTGAGGCGGCGCTGACGGGTCGGAGAGACGGCCGGACGCATCGGAGAGACGGTGGAGACG